>CANQWX010000016.1 GCA_947627665.1 uncultured Clostridia bacterium
AGAAACGGTTACGGGCAAACCGCAGGAAGTCCATATCTACTACAAGATAGACATCGACTCGGTACTCACCCCGTAACACCCGCCGCACACCCCCGAATGAGCATTATGTCCATTTGGCTTATCGGAAGGGTGGACAAAACATTCCTCGACTGCGCTCGGAATGACGTACTTGTCGAAGGGTGGACAAAATTTATTTCCAGGGCAAAAGCTCTTCCCAAAGCGGATTTAGTTTCGCAACCAACGCATCTTTCTTTTCCCGCCGCCAACCTTTCAACTGTTTCTCCCGCCTTATCGCATCGGCCGTACTGCTCCATTCTTCGCAGTAAACCAATTTCTTTAATCGGTGCTGTTTTGTATACCCGTCTATAATTCCTTCACGGTGTTCCCGTATTCGGCGCTCTAAGTCACCCGTTACGCCAATATAAAGACCTTTATTTTGTTCGTCGGTTAAAAAATAAATGTACATACGATATTCCTCAACATGACGTGGGATTTTGACCATGTTTCGACTGCGGCTTGCGCCTCCGCTCAACATGACGTAGGGGGGGAACGCTCGGAATGACGTAGGATTTTGGCCATGTTTCGACTGCGGCTTGCGCCTCCGCTCAACGTGACGTGGAGGGGAACGCTCAACATGACGTGGGGCGGGAAAGGGATCAGCTCACTTTGCGCTTTATGCGCTCCAATGCCGAAAAATCGGTCAGGTCGTTGCAGAGCGGCGTCACCGATATATGCCCCGTCATCGTGGCGTCGGTGTCGAGGGATAGATCGCTCGTCCCGCGGTACAGGCACAACAGGCAGGGTTTTACCTTGCCGTCGGGCAAAAATTCAAACGTGTCGCTGTATATGAGGGGTCCCATTCTCGTCACGAGGATCTCATCGCCCTCCTCGGGAAAGTTCACGTTCACGATGTCCGCAAAATCGAATATGCCGAGCCGCAGGATCTCTTCATAGGTCCTGCCGAGGTTTTTGACCGCGTTGCCGAAGGAGTGGAACGCCGCGGACACCGCCATCGCCTTCACGCCCGACTGCGCCGCCTCGAAACATGCCGCGACCGTCCCCGAATAGTGGATGTCCCCGCCGAGGTTCGGTCCGTTGTTGATGCCCGACACCACGAGGTCGAATTGCTTTTTCATGCCGAGCAGCGCCACCCGCACACAGTCGGCGGGGGTGGAGTCCACGCTGTACGCCTCGATCTCCCCAAAAAGCTCCGACCGCTTCACCTCGTATGGCTCGTGGATCTCGATCGAGCGGCTTTTGGCGCTCTGCTGCGTTTTGGGCGCGACGACGCAGACCTCGCCGAGCGTTTTCGCCCAATCGACGAGATATTTCAGACCTTCCGCCTCGATGCCGTCGTCGTTTGTCAGTAAAATGTTCATAACCAGCCCTCGTGCGTCGCCTTATATTCGCCGAGAAGGGCGTCCGCGTCCGCGATCAGGGCGTACATCTCCTCCTCGGAATAGACCGTCGCGCCCGCCGCCATGTTGTGCCCGCCGCCGTGGTACTTGATGGCGAGGTCGTTGATGCCGAGGAAGCGGGAACGAAGCCGCACGCGGATCTCCCTTTTCTCGGAATTGTAGATGAACGCCACCCAGATCAAGCTGTCACGGATCTTGGAAAGATCGCTCACGACGTTGCTCGCCTCTTCGAGCGTGAGGTGGAATTTTTCCTGCACGGCGGCGTCCATGTAGATATACGCCACACCGTTGGGCGTGATCTGCAAATGGTCGTACACGAAGGATTTGAGCCGAAGCTGCTCGCGCGATTCCATGTAGAGATGGGCAAACAGCGTTTCGTAGTCGATGCCGCAGTCGAGCAGCGCCGCCGCCAGCCGCAGCGTTTCGCCCGTTACGCCCTCAAAGCGGAACCTGCCGCTGTCCGTCACCATGCCCATGTAGATATACGTCGCCGCCTCGCGGGACAGTTTGAGTTTGCTGCGGAAGGTGAGCGCGAAATCGGCGATCATCTCGCAGGCGGAGGAGCGGAAGTCCTCCACCCAATTGATGGCGCCGTAGGGGTCCGCCTCGATGTGGTGGTCGATCTTGACGATCTCCTTGGCGAGCGCGTACTTCGCGTTGGAGATGCGCTTGCGGGTGCCTGTGTCCACCGTGATGAGCAGGGCGTTTTCATAGACCCCGTCGTCCACCGCGTCCTCCCCGCCGCAAAAGGCGAGGTAGTCGGAAAAGTCGTCGTCTACGAGGTAGACGCGCTTGGCGGGGTAGGTGTCCCGCAGGATCCGCACAAGCCCCATGGTGGAGCCGACTGCGTCCCCGTCGGGACGGATGTGGCGGGATACGACGATGGTGTCGTACTCCTCGATCTTTTGTAAGATGCGTTGTTTGATCTCTTCGTTCATACAGGCTCCGATGCACTCAGTGCGTCCAAATCGTCCAAAAGGCGCATGGCGGTCTCCCGGTCGGGCACGGTACACCCGCTCGCCTTTTTGTGCCCGCCGCCGCCGTATTTGACGGCCACGGGGTTGATGTTATAGCGGTTGCTGCGCAGTTCGGTGTGCACGCCGTCCTCTCCCTCGGTGAAGTTCACCCAGATGAACACGCCCTTGATGTCGCGCATGAGGCTGACAAGCCCCGAAGATACGGGCGCCGCGTCGCTGCCCTCGGGAAGTTCCTCGCGGGTGGTGTAGATGTACGCCACGTTGTGCGGGGTAAACTTGATCTTGTGCATGTTGTCTGCGTTTTTGATGATCTCGCCGAAGTCCTCGGCGTACAGATCATAGTAGAGGGAGCCGAGGTCGATGGGGCGGGAGAGGAGGTAAGCCGCCAGCTCGAAGGTGCGGGCGGTGGTGGAATCGAACACGAACCTGCCGCTGTCCGTCACCATGCCCATATAGAGGGAGGTCGCGGCGGCCGTGGAGAGTTTGAGTTTGCAGGTTTTTGCGAACATCGTCACCAAACCGCAGGCGCTCTCGTAGGAGCTGTCCACGACGTCGAGATCGGCGATCTTTTCGCAGTAGATGTGGTGGTCGAAGCGCAGCGTTTTTTCGGCGAGCTTGTAGCGTTCGTCGCAGATGAGGCGGGAAGAACCGCAGTCGAGGATCACGGCAAGCGCCCCGCGGTAGTATTCGTCGGGGATCTCGTCGAAGGTCACCTCCACAAAGGGCAGGCGGGTGGCGACGTCGCCCACCATGTACACCTCTTTGTCGGGGAAATTGTCCTTGATCAGATGATAAAGCCCCATCTGGCTGCCGAGCGCGTCGCCGTCGGGGTGGGAATGGCGGTGGATGATGATCCTGTGATACTGTTTGATCAGCTTGAGTGCTTTTTTGAACATAGCTTCTCCCTCGTGTTGTTCTGAAAGTACAGTATATCATATCGGAGCGGATTTGTCAACCCGTTCCCACTTGACAAACGGCGGCGGGCGAAGTATAATATCCGTGTAAGAGAGGTCAGAGATGAAAAAATACAGGATCCGTGTCGGGCTTGACGTAGACGACACCCTCTATGAATGCAATTCCTATGCGGTTGCCATCATCAACCGCCGCCATCCCGACGAGGAACCCCTCCGTATCGAGGAGATCAAGAGCTGGGGCGGCGCCGAACGGCACGGGGACGAGCGCATCGCGCTCTATTCCGACCCCGAGTTCGTCCGCACGCAGCCGATCACCGAGGGCGCGCAGGAATTTGTCAAGAAGCTCTCGGAGATCGCGGACGTTTTCTTCGTCACCGCGGTGCCTGCCCGCTGCATGAGCGCGCGGGCGGAGCGGCTCGTAAAGGATTTTCCCGAGATCCCCGCCCAGAACATCATCATGGGGACGCGCAAGGACATCATTTCCCTCGACATCATGCTCGACGACGGCGCGCACAACATCTCCAGCTCCCGCGCGGCGTATCCCGTGCTCTACCGCAAGCCGTGGAATACGGGGCTTTCGGGGCTGCTCTCCGTGAACAGCTACGACGACTTCCTGCACTTCTGCGAGATGGTGAGAAATTCGTTCTCCGAAAGTTTTCCCAAGCTCTCGGAGGGGGGCGTGCTCTGCCTGGTGGGGCCTTCGGGTTCCTCCAAGACGGAGATCGCGGGCGGGCTGACGAAGCTCGAGGGCTTTGAAAAGCCGCTCACGTCCACCACCCGTCCCCGCCGCAGCACGGAGGGGGAGGAGGCATACCGCTTCATCTCCGAGGCGCAGTTCATCCGCGAGATGAACGCGGGCAATTACATCGAGAGCACCGTATACAGCGGCTATCACTTCGGCACTTCGGAGAAGGACATCGCGCCCATCGTCAAGCGGGGGCACGTCGCCGTTCTGCCCATCGACATCTGCGGGGCGATCACGCTGAAGAACCTCTACCGCCAACGCGCGCTGCTTGTCTTTACCCGCAGGGACCGCGCGGAGGCCATCAAGAGCATCATCAGAAGAGATATCGACATCGAGGATAAGACCCGCCGCATCATGTCCCTCGACTTCGAATACCGCAACAGCGAGGTGTGCGACGCGGAGATCAACGTGGGCGACGACGTCGGCGCGGCGGTCGACGAGATCGTGAAGCTGGTCCGCCAGAAGTGATCCCAGCCGTTCTCCGCGCGGAACGCGATAGGAAGGCAAAAGCTGCAATTTGTGCAGAGAAAACCGCAAATTAAGGAATGCGTCTTGTAAAGCCGCGTTCCTTTATCTTATAATGCGAAAAAGAAGCCGCCCCCCGCGGGCGGCGGAAAGCAAGATAAGGGAGAAGAAAAATGGCGAAGAAGGGAATGTCGAACAAGAAGGCGCTCGCAGTCTTTGCCCCGTGCATCACGGCGGTGGTTGCGATCATGCTCGCGCTCATCATTGCGGCGTCCATATTCTGGGAGGACATCAGCCTCTTCCTCTACGGGCGCAGCCAATCGGTCGACGCGGCGGCGCTGGCGGACGGCGAGGCGCTCTGCGAGGACATCGTGGAGGAGGGCACCGTTCTCCTCAAAAACGAAAAGGACAACTTGGGAAGACCCGCTCTGCCGCTCTCCGCGGACGAGCTGAAACAGGTGAACGTATTCGGCTGGGCGGCCTACGACTGGATGACGATGGCGTTTGGCTCGGGCTATGCCAATACCGACCTTCCGAAGGTGAAGCTCTTCCCCGCGTTGGAGGCGGCGGGCATCGGCTATAACCCCGATCTGTACGATCTCTACCGCGATTACTACACCGCCCACAGCAAGACGTACGGCGAACAGGATTACCTCGAATACCGCGGGGGCGTTTCCTTCGGTTCGGAGGAGATCTTCGTGCTGCGCGAGCCGAGCAAAGGGCAGTACATGGCGCTTGCGGACAGCATAAGGGCATATTCCGATGTCGGGATCGTCGTCATCGGCAGAACGGGCAGCGAGAGCAAGGACCTCGAGCTGAAACAGGTCAAGCAGGTCACGCCCGGCAAGAACGAGAAAAAGACCGTCACGGACCGCCACTATCTGCAACTCTCCACAGAGGAGGAGGATATGATCGGCGTCGCCACCGAGCTGTGCGAAAAGGTCATCGTCATCCTGAACACCGCCAACACCATGGAAACGGGTTTCCTCGAGGACCCCGGGATCGACGGCGCGCTCCTCGTGGGGATCACGGGTCTGACGGGCGTGAACGGGCTTATCAACGTACTGCGCGGCTATAAGGAAGAACCCGTGCCCGTGCGCAACGAAGATGGGGCGCCCACCTACAATGCGGACGGCACGGCTATCTACGAAAAGAATCCCGACGGCAGCGTCAAGACGGAAACGGTGCAAGTTTCCCCCTCGGGCAGAACGGCGGACACTTACGCCTACGATATCCTCGGCACCACGCCCTCGGCGGTCAACCAGGGCGACAAGGGCAGCGGCGAGGCGGGCGCCGGCACCGTCTATGCCAATTGCAAAAACGAAAATACCCGCTACCGCGCCTATGTGGACTACTCCGAAGGTATCTATGTCGGCTATAAATGGTTTGAAACGGCGGACGCCGAGGGCTTCTGGGACGACGTCGAAAACGATTACGGCAGCGGTTACGACGGGGTCGTGCAATACCCCTTCGGATACGGCCTCTCCTATACGAAGTTCCTCTGGACGATCGCAGACGTCAAGGTGAACGGCGAGAGAAAGACGTCGGGCGAGCTTTCGGCGAACGATACGATCGTCATCACGGTGGAAGTGAAGAACACCGCCGATCCCGCCGATCCCGCGGCTTGTGCGGGCGCGGACGTCGTGGAACTCTACTATTCGGCGCCCTATGTGGCGGGCGGCATCGAAAAATCCTCCGTCGTGCTCGGCGCATTTGCCAAGACGGGGGTCATCCGTCCCGGGGAAACCGACCTCGTCACGCTTGAGCTTCCCGTGCGGAACATGGCTTCCTACGATTGCTATGACGCGAACGGAAACGGGCACACGGGCTATGAGCTTGACGCGGGCAAATACACGGTCAAACTCATGAAGAACGCCCACGAAGAGGGCGATATGGGCACCGTGCAGGCGAACGGGTTGGCGGCGGTGTACGAGGACGCCGCGCTCGTGTATTCGGTCAAGCAGACCAATTACGACTTCGACGCCGTCACGGACCAGCCCGTGGAGAACCGCTTCACCGATCTTGACGGAAAGGGCAACGAGAACACCGTCGATAAGAGCGACCTCGACGGCAGCCACGAGGAGACCCCCGTCCGCTACCTCTCCCGCGCCGACTTTGAGGGAACGTATCCCCAGAAGATCAGCGCGCCGCGCAACAGGACGCAGGAGGCGGCGAACGTCGCCAAGCAGCAGGCGCCCACCGAAGAGCAGCTCGAATACGCGGGCTATCTCGGCGCAACGCGCGAAAAAGCGGATAACGGGATGCAATACGCCGATGTGATCGACGCGGAGGACTACGACGATCCCGCTTGGGAGCAGCTCATCGCCAACATCTCCGACGCCGAGCTTGTGGGGCTTGTCAGCGATGGCTATTTTAAGACCGCCGCGATCCCGAGCATCGGCAAGGCGCAGTATGTCGATCTCGACGGCCCCCTGGGCTTCAACACCCGCGTGACGGGCGGAAACGGCACCACCTGCACGTTCATGGCATATCCGAGCGGGACGATGCTCGCCCAGACGTGGAGCGAGGATCTCGCCTTTGCGCTTGGGCTGAGCGTGGGCAGGGAGAGGAAGTCCATGGACGGCCTGCGCGGCTGGTATGCGCCCGGCGCCAACCTTCACCGCAATCCCTTCGGCGGGAGAAACGGCGAGTATTACTCCGAGGACAGCCTGCTCTCGGGCTACATCTGCGCGGGCACGGTGAAGGGCGCGAAGAACATGGGCGTGTATTCCTACGTCAAGCACTTCTGCGTCAACGACAGCGAATATAACCGCGAGGGCCTGTTCACCTTCCTCACCGAACAGACGCTGCGCGAAAACTATCTGAAACCCTTCGAGATCATGATCAAAGAGGGCGGCGGGAATGCGCTCATGACAAGCATGAACCGCCTCGGCAGGGTCTGGTCGGGCGCCAATTACGCCCTCTGCACCGAGATCGTGCGCGGCGAATGGGGCTTCCGCGGGACGCTCGTCACCGACTGGATGAACTCCGGCGAGGACTACATGCCTCCCTACCGTGGGATCTGGGCGGGCAACGACATCTGGCTCACCAACGGGCTTACGGACACCGTATTCAACAACATAAAGAACCCCACGGGCTATAAGATCGCCGAGCATGTCGCGCACGATGTGCTGTGGACGCTCTCGGACACCGTCCGTGCCGAGCAGGCGTTCGATCCGAACGCGGCGGAGATCGACCTGAGCGCGGGGGCGTCCTATAACCTGACGTGGATCTGGTACGTCGTCCTTGTGGAACTTGTCCTTGCCGCGGGCGCCGCCGTGATGGGATACTTCCTCGCGCGCACCCTTTTGCGGAACCGCAAGGCGCATGCGCAGGCGGACGGCGGGGCAGAGGACGGTGCGTCAGAGGACGGCCGTGACGAAAACAACTGATTTCTTCCTTCCCAACCCGTCCCCGTGCTGCGGAAACGCAGCATGGGGACGGAAATTTTTCTGAAGGTCCTTGACAAAAACCAAGCCGTTTGCTATCATAGAGGCGGGGGCAGGATCATGAAAAATATTGCGATCGTGGAGGACGAGGACGCCGCCGCCGAAGTGCTTGCGGGGCACATCGCGCAATATGCGGCACGCAACGGGCAGGAATTCAGCGTCTGCCGTTTTCATGACGCGGTGGAGCTGTTGGCCGATTACAAACCGCTCTATTCCGTGATCTTCATGGACATCCAGATGCCCCACCGTGACGGCATGAGCGCCGCGGTCGATCTGCGGGCGCTCGACAAGACGGTATCCATCGTGTTCATCACCAATCTGATGCAGTATGCGCAGAAAGGGTACGAGGTGGATGCCGTTGCCTATCTTGTCAAGCCCGTCGGTTACTTCGATTTTGCGCTCAAATTCCGCAAGGCGCTCGACGTCTACGTCATGAATGCCGACCGCGCGATCACAGTGAACACCGCGGGCGGGCTTTGCCGCATCTCCACGGACAGGCTCATGTATGTGGAGATCGTGCGCCACCGCCTCTATTATCACCTCGTGGACGACGTCATCGAGATCACGGGCGTGCTCTACAAGGTAGAGGACGAACTCAGGCACTTCGGATTTTTGCGCTGCAACCAATGCTATCTCGTCAATCCCAAGTTCGTCGTCAGCGTCAAGGGGCTTAGCTTGAAAGTCGGCAACGAAACGCTCATGATCAGCCGTCCCCGCCGCAACGCCTTTCTTGCCGAACTTGCGGGCTGGTACGCGGGCGCGGAGGGGAAACATGATTGAGGTCTTTCGCCTTTACGGCATCGTAATCGCGGAATTCCTCTTTGAACTTCTCGTTTTCTGCGCGCTGTTCTTCCGCACGGCGGCGCGGCCGCGCGGTTTTTGGTGGAAGTGCGCGCTCTCCGTTTTGCTTCTGTTTGCGCTCGGCATTCCCGTGGCTTGGTTCTATTCGCTGTTCGGCGAAACGGTCTGGGGACGCATCCTCGTCTATCTCTTTCTCTTTCTTGCCGTCATCCTCTTCGCGTTCTGGAGCTTCGGCGAGCCGTTTTTTGCGGCGCTCTTCCGCTGTACGCTCGCCTATGCCGCCCAAAATCTCGTGTACAAGCTCTTTCTCATCTTTTGGACGGGCGGGGAGGCGTTCCGCATTTTTGACGGCTGGGGGGAGAATTTCGACCTCTGGTACCGCCTCGTCTATTATGCCTTCTTTGCTCTTTGCACGGTCGCCGTGTACTTCGGCTTTGTCCGCGGCATGGAGAAACGGATGCAGTCCTGCCGCTTCGATTACGGGATGCTCGCCATCACCGTATTCGTGCTCGGCGTCACCGTGCTCCTCTGCTCCTTCGAGGACGTCTGCTTTTCCCGCCTCTGCGTGGAGAGGGAGAACCGTTTCGGCGAGCCTGTCTACGTCGTTCTGCGGCAGACGGGGAATGTCTTTTCCGCGGTGTGCTGCGTCATCGTCTTTCTGTTGGCAGCCAAGACGGTCGTCGCCCGCGAGCTTTCGCGGGAGGTGGAATATTTGCGCTATGCCATCCGCCAGAGCGAGCTGCAATACCGCATTTCCAAGGACACCATCGACCTCATCAACGTCAAATGCCACGACATCCGCTACAAGCTCGGCATGATCGCCGCACAGGGCGGGCACGGGCTTGAGGACCTCAAAAAGAACATCTCCATCTACGATTCCCGCATCGAAACGGGCAGCCCGCTGCTCAACGTGCTGTTCACCGAAAAGAGCCTCTTCTGCGAACAGAACAGCATCAATATCTCCTGCATGATCGACGGTGCAAAGCTCTCCTTTATCGAGGAAGGGGATCTCTATTGCCTCTTCGGGAACTTGCTCGACAACGCGCTCGAGGCGGTGAAGGACATCGCCGAACCCGAGCGGCGGGTCATCGACCTCGTCGTCAAGGCAAAGGACGGCCTTCTTCTCGTACAGGAGGAGAACTACTTCGACGGCACCCTCGAATTCGAGGACGGGCTTCCGCTCACGACGAAAGGGGACCGCGGCTACCACGGCTTCGGCATGCGCAGCCTGCGGCTCCTTGCGCGCAAGTACGGGGGCGAGCTTTCCGCTTTTGTCAAGGGGGATGTCTTTCATCTGAATATCATCTTTTCCGTGGGGGAGGAGAGCGCCTCCGTCCCTGCGGAAAACGCATAAAGAACGCTTCGCGCCGCTTGGGCGGAGCGTTTGCAAAGGAAGAACAACATGGGTTATCTTGAGATCGTCGGCATCGTATTCGGTGCCATTTGGTTTGTATTGCTGGGAATGATGTTCCATTATGCGGTGTTTTCCCTCATCGGGATCTTCGCAAAGAAGCGCTTTCCCGCGCGCGAGGAAAAGCTGCGCTACGGCATCATCATCGGCGCGCGCAACGAGGAGACCGTCATCGGTCCGCTGCTCGAAAGCATCGCGGAGAACGGCTATCCGCAGGAAAAATTGCAGGTGTTCGTGGCGGCGCACAACTGCACCGACCGCACCGCGGAGGTCGCCCGCGCGCACGGCGCCACCGTCTATGAGTACGATAACGACAACGAGCGCGTGGTCGGCTTTGCCTACCGCTATCTGTTCCGCTGCATCGAACGGGACTTCGGAACGGACTCCTTCGACGGCTTTTTCGTCATCAATGCCGACAATCTTTTGCAGCGCGGCTATCTGTCGCGCATGAACGACGCCTTTCTCTATTACGGCAAGCAATACGCGGTGACTTCCTACCGAAATTCGAGCAACTTCGGCGACAATTCCATCTCCTGCCTTTACGGGCTGTTTTTCCTCGCCGCCTGCCGCTTCGAAGCGCGCGGCAGAAGCGTCTGCGGCTGTTCCACCCGCGTGTCGGGCACGGGGTACGTCATGCCGTCAAGCTATGTGAAGGAGGGCTGGGAGTATGTCACCCTCACCGAGGACTGGGAATTCACCGCCGACCGCATCGCGCAGGGGAACAAGATCATGTACTGCGACGACGCGGAGTTCTTCGACGAGCAGCCCGTCACCGTGTCCGTCATGATGCGGCAGCGTCTGCGCTGGGCGCGCGGGCATACCATCGTCTTTTTCACCCGTCTGAAAAAGCTCGTCAAGGGCATCTTCACCCCAAGGAAGAGGGGAGGGAAGGACAACAAGTTCTCCCAATACGACATCGCCGTTTCCATTCTGCCCTCGGGGGCGATCGGCGTGGGGCTGTGGCTCATGCAGCTGATCTGCCTCGCCTTTGCGCCGCTCTGCGGTTACGACCCCGCCCGCGTGTGGGCGCTCTACGGCGTCGTTTCCGCCTGCGCGTTCGCCTTTTCCTATCTCATCACGCTGCTTACGGGCGCGCTGCTCATGATCCTCGAGCGGAAGCGCATTCCCAAGCTCGGATTTTTCCGTCGCTTGGCCGTGCTCCTGCTCTGGCCCTTCTTCCTCCTTCTCAACGTCATTTTGGACGTCGCGTCGCTGTTTGTGAAGAACCTGAAGTGGAAGCCCATTCCCCACCGCGGCAGACGCAAGGAGAAGTGAACAGCTCCTCCGCATGCAATCGGCGTAAAAATCGGACAATTTGGGAAATATCCCTTGACGGGGATATTTTTTCCTATTAAAATAGGGAATACATCGGCGGGGGCGCGCGACGCTTTCCGCAAAAGATCAGGAGGAAGATCATGAAAGCAAAAAAACTTTTGGCGATGACGGCGATCGTGGCTTTGGGTGCCGCTTTTGCCGCAGGCTGCGCTCCCGCGCTCACGGACGCGGCCCTGACGGGCAGCACCGTTGCCGACTTCGGGAACGGCCAACCCGACGAAAAGGTGCTGTTCGCGTCGGACGGCTGGTCCAACGGCAGCGTCTTCAACACGGTGTGGACGTCGGGCAACCTCACCTATTCGGACGGGGCGATGCACCTCGGCATCAAAGAGGAGGCAAAGACGGTCTATCTGGACGGCAAGGAAACGCCTTTCCGCTACACCTCGGGCGAAGCGCGCACGACCTACTATTACGGCTACGGCGACTATGAAGTCCGCATGAAGCCCTCCGCCACCGTGGGCACCGCAAGCACCTTCTTTGTCTGCACGGGGCCTTACGACAAGACCCCCGAGGGCGTGGAAAATCCTTGGGACGAGATCGACATCGAGTTCCTCGGCAAGAGCACCAACAAGGTGCAGTTCAACTATTTCGCAAACGGCACGGGCGGACATGAGCACATGTTTGACCTCGGCTTCGACGCGAGCAAAGAATTCCACAATTACGGCTTCCGCTGGGCGGAGGACTACATCACATGGTTCGTGGACGGCAAGCCCGTTTACCGCGTCGACAAAAAGACGGGGGAGGATTTCCCCAAGACGGCGGGCAGGATGCTCATGAACTATTGGTGCGGCACGGAGGACGCCGAGGGCTGGATGGGCAAATTCGCAGGCCCCGACGGCAAGACCGCCGACTACGCGTGGGTCAAGACCTCCGCGGCAAAGGTAAACCCGCCCATGGGCGATCCCTATCCCGACAAGCCCGATACGCCTCCCACGCCTTCCGAAGGGGGAGAGCTTGACTGGAGCAAGACCGAGGCGCTCGAACTCGGCTTTGCGGACAGCGATCCTTTCACTGTTGTCCTCTCCGAAGACAAATTGTCCGCAGATGTCACTTACACAGCGGCGAAGGGTGCTTCCTATACGAACATCGAGATGCCTGCTCCCGCCGCAGCGGCAGATGCCGATCTTGCCCACTTCAAGATCAAAAACAATGGCGAGGCGGAGGTATATCTGCGTATCAGCCTTGTCAACAACGAAAAGGACGCGGAGAATGCGGCGAGCGGCTACACGAAGAACTCGGATGTCAACGTTTCCGCAACAATGGACGGCACGGCCGTGGATACCAATCTCGTAAACGGCGGTTCTTACTTCACGATCCCCGTGGGGGCGGAAGTGGAATGCGTGATCAAGTTTGAGGGCGTTGTCGACAGGATCCAGCTCATGCCCGACACCTCGAAGTGGGACGATACGGCAACGCATGCGGGCAACCTTCACGTTTCCGAACTCAAATTCGGCGTTACGGGGACGCAGGGCGGCGAAACGCCCGATCCCGTTGTTCCCGAGGGAGAGCCTGTGGCGCTCACCTTCAACGTGGAGGAGAACGCGGGCTACACCATGACGGCGGGCGCGGACAACAAGTCGTGGACGCTTGCCTATGCGGGCAAGGGCAATACCTATAAACCCGTCACGGCAGATTGTGCGGCGCTTGCGGCAGGCAAGAACACCTTCACGATCACGATCAAGAACAACAAGGATACCGCCGTCACCGTGCGCGTGGACGTACAGGGCACGACTTCCGTTCCCACGGGAGAGGGCAGCAATACAGACTGCACCAACCGATCGGCGACCTGCACGGGCGGCACGGAGCTGTATACCGACCTGCAATGGGGCGGCACAAAGGTGACGCTCGCCGCGGGCGAAGAGGTGACGCTTGTCATCACTTACGACGAAACCAAGGAGCAGGGCGCGGTCAGGAACATCCTCGTCTTTGTGGATTCCATGGGCGGGGACGAGAACGATCACGACGCCAACGTGACCGTCAGCGGCTTCCTGTTTACCAAGCAGGATTGACGGAGAACAACAAAAAAGGGCGGCTCTCTTGCGGGGGAGCCGCTTTTTTCTTTGCCAAAGCCCTCTTTGCCTGCCGTCCCGCCCGTTTTTGCGGCGGAAAACTTGACAGGCGCGCCCTTTCATGATAAAATATCCGTACACGCGCGCGTCGCACGCGGGCGCACGGAAGAGGCAGATAAATGCTGGTAAAACTCGAGCCTGCCCTCAAAAGTTATCTTTGGGGCGGCACAAAACTCATCTCCCGCTGGAACAAGAGGGGCGGCGGGGAAACGCTCTCCGAGGCGTGGGAGCTATCCTTCCATGCGGAGGGCCTTTCGCGCGTCCGCGGGGGGCAGTGGGACGGCGCGCTTCTCCGCGACGTTGTGCCGCGCTCCCTCTGGGGGGAAAATTGCAGCGGCTTTCCCTTCTTTCCCGTCCTCACCAAGCTCATTGACGCGGCACAGCCGCTTTCGGTGCAGGTCCATCCCTCGGACGAATACGCCCTCGCGCACGAGGGGCAGTACGGCAAGACCGAACTATGGCACATTCTCGAGGCGGAGGAGGGCGCCTTTCTCTATCTCGGACTGCGGCGGGATACCTCTCCCGCGCAATTCGGAGAAGCGCTCGCAGAGGAGCGGGTGTGCGAACTGTTGAACCGCGTGCCCGTGCGGGCGGGGGACACCTTCTTTATTCCCCCGGGCACGCTCCACGCCATCGGCGCGGGCGTCACGCTGTTCGAGGTCCAGCAAAACAGCTCTCTCACCTACCGCGTGTACGACTACGGCCGCAGGGACGCCGCAGGCAATTTGCGCGAGCTTCATACGGAAAAGGCGATACGGGTCATCAATTGGAAGGGCATGCAGCCCTGCAACCGCCGCGGCGGGGACCTTCTCGGCGAATGTCCCTACTTCACCGCGGTAACTTGCGGCGGCGGGGCGCGGCTCGGCGCCGCAAACAGCTTTGCCTCGGCGACCGTCATCCGCGGCAGCGGACAGATCGGCGGGCTTGCCGTCGGGAAAGGGGACACCGTGTTCCTCTCCGCGGGCGAGTATGCCGACCTCTGCGGCGATCTCTCCTGCGTCGCCGTCGCCGTCGGCTCTCCTATCTGATCCCCGCAGGGAACGCTTTATCTGCCGCCTGTTTTACGGCGGCTTTTTTCATATAAGATCCTTCGCACCCGCCGCTTTGCTTCCCCTTTTGGGATAAAAATGACAAAATTTATCAAAAAATGAAAAGTTTGCTCTTTTCCGAAATGGGATTGACTTCGCGGAAGAGTTATGATATGCTCAAGATATAAATTATTTTGCAACATCGGGAAGGTGAGAGGGCAGTGTTCAACTTTTCCTCGCCGCTGTTTTGGTTCAAATTCGTCTTTTTGGCGGAGATCGTCACGGCAGAGGCGTTGATCATTTACAGAATGAAGCGGAAAAGCAAATTTTGGCTGCGCGCCGCGGGCGCCGCGGCTGCGCTTTTCGCGTTTACGTTCGCCTTGCCGATCCCTTTTTACAATGCGATTTACGCTTCCCTGCTCTTTATGATGATCTTCGGCGCCACGCTGTGCGCGTTGAAGTTCTGTTTCCGCGAGCCGTGGGGGAGCATCATCTATTGCGGATTTTTCTCCTACAACCAACAGCATATCTCCTTCCAGCTGTACAGCCTGCTCTGCATACCGTTCGGCATCGACGCGACGAACAACATCTACGGCGGGGTGATGGGGGATTCGGGCGGCGGCTTGCAGGTCCTCGTCTTTATCGTGCCGCACGTCATCGTCTATTTGAGCTGTTGGGCGCTCCTGGCGTACCGCGCGTACCGCCGCAACAGCGGGGAATTTGTCCTGAAAAATTACAAGGTGATGCTGTTTGCGATCGCGATCGTCTTTGTCAACGTGGTGCTCAACGCCTTTGTGGTGTACGATCTTCCCGTGGATACGCCCAGCGTGGTGCACTTCATCATCGTCTTTTACAATGTATTCGGCTGTATTCTGGCGCTTATCATGCTGATCTCGGTCGTCGGGCAGGAGGAGCTTGCCTCGGAGCTGGAGATCGTGGAAAATCTCTGGCACAAGAACGAGCAGATCTACGAACTGAGCAAGGAAAACGTGGACTTCATCAACAGGAAGTGTCACGACCTGCGCCACCGCCTGCGGAGCGTGCGCGGCAGGGAATTCGTGGACGAGGGGGAATTGGAGGAGATCGAGCAGGCGATCGACATCTATGACGGCGTGCTCCAGACAGGGAACAAGGTACTCGACGTCATCATTTCGGAGGAGAGCATCTACTGCAACAACCGCGGCATCAAACTGCTCTGCAACATCGACGGCGCGCAGCTCTCCTTTATCGGCCAGACCGACCTGTATTCCCTCTTCCAGAACGGGATCCACAATGCGATCGACGCCGTTCTGAAGATCGGCGATCCCGACCGCCGCATCATCCGCATCAATGTCAAACGTATCGAAAAAATGATCTCCGTCCACATCGAGAACTACGTCGCGGAGGAGGAAAAGATCGAGTTCGTGAACGGGCTGCCCGTCAGCCGCAGGGACAAAAACTATCACGGCTACGGCATGCGCAGCATGCAGATCTCGGTGGAAAAATATGGCGGATGGCTGTGCGCCGATCTGAGCGAGGGGATCTTCTCCCTCGATATCATGATCCCCGTTCCGTCGGGCGCGCAGGAGGCGGAGCAGGTTGCCGCCCTCCCCGCAGAGGAGAAAGTAACATGTTGAATGTTTGTATCGTAGAGGACGACAGCGAGGACTACGGCCGTCTGGAGCGCTACATCGGACGGTTTTGTAAGGAAAACGGGCTGGAATGCAGGATCGACCGCTTTTCGGACGGTCTGGGTTTTTTGGAGGCATACCGCCCCGTGTACGACCTGATCTTTATGGACATCCAGCTGCCGAACATCGACGGCATGGAGGCGGCGCGCCGCGTCCGCGAGACCGACCGCAGGGTCGGGATCATCTTCATGACGAATCTGCTCAAATATGCGATCCGCGGCTATGAAGTGCAGGCGTTCGATTACATCGTCAAGTCGGTCAATTACGCCGATTTTTCGGTCCGCATGAAAAAATTCCTCAAATATTCCTTCAAGGACGGGGAACCTTCCGTGCTTCTCACCTTCAACGGAAAGACGCGGCGGGTCGAGGTGCGGGAGATCGTCTACGTCGAGGTCGTCGGGCACAATCTGCGCTACCGCCTCACCGACGGGGAGATGATGGTGCACGGCTCTCTGATCTCCGCCAAACAGACCCTGCCTGCCCATGGCTTTGCACAGTGCCACAGCAGTTATCTCGTCAATCTCAATTATGTCCAGACGCTCGAAAAGGACGAGGTGCAGGTCGCGGGCGAACGCCTTCCCATCAGCCGCCCGAAGAAGCGAGATTTCGTGACGGCGGTCACCCGTTTTATCGCGCAGGTATGAAAAAATCATGCGAAGCCCGTTTTCCGGTCGGAAAGCGGGCTTCGTTTTTTTGCAATTTATGAACCGAAACAGACAGTTTTTGTTGGGACATATTTACTTTGCAAGGGATCCATAATAACCTTACAGTGAAAAAATCGTTCTGTTTTTGTAAAAATCGGAGGTTACGGCTGTGAAACCGATCAAATTCATTTTCGGGAATGTACGCACGCGGATCTGGGCGATCGTTTCGATCGTACTGACCGTTCTGCTCGTCGTGGTAACGGCGCTTTCCTCGAGCGTCTATTACGAAACCATCTGCATGGCGATCGGGGGAAAATATTCCTTCGGGCGGGGAGAGGAGAAGTATTTCTCCGCCGAAGCCGAGAGCAAGGAGGACGCCTACCGCCGCGGCAATGCGCTCAACGAGGAGATCTGCGAAGAGGGGTTTGTCCTCCTGAAAAACGAAAACGGCGCGCTTCCGCTCGGCGCGGGCGCGAAGATCAGCGTATTCGGGAAGAATTCGGTTTCCCTCGTCTATGGCGGCACCGGCTCGGGCGGCGGCAATTACGACGGCGCCGTCACCCTGTACAGTAGCCTGCGGGACGCGGGCTTTGAGGTCAATCCCGTCCTCGAGCAGTTCTATCTCGACAACGCGCGCTCGGGGGAGGGCAGAACGCCCAATCCCAAGATCGAAAACGACGGGAACGTGCGCCTTGCCACGGGGGAAACGCCGCTTTCAAGCTATTCTGCCGAGGTCAAAGGGAGCTATGCGTCATACCGCGATGCGGCGATCGTCGTCTTTTCCCGCATCGGCGGCGAGGGGTTCGATCTGCCCCGCACCATGCCCTCTTCCAAGGGACACTATCTGGAACTCGACGAGAACGAAAAGGCGCTGCTGCGGGAAGTCAAGAGCGGATTTTCCAAGGTCATCGTGCTCGTCAATTGCAGCACCTCCTTCGAGATGGGGGAGCTTGAGCGCGATCCCGAAATCGACGCGTGCGTCTGCATCGGAGGCCCCGGTTATTCGGGCGCCGCGGCGATCGGGCGGCTTTTGAACGGCAGCCGCACCTTTTCGGGCAAGACCGTGGACACTTGGGCGGCGGATTTTACCGCAGACCCGACATGGAACAATTTCGGCAATAACCTGCAAGAAAACGGCGCAACCTACTATACGGTAGAAAACGGCGCGCGGAAGGACCTCAAATATTATTACGTCGACTACGAAGAAAACATCTACGTCGGTTACCGTTATTATGAAACGCGGGGCGCGCAGGACGAGGAATGGTACCGCGAAAACGTCGTCTATCCTTTCGGGTTCGGGCTTTCCTATACGCAGTTCTCGTGGGAGATCCTCAACGCCGATGAGTTTGTTTCCCGCAGCTTAACGGAGCAGAACAAGCAGGGCGAGATCGAGGTCGAAGTGCGGGTGACCAATACGGGGACGCGCAAGGGGAAGGACGTCGTGGAACTCTATTGCGATCTGCCGCAGGGACGGCTCGAAAAGTCCGCCACCGTGCTCTGCGCGTTCGCCAAGACGCCCGAACTCTATCCCTCGGCCGAAAACGCCGCGGACGGGAGCGAGGCGGCGGGGAGCGGCAAGCCAAATTCCGCGGTGGTGACCCTCCGCTTTTCTCCCTACTATCTTGCCTCCTACGACGAAGCGGACGCGGACGGGGACGGAATGGTAGGATATACGCTGGAGAAGGGCGACTATGCGCTCCGCCTGAAAACGGACGCCCATCGCGCAAAAGAGGGAACATCCCCCCTTTGGTTCTCCCTGCCACACACCGTAACGTACGGGGAGGACCCCGTCACGGGCACGAAGATCGAAAACCGTTTCCAGGACGCCAAGCGGGAACTTGACACCTTGCTTTCGCGGACGGATTGGGGAAATACATGGCCGACCCTCTCGCAGGGGCGGGAACTGACGGTGTCGGGCATCTCGCTCGAAGAGCTAAAATCGCTCGAACACAACGCGCCGCAGACCGAATGGGAGGAATACCGCACCGACGTGCATTCTTCCAAGAAACTCATCGAGATGCGGGGGCTTCCCTACGACGACGAGGGCTGGGACGAGATCCTCGACAGCCTCTCTTTCCGTGAGATGCGCGACCTGTTCAACGAAGGCGCGTTCAAGACCAAGGGCATTCCCGAGATCGGCCTGCCCGAAACGATCTCTTCCGACGGACCGGTCGGGTTCGTCAATTTCGTCAGCGGATACAACATCTACGGGACCGTATCGTACGCCAGCGAATACGTCATGGGTTCTACCTGGAACACGGAGCTACTGCAACGGTTCGGAGAGAGCGTTGGGGAAGAGGGGATCTTCGGCAAAGAGGACGTCGACCCCTATGTGCCATACAGCGGTTGGTACGCGCCCGGGATGAATCTGCACCGCAGTCCCTTCGGCGGGCGGAATTTCGAATATTTTTCGGAGGACCCCTATCTTACGGGCATGCTCGCCGCCGCGCAGATCCGCGGGGCGCAGAGCAAGGGCGTGATCACCTATATGAAGCATTTTGCCCTCAACGAACAGGAAACGCACAGGGACGACAACGGGGTATGCACCTGGGCGACGGAACAGGCGATCCGCGAGCTATATCTCCGCCCGTTCGAGATCGCCGTCAAGACGGCTGCGCCGAAGGGGATCATGACCTCCTTCAACCGCATCGGTACGCGCTGGACGGGAGGGGATCACAGGCTTTTGACCCAGATCCTGCGGGAAGAATGGGGCTTTTGCGGCACGGTGATCAGCGACTTCAACGTGTCCCTCTATATGAATCCCAAGCAGATGATCTACGCGGGGGGCGATCTCAATCTGACGACGACCCGCCCGTGGATGAACGCCGACCCCGCGAGCGCGTCCGACGTGGCGGTGCTGCGCAGGGCGGCCCACAATATCCTCTATACCGTCGTCAATTCCAACGCCATGAACGGCGTGGACGAGCATACGGTTTTTACGACGTTGCTGCCGCTGTGGCAGATCATCCTGATCGCGGTGGATTGCGTGGCGGCGGTCGCCTTGGCGGTGTGGGGCGCGTTCGAGCTTCGCGCGGCCAAGAAGAAAGAAGAAAAAGCGTCGGAGGACGCGGAGAAATCGGATTAAGGAGGTATGTATGATAAAGTCAAGCAAAAGGTTTGGGATCGCGGCGGTCGCGCTTGCCGCTCTGTTCGGGCTGAGCGTGCTCTCGGGCGTCACGGTCGGGGCGCAGGCCAAGCAGTATCTGCCCTCGCAGGACGCCGAATACGCCGCCCGTTACGGGAGGTTGCAGGACGCCAAACGCGCGGGCAACGCTCTGAACGAAAAGATCGCCGAAGAGGGGATGATCCTGCTCAAAAACGAGCAGACGGGGGAGCGCCCCGCTCTGCCGCTTTCGCGCGAGGAGAGAAAGATCTCGCTCTTCGGCAGCCACAGCGACTGCGAGATCAAGGGCGGCACAGGCTCTGGCTCAGGCTCGGTGTTTGAGCCTGTCACCTTGATAGAGAGCTTGGAAAATAGCGGCTTCACGCTCAATCCGAAGCTCAAACAGCTCTACGCCGCAAACGGCGAAGAAGAGCTTGCCGCCTCGCTGTATACGCAAGACATCGTTTCCTCTTATGTGGGGTACGGCGATCTCGCGCTCATCATCTTCTCGAGAACGGGGCATGAGGGAAGCGACTTTTCTCCCGACCTCGGAAACGGCCGCCACGAATTGGAGCCGACCGAGAACGAACTCGCCCTGCTCAGGCATGTCACCGAGCAGGCGCAGGCGGGCGTGTTCAAAAAGGTCGCGGTCCTACTCAACGTCGGAAACGTGGTGGAGGTCGCCGATTATGTCGACGATCCCGAAGTGGACGCCATTCTGTATACGGGCATGGGCGGTTCGACGGGCATGAAGGCGGTCCCCAAGATCTTGACGGGCGAAGTCGACCCTTCGGGACGGACGGTGGACGTCTGGCCTGTGGATTTTACCGAGGACCCGACGTGGTACAACGTTCTCACGAATACCCATTCGGGTGGGACGACGGTCAACCGCGGGACCGCACCCGACGGCGGCGAACTGCCCGCAAGCGTGCGCTCCCTCGACTACGAGGAGGGCATCTATGTGGGCTATAAGTGGTATGAGACCGCCGCTACGATAGACGGATATTTCAATACGGATGAGGAAAACCGCAGCGGTTCCGCCGCACAGGCGGAGGACGCCTACTACAACCGCAAGAACGGCGTCATCTTCCCCTTCGGCTACGGTCTGAGCTACACATCCTTTACCTGGACCCTGCAAGAACCCTCTTTTTCGGGCGAGATCACCGCAGAGCATGCGGGGGACCGCGTCACCGTGCCCGTCACCGTCAAGAACACGGGGCGGACGGCGGGGAAGGACGTCGTGGAGGCCTATGTGCGCGCGCCTTACGACGCGGAGACCGCGCCCATCGAAAAGGCGGACGTTTCCCTGATCGCCTTTGCAAAGACCAAGCTGCTCTCCCCCGGAGAAGAGCAGACGGTGGAGCTTTCCTTCGACATCTCGGACCTCGCTTCCTTCGACTGGAACGACATCAACGGCAACGGGTTCTGCGGATATGAGCTTGAGGAGGGGAGCTATTCCGTCTTATTGCGGCAGGATTCCCACACCGACAAGGCGGAGGATTGCAGGATAGAATTTACGGTGGGCGAAGGCGGGATCCGTTACGACCATGACGGCATCGAGGACCCGCTCAATTACAACAAGGGCTTCGGCGAAAAGACCGCGCAGGCGCTCTTCTCGCAGGAGGATGAGTTCAATACCGCCCGCGTGGGGAAGAACATCGACCTGATGGGCGAAAAGACGTATATCACCCGCGACGACGCAAAATATATCAGCAGGAGCGACTGGAAGCTGCCCGCCTCTCCCACGGAGGAGGAGCTTACCTATTCGGACGCGGCGGTCAAGGTGCTGTTCGACCAGGTCTATTACGGCGCGTGCAAGGACGAGCCGACCGACCCTTGGTATAAGACGGAAGAGGATATCCCCGGTTACGGGCAGCCCTCCGCCGAGAACGGGTGGAAACAGGCGCCGATGGGCTCCGACCCCAACCGCAAGTGTGCCATCCAACTGTCGGATATGACAGGGGTCCCGATGGACGATCCGCTTTGGGTGCAATTCATGAACCAGCTCACCTGGTCGGAGATGACCAATTTGCTTACCCAAGGGTTCTTCTGCACGCCTGCGATCCCCGCGGTCGGCAAGCCCGAAGCGTTCGACGCGGACGGCCCCGCGCAGCTGCGCAACAAAAATAACGGCGGACAAGCGGGCACCTTCTGGTGCAACGAAACGACCATCGCGTGCACCTACAACACCGAACTCTGCTACGAGCAGGGACAGCAGGTCGCCATGGAGGGCATGCTCATGCAGACGGACGGTTCCAGCGTCAACGGCTGGTACGGCCCCGGCTTGAACACCCACCGCAGCCCCTTCGGAGGCAGGAATTTCGAGTACTATTCCCAGGACGGCGTGCAGGGCGGGCTTATCGCGGGCGCCGTCATCAAGGGCGCGACCGATATGGGAATGCACGTCTATGCCAAGCATTACGTCGTCAACGATCAGGATTCCGGCAGAAAGGACAACGGCGGGATCAGCGTCTGGTGCAACGAGCAGGCGCTCAGGGAGGTCTATCTCAGGCAGTTCGAGTATGCGGTGGAGTACGGAAACCTGAACGGCATGATGAATTCCCACGGTCGCCTCGGGCTGTACGCCACGCAAAACAATTTCCAGCTCAACCAGGCTGTGCCGCGCGGCGAGTGGGGCTATGAGGGCGTTGCGGTGACCGATCTCGTCGACGGCGCGCCCGTGGCGAGCGGCAGGACGCAGGTGACCAACGCCGACCAGCTCATCCGCAGCGGTTCCACCTTCCTCGGCAATCTCTCCAACCAGAGGAGGGGAGAGGAGCCGTGGTTCGACGGCCGTATCCTCGACGGATACTATGACGCCAATTCCAACCGCTTGCTGGTGCCGGAGTCGCTCGAAGTGAGCGATTGGAAGTGCACCAACCGCGAGAAGGGCAACGAAGCGACGGACAACCAGAACATCTACTTTACGGCGACCGTCAAATGCGGCGCCTGCACGATGGACAGCCCCACGCAATGGTATTGGGTGCGCACGACCGCGATGAACGCGCTCTATGTGGCGGCAAATTCCAACGCGATGCAGTCGGTACCGGAGAGCGATCTCGTCGGGGCTTACGTTTCCGTCAAATATCACGACGGCGTCACGGAGGACTTCGGATATAACGTCGTCAAGGGCAGCGTGATCGAGGAACCCGCTCCCCCCGCCGTGCCCGAGGGAAAGCGGTTCGCGGGGTGGTATGCGGACAGCGAATACACGGAGAAATTCGATTTTTCACAGCCCGTGACGGGATATACCGAGCTGCATGCCTATCTTGCAGACGCTGACCAATACCAGATGAATTTCGATCTCAACTACGAGGGCGCGCCCAACGCGGGCGGGATCCTCGTCAAGAAGGGCGCCTCGGCGGTAGTGCCTCCCTACGAACCCATGCGGGAGGGATATGTTTTCGGCGGATGGTACCTCGACGCGGAGTGCGATACGCCCGCGGAGCCTGAAAAGATCGTGATGGACCGCGACGTCACGTTCTACGCAAAGTGGACCCCCGTGCCCGTTTACACGGTCACGTTCGATATGAATTACGAGGGCGTATTCCGCGTGATGGAGATCGGCGTGGCGGAGAATGGATCGCCGGGCGAGCAGATCTTCACGCCCGTGCGGGAGGGATTCGTATTCGGCGGCTGGTACCGCGACGCCTATTGCAAGACGGCGTTTGACGGCACGGCTCCGATCACGTCGGATATGACCCTCTACGCCAAGTGGACGCCCGCCGAAAGAGAGGGGACGGAAGCGCCCCAAGACGGCGGGAACGCGGGCGCGCTGTGGGCAGTCGGGATCGGCGCAGGCGTGTTGGGTGTCGCCTTGCTCGCAACGGGCGCCGTCCTGCTCTTCCGAAAGAAAAAAGAAAATAAATAAGGAGGAAGTATGATGAAAAAAATTATGAAACGGAGCGGAATTTTGGCAATGGGGTTGATCTTTTCCCTTGGAGCCGCCGTCGGTCTGACGGCGTGCGGCGAGGAAGAACTGCCCGCGGGGACGAACACATATACCTTTGCCGCGGCGCTCACCGATCTCGATGACGTCGAGGGCGAGGGCTGGTCGGGCGGAGAGAGCGGCGTCGGTATGATCGTCAAGGACTGGGAGGACGACGACAAGGATTGGAAAACGATCAGCGGCTACTATGTGACCTACTTGTATGTGGAGGACACGGCGCTCACGTTCGAGATCACCTCCGACAGGGAGGTCGACGACGCAAAGCTCACCGTTAGCCTGTCCACGGAGGGGTCCGAAAACGCAACGGACGGAACCTTGACCCTCTCCCCGGATCTGTATACCGTCGAACTCAACGGAGAGGCGCTCTCCTATAAGCCGATCACATTCTACGATATTCCCGCCAGTGCGGGGGAGGTCTATCCCTTCGAACAGTACGAGATCGGCAAGAACCTGCGCTTGAAGGAAGGCAAGAATGTCGTTCGGCTCATCTCGAGCAACCACATCTCCATGGGGGGAACGACGAGGGCGACCGCGCCGATGGTGGACTGCATCCAGATCACCACGCAGGCAACGCTGCGGTGGGAGCCGCGGAACGATAACTTGGACCAGTTCGGTCTGTGAACTTCGATAGGACAAGGAGGATAAAATGATGAAACGTGTATTAGCGCTTCTGTCCGCCGCCGCGCTCTGTTTTACGGTGCTCGCGGGCTGCCGCGGGAACGAAACGGAAACCGCCGTGCAGCAATTCACGCAGGCGGTGGAAGAGATCGGGCTACCCATCGGCAAGGACAGCGCCGACCCGATCAACGACGCTTACGACCTTTACTTCGGTTTGACGGAGGAACAGCAGCGGACGGTGCGCGAAGGCAAGCAGACGCTCGACGGTTACGCCGCCGTCTGCAACGCCATCCTCGCCGTTGTGTACAGAGCGGGGGAGATCGGGGAATACGGGCAATACACCGTTTATGCCCGCAAGATCGGGGAGGCAAAAGCCGCCTACGACAAATTGATCTCGCTGAGCGGCGGGCATGCCTCGGACGCAGACGTGCGGGCGGCAAAGGCGCTCATCGACGGCGCGCAGGCGGTCTATGACGCCAAGACGGCGCTGATCGGCGGCTATGTCGACGCCGTGAACGCGGTGGAAGAGTATGACGGAAGCGAGATCTCCTATTCGGAATGGGCGGCGAAGCTCGATGCGGCGGGACAGCTCTATTCCGCGCTCTCCGCGCCGCAGGACGACCTCTACTCCCTCTCCGAAGTTTCCGAAGCGCGCAAGCTGCTCAAAGCGCATAACGTCAAGCGGGAGGAACTTCTTGCCAAGATCGGGCGCTTCGAAGCGGACGTTGCCGCCGCCGAGGAAAAGTACGATTCCGTTTTCGGGACGGAGCGCCCCTTCTATGAGGAAGAAGTCAACGGCGTTTTCGACCAAGCGGAAGCGTCCTATCTGGCGGCAAAGGCGGCCCGTCTGACGGAGGACCCGGTCACGGCGCAGGTGATGGAAACGTGGCAACGCCTGACGGGAGAATATTACGGCATACGGTACTCGACCGAATTCGAATCGGATATGAACGGCGTCGAGGCCATGCTAACGCTTCCCTCCCTGGCGGATGAATTGGAGCAGAAGCTCCTTTCGGCGGGCGAGCACTACGAAAAGATCCCGCAGGCCGACCGCGGCGGCGTGAGCACCGCCAAGGCGCTCTTCGACCGCGCGCAGGAACTGCTTCCCGCCCTGAAGGAGGAGAAGTCCTTTATCGAGAGCGTCAACGCCATTGATTTTACCAACGAAACATCTCTTGCGGCGCTGCGCGAGAAAGAGGCGGCAGCGGCTTCCCTCTGGCACTCTCTCGAGGAGCATTTCGGCTACACCCAAGGGACGGAAGAGGTGGACGCCGCCAAGGCCACGCTCGCCCAAAAGCAGGCAGAGATCGCCGCGGTGGGCGCGTTCGTCGACGCCGTGAGCGCCCTTCCCACCGATGAAGTCCCCAACACCAAGGAGATCTACGAAAAGTTACAGGCCGCCGCTTCGCTCTATGAGGCGCTGGACGGAAAGCAGCGGGAATACCCCCTCGTTGTCAATGCGAACGTGACCTATACGCGGATCGACGCGCGCTTCGAGGCGCAAAAGACGGATATGTTCTCCGGCTCCGCCTACTATAAGGATGGCACGGAAGTCGAAAGCGGCTTTGCGATGCTCTCCGTGGATGAAGCGGGGAAATTGCAGGGTGACGGCGCCCTCAAGAACTATTTGCAGGCGCTTTACACGGTCGCCGCGCACAAGCCCGAGCACAAAGTGAACGGCGTCGTCGTGGACGAGAGCCATAGCGACAATGTCGACGCAGAAGCCGTCAAGACCTACATGAAAGAGAATTTCGAGTATGTCTTTACGCTGTACGGCAGCGCGGAAACGGCGGCGGGCGAGGTCTGCAAGGACATGGTGTACGACGAGGCGGCGCAGGTCCCCTCCGACGAGGAGCTGCAAGCCTTCTTCCCCGTCTATTACAACGAATCCGATACGGTGGAATTCCGTTACGGGATCGCTATCCGCGTGAAGGCGGACGCCACGGATGGAGATCTCGGTTATCTCATCCGCGCCGCGGCGGAAACGAAGGGAGAAACGGCCGCCAAGACCACGGGGGACCCCAAGACGAGGCAGATGCTCTCTCCCGCCAACCTTTTGGGAACGGAATCGAACACCAACCTGCACCTGATGCGCACCAACGCCGACCCGTGCGCCTACGGTAAGTCCCTGAACTACCAATACGTCGGGGCGGTCGATGTCTGTTTTTACCTCGGGAACGAGGTGAAAGAGGACGCGCTCCTCGAATGGATCCGTATCGTCAAAGAAACGGAACAGGTCGGATCGTATCCCCACAAGGCAAACGCCTATGTCCGCACCTTCCGCGGCAGTTCTCTTGAGGAGAAGGAACTCTCCGACGAGATGAAGACGGACCAAGAGTATATCGCGGCGGGCGTAGAGGACATTACGGCGACCGTTCTTGCAACGGCGGGGACGGCGCAGAACCAAAAACACGGCTGGCTCTTGAGCAATACGGCGGGCTACGGCAACGCGTGGGCGAAGATCGCCGACATTGCAAACCTTTTCTCCACCCTCGGGCACAGCGGGCTTTCGGGCAAGACGATCACCGTGGTCGCCCGTCTGCGCGTCAACGCCACAGGCGCGGCTGCGGGGATACAGGACAGTCCCTTCTGCACCCCCATTCAAATCGTATTCTGATCCTTCCTCCTCTCGTAAAGGGCGGCCGCCGCGTGCGACCGCCCTGCTTTTCGGCGAGTTTTCGGACGGACGTCCGGACATGAAAAAGGGCGGGCTTCCCGTTGGGGAAGTCCGCCCGCCTGTTCTTCTTATGACTCCGATAGAGCAGAGCTTTCTCTATTGAGCGTAACGTTTAGGGTATAGTCCTCAGACATAAACACGACCCGATTTATCGTTTCCTCATAGCCATAAGCCATCAAATAATAAGTCGCCCCGTTTACCGTGAGGGTAAAGCCTTCATATTCGTCATAATCTTCGATCTCCGCCGTGTAGCTGTTTGCCCCGATCTTGACGGTGATAGAATCCGCAGTGATCACGATCTCGTAGGCCGTGCCGTCCGAAGTTCCCTGAAACGTTCCGACAAATTGGGAGGGAATTTTGGCGGACGGTTGGGGACCGGGGGTTTCGCCGCCGACGCGTTCGAGCTTGATCATGACGGAATCGTCGTCGGACATGAACATGAGTTCATCCGCTTTCCCGTCATAGGTCATCGATGACAAATAGTAGGTCTTTCCGTTTACTGTGAGGGTAAAGCCCTCATATTCGTCATAATCTTCGATCTCCGCCGTGTAGCTGTTTGCCCCGATCTTTACGGTGATAGTGTCCGCGGTGATCTCGATCTCATAGGCTGTGCCGCCCGAGGCTGACCCCTGAAACGTTCCGACAAACTGAGAGGGAATTTTGCTGGACGGTTGGGGACCGGGAGTTTCGCCGCCGACGCGTTCGAGCTTGATCATCACGGAATAGTC
The DNA here is from genome assembly GCA_947627665.1 of uncultured Clostridia bacterium. Classification (GTDB taxonomy): domain Bacteria; phylum Bacillota; class Clostridia; order Christensenellales; family Borkfalkiaceae; genus Gallimonas. The sequence goes on from CANQWX010000016.1 coordinate 28,002, forward strand.
TTCGGATATGAACGTGATCTGGTCTACCGTATCATCACTGCCCATAGCCGACAGATAATAAGTCGTTCCGTTTACCGTGAGAGTAAAGCCCTCGTAGTCGTCATAAGCCACGATCTCCGCCGTGTAGCTATTCTCTCCGATCTTTACGGTGATAGCGTCCGCGGTGATCTCGATCTCGTAGTTGGTACCGTCCGTAAAATAGCTTCCCGCGGGCAACCCCTTGAAGTTCCCGACAAACTGAGAGGGGATATCGGTGGACGGCTCGGGTTCAGGCTCGGGTTCGCCGTTGATCTCGATCGGAAGCACGGTGCTGCCGAAATCGGAGAACGTGAGCGTCACATCTTCTCTGATGTAGCCCATATAACCGTAATCGTAGGTAAAATGCACCTGATACAGCACGCCGTCTTTTAAGGTGATGGTGCAATCAAGGGCATAGACATAGTATTCGATCTGATCCGTGCCGATCGCAAACAGCTGGGCGATCGCGCCCGCGAGTTCACCGTAGTCCTCCATGATAAAGAGATCGGGGATGCGGACGGAGTACTGTTCGTTGCCGTCATATCCTACCAGCGAGTAGGGGAGCGGATCGAAGAGGAACAGCGCTTTCCGATCGTCGATGGTGATGCCGGAGTACGCTTCCCCGAATGTCGTGGTTTGCGTAGACGGGTCGTATTCAAAGGCATATACCGTACCGTCGAACACGGTGTAACCGTTCTCCCAACCCTCGGTGTCCTCGTAGATCGCGTCTTTTGTTACATAGATCTTGCCGTTCACATCGTCCTCACCCTCTTCGGAACGCTTTTGGGTGACCGTGTAGCTCTCCGCACTTGCCGCCGCGGTGAGCGCCTGTTTCAAGGTCTCATGCTGCGGGGTCATCGTGTAGTCTGTAAGCCATTCCTGCGGAACTGCCGCCGTGCCGGGGTCCTTGATCTCGTATGTGTATTCGTACTCGGAGTCAATGTAATTTTCGAGGTTCGTCACGCGCTCCGTCGTGATCTGCAACTTCACAAAGACGCCGTCTTCGAGGAAGAGGCGGAACGAGGCGATGTCTTGCACATATCCCGTGATCGCCGCGGCCGCCGCACCTGCCTTTTCGGGAGCAAGTTCCCAAACGTTCTTTTCCGCCAACGTGAAATCGTCGGGGGTCAGCAGGGCAAAGGGATTAAAGTAGGCGGCAAAGTCGTCCTCCGAATCCTGCAAGGAAAGTTTACCCTCTTCATCGTGCGTGACGAGCGCGATCTTTCCCCCGTTGTCCACATAAACTGCGTTGAAATAATAGTCACCACCGGCGAACTTTTCGGTCTGCCAGATCGCCTTCTGGGTGGCGTCGAACAAGACCGTATAATTCATTTCGATCTCCTCTTCAAAGGCGTAATCGTGGTTGATCATCTTGCCGTCGAAAAATACCGAGCCTTGCAACGTACTCAGCGTTTTTGCGTTCGGGCCTGCCAAACGGAACGTGACGGTCACGGCCGTGTCCGCAGATACCGTAAAGGTATATTTCCCGTCGGCGCCCAGCGCCGCGTCCTCATGCCCGCTTACCGTAAAAGTATCGACTTCGTATCCGTCCTCGGGCACGACTTGCACCGTCAGCGCCGAACCTTCTTCGTATTTGTTGTCGGAGGATTGGGGAGAGAGCCAAACCGAACCCTGCGAATGGTCGTAAGAGAGGGTCAAAGTATAGGTGACAGGGGGAGTTTCTTCGCGGAACGTGGCGGTCACGGTCGTGTCCTCCGTTACCGTAAAGGTGTACTTCCCGTCGGCGTCCGGCGCCGCGTTTGTTATACCCGTCACCGAAAAATGATCCAATTCATAGCCGCTTTTCGGCGTAACGGTGACGGTCAATTCCGTTCCCTCGGCGTATTTGCCGTCCTCCTCTGCGGGCGACAGCGTCAAGGTGCCTTGTTCGGCGTTGTACGCAAGGTCGACCGTATAGTACGGGGGATACGGGACGCACGCCGCCGCGGCCGCCGCAAATACGGCAAGCATCAAGACCGTCAGACATTGCAAAAGTTTTTTCATGATCGGTTCTCCTAAAATATGATGGATCTATCTTATCACGATCCGCCGCGCGTTGTCAAGAAAAAATCTGCATAAAATAAATAAAAACAGAATAATTTCGGATATTTTCTCCGAAATATTCATTTTTTCCGCATAATAAGTGATACTTGCCGCCCCGCCGCGGTTTGGGCGGGGGGAAGGCCGAGGTTGTGCGGCGGGCGGCGCAAAAAAATTTTTTTCGGGGGTTTTTTACTGCCTCGCCTATTTTGGTACGCCCGCGCGAGCCGCGCGCCCGTCAGGGGAAATTTGGCGCGGAAAAAAATTTGACAAACCATGTCGGGTGTGATAAAATGCGGTCAAATAAGAATATTATCATCAAAAAATGTTTGATTGAAACAAAAATTTACCACAAAAGTGAATTTTTTACAGGAGGAGAGATCATGTTAAATATCGCAATCGTCGAGGATGATCCCGAGGCGAAGGAGATTCTCGAAAGTCATTGCGGGCGTTATTTGAAAGAGTGGGGCGTCAATTATCAGCTCGAGTGGTTCCATAGCCCCGTCCTGTTCCTCACGAAGTTCAATTCCAATTACGACGTGATCTTTCTGGATATCGAACTTCCTGATATGAACGGGATCGAGCTGGCGCGCAAGATCCGTAAGACCGATCGGAACGCGGCGCTCATTTTTGTGACGAATTTCAGCGTCTTTGCGGTGGAAGGCTACGAGGTGGACGCCTCGGATTATATCCTCAAGCCGGTCACCTATTACGACTTTGCGATGAAGTTCGAACGCGTTCTCAAAAGATGGAACAACGCTTCGGAGGACCCCAAGATCGCGCTTCGCTTCAACGATTCTCTGAAAAATATTTCAGCGTCCGATATCTTCTATGTGGAAGTCATCAAACACAAACTTGTTTACCACACGGCGGAAGGGGATTTCGAGGTCCGCGGGACACTCAAAAAGGCAGAGGAACAACTGAAGGGGGCGGGATTTTCCAAATGCAACAACTATTGCCTGGTCGGCATGCGCTATGTCCTCGGGGTAGACGGATATATCCTCTCTGTTTCCACCGGGATCGGGAAAAAGGCCCGGGCGGAGATCGTGATCTCGCACCCGAGGAAGAAGGACTTTATGGTTGAGCTAAACCGTTTTCTTTCGGAAGGGATCTAATGACGCAGTTTGAGATCTATAAATCGTTCCAATTCGTGCTGGAACTCTTGTTGGCGGAGATGATCTACGTATTCCGCCTTCCCCGCAGAGATCATTTCCCGCTTCGGGCAGCGGGAGGATGCGCCGTGCTCTTTCTCTTTTCCTTCCTCTTCCCGATCCTCTCGCAGAACGCATTCTACTGCTCCTTCATGTTTCTCACGATCTTTGCGGTCACGGTCCTTTTATGCCGTTTCGTTTTCCGCGTGAACTGGTTTACGGCGGTGTTTTGCTGTATCGCGGGATATACGACCCAACATGTCGCATACGAGTTCTACATGCTTTCGCTCAACCTTTTGGGCGTAAACGATGCTCCGATGGGGTTTTACGGTTCGGAGTTCGTCGGGATGTACACCAATCCGCTCCTGTTTGCGATCTATGTGTTTGTCTACACCCTGACTTTCACCGCCTGTTTCTATCTCTTCGCGCAACGGTTGGGGAGCCGGGAGAGCGTAACGCTCAAAAAGCTTTTCGTCTTTTTCTTCTCGATCTTCATCTTCATGATCGATATCCTGCTGAACGCGATCATCGTCTACAACATGAACGATGCACCGCTCGTCTATCTCGTGACGCTCGGGGTCTACAACATTCTCTGCTGTTTCGTGGCGCTCTATCTTCAATTCGCAGTGGCGCTCGAAGGAGAAATGCGAAACACGCTCGAGGCGGTCCAGCGGCTCTATTCGCAGGCAAAGGAGCAGTACGCCTCCTCCAAAGCGAACGTCGAGGCGATCAATGTGCGCTGCCACGACCTGAAACACCTCATCTTTCTGCTCGAAAACGGAGAAACAGTTTCTTCCCCGCTGCTCAAAGACATGAAAGCGCACATCTCCGTCTATGAATCCGAAGCAAAGACGGGGAATGTAGCGCTCGATATCATCCTCACCGAGAAGGGGCTTCTCTGCAACAAAAACGGCATCAAGCTCAGCTGCATGGTGAACGGGAAAGATCTCGAGTTCATGTCGGACGAGGACATCTATGTGCTCTTCGGCAATATCATCGACAACGCCATCGAGGCGGTGATGAAGACGGAAACGGAAAAACGCGTCATCAGTCTGCACGTCCATACGCTCAACGGCTTTCTTCTGATCCGCGAAACCAACTATTACGCAAACAAGCTCGTCTTTGTCGACGGCTTGCCGCAGACGGATAAGCGCGACAACACGCTCCACGGCTTCGGGTTGAAGTCTATCCGCTACCTTTGCGAGCAGTACGGAGGGAATTTCCGGATCGAGGCGAAAGGAGGGGTGTTCACGCTTACTTTGATGCTCAACATGAGCGGAAAGATCTTTTGACCGTGTTCGCGGAGCCGCGCGAAAGCCTGCATCTTTTTACCCCAAAAAGGAGGCCGATACAAGCAAAAATCGCAGCAAATGATAAGTTTGTGCCTCTTTTTTTCAAACTCGTGCCGCTCCTATGGAAATTTTGTACAGAATGTGATAAAAAGAACACAATAGAAACTTTCCGTTCTATCTAAAATTCTTCATAAGGAGGGAACAAATGAAGGGGAAATTCTTAGCTGCCATCAGTATGGTAACGGCGTTGATCTTGGGTGCGGGCGCACCGACGCATGCGTTTGCGTATCCGTCAACGGAAGAACAGGAGGAATATGCTTCGCGGGGTTGGTTTGCGGACTTCAATTCTTACGAAGAACAGAAAGAGTATCTCGGCGAATGGAATGCCGAGCTTGAAGCGGAGGGCGTTGTTCTTTTGAAGAACAAGGATCATGCGCTTCCTCTCAGCCGCGGTTCGCGTGTGAGTTTGTTCGGCACACAATCCTACGACCCGATGTATGGCGGCACCGGTTCTGCCGGCGCGACGGGGGATGTCCAGCCCGTTTCTTTGGTCGAAGGACTCGAAAACGAAGGATTCAAGCTCAATCCGGTGATCCGTCCCATTTACGAGGCGGCGCTCACCGACTACCGCGCCATGGTGCATACCTCCGGGAAGATGACCGTCGAGGCGCCCCCCGAGATCCTTTCCGGCACGGAGGGGTCTTTCTACATGTACGGCGACGCGGCGATCTGCACGATCACCCGTTCGGGCGGCGAAACATCCGACGTCGGCATGGGGACAGGCGCCTATTTTGCAAAAGACGGCGGCGGGGCCATAGACGCCGGAGGTTACATGTATGCGGATGAGGATGCTCACTATCTCCAACTTACCGACAACGAGAAAGCGACCATCAAGTACATGGGCGAGAACTTCGACAAGGTCATCGTCCTCATCAACAGCGGCAATATCCTCGAAGTGAAGGAACTCGAAGAGGACCCGAACGTTTCGGCGATCTTGTTTATCGGACAGCCCGGCGAAACCGGTTTCAACGGAGTGGGCAAGGTGCTCAACGGCGAGATCTCTCCCTCCGGCAAGACGGTCGACCTGTGGGCTTCCGACTTCAAACACGATCCGACGTTCCAGAACTTCGGCGACAATAAGCAGTTCGGCTCCGAACTGGATAACTCCCTCTATCGGGAGGACGGGACCGTCATCGAGACCGAGGGCGGATACAGAGGGAAAAATTCTCACGAGGTCGAATACGAAGAGGGGATCTACATCGGATACCGCTATTACGAAACGAGAGCGGCCTCCTACAAAAAAGCGATCGACCGGATCGGCGAAAAGCAATATTCCGGCGAAAAGCCCGGCGAACAGTGGTATCAAGACGAGGTCGTCTATCCGTTCGGCTTCGGTTTGAGTTATACCACCTTCACGCAGACGATCGACGCGGACAGCAAGGAAACATTCGAAGCGGCGATCGAAGCGGCGGACGGCCTCGACGACTATGCCGACCTCCAAGTCACCGTCAAGAATACGGGCGCGGTGTCCGGCAAGGATGTTGTGGAGCTATATGTGCACGCCCCCTATACGGAGGGACAGATCGAGAAGTCGGAAGTCGTTCTCGCCGGCTATGCAAAGACGAAGCTCCTTGCGCCCGGCGAACAGCAGACGGTCACCGTTTCCGTCCGTTTGGCGGATATCGCGTCCTTCGACTTCGATGACGCCAACCGCAATGGATACAAGGGCTATGAGCTTGACGCGGGCAACTACGAATTTCGTCTTCAAAGCGATTCCCATACCGTGATCGACAAGTTCAGCGCAACGCTCACGGCAAAGCAGCTCGATAACGACGGGGACGCGGACAACAATACGCTCTTCTCCAATGAGGACGAGAACAACTCCATGATCCAGAACCAATACGGCGGGACCATGAAACTGATGTCCCGTGCAAACATGGAAGACACTTTCCCCACTTATCCGACCAAGGAGGACCGCACGTTCGACGACGAAACCTTCATCAAGATGCTCGTTTCCAGAGAAAAGGGAGAATCCGATCCCGATGTCCCCACCACAAGATACACGTCTTCCTACAAGAGCACCGACGACAAGGTGACCGATCCTTGGTATAAAACAGAGGAGGACATCCCCGAAGGTTGGACTCAGGCGGGATCCCATACGGAAGGCGAGAAGGCAAAGATCCCGCTCTCCAAGATGATCGGGATCGACTATCAGGGCACCGATGCGCTCACTGCCGAAGATACCGATGTCGCGGAGTTCGTCGGCAAGACGGGCGCCCAGGCGTGGGAGATCTTCATGAATCAGCTCACCTACGACGAGATGAAGGCATATCTTTCCGACGGCTTATACAAGACGGTCGCCAATGACTTCATCGGCAAGGAAGAGGGAGAGGACGCGGACGGTCCCGCGCAGATCCAGAACGGCTTCTGGTATGCGGACGGCGTCATTCTCGGCTCCACCTGGAACGTTGACATCGCCTATCTCTATGGCGTGATGGTCGGGAACGAATCCATGTTCCTCAATGTGCCCGGATGGTACGGTCCTTCCATGAACATCCATCGCACTCCCTTCGCCGGCAGGAATTTCGAATACTTCTCCTCGGACGGCGTGCAGGGCGGCAGAGTCGCGGCGGCGATGGTGAGCGGCGCACAGTCCAAGGGCGTAAACTGCTACATCAAGCACTTCGGGACCAATGAGCAGGAAACCGACCGCAACAACCTCATGACGTTCTCTTCCGAGCAGGCGATCCGCGAAGTCTTTCTCAAGCCCTTCGAATATGCGGTGAAAGAGGGACACGCGACGGGTTGCATGGCGGCGATGAGCCGTATCGGTATCATGTATGTGGACGGTAGCTATCCTTGTCTGACGATGCTTTTGCGCAAGGAATGGGGGTTCCGCGGGGCGCTCAATGCCGATCATACGACGGCTTCCGCGAATCTCAATCAGCGCGTCGGCTTGAACTTCCCGCTCGGCACCTACGGCGGCAACAACACCATCTACGGCACATGGGATAAGGCGGCAAGAGAGGGCAAGGGCATTGTCCTCGGCACGAATTCGAAAGCGGACGCCACGCAATACTACTGGGTGCGCACCAGGGCAACCGAAGCCCTTTGGGTCGCAGCCAACACCAACTACACCGAAACAAAGATGGACAAGTCCGCGTTCGTGGACCTCACCGGCGAAAAGGCTCTCACGGTAAGCGTCGGCGAGAAGGGGAGCGACTACAGCGTCGCCGTCGGAGCCGACGCGATCCCGAAAGGAGTCAACGTGAGCTATGCCATCACGAAGGGGTCTGCGCCCTATGGGACCTATCTCACGCCGTCGGGGTCGTTTGGAGGGCAGTTTGCCCGCGAGGGGACGACCGAGCTGGAAGTCACCGCATATATCAACGGCTGGTCTCCCAAGACGTTCAAGGTCACCCTCATCGTAAAACCGCTCATCACGCTGGAGGGCGGATTCGAATTGGAAGTCGGCAAGCCCGTGGATGGGGTCTGCATCCCGCAATCTCCCTATGCGATCGGCGATGCGGACGGCTCCAGAAATCTGGGACTGCATGTGTTCAAATTCAGCGGCGAAGTCCCCGGACTCACCTTCGGAAGGACGATTCCCGCGGACACCGACGGCCTCGACTGGGGAGAAACAGACGCACTCGACGGCTCCGTCTACGGCACTCCCACGACCCCCGGTACCTATACGGTTTCCGTTACGCTCGACTGCCGCTATTGGAAGGCGAAGGAAACGGGGAACGATATCAAGGATAATTTCCGCAGCAAAAAAGTAAACGTCGAATTGACCTTTACGGTCACGGGCGGAACGAGCGAGAGCGACATACAATTCCGCGTGAACGACGGCAAGCTGCAATTCTGCGGGGAGGACGAAGTGTGGAAGGACGTTACGGACGGCACGGCCGCCGGCGGCAAAACCATCACCGATGTCGCGTCGTTCACCGACGACACAGGATCCGGTTACACCGTATCTTTCAGCGACGGGACTTCCATCAAGATCTATAACGGCGCGGACGGCGCGCAGGGACCCCAGGGTGAAAAGGGCGAAACCGGCGCACAAGGGCCAAAGGGCGATAAGGGCGACAAGGGCGACGCCGGCGCGAACGGCTCTGACGGGGCGGACGGCACCGACGGCAAGGATGCCGAAGGCGGTTGCAACGGCGTGATCGGCACATGCGGCGCGATCATGGCGGCTGTCACCCTGCTCGGCGGCGCGGCATTGGTCCTGAGAAAGAAGAAGTAATTGGCAGCACGGCCCTTGGCAACGGCGCAAGCCGTTGCCAAGGGGAAAATTCCTTTGAATCATCCATCCAGGAGGAACCGAATGAATAAGATCATAAAAAGGACCTTATGCATGGGGATGGCATTGTCGTTAACGGCATGCCTTATTTTCCCCGCAGCATGCGACGGGGGAAAGAACGACGTTTCTCAAACGCATGAACACACTTACGCCGCGACATGGTCTTTTGACGAAACCCATCACTGGAAAGCGGCGACCTGCGATCACAAAGAGCTTTTCAAAGACAAAGCGGCTCACATTTTCAACGGCGGCAATACCTGCTCTGTTTGCTCCTACACGAAGTCCGACGACAAGGATCCCGATACGGACCCGTCTACAGACCCCGACAAGGACCCTGATACGGACCCCGATACAGACCCCGATACGGACCCCGACAAGGACCCAGAGCCGAAGGACTTTCTCGGGTCGGAGTGGATCGTTTCCCATGCGGAGGGCGCATCCGCGACCTATGTGTTCGAAGCCGAATGCACCAATCTCGGCAATAAGGACGGCGAGGGCTGGTCGGGAGGACAGAGCGGCGATGCCATGGTCGTTTCTTGCGGCACGGCAAGCCACGGCGCTGCGGTGTCCTACCTCTATCTCTACGGGGCGTCGGTCAATTTTCTCGTGGTTTCCGACCGGGACGTGCAGGACGCCACCTTGGTTCTCGTGCTTGACGCGGAACGCTTCGATCTCGAACTGGACAGCGAGAGCTACGGCATCCGCGTGGACCCCGTGAGCGAGCTTGACCTTTTGCCCGCCGCCGAAGGCGGCGCCTGGGGCGCCTGGGACGAGAATTTTCTGAACTTTTACGATGACGACAATCCGGACGGTGCGCCGTTTGAAGGATATTGGATCAACAGATGGACTTGCGAAACGATCTCGATCGATGCGACCGGCAGGAATTTCGGACAATTCGGCGAGTTTGTCATCACCGCGCACCTCAGACTCAAAAAAGGCGTCAATTCCATCTCTCTGATCACTTTGAACAACGACAGCCCCGGCGGGACCATGCGGGCGAAAGCGCCCGTCGTCGATTGCATCAAGATCACGACGACAGCGCAGCTCGGCATGTATATGCCCGTCGACAACCGCGGATACGGCGACGACGGCGTCCGGATCGAGGAGTAACATGAAAAAGATCTTTCGGGACCTGAATGTACGGGTATTTATGATCGTATCGACCATTCTGCTCGTGACGATCCTCGTGGTAAATATTCTTTCGTCCACGGTCTTTTACGATACCGTTTGTACGGTGTTTGGGAGGAGTTCCATCCGCTTGACGGGGGAGGATAGCTCCGTCTTTCGGAAGGATGTCGCGGACAAGGCGGCGGCGCTTGAAAACGGAAACGCGGTTTCCATGCGGATCTGCGAGGAGGGCTTTACTCTTCTCAAAAATGCCGACGTCGGCGGCAAGCCCGCTCTGCCCCTCGGCGAGAGAGAAACGCGCGTGAGCGTCTTCGGGAAAAACTCTGTAAATATGGCGAAAGGCGGCTCCGGTTCGGGCGGGAGCGTGAACGCCGACGCAAAGGATATCTTCGATTCCCTTACCGCTTCCGGGTTCGAATACAATCCGTCGCTCGTCGAGTTCTATCGTGACGACGCGCGCTCCGGGAAGGGACGTGACAGCAATCCGACCGATCTCGACAACGGCGAAGCAGTTTCGCTCTCCGAGGGGGAAACCCCGGTTTCGGCCTATGGGAATTTGTTCGATACCTGTTCGGCTTACTCCGATCTTGCGATCGTCGTGATCACGCGGATCGGCGGAGAAGGTTTCGACCTGCCTCGTTCCGCGGACGGGAGCCATTTTCTCCAACTCTCTTCCAATGAGCGCGACCTTTTGGAAAGGGTCGGCTCGATGGATTTCGGAAAAGTTCTTCTCGTGATCAATGCGGCGAACACGCTCGAGCTTGCTTCGGTCAAGACGGACAGCAACATCGACGCCGTTCTTTGGGTCGGTTATGCCGGCGGAAACGGCATGATGGCGTTGGGCGAACTCCTTCGGGGAAAAACTCTCGAGGGCGAGGAGATCGGTCCTTCCGGCCGCACGGTGGACACCTACCGCGCCGATTTCACGCACGATCCGACTTGGGAGAACTTCGGGAGCGCGTTGGGCGGAGACGCCTATTTTACGACGACCGTAGATAAGCGGACGGGGAAGATCCGTTACGATAAGCAGCAGGCGTATTTCGTCGATTACGAAGAAGGCAATTATATCGGCTATCGCTATTACGAAACCGCCTATGCCGAAGCGCTGGAAGGGAACTATGAAGGTTTTGTTTACGAGGACGAAGTCGTCTGGCCGTTCGGCTATGGTTTGAGTTTTACGACTTTTTCCTGGACGCTCGAAAACGAGGGAGAGCTAAAGGACATCGTCCTGAAAAAGAATGACGCGCTCACTTTCCGCGTTCGGGTCGAAAACACGGGAACGTGGTCCGGACGTGACGTCGTCCAGCTCTATGTCACTCCACCGTACCATCGGAATGGGATCGAAAAATCCGCCAAGGTCCTGGTCGGATTCGCAAAGACCAAATCGCTTGCGCCGGGGGAATCGGAAGTCGTTTCGATCACGGTGGACAGCCCCTACGTTTTTGCCTCTTACGACTACAAGGACGCCGATTCCGACGGTTTCCGCGGCTACGAAGCGGAGGCGGGGGATTATATCTTCTCTCTTTCGACCGACGCACACACGCCCGTGATCGCCGTTCCCGCGTCGATCCCGGAAACGATCCGCTATACCGCCGATCCCGTGACGGGGGAAACGGTTTCCAACCGCTTCACCGATCGTGAGGACAGCGGCATGGATTCCGACCGCGAACTGGCTACGGTACTCTCCCGCGCGGACTTTTCAGGGACCTGGCCCCAAAGGCGCTCCGAAGAAGAGAAGGACCGCAACGATTCCGTCGACTGGCTGGATTCGATCATGCACGCCAAGGAGGCCCCCAATCGGCCGGCGGCAGAGGTTTCGATGCCCGCCACCGGGAAAGAGAACGGCATCGTTCTTGCCGAGCTTGCGGGCGCGGATTACAGCGATCCTCTCTGGGAACGTTTTCTCGATCAACTCACCGTTGCGGAGATGACGGATCTTGTCAATCGGGGCGGATTCCACACCGAGGCGATCGAACGGCTCGGAGTGCCGCAGACAACGGCGGCGGACGGACCTGTCGGGTTCTGTAACTTCCTCGACGACCCCACGATCTACGGCACTTGCGTCTATCCTTGCGAGGTCGTGCTTGCCTCCACCTGGAATACGGACAGGCTCTATGATATGGGCGTTTCTCTCGGGAACGAAGGGCTTGTCGGGAACGAGAAGGGGGACGGTGCGCCGTATACCGGCTGGTATGCGCCCGGTGTCAATCTCCATCGCTCGCCCTTCGGCGGAAGAAACTTCGAATATTATTCGGAGGATCCTTTCCTCAGCGGGTATCTTGCCGCGGCTGCCATGAAAGGGGCTGCGGAAAAAGGGGTCTACGTCGACCTCAAACACTTTGCGCTCAATGAACAGGAGACCCATCGCTCGAGCAACGGCGTGCTGACATGGGCGACCGAACAATCCGTCCGCGAGCTATATCTCAAGAGCTTCGAGATCGCCGTGAAGCAGGCGAAAGGCGAAGGGGTGAAGGCGATGGGCGTCATGACTTCCTTCAACCGCATCGGAGAGCGGTGGACGGGCGGCGATTGGCGCTTGCTGACGGGGATCCTGCGCAACGAGTGGGGATTTGAAGGTCTTGTCATCTGCGATTTCAATACCTGCAACCACATGGTCGAGAAGGATATGTTTTACGCCGGCGGCGATCTCAATCTTCAGATCCTCAACACAATGGTCTGGCGCCCGGACGGCAAGGACGCCACGGATGTTTCCCTCCTTCGGGAGAGCGCCAAGAACATTCTTTTCGTCGTTGCAAACAGCAACGCCATGCGGGGAGAGTTCACAATGACCATTCCCACCTGGCAGATCATAGCGATCGTGATCTCTGTGGCGATCGTGCTCGGTCTTTCCGTTTGGGGCGTATTTGCCATACGGAGCGCTCTCGGGAAAGAAGCGCCTGCAAACGGAAAAGAAGCGCCAAAAAGGAAGAAGAAAGATCCGAAATGATCTTCCGTTTTCTTTTACCATTTCCTCCTCTCGGTGGCGGGGTTTGCTTTGCGGACCCCGCCTGTTTTCATTGGAGCTTTAGTTTGACAATTCACAACATTTTGAAGTTTTTGAGCTCTTCCATAGAAAAAGATGATCCGAACGTTTTGCGAATGACAAAAAAGTTCGAATTATCCCAATGTGGCTGAGAGAGGTCAACCTAAATAGAACTTTTTATAAGACAGCGAGAAGAACTTTCCCCGCTGTTTTTGCTTGACGCGAATTGTCCCTTGACTATCCCTTAACTGCCCTTATAGTGTCCCTTGACTATTCCTATTGAGATCTTGGCGTGTGCTTGTCTTGAACAAGTGAGGCAAACTTCACTTACAGGTTATTGCAAAATGAAATGGTTTTTGCTATAATAAAGAGGAGGTCAACAAATGATTGAAATTTCTACTCCCATTCCACTTTCCAAATTTGACAGTAGACCATATCTTTGCCCCTACTGTCGACGTCCTAATTATTTGTCGGAAGATTTTTACGATGAATACTTAGGTAACGACTATGAATGTTATTATTGCAAAAAAACTTATCCCAAAGCATTGCTTCTAAAAGATGTCGAATTTGACGTCGACGCTCCTTATGAGTGGGTCATAAGAATTGAATTTAAGCAAAGCAAATCAAAATTTTTTAACAAGGCAAAGAATATTGCAAAACTTTTACCTAACTTTACGAATGAAAGCGGGAAGATTTTTTGCGGGACAAAACAAATAGACGAATATTGCCAATATAGCAGATACTTCGATGACCTGTGCGAGCTGATTGCAAAATGGAAAGACACTAAAATCTTCTTTTTTGATCGGTTAAAAGAGTATGGAAGCGATTCCCGCTCTTTTCTCAGTCGAGTTAAGTCTTTGGCGGGCGAATATAATATTTTACTTAACAGAGCCCCGTCTGATTTGGTAATTTTTGAGAGATTACTTCCATTGCAATATGTGTATTACGGAGTCTTTTTTGCTTTTGCGGAAAATTTGCAGTCCCAGATATTCTTTTGTGAATGCGAAAGGGAAGCGCTAAATAATTATTTGGAAATTAGGCGAGTTTATCCCATGAAAAATTATACAGGCAATCGAACATATCCGTTAGATGGGATTTTATTTCACGACACCTTATCGAAGCAGTCACATGTTAATCCTAATATGAAGATTGCTTATCGCCCCAAACTGTGTTTTAGGTGTAATCACATTATTCCATACAAGATGAATTGTATCGACCAATATGTCCAACAGGAATATTTCAAAAACGGAATAGATCCAACGAGGAGAGAACTCGGAATTATTTTGGAAAATAAAGCACAGTTGGAAATTCAGACATCAACAACGTTGGAAAAGAGATTATTGCAAGCAGAGAAGGGAACAGTTGAATATTATGCCATAGAAGAACAGTTAATTAAATATGGGGATACGCGCACCATACTTGCAAATAGAGTGTTGGCTGAATTTGGATTTAGGGGGATTGGAGAACGTTGGGTTAGCGAAACCACCTTAAAGCATATTATCGAGACACTTTTCCCTGACAAAATCGTTTTAGCTCACTATCGCCCCGATTGGCTTGAAGGCTTGGAACTGGATATTTATGTTCCAGACATAAAACTTGGTTTTGAATATCAGGGGATACAGCACTTTCAGCCAATCAAACATTGGGGCGGGAAAGAGAAATTAAAAATTCAAAAAGAACATGACGCAAGAAAAAAACGTTTATGCGACGAATTGGGTATTTCGCTTATTTATTTCGATTATACCGAAGATATTACTACGGAATACGTAAAGGCGAAAATAAAGGAGTTTATTGTATAATACAAAAAATAGACAACCATCGGCAACCGCGTAAAAATGTGTTTTAACTACTGTGGGATATGAGTTATTATTTAAGATACGGGGCAGAATCAAAAGCAATTTCAGATGAGCAGGCGAATGAACTAATAGAGAGTCAAAAAACTCTTTTACGTTTCATGAAGGTCTTTGCATATAAAATGGTCGTTTTTTCACTCTTATTTAAGCGAACAGTTGATGATTCGCAATCGTGGGGAGGTCTTTGCTCTCCCTATTTTTTGCGCTTTTCGTTTATCCCTCGATTATCCCTACTTTATCCCTTGTTTATCCCCTGTGATAGCAGGGCGTGTGCTTGTCTTTGATACAAGTGCGGCGGCTGACGCCGCCGCAGACAAGCACACGCCCTGCCGACCTACAAAACCGAAAAAAGAAATCAATCAAAGCCGCGCGAAGCGGCGGCCGCCGCTGAACCGCTTGGCGATCCGCCGCTTGGTCGCGGCGGTCTTATTTGATTGAACCTTTCTTTGCATTGTTTTTATGCCGGTCGCGGCAGCGGGCAGTCCGCTCGCTCTCGCGGCTTTTTCTTTTTGCTTCAAAGTTTTTTTGGGAAATACCCTGTCAAAACGCCTTTCCCGTGGCTAACCTATGGAGGGGCATTGTGGGCGGTGCAAAATTTCTTTCACCCAATACCCCGCCAAAACGCATTTTTCGTGGCTAACTTATGGAGGGTGTTTTGCGTTCGGACAAAAAACTTTCGCAAAATACCCTAACGAAAAGCGGTTTTCGCCGTTTATAAGTGAGGGGCATTGTGGAAAGCAAAAAATTTTGCGGAAATTTTCCAAAACCTCTTAACTTTTAGGGGGTTCTCGCCGCTTATAAGTGGGAGGTGTTTTTGATGAAACAAAAAATCAAGGTAAAAACTTTCGGAGAGCCGACAGCGGACGGCTTGTCTGAAAATGAGCGGGTGGCGTTTTATACCGCGCTCTATGCCCGCATGCAACAGCTTTCCC
This sequence comes from uncultured Clostridia bacterium, assembly GCA_947627665.1. Classification (GTDB taxonomy): domain Bacteria; phylum Bacillota; class Clostridia; order Christensenellales; family Borkfalkiaceae; genus Gallimonas. The sequence goes on from CANQWX010000016.1 coordinate 43,705, forward strand.
AAAGTAACAAATAATCTTTTTTGCTTTCGTCTGCGGAGCTTAAACGAAACCGCACTTTCTTGCAAGGGTAAAATGCACGGCGTTCGCCGCCCTTGCCGGAAAGCATGGGAGCGTAACAAAGAGATGAAAAAACTTTGCGTTTTCGTTTAGGATCGCTCGCGCCGAAAGGCAAAAAATTCATTATAAGGAGTATTTCAGATGAACACAGCGGTAATTTACGCGAGGTACAGCTCGGAAAATCAAACCGAGCAGTCAATCGAGGGACAGTTACGGGTATGCACCGAGTATGCCAAAACACATGACATTCTCATACTCGATACCTACATAGACCGCGCCATGACGGGAACGAATGACGACCGCCCCGACTTCCAACGCATGATAAAAGACAGCGCAAGGCGGGAATGGACGTATATCCTCGTTTACAAATTAGACAGATTTTCCCGTAACAAATACGAAATGGCGATGCACAAGAAAACGCTGAAAGACAACGGCACGAAAGTATTGTCCGCCACGGAGTTTATCCCCGACAGCCCCGAGGGAATTATCTTTGAAAGCATGCTCGAAGGGTTTGAGCGTTCAAATGGACATAAAAATCTAAATTTAAGAATTAAAGCAGCCTAATTCAATGAAAAGAGCCA
>CANQWX010000017.1 GCA_947627665.1 uncultured Clostridia bacterium
TGCTTGAGCACCTGCCGGTATTCATGCCCTTTAGGGCGCAAATGAAAGCCCCCACTTTAGTGGGGGATATTTACTTTGCGGCAGGGAAAATCACCGAAATTTCACACGGATATTGACAAACAGTCAGATTCGCGCGTATAATATTTTCCATGATGGGAAAGGAGCACAATATGAAAAAAAGAATTTTGCTTCCCGCTCTCTTCCTTACGGCGGCCGCGCTTATTTTGTCCGCGGGCTGCTCGGGCGGGAACCCTTATGAAGTCGCAAGGCGCGCAGACAGCACCGCGACCGTCCTCTCGGAGAGCGCGTCCAAATCGCAGGCGCGCTTGATGTACGAGGAGGCGTGCGCCGACGGCTATGCGGGCGGCTACGTCGAATTTTTGAAGGAGATCGGGTTCGCGGCGGACGATTCCCTCGCCGTCAATTCCACCCTGCTCTCCGCCGTGGAGGTATACGCGGCCTTCACCCGTTCGCAGTTTGCCGCGGCGGCAGCGGGGAGTTCCTCCTATTACAGCATCGGCGCGGGGGTCATCTACCAATTGGACGGCGGGGACGCCTACGTCATCACCAACTACCACGTCGTGTACAGCGCGTCGAGTACGGGACGGGAGCGCATTCCCCACATCAGCGACGGGATCACGCTCTATCTCTTCGGCAGCAAGACCGACGAGCGCGCCATTCCGGCGGAGTACGTCGGAGGCGTGATGGACCGCGACATCGCCGTTCTCAAAGTGGAGGACAGCGACGTGCTGAAAAACAGCGACGCGCGGGCGGCGGTGCGCGGGGATTCGGACGCCGTTTCCGTCGGGGAGCGGGTGTATGCGGTCGGCGATCCCAACAACAAGGGGATCTCTGCCGTGAGCGGCATTCTCTCCGTGGACGCGGAGTATATCTCCATCCAGACGGCGGACGAGCAGCGGAGCGTTTCCATGCTCGAGATGCGCACGGACGCGCCCGTCAACCACGGCAATTCGGGCGGCGGCCTCTTCAACGCGGAAGGAAAACTCATCGGCATCGTCAACGCCCGCTCGGAGGCGGAGGGCGTGGAACACCTCGGCTATGCCATTCCCGCCAATTTGGCCTGCGCCGTCGCGCAGAACATCATCGACAACAGCAGGGCGGACAATTCCCACGGCGCGATGTGTGCCGTGCTCGGCGCCACCACCTATGTTTCGGACACATACAGCGAATACGACGAAGAAACGGGCAGGGCGGTCGTCAGGGAAACGGTGTGCGTGCAGCGGGTGGGCGTCGGGGCCGCCTCGGGCTTCCTGCGGACGGGGGACGTCATTTACTCGGTCGCGTTCGGCGGGACGGAAAAACTTGTGACGCGGCGGCATATCCTCACTACCGCGCTGTTCGAGATGCGGCGGGACGACACGGTCACTCTGACCGTTTTGCGGAACGGGACAAAGCGCTCCTTTTCCTTCGAGCTATCGGACAACGACGATTTTAAGCTCTATCAATAGCGCGGAAGAAATTTCCCATCGGGGGAGGGCGGCTTTTGCTTGACTTTCCCCCGTTTTTTTTGTATACTTTTTATAAATATTCATTTTGGGAGCTTCCGATGGAGCGAAACGCGAAAATAAGAATTGCATATTCCGTCTTTTTGGGCGCGTTCACTCTCGTCGTGGGCGTTCTTTTCCTCGCGGGCGCAGCGGAGCTGTACTATTCGGGCGTTGCAGAGCTTGGGGAGATCCATGGCATGTATTCCCGCGAGGCAGTCGGCGCGCGCCTTCTCGAACTGCTTGCGCCCGTCCTCTTGTGGATCGTCGCCATTGTGTTAGGCGTCGCCGTGTATGCCGTCTTTCCCGTATCCCAAAAGAAAAGAGGAACGCGGGACGACGTCAAGATCTATGCACGGCTCAGCCGCCGCGCCCAAGCGGAAAAGGGTCCCGAAGTGTTTGCAAAAGTAAAGCGCATGGAAAAAGTCCGCCTTGGCGTTCGCCTCGTTTCGGCGGCGTTTTGCCTGCTTGCCGCGGTCATGTGCATCGTCTATCTTGCCGGCGCTGCAAACTTTACCTCCCTTGCCGAACTCAATTCCGATGTTCTGCACATGGTCGCAAACGTTCTGCCGTGGGTGGGGGCGGCCTTTCTCGTGCTCGTCGGGGAGGCCGTGTTCGAGGTCATCTTCGCAAAGAAGATGCTCCCCCAATTAAAACCGCTCGTAGGAGCCGCTCCTGCGCGCTCCAAATGGGAAACGGGCATAAAAAAGGTTTCCACGGTCGCGGAAAACAAATATGTTTTGCTCGGCGTGCGGTGCGCGCTCTTTGTGCTCGCCGCCGTCTTTATCGTCCTCGGCGCGCTGCCCGCAAACGGCGGGGCGTACAGCGTATTCATCAAGGCGATCAACATCTGCACCGAGTGCATCGGGCTGGGATAAGGAGGGAGCGATGACGACAAGACTTGCCATGATCATTGCGATCTCCGTATTCTTCGGGCTGCTCCTCATCGGCGCGGTCGTCACGGTGGTGCGGGAGATCGCGGCGACCCGCAAAAAGGAAAAAGAAACGGGGGAAAAGCAGGGGAGCTGGTGGCAACGCCACAAGCCCACCAAGCGGCGGCTCATCCAGCTCTATGCCGCCCTCCTTACCAACGCCAACATCAAGGGGTTCTTCTCGGGGAATATCTATGCGGGGAGCACAAAATATTTCTGCGTGCCGGGGCTGAACTGCTACTCCTGCCCGGGAGCGGTGGGCGCCTGCCCGTTGGGGGCGCTCCAAAACGCCCTCGCGCAGTCGGGCACGGCAACTCCCTACTATGTGCTCGGCATTGTCGTCCTGTTCGGGCTTTTGCTGGGACGTACGATCTGCGGCTTTTTGTGCCCCGTCGGGCTTGGGCAGGAGCTTCTGTATAAGATCAAGACGCCCAAGCTCCAAAAGAGCCGCTACACCCGCATTTTGAGCTATCTCAAATACGTCGTTTTGGCGGTGTTCGCCATTGCCATTCCGCTTACATACGGATTCATGGACCCGACGGTGGGCGGACCCGTCCCCGCTTTCTGCAAATACATCTGTCCCGCGGGCACCTTCGGGGGCGCGATCGGGCTGCTCATCAATCCCAACAACGCCGATCTCTTTGGCATGCTCGGGCCGCTCTTTACATGGAAGTTCTGCGTGCTCTGCGTCATCTGCGTGGCGTGCGTGTTCATCTTCCGCGCCTTCTGCCGCTTTTTGTGCCCCTTGGGCGCGATCTACGGCTTTTTCAACAAGATCGCTCTCCTCGGCGTCAAGCTCGACAAGAACAAGTGTACCGACTGCGGGCTGTGCATCTCCCACTGCAAGATGGACGTAAAGCGGGTGGGCGACCACGAGTGCATCAACTGCGGCGAATGTATGGACGTCTGCCCCGCCAAGGCCATTTCGTGGAAGGGGAGCAAGCTGTTCTTGCATCAAAATGCGGTGGAAGCGGCCGCTGCGGATACGGACCGACCCCTCGACCTCACTTCGCCCGTTCTCTCCGTGCAGACGGCTTCGGCGGAACTTGCGGTTTCTTCCCAAGAAGCGGATACGACGGCCGTGGCAGTATCCCAAAAGCCCCAAAAGAAGCGCGGCAGGAGCTTTTGGTTGCAAGCCGCGGCATGGGCGGCGGCGCTCGCCGTGCTCTTGGGCGCGCTCGTCTACTATAATTTCATTCACAAGGAGGAGCCTCCCGTCACGGTGGGCAACGAGGTGGGGGATATGGCGCCCGACTTCACGCTCGACGAATATTTCTCGGACGAGGACTTCAACCTGTATGCAACGCGCGGGAAGATCGTGGTGCTCAATTTCTGGGGGACGTGGTGCACGCCCTGCATCCAGGAAGTGCCCTACTTCGAACGGATCGCCGAAGAGTACAGCGAGCAACTTACCGTCGTGTTCGTGCACAGCACCTCCATGGAGGGGGACGTGGAGACGTTCGTCACGGAAAAGGGGTGGCCGCACGAGCACGCCCGTTTCGTGCAAGACAACAACGAGCAGAAGATGTTCCTGCGCCTCGGCGGCAGATCGACGTGGCCGATGACGGTCATTCTCGACGAGGAGGGAGTCATCGCCTTTACGCGGCAAGGCTCGGTGACGTACGAGCTTCTGCAAGCGCAGATATCCGCCCTGCTCTGAGCGCCTTTGCGCCGCACAATTATCATGACGTTGCCTCTTCCCTGCGGGGGAGAGGTTTTTTTGTATCTTCCGCATAAATTTTCCGCGAACGCGCAAATTGTGCATAGGAGGAAATTATGAAGAAGATTTTGGCGATCGGCACGTTGACGCTTGCGCTCGCCGCCTCCGCCGCAGTTCCCGCGGCGCTTGCGGTCACCCGCGCATCCCGTGCGGCCGATACGGCGCAGACTGCCGCCATCGAAACAGCCGTTCTCCGTCAGGGGAGCAAGGGGAGCGAGGTCAAGGAGGTCCAGCGCAGATTAAAACAATGGGGCTATTATTCGGGCAGCGTAGACGGAGTGTTCGGCGCCGCCACGAAAAAGGCGGTCATCGCCTTCCAGAAAAAGAACGGTCTTACCGCGGACGGCGTGGTCGGCAAGTCCACTTATGCCGCTCTCGGCATGAATGAGAGCTATCATGCGCTCGACGGAAAAAGCCCTTCGGGTTCGGGCAGCACGGGCGGCGGCTCGGGCACGTCATCCGATCTCTATCTCATGGCGAAGGCGATCTACGCCGAGGGGAGAGGAGAGAGCTACACGGGGCAGGTCGCCATCGGCGCGGTCATCATGAACCGCGTAAAAAGCGCCTCTTTCCCCAACACGATCGCGGGCGTCATCTATCAGAAGGGCGCGTTTACGGCCGTTTCGGACGGGCAGATCAATCTCGAACCCAACCAGACCGCGTACAACGCCGCCAAGGACGCCATGAACGGCTGGGATCCCACCTACGGGTGCCTGTACTATTACAACCCCGCGGTCGCAACCAGCGCGTGGATCTTTAACCGTCAGACGGTGACGGTCATCGGCAAACACGTCTTTGCCATTTAAGGAGGAGATATGGAAAAGAAAACAGTCAACGTTTCAAGCGGCGCAGGCAAGGTAGAGGAACTTGAAAAGGAGAACGCCGCGGCGGCGGCCGCAAACGGCACGCCCGCAAAAAAGACGGCGCACAAGAGCGTAAAGACGACAAAGAGCACCGCGAAAAAGAACCCGTCCGTGCATTCCAAGGCCAAAGCGGCCGAAAAGAAGGAAGAGAAGGCTGCCGAACGGCGGCTCGGCGCCGCCAAGGCAAAGGCGGAAAAGAAGGAGAAGAAACTCCTCAAAAAGGCGGAGCTGAAGCAGAAAAAGCTCGAGAAAAAGATGGCGCTCAAAGAGAAGAAATTGCAGAAAAAGGAAGCGATCGCCCAAAAGAAGCAGGACCGCAAGCAGGCGAAGATCGACCACGCCGCCGCGCTGAAAGAAAAGCGGGTGGAGCGGAAAGCGGAGCGCATCGCCCGCCGCGAGATGCTCCGCAACGAGAGCAAGGCGGAGCGGCACGCCCGTATCGCGCGGGAAAAGAAGGAACGGATCGCCTTAAAGCGGCAGAGAGCGCTCGCCCGCGAGAAGGAACGCGAACAGCGCATCAAGGCGCGGGCGGCGGCGCAGGAGAGGCGTTCTGAGGAGAGAAAGCACAAGCGCGAACAAAAGACGGAGCGCAAAAAGCACGCGCCCGGGTTCGGCGGGTGGCTGGCGGCGGTCATCTCCCTCGGCGTTGCCTGCCTCGCATTGGCGTCAGTCGTCACCGCGGGCGCCTTCCGCATGAACGATATGACCCTCGAAACGGCAAACGGGTACCGTTCCACGCTCTATGAGCTTACGGCGGCATCGGAGGATATGGACGGCAATTTGGGCAAGCTCCGCGTGTCCTCGGGCGCAAACGAGCAGAGAATGCTGCTCACCGAGATCCTCGTCGACGCCGAACAGATGGAGAGCGCGCTCGAGCGCATGCCCATCGACAACGTCACGGGCACGGACATCTCCTCCTTTGTGAACAAGACGGGCAGCTATTGCCGCGATCTGCTTTCGAAGATCGACCGCGGGCAGGCGCTCACCCAGACGGAGCGGAACACGGTGGAATATCTCTACAATATCAACGCGGGCCTGTACCGCGAACTCAACGAGATGACCACGCAGATGACCGAAAAGGATCTCATGGCGTTCATCGGCGGGAACGAGGGGACTCTTTCGCAGAAATTCGGCGAGATGGGACAGTCCACGCTGCAACAACCCGAAGATACGGTGGACGCGCCCTTCTCGGGAGAGGGGAACGTCGGGCAGAACAGGATCGCGGCGCAGGAGGAGATCTCCGAGAGCCGTGCCGAGGAACTCGTGAAAGAATACTTGCAAGGCTATCATCTTGCGGAAACGCAGTTCACGGGGGAAACGCTGGCGCACGACGTCACCTGCTATAACTTCACCTTAACGGACGAGAGCGGCAACGAGATCTTTGCCCAGATCACCAAAAACGGCGGAAAGCTCGCCTTCTTCGACACCTATGAAGAGTGCACCGAGAAGAACTTCGACCTCGACACCTGCGACGGGCTTGCGCGCGAATTTCTGGCGCAGCTCGGCATCGGGGACGTGACCGCGGTGTGGCTGTCGGACGGCGGCATGGTGGCGGATATCACCTACGCTACCGTAAAGGACGGCGTGCGCGTCTATCCCGACCTCATCCGCGTGCGGGTCTGCGAATCGAGGGGACGGGTCGTCGGCATGGACGCCATGGGGTATCTTCTCAACCATGACCCCGACCGCAGCTTCGGCAGCGCGATGTCCCGCGAAGAGGCGCAGAAGAAGCTCTCGGCAGGGCTTACGCCCTACGCGGCGCACCTTGCCCTCATTCCGCTCAACGGGGAGGAAGTGCTCGCGCATGAATTCGCCTGCACCTACGGCGAGGAGGAGTATGTGGTCTATCTCGCCGCTGAAACGGGGGAGGAACTTGCGGTGTACCGCGTGCAAAATTCGGCGCGCGGCAGCTACCTGAGATAATACGACGACAGAAAAAAGCCGCCCGCGGACATGTCCGCGGGCGGCTTTTCCATTTGCGAAATTTTTGCGGGACCGTTATCCGAGCAGGAAACAGAAGACGTAATAGCCCGCCTTGGTGTAGAAGTCCTCCGCGTCGGGAGTGCCTTCGGCTACGCCCGTGCCCGAGTAATTGTTGACATAGACGTAGTTCGCCGCGCCTTCGAGGGAGAGGGTGTGCGCGCCCTTCGGGAGGGAAACGGTCAGATAGCCTTCGGCGTCCGTTTGCACCGTCTGCGCGGCGCCGCCGTCCACCGAGAGCGAGAAAGCCTTATTCGCCTGCGCCGTATCCCCCTTCGTCACGAGGAGCTTCGCCTCGTACGTTTCGGGCGACTTGTCGCCGTCGATGAGGATGCGGCCGTAGCTGCACGGATAGTCGAGAGGCTTTTTGCCGTCTTCGGTGAGGGAGAGGATACGGTCCACGATCAGCATGTCCTCGCCGCCAAGCTCGCCGAGCTTTTCCCCCTTGGCAAAGGAGGTGGCGACATAGCTGTTGGTCGCAAGCAGCAGTTTATTTTCGGCGTCGTCGCGCGAGAGCACGGTGCCGTCTTCGAGCTTGACTTCGGTCACCTTGTTGCCCGCCTCTCCCGCGGGCGCGTAGGTATAGGAAAAGCCGCTGCATTGCAGGAAGGAACCGCTCACCCGTTCGCGCAAAAGCAGACCCGTATCATCCTGTCCCGTCGTCGCAAGCCCTTTTTCGAGGGTGGCGAAAAGCTCGGCGGGGGAAACTTTGAGCACTTCCACCATGTTGCCGTGGCTGAAGGCGTCAAGCACGTCGCCGCGGGTGACGGTCTTACCGCCGTCGTAAGAGGTGGGCAGGCTCTGCGAGATGCCGCCGCCGTTTTCCACCGCCACGACGGGAAGATCGAGGTCTTCCTTTTCCGCAAACTGTTCGGCGTAATATTTGAAGGCGTCCGTCACGAAATCGCCGTAGGAGGTCTCCACGATGCGGGATTCCGCGTAATTCCATGCGATGTTGCCGCCCCAGAGGGGAGAGGCGATCTCGCAGAGCTTCGTTTTTAAGACCTTGTCCTGTTCTTCTTTGACGGCCGAAAGTTTAGCGCTGACGGCGGCAGCCTTCTGCTCGCCCGCTTCGGTCGCCGTGTAGGCCATCGCGGCGGCATAATCGAGAATTTCGCCCGCGGCGGCAGCCTTCTGCCCCTTGCCCTGGAAGGTGAGGGTGAGTTTGCCGATCCCCGCAAAGTTCACGCCCGTCTGCAAAATGGGGATGCCCGAAGCCGTCTTTTCCTCCACAGTGTGGCTGTGGCCGTCGATCACGGCGGTCACCGCCGACCGCTCCTCTTCGGGAAGCCCGTTCAAAAGCTGTTCGCTCGTGCAGGGGACGGCCGCGCCGTTGTCGCCGAGATGGCAGACGAGAATGATGGCGTCTGTCTTTGTTTTGAGGGCAGAGATCTCCTTTTCCGTCGTTTCGATCTCGTCCCCGAAGGTCACGCCCCCGAGCAGGGTGGGATTGGTGGAGGTCGCCGTCGCCGCGGTGGTCAACCCGATAAAGCCGAGCTTGTAGCCCGCCACTTCGAGCACGGCGGAAGAATCGAGCAGCGGTTTTCCGTCCTTTCGCACGTTGGCCGCGAGAATGGGGAATTGTGCGAGCGCGGCGTTTTCGAGGAGCACGTCCGTGCCGTAGTCGAATTCGTGGTTGCCCGCCGCCATCAGGTCGTAGCCCGCCTCGTTCATCATGCGCACGACGTCCGCCCCGCGGGAAACGGAGGCGAAGGAAGCGCCCTGCGTGCAATCGCCCGCGTCCACGAGCAGCGCGTTCTCGGTGGACGCCTTGATCTTCGCCGCCTGCACGACGCCGATGACGCTTTTTTCGTCGTTTACCAGATTGCCGTGCATGTCGTTGGTCGTAAATACCGTCACGGTGACGGGGACGGACTTGCAGGCGCAAAATCCGAATACGGACGAGAGCATCGCCCCCGCGAGCAGCACAGCCAAAAATTTTTTCATGGTTTTTCCTCTTTTTCGGTTTTTTCTTTATTTTATCACGCGCCTCGGGAAAAGGCAAACGAATGGGGGAAATATGCGATTTCTTTTGATAATTCTTTCCGAATGATTTGCTTTCCGCGCGCGTCTGTGATATAATAGAACAGCGATCGTGTCCCGTCCCCGGGTGCGCAGCGCGGAGATCAAACCCATCGCAGGACGTCTGTGTGGGCGTTTCCGCGGAAGAGGCATAACCCCCCTCAATTTGAGAGAATTTTCACGCCGCGCCCCGCGGCTTTCGAGGTCAACATGAAACCGAAAAAGATCCTGTCCATCTTCCTTCTTCTATCCTTCGCGCTGGCGGCGGTGCCCTTCGCCTTTTCGGCTGCGGCGTCCTCCGTTTCCGCGTCCGCCGATAACGTGATACGCGTCGGCTTTTTCCCCTTCTCGGGCTATCACATCGTGGATGAAAACGGCAACCGCAGCGGATACGGGTACGATTTTCTGCAATTGCTTGCGCGTTACGGCGATTGGACCTACGAATACGTCGGCTACGACGGCGTAAACGAAGAGGGGAAGTCCATCTCGCACGACGACTGCCTCGCCGCGCTCGAGCGCGGCGATCTGGACGTGGTGACTTCCACCTCCAAAAACCCCGACCGCGAGGAAAGATTCCTGTTTTCGGAGAAGGACATCGGAACGAATTCCACCATCTTTACGGTGAGGGCGGGCAACCCCAAACACGTCATAAAAGGGGACTACCGCACTTACACGGGGCTGAAGATCGGCATGCTCGAAAACAATTCCAAGAATGCGGTGTTCGAGGAATTCGCCGAAGAGAAATTCACCTTTGAAAAGAAAGAATACGAGAGCGAAGCGGAGCTTACGGCGGCGCTTGCGGGCGGGGAAGTGGACGGCATCGTCACGGGCAGCTTGCGGTCGCTGGGCAGCGAGTGGCTGATCGAATCCCTCTCGCCGCAGCCCTTCTATCTCTGCGTAAACAAGGGGAACACAGAACTCAAGGAAAAGATCGACGACGCCATCGACGCGCTCGATCTGCAAGAGCCGGATTGGCGGAACGTATTGCACGATAAGTATTATTCGACGGACAGAAAGGGCAACGTCGTGCTCGACGCAGAGGAGAGGGCGTATCTCGACGGCGTGCAGGCGTCGGGCAAAAAACTCACCGTGCTCATGAATCCCGACCGCCGTCCCTATTCCTACTTCGAAAACGGCGAGGCGAAGGGCATCTTTCCCGCCGTATTCGCGGCGATGACGGCGAACCTCTCCTCCGGCGCCGAAAACGGTTCTGTCCTCCCTTACGAATATATCGCCGTCAAGGACCGCGCCGAATACGCCGAAAAACGCAAGGCGCAGGCGGCGGATATCGTCATCGACTTCGGCAACGATTTCTCCCTCGCCGAGGCGGACGGCTACAAGATCACGGACAGCTTTTTCAGTTCCACCCATACCCTCATCAAGCGGCGGGACCATGCCGGCGCGATCAGGAGCATGGCGACTCTCTCCATCGTCGACAACACCTACTCCCATTACTTAGCGGACTATGTGGGCGCGGGGGTCACGACCAAGCAATATTCCTCGCTGGCGGACAGCATACGCGCCGTGCGGGAGGGAGAATGCGATGCGACCATCGCCCTTTCCTATGTGGCGGAGCTATTCATCTGGGAGGACGAACGGGGCGAGTTCACCTCCGAACTGATCGGCGAGGCGTCGAGCAGTTACACCCTCGGGGTGCGCGCCGATACGGAGATGCTGCCCCTTCTGTCCATCCTCAACAAATGCGTGGCGGGCGTGGACCGCGGCGCGGTTTCCGCGATCGTCACCGCGGAGGTCACGAAGTTCCGTCCCGAACAGAGCGGCGGGATTCTCTATTTTCTCCGCCGCAACCCGGGGTATATCGCGGTCATCGCCGCGGGCATAAGCCTTCTTCTGATCGCCGTCGCGCTGCTTATGTTCCGTACGGTCAACCAGCGCAAATTGCAGAAAAAGGTCGCCGAGGCAACGGCACAGCTCGAACAGCAGAAGGAGGAGCTGTCCGTCGCCCTGCATGCCGCCGACGCCGCCAACCGCTCCAAGACCACTTTCTTGAACAACATGTCGCACGACATCCGCACGCCGATGAACGCGATTATCGGATTTACGGCGCTTGCCACGACCCATCTCGACAACCGTGAGCGCACGCTCGACTATCTCACCAAAATTTCGCAGTCGTCCAACCACTTGCTCTCCCTCATCAACGACGTGCTCGATATGAGCCGCATCGAATCGGGAAAGGTGCACATCGAGGACCGTCCCGAGAACCTTGCCGACATCTTGCAGGGCATCCGCAACATCATCCAGTCGGACATCCATGCCAAGCAGCTCGAACTCTTTATCGACACGATCGACGTCACCCACGAGGAGGTGTACTGCGACAAGCTGCGGCTCAACCAGATCCTGCTCAATCTCACCTCCAATGCCATCAAGTTTACGGGCAGCGGCGGCTCCGTGTTTATCAAGGTCACCCAAAAGCCTTCCCAAAAGGCGGGCTACGGCGTCTATGAATTCAGCGTGAGCGATACGGGCATCGGCATGAGCGCGGAATTTGCCAAGACCGTGTTCGAACCCTTCACGCGGGAGCGCAATTCGACGGTGAGTGGCATACAGGGCACAGGACTGGGCATGGCGATCACCAAGAACATCGTCGACATCATGGGCGGCACCATCACCGTCAAGAGCGAGCAGGGCAAGGGGAGCGAATTCACCGTCACCCTCGAACTGCGGTTTGCCGACGAGGAACCGGAGCAGATCTCCTTGGCGGAACTGAACGGGCTGTATTCCCTCGTCGTGGACGACGATCTCGTATCCTGCCAAAGCGTTTCCAAGATGCTCCGCCAGATCGGCATGCACGCCGAATGGACGGTCACGGGGCGGGAGGCGATCGTCCGCACGACGGAGGCGATCGAGCTTGGGCATCCCTTCGGGGTGTATATCATCGACTGGTCCATGCCCGATATGGACGGCATCGCCACCGTAAAGGGGATCCGTTCCATCATCGGCGACAGTTCGCCCATCATTCTGATGTCCGCCTACGATTGGGCGGATATCGAACAGGACGCCCGTGCGGCGGGGGTCACGGGCTTTGTGAGCAAGCCGCTGTTCGCCTCCGATCTTCACCGCGCGCTCGAGCGGAATTTGGGCAAGACTCCGGTAAAGGAAGCGCCCGCGCAGAAGAAACCTTCCTTCGGCGGCAAACGGCTGCTGCTTGCGGAGGACAACGAGCTCAACCGCGAGATCGCGGAGGAGCTTCTCGCCGAAGCGGGCTTTATGGTGGAGAGCGCCGAAAACGGCAAGATCGCGCTCGAAATGGTGGAGCGCGCAAAGCCGGGATATTACGACCTCATTCTGATGGACGTGCAGATGCCCATCATGAACGGCTACGAGGCGACCAAGCAGATCCGCGCGCTGAAGGACAAGGCGCTCGCCTCGATCCCGATCGTCGCCATGACGGCGAACGCCTTCGAGGAGGACAAAGCCAACGCCTTTGCCGCGGGCATGAACGGACATCTCGCCAAGCCCATCGACATCGAAAAGGTGCTTGCGCTTCTTGAAGAGCTTCTGGGCGGCGGTGACGGCTCCGAAGAGGGGGACCCTTCCGCCCATAGCAACAACGATGACAAAAAGTAACGGGCGGCCCGTCAGCCGTTCGGCAGGAAATACGCATGGAGAAAGTCGGAGGTCCCATTCGGCCTCCGATTTTTTTCGTTGCCCCGTACGTCTGCGCGGGCGTTTTGTTGACGGATCTTTTTTTGTATGATATAATGAAATATCGTGAAATGACGCCCGCATGGCGGGCTGTATCACGGAGGAGATTGCAATGCATGATCGGAGAAAACCGAAGAGGATCTTCTGCCTGCTCCTGGCGGCGTTGACGGTCCTCGTTTGTCTTGCGGGTTGTGCGGGCGGCGCGGAAAACGGAGGGACATCCGGGAGCGCGGCTCCCGACGACCTGTCCCGCTTTGAAAACGCCCGCCTCGGCGTTGTGACGGGTTCGCTCTACGGCGGGTATTCGCGGGAGCGTTTCCCGAACGCTACGGTCAAAGAGTTCAACAATTTTGCAGACGTTCTCGGGGCGCTCTTGCAGGGGAAGGTGGACGGCACCATGCTCGACCGTCCCAATTTCAACGCCGTCAAGCGCACGGAGAGCGGGCTTTCCTGTACGGTGATCCCCGAATATTCGGTGGAGATCGGCTTCGGTTTCCAAAAGAACGCCGCAGGCAACGCTTTGAAAGCGCAGATGGACGGCTTTCTCGCGCGTTTGAAAGCGGACGGAACGTTGGACGGATTGATCGGAAAGTGGTACGGCGAAACGGAACCACAGGAGAGCGTTCCGCTCGGGGAACTTCCCGCGGCTTCCGTGCCGCTCAACGTGTCGGTCGATATGACGAGGAAGCCGTTTGTGTACATGTACAACGGCGAACCGGTCGGTTTCGAGATCGAGGTCCTGTATCTCTTTTGCAAAGAATACGGATACAGGGTCAACTATACGAACGGGTCGTTCAGCACGGACGGCCTATCGGGGCTTGCGTCGGAGAGATACGACATGGTGTGCGCGGGGCTGTATATGACGGACGAGCGCAAGCAGAGCGTAAATTTCAGCGAACCGTACATGGTCGCCGAAGTCGTGATGGCGGTCTACGGCGAGGGAGGCGGATTTTTTACTTCCGTCGCCGAGAGTTTCGAAAAGACGTTCGTCCGCGAAGGGCGCTGGAAAATGATCCTCGAAGGAGTGGGAACGACGCTGCTCATCAGCCTTTGCGCGGTGCTCGGCGGCACGCTTTTGGGATTTCTCCTGTACCTTTGGACGCGTTCGAAATACAAAGCGTCCTCGTTGGTCGCGCGGGGGATCGCGGCAGTCTATTCCAAGATCGTTGCGGGAATGCCGACGCTCGTCATTTTGATGCTTCTCTTTTACGTCGTATTCGGCAGGGTGGACATCAGCGGCCTCGCGGTGGCCGTGATCGGCTTCATTTTGACCTTCGGTTCGTTTGTCTACAACCAGATCAAGCTCTCCGCGGAGAGCGTCGACAGGGGACAGACAGAGGCGGCTTATGCGCTCGGTTACGGGCGGAACCGCGCCTTTTTCCGCATCGTCCTGCCGCAGGCGATGAAGATGTTTTTGCCCGTGTATTCCTCCGAGATCGTCAACCTCGTAAAGGCGACGTCCGTCGTCGGATACATTGCGGTCAACGACCTCACGAAGGTGGGGGACATCATAAGGAGCAATACCTATGAGGCGTTCTTCCCCCTCATCGCCGTCGCCCTGATCTATTTTTTGATCACATGGGGGATCTCCGCGCTGCTCGGGCTGCTCGGGCGGCGGATGGATCCAAAGCGGAAAAAGAAGAATGAGAGGGACAAAAAGAAGTTCCTCCCGGAGGAGGCGTAAGATGATCCGCATCGAGCATCTGAGAAAGGAATATGCGAATGCAACGCCGCTCAAAGACGTCAGCGTCACCATCCGCGACGGCGACGTGATCTCGGTCATCGGGCCGTCCGGCACGGGAAAATCGACGCTCATACGCTGCATCGACTTGTTGGAAAGACCGACCTCGGGCAGGATATGGGTGGACGATACCTGCATCACGGATCCGAAGTGCGACATCAACAAAGTCCGCCGCAAGATGGGCATGGTATTCCAGTCGTTCAACCTCTTCCAACATCTGAACGTGATCGGAAATATCATGGCGGCGCCCATGGAGCTATTGAAAAAGAGCAGACAGGAGGCATACGAGGAGGGAATGCGGCTGCTCAGGACGGTTGGCCTTGCGGACAAGGCGGAGAATTTCCCCGACGAACTTTCGGGCGGACAGAAGCAGCGCGTGGCGATCGCGCGGACGCTTGCGATGGGGCCGGAGATCGTACTCTTCGACGAGCCGACCTCCGCGCTCGATCCCACCATGGTGGGAGAAGTCCAGGCAGTCATCCGCGGCCTTGCGGGGCAGGGGCTTACCATGGTGATCGTGACGCACGAGATGCGTTTTGCACGGGAGATCGCAAACCGCGTGTTCTATATGGACGAGGGCGGGATCTATGAAGAGGGAACTCCCGATGAGATATTCGGCTCCCCCAAGCGCGAAAAGACCATCCGTTTCATCAAACACATCAAGGTATTCGAGCGGACGATCGCTTCCAAAGATTTCGACTTTATCGGGTTCAACACCGAATTGGAGGAATTCGGGAGGAAGAACGGAATGTCGCAGAGAAGCATCTACCGCACGCAGACGGTATTCGAGGAGCTATGCGTGCAGATCGTTCTTCCCGCCTTGGACGATGATTTCAAGCTGAATGTCGCCGTCGGATATTCGCAGGACGAGGAGACCGCAACGGTCGAGATCAGATACGGCGGCAGGGTGTTCGATCCCCGCACGACGGACAATGTGCTCTCTTGGAAGCTTGCGGAAAACGCGTCCGAGAGCATCAGGCACGAGGCGCAAGAGAAGGAGGGCTACACCAACCTCGTGACGGTGAAAATAAAATAGGAATTGGCACGGCGCGGCACCGTTAGGATTTGTTTGAGCCGCCGTGGAAGATCTGCATCGGTTTGCGGTTTTACAAAAATCGGTGTATGATAAGATCGTGCTTGCCGCGCACGAAAATTTGCGGCAAACGGAGAGAAAAATGACGAAAACGATCAAACGTATCCTACTGTTGTGCTGCTCTGCGGCGCTTCTTGTCTGCGGCGCGCTCTTCGCCGCCTGCGGGGAAGAGGAAACGTCCCCTCCCGGCGGAGAAGTTTCCGTTTCGGGGCAGATCGTGTTCGGGATGGACGAGTACGACGAGTATTCCCGCGAGATCACGCTCTCTTTCCTGCCGAACGGCGCGGACGTGCAGGGCGTCACCGCCGATCTGTCCTTTGTGAACGAAGAGGGCGATACGGTGTCGGAAAGCTTTACTCTCTCGCGGAACGAGAGCGGCTATGCGCTCACGGACGGGAGCGGCAAAAGCTATGCGCTCGACCTTGCGTGGGGGTGCGCCGATCCCGCGGACGACTTCGCCGTCGTGCACGGAGATTTCATCGTCACCGATACGCTGGAGGATTACGAAGCGCACGAAGAAGGCGCCCGCCACTATATCGAAGAGGGCTATTTCGGCGCGGGTAAGCTCGACGTCAGCGGCGTGATCTGGTATTATAATTTAGAAGATATACGGAGCATGGCCGGTCCCTACCTCCGCTTTTATATCACGCCCAGCGATTATCTTGACCGCGAATGGGACAGAACGTCCGCGCGCGGGACCACATGGATCGACCGTGCGGAGGACGACGGAAACGACTATCTCGTCTATTATTTTATCGTAACGGAGAACGACGTCCGCAAGATGCTCGTCTATGACGTGCAGCTCTATTCCGCGGAAACCGAAACGCTGGACTTTCACCACTATTTCGGCGATTTCTTTTTCAAAAACGGAATACGGCTCTATGTTTCCGAGCTGATCGAGGGGGCAAACGTCGGGGACGAGGTGATGACCCTCTTTGCAAAAGACGGGTATCAGTGGGCGGACGGGACCCTGCACCCGAAGATCTATCCTTCGTATGGGATCGCTTACGGCAACGACGGCAAGACCGACTGGATGCGCTACCGCTTCACGCTCCCCGGAGAGCAGATGGCCGCCGAAGAATTTTATTTCGAATTGGACGAAGAGGGGAACATCCTGCCCGAAACGGCCGAGATGGGTTGCCGTATCTGGTACCAGAACGCAGAAAAGACGTGGGGCTATGACGCGTTCTATATTGCCCCGAGCGAGAAGGAAGTCGTATTTACGATGCTCTTCGGCCTCGGCAGAGTGGGCGCGGACGGTGAAACGGAATACTTTGAGGATCCCCTCATCGTAAAACGTGCCGACAACGAATTTACGGTGTATGCGGAAGGGGAGGCGTGGAACGTCACGCTTACGCTCGACCAAGAGGCGGGGAAGATCGTCTGCAAAGTAGAGGCGGCGGAAGAGGCTGTCGTCAAGGGAAAGATCGTCTTTGACGATGACTCCGAGCGCGCCGATCACGACTTCGACGAGGAGATCACCCTCCGCTTTACGCCCATAGAGGGGCGCGCGGACGGCGCCGCCGCTACGCTCGTCTATTCGGACGGGGAGGGGAAGGCTGCCGTAAAGGGCGGCTTTACGCTCGCCGCCGGAGGAAGCGGATATGTCCTCCGCGACGAAGCGGGAAACGAATATGATGCCGAACTTCAATGGACGCCCGGGGGCACGGAAAACTCCGTGATCATCCACGGCGAATTTGTCGCCGAAGAGGAGATCAAGGACTACGAGGGCGCGATGAATGCCGTCTATTACGGCCACTTCGGGCTTGACGGGGTGGCGATAAGCCGCGACATGTGGTGGATACACCTCGGGGAAGTGCCGCGCACGCAGACGAAGTGCCTCAACGTATACAATCCCACGATCCTCGATGTACCCTATTATGTCGATCCCGTCTACGGCGAATTGTATGACATGTACAACTTTATACCGGGGGACGGCGGTTATCTCGTAGAATTGTATCTTAAGGAAAAGAACGGTTCGCGCTGTCTGCTCGTCAAAAGCGTCAGATATATCCCCGAGGACCTCGTTTGGACGACCGAACCCATCGCCGTGAATGACGGATACGAAGAGGAACACTGGGAAACATATGCCATTACGAAGTCGACGCTTCTCTATTCCGCTAAGATCTTCGGCTTGCAAAAAGGTACCGAGTTTTATACCCCGTATAACGCCAAAGACCCCACGCACATGATCGCGCGGCAAGACTTATACGCGATATGGGAGGGAGAGAACGGCGAACACGATCGGATGTACTTCAAAGATGAAGAGGTCGGGCTTCTGTTCTACGTCGATTTGAATGAAAACGGCGAAATTTCCAAGATCTATAAAGCCTATGCGGGCTTTTACTTCGACTTTCAGCCCGATCTCTCCATTGACCGTCCATACGCCTTCGGCGCCTTCCTGTTGTCGAACGAGGCAGACGTCTATACGCCGAATACGGTCTATGAGTTCGGGTATATGAAGGGCGGAACGCTTTACTATCCTTCGGACGTGCAGATCGCAAAGAACGAGGACAATACGTTCACGGTAAGAGAATTTGGCGCGGACGAACAGGTCTTGAACGAGTGGCTGGTTTCGTTTACCGACCTCGGTGCGGAAGTGCCCGTTCCCCACGTCACGGAAGTTACAACGACCCTCGATTATTCGCTCTCTTTTAACTGGGTCTATGCCGAAACGGGTGTTTCGGAAAAGAACGCGGACGTGTTCTTCGTCGCGCCCTCTTCCGTCACGGGCAAGGAGGGGCAGGAAATTTTGAATTTCTCCTACACGAGCGCGCGGCGGGCTTTCAAGGGCGCCATCGAC
This sequence comes from uncultured Clostridia bacterium, assembly GCA_947627665.1. Taxonomy (GTDB): domain Bacteria; phylum Bacillota; class Clostridia; order Christensenellales; family Borkfalkiaceae; genus Gallimonas. The sequence goes on from CANQWX010000017.1 coordinate 18,326, forward strand.
ATGGAGAAGGGCATTTACGACGACAAAGCCCGCTTCTTTGCGCCCTACTACCGTCAGGCGGTGCTCTACGATTATTCTCTGGAAAGCGAGCAGCTTGAAAAATATCTCTCTTACGCCTATGCCGATGTGCGCAATGCGTTTGTCTACTACATGGAGCATTGGAACGGAGGACGCCCCGTTATTCTGGCGGGATTTTCGCAGGGCGCCGATCACTGCATCCGCCTCATGAAGGAATTTTTCGGCAATAAGGACGCGAAGGGGTGGAAGGAAAACCTCGTTGCGTGCTATGCCATCGGTTGGCGCGTCACGCAGCAGGAGATCGCGGAAAACGGCCTCTCGTTCGCGGAGGGGGAGAAGGATACGGGTGTCATCGTTTCCTTCAATACCGAGGCGGAAAGCGTGACGGATTCGCTCTCCGTTCCCGCGGGCACGACGGCGCTCTGCATCAATCCGCTCAATTGGGAAACGGACGATACGAGGGCAGAGAAGAGCCAAAACAAGGGCGCTTGTTTCTTCGACACCGACGGAAATCTGTTGGAGGAAAAGAAACACCTCACGGGAGCGTTCATCGACATCGGGCGGGGCACGCTGAAAGTCCCGACCGACGATATCGATCCCACGGTCTACAACAACACGTTAGGCGGTTATCTGAAGAAGGGGGTATACCACTACTACGACTATCAGTTCTTCTATCGGAATCTCGAGGAGAACGTACAGGCGCGCATTACAGCCTATGGCGCGTAGCTCGCGTAAGCAGATCACAATTTCCGAAGCCCGATCGTTTTCTCTTTTCGGACGGGCGCAGGTAGCGCGGCGCTGTTGACAAACGCGGCGGCGCATGATATAATATATCCGATCTATCCATTGTTAACGGAGGTTATTTTATGACGATCGACAAAAAAGAACAGGGAAGCGCGCTTCAGATCGCGGTCAGCGGACGGCTCGATACGACGACGGCTCCGCAGCTGGAAGCCGAACTCAAACGCAGCCTCGATGGGATCACCGAGTTGGATCTCGATTTTTCGGGGTTGGAATATCTCTCTTCCGCGGGCCTTCGCGTGCTCCTTGCGGCGCAAAAGGTGATGAACCAGCAGGGCAAAATGACGATCCGCCACGTCAACGAAACGATCATGGAAGTGTTTGAGATCACGGGGTTTTCCGAGATCCTCACGATCGAATAAGCAAACAGCCGCGTCCCGCCGCTTGCCCGCGGCGGGCGGCGGACGGAGGTGCCGCATGAAGGAACTTACCATCGACGCAACGGTAGAAAACATCGAAACGGTCACGGAATTCGTGAACGCACAATTGCAGCTGCACGGGTGCTCCTTAAAGGCGCAGACGCAGATCGACATTGCGATCGACGAACTGTTCGGGAACATCGCTCACTATGCCTACGACCCCGCCGTCGGCCCCGCCACCGTGCGCGTGGAACTGAAAGAGGACCCGCTTGCGGTCGTCATTACGTTCATCGACCACGGCGTGCCCTACGACCCGCTGAAAAGGGCGGACCCCGATACGGAACTATCCGCCGAGGCGCGCGAGATCGGCGGGCTGGGGATCTACATGGTGAAAAAGATCATGGACGGCATTTCGTACGAGTATAAAAACGGGCAAAACATTCTCACGATCACGAAAAACATTTAGACGGCGGCGCGAAAAACGGAGGGACGTATGGAAAATCCTCTTTTCAGAAAGAAGAGCATGGAGCGGGTATCCTCGCCCGAGCAGCTCAACGATTATATCAGGGTGACAAGCCCGGGCGTGTGGGTCGTTCTCACGGCCGTTCTGGTTTTGCTCGCGGGATTCCTTGTTTGGGGGATCGTCGGCAAGCTCGAGACCAAGGTGAACGCCGTCGCCGTTTCGGAGGAAGGAAAGGTAGTCTGTTATGTGCGGGAGGAGGACGCCCGAGGGATCGAAGCGGGGAACGCCGTGCGGCTCCAGGACGCCGAGTTTACCGTGGTGTCCGTTTCCGCCCAACCGGTCGAGGCGGACGGCCGCTTGTCCGATTATGCGATGCGCCTCGGCGGGCTTTCCGCAGGCGAATGGGTGTATGCCGTGACGCTCGACGCCGAACTTTCGGAGGGGGTCTATCAAGCCTCCATCGTGACGGGCAGCGTTTCGCCCATTTCTTTTCTTTTCGGATGAGGCGCGGTATGCGGAAGAACAAGCAGAAAAGCCCTGTCACAAAGGGCGTCGCCAAGACGCCCGTCGTCATGCAGATGGAGGCCCTCGAATGCGGAGCGGCCTCGCTCACGATGATCCTCGCCTATTACGGCAAGTGGATCCCGCTCGAGCAGGTGCGCGCCGATTGCGGCGTGTCCCGCGACGGTTCCAATGCGAGGAACCTCCTGAAGGCCGCCAGAGGCTACGGCCTTTCCGCAAAGGGTTACCGATTCGAACCCGAGCAGCTCAAAGAAAGGGGGACCTTCCCCTGCATCATCCATTGGAATTTCAACCACTTTGTCGTCCTGTGCGGCTTTAAGGGGAACAAAGCGGTTTTGAACGACCCCGCAAGGGGAAATTACAACGTTTCCATGGAAACGTTCGATGAAAGTTTCACGGGGATATGTCTTATGTTCGAACCGACGGAAACTTTCGTGCCGGACGGGAAGCCAAAGAGCGTCCTGTCCTTTGCCAAAAGGCGCCTTGCGGGCGCGGGCGCCGCGCTTGCCTTCGTCGTCCTGACGACCTTTCTCGCCTCTTTGATCGGGATCATACAGCCCGTATTTTCGCGCGTCTTTCTCGACCGCCTGCTCACGAAAGAAAACCCCGACTGGTTCTATCCCTTTTTCGGCTTGCTCGCGGCGGTCTCCGTGCTCCAGCTCGTCGTTGCCTTCTTCGAGTGCTATACCAAGTGGAAGATCGAGGCCAAGCTCGCCGCGGTCGGGGACGCCACGTTCATGTGGAAAGTGTTGCACATGCCGATGGAGTTTTTCAGCCAGCGCATGGCGGGGGACATCCAGCTGCGGCAGAAATCAAACGCCTCGATCGCGGGCGTTTTCGTCAATACGTTCGCGCCTTTGGTGCTGGACGCGGCGATGATGATCTTCTATCTCGCCGTCATGGTAAGTTACAGCTGGATCCTCACGCTCGTGGGGCTTCTTTCTATTATTCTGAACGTGTTTATGTCGCGCGTCATTTCCAAAAAGCGCATCAACATCACGCGCGTGCAGATGCGCGACGAGGGAAAGCTCGCAAGCGCCACCGTCGCGGGCATCGAGATGATCGAAACCATCAAAGCGAGCGGCGCCGAGAACGGCTATTTCGAAAAGTGGGCGGGCTATCAGGCGAGCGTCAACACCCAGAACGTCCGCTATGAAAAGCTCAACCAATATCTCGGCGCAGTCCCCGCGCTCATCACCGCGCTCGCCAACGTCGCCGTTCTGGCGCTCGGGGCATGGCTGACGATGGAGGGACAGTTCACCGTCGGTATGGCAATGGCGTTCCAGGGATTTCTCGCTTCGTTTACGGCGCCCGCCATGACGCTCATATCCGCAGGACAGACCATTCAGGAGATGCGCGTGGACATGGCGCGCGTGGAGGACGTCATGCAGTATCCCGACGACGTCGTGTACGGGAGCGGGGACGTTTTGGACGAAGGCGAGGAATACGGCAAGCTTTCGGGCATGCTCGAGATGAAACATGTGACCTTCGGATATTCCCGTCTTGCGGAACCGCTCATCGAGGATTTCAACCTGACGCTGAAACCGGGCAGCCGCGTGGCGTTTGTCGGGAGTTCGGGCTGCGGGAAGTCCACCCTCTCCAAGCTCATTTCGGGGCTGTACCAGCCATGGAGCGGGGAGATCTTGTTCGACGGGAAACCCATTAAGGAGATCGACCGCAGCGTGTTCACGGGGTCGCTTGCCGTCGTGGACCAGGACATCATCCTCTTCGAGGACAGCATCCGCAACAACATCAAGATGTGGGACAGCTCCATTGAGGATTTCGAAATGATCCTCGCCGCCAAGGACGCGCAGCTCCATGAGGACATCATGCAGCGCGACGGGGGATACGGATATGTGATCACCGAAGGGGGCAAGGACTTCTCGGGCGGGCAGCGGCAGCGCATGGAGATCGCCCGCGTGCTCGCGCAGGACCCCACGATCATCATCATGGACGAGGCGACGAGCGCGCTCGACGCAAAGACGGAATACGAAGTCGTAAAGTCCATCAAGGACAGGGGGATCACCTGCATCGTCGTGGCGCACAGGCTCTCCACCATCCGCGATTGCGACGAGATCGTCGTGCTCGACCGCGGCAAAGTGGTGGAACGGGGAACGCACGAAGAGCTTTATAGGAAAGGCGGCTTTTACACGCAGCTCGTTACAAGCGATTGAGGGAACGGTATGGGTTGGTTCGACGAACAGATCAAAGAGCGGAAAAAGCGCGACGAAGAGGTCTTTGAAGAAACTTTCGTCGGCATCTCGGACGCGGCGACGGGTTCGAACGTTTCCGCTGCGCTCCGCAACGAGCGCGAGAAAGCGGAGGACGCCATCGGCGAGATCCTCGGATATTATCATGTCAAGGCGCGGGAAGTGCCCGAAACGGTCAAAGATACCAACGAACAGCTCGAATTCCTCATGCGCCCCTACGGCATCATGCGGAGGAACGTCCGCCTCGGGAAGGGGTGGTATAAAGACGCGCTCGGCGCCATGCTCGGGCTGAAAAAATCGGACGGCACCGTCGTCGCGCTCGTGCCCTCGGGGATCTCGGGCTATTCCTATTTTGACGCGGAAAAGGGCAAACGGGTGCGCATTTCGCATAAAAACGAGGGACTTTTCGAAGCGGAGGCGATCGCCTTTTATAAGCCCTTCCCGCTGAAAAAGCTCCATGTGCGGGCGCTTCTCCGCTACATCGCGGAGATCCTTTCCCCCGCGGATTATATCGTGGCGGCGGTGGCCGCGCTTGCCGTATCGCTGATCGGCTTGCTCACGCCGAAACTCAACCAGCTGCTCTTCGGGACGGTCATCGGGAGCGGGAGCATCACCCTCCTCGCCTCCATCACGGTGTTCATGGTATGCACCGCAGTTTCCTCCCTGCTCATAGGGGCGGCCAAGGAACTCGTCACGGCGCGCATCCGCACCAAACTCAACGTCACCGTGCAGGCGGCGTCGATGGCGCGGCTCATGTCGCTTCCCGCGGAATTTTTCAAAAATTACAGCTCGGGCGAGCTGTCCGCGCGGGCGGAACATCTCAACACGCTCTGCGAAATGCTCGTGGATACCTTCCTTTCCACGGGGCTTATGTCGCTGTTCTCGCTCGTCTATATTTCCCAGATCTTTGTCTTTGCTCCCGCGCTGGTCGTTCCCGCGGTCGCGGTCATTTTGGCGACGCTGCTCTTTTCCGCGGTATCCACGGCGGTGCGGATGCGCGTCACGCGGAAGGTGATGCACTTGGAGGCGAAAGAGAGCGGCATGAGCTACTCTATCATCTCGGGCGTGCAGAAGATCAAGCTCACAGGGGCGGAAAAGCGGGTGTTTTCGCGTTGGGGGAAGCACTACGCGGAATACATCAAAACGTCTTGCGACGAACCCACGATCTTGACCTATTCCAACGTGTTTACCATGCTCATCTCCCTTGTGGGGACGTTCGTCTTATACTATATGGCAGTTACGAGCGGCGTTTCCGTTGCCGATTACTACGCGTTCAACACGGCGTACGGCATGGTTTCGGGCGCGTTTTTATCGCTCGCGGGGATCACGCAGACGATCGCAAACATCAAACCCGTTCTCGAAATGGTGAAGCCGATCCTCGACACCGTTCCCGAGATCGCAGAGGGAAAGCAGGTGATCTCGCGCCTCTCGGGCGGGATCGAGCTCACAAACGTGACGTTCCGCTACCGGGAGAGCATGCCCAACGTCGTGGATAATCTCACCCTCAAGATCCGCCCGGGGCAGTATGTGGCCTTTGTGGGCGCCACGGGCTGCGGAAAATCCACCCTCATGCGCCTCATGCTCGGCTTCGAAACGCCGCAGAAGGGCGCCGTCTATTACGACGGGAAGGACCTTGCGGGGATCGATCTGAAATCGCTGCGGCGGCGGATCGGCACCGTGATGCAGGACGGCAAGCTCTTTCAGGGGGACATCTATTCGAACATCGTGATCTCTGCGCCGTGGCTCACGCTCGACGACGCGTGGGAGGCGGCGGAGCTTGCGGGCATTGCGGAGGACATCCGCAAGATGCCCATGGGCATGAACACCGTGATCTCGGAGGGCAGCGGTGGCATCTCGGGCGGCCAGCGGCAGCGGCTTTTGATCGCGCGCGCCATCGCGCCCAAGCCGAAGATCCTGATGTTCGACGAGGCGACGAGCGCCCTCGACAATCTCACGCAGAAAAAAGTTTCCGAATCGCTTGCGGCGCTCCGATGCACGCGGATCGTCATTGCGCACCGCCTTTCGACGATCAAGCAGTGCGACAGGATCATTTATCTCGAAAACGGGAACATCGCCGAGGAGGGCACCTACGAAGAACTCATCCAGAAGAACGGGAAATTTGCCGAGCTGGTCGCGCGGCAGCGCCTCGACGACGCGCCCCAAGCGGCGGAGCGGTCGGACGGCTGAGCGTTAGGATTTGTTTGAACAGGCGTGCGGCGGTTGCATTCCGCGCGGCGGCATGCTATAATGAAATTACAAAACATGCAGGGCAGCCCCTGCAAGAAGGAGATCATCATGGAAGAGAAGAAAGGCAAAAAGAACGTAGAAGAAGAGCTGAACGATGAAGCCCTCGACGAAGTTTCGGGCGGGGTCGGCCAGATGTATGAGTATGAAAAAGGCAGCGGCATAACGTCCCCCGGCGGATCGTTGTCCAAGACGCCCCAAGTTTCCGGTCCCGGCGTGATCACCGTTCCCAAGACGCCCGGCCTCGATGCTCGCCGCAAGTACTGAGCGCAAAAACGCCTTTGCGAAAGGGGAAAACATGAATACGGAAGAAGTAAAAAAGCTCGTCAAAGAACAGTATGGAAAGGAGCTGACCGACGAAGAGGCGAAGGAGCTTCTTACCAAGGTGAACGCCGAAGGCGAACTTTCCGAAGAGGACCTTGAAAACGTTTCGGGCGGAAGCCGCAACATCCCGTGGAAGGAGCATGTGCATGTATAAAAACCGTCATGGGTCCGCGGGCGTTCTCTAAAATAAAAAATAGGAAAAGGTGAAAAAATGGACGAAAAGACACTCAAAAAGTTACAAGAAGCAAAGAGCGTGGAAGAAATTCTCGCCTACGCAAAGGAGAGCGGCATTTCGCTCACCGAGGAGCAGGCGAAGGAGATCTTTGCCCGCGTTTCGGGCGTACTCTCCGAAGACGACCTCGAAGACGTCGCGGGCGGCATATTTCCGCCTCTTTCCAGCAGAAAATTTCCGAAGATGCCGCCGTTCTGAGTGCGGAAGAGGCTTTTTGAAGCGGGGGATCAATTCTCCGAAGCAAAGGCATAGCCCGTCCCGAATCCCGAGAGGATGAGATTTTTTCCCGTGACTGAAAAGATCGTCCTTTTCAAATTGGAAATATGGAAGCGCACCACGCTCGTCTGCATGCTCGGCATTTTCCAGACGCGCTCATAGATGGTGTCCGCGGTAAAAAATTGCCCCGCGTGTGCCATCAGAAAGCAGAGGATGTTGAATTCCGAAGAGGTGAGCTTGAGGGGCTTTCCGTCATACAGGGCGGTGCGCATGGCGACGTTCAGCGTGATGCCGTGCCCCGTAAAGGAGCGGCTGCGCAGGCAAAGCCTTCTTTCGAGCCGCGCCGCCATCACGGGCGGGGAACAGGGCTTAAAAATATAGTCGGCAGCGCCAAGCGCAAGCGCCCTGATCACGGCTTCGTCGGAGGCTTCCTCCGAAAAGACGATGACGGGCGCCGAACTTTCCTGGAAGAGATCGCCTGCCTCGCCGTCGGGAAGACGCAGCTCTGAGATGACGGCGTCGGCTTTTTCGCGCAAAAGGAAACGGCGCGCGTCCGCGATCGTTTCCGCCGTAAAAGCGGAATAACCGATTTGCGCAAAATAATCGCAAAACGGGCGGGCGGCGCTTTCGGCGTCGACAATGAGGATCTTTCGTTGAAATTCGGTGTCCATGGCGGTTCCGCTGTAAATTTTGAGTATATCGTAGCACATTCCGCGGAAAAAATCAAGGAAATGCAAGAGGGAGCAGAGAGAATATGACGCCGTTTCATTTGATTGGCCTTGCAAAACGCGCGCAAACAGTGGAAGAACTGATCGCGCTTGCCAAGGAAGAGAAGATCAGGCTTTCGCGCGAAGACGCGCAAATTTACTTCGAGCGATGGCACGAGGGGGAAGAACTCAGCGACGAGGACCTCGAAGAGGTCGGCGGCGGCTTCGAGAGCGCGGCGGGCAAGACCGTCTGCGAACTTTGCGGGAGCGGCGACCTTCTCATGGACGTTTCGGGTGGCTACTTCTGCAACGGATGCAACCGTCACTGCTGGGGCAAACGGATCAATTAAATGGGAAATCCTGTAAAAAAACCCGACCGCGCGGTCGGGTTTTTGCGTGGAAAAGAGATCAATCGGTGCAACGGTTGAACTTTACCGCCACCATCGTGATGTCGTCGAATTGGGGCGCGCTGTCGGCAAAGGCGTCTACGGCGCGCTTTACCGTCTTGCACAGCGCGGCCATATCCGTGGTATCCGCCCTGTCCAGACAGGCTTGCAGGCGGTCCTCGCCGAACAGCTCTTCCGCGGGGTTGGTCGCCTCCGTCACGCCGTCGGTATAGAGGAAGATCTCGTCGCTGGGGGCAAGCTGCAATTCCTGCCGCTTATAACGGGTCATATCCATTCCTGCGAGAATGAAATTCGCCTTGGAGCGGAGGTATTCGAAGGAGCCGTCCGCGCGCTTGATGAGGGGCGGATTGTGTCCTGCGTTGACAAAGGAGAGAACGCCCGTTTTGAGGTCGATGGCGCCCATCCACGCGGTCACGAACATATCCGCCGCGTTGTTTTCGCACAGCCGTTTGTTGACTTCGGTAAATACGTCGGCGATGTCCATGCCGCTCTCCGTCATGTTGCGGAGGTGCGTTTTCGCCGTCATCATGAACATGGCGGCGGGGATCCCCTTGCCCGAAACGTCCGCGATCATAAACACGAATTTATTTCTGCCCGCAAAGTAGAAGTCGTAGAAGTCGCCGCCCACCTCTTTCGCGGCGTCCATGGAGGCGAAGATCTCGAACTCATCGTGGTCGGGATAGGGCGGGAACACCGAGGGCAGGGCGGAAAGCTGGATACGGTGGGCAAATTCAAGCTCTTTGTCGAGCCGCTTTGCCTCCGCCTCGATGTACCGCTTCAGCGTGGCGACGGTGGCGTTGATGTCGTCGGAAAGCGAGGAGAATTCCACGCCGTCGCGCACGTTCACCACAACGTCCAAATCGCCCGCCGTGATCTTGCCGAGAGAGTCGTTTACCCGCCTGATGTTGTTCACGATGCGCTTTTTGATGAGCAGGTACAGCACGATGAACAGGGCGGAGAACACGAGGATCTCCACAAAGATGATCACATAGACCGAAATGTTGCGGGTGAGCGCCGCGTCCCGCTCGGGATAGACCGCAATGATATAATAGCCTTCGGTGTGGCTGTATTGGCAATAACTTTTGATCCCCGAGACTTCCGAGAGAAAGGGCTCGCCTTCCTCGAAGCGGTAGCCCTCCGCGCCGAGATTGGAGAATGCATCGTTTTTATGCCCTTCGGGGGCGCTGACGAGATGGAAGGTTTCATCGAAGATGAGCACGAACCCTTCCCGCCCTAGGTGTCTGTTTTCCGCCGCGATCTTCACGCGCTCCTCGAGCGCTTTATAGTAGCTCTCCGAATTCAGCCCGACTTGCACAAACCCGCCGTTCGGCAGATATTCGCCGGGGTGGAGTTTTTTGCCCGCATATTTCATGTAGAGGTCGGAATCGGCGGAGATGGGGCCGTAGGACTGGACGTACTCCTCGGTGTCGCCCAAGAGGCACAAAAATTCCGCCGACTGCTCGCCGCTGTGCATATCATATTTTTGGGTAACGTATTCCTCATTTGTGGACTTTATAATGATCCCGTTTTCGTCCACGACATTGATCTCGTCGGCATAAGCGGCAAGAATGGCAAAGAGGATGTTTTCCCCCGCTTCCTCTCCCAACAGACTTTCAAACATATCCTGTACGACTTGAAAACCGCTGTTTGTGAGTTCGCCCGCAACACTTCTTGCGCTTTCGAGGAGTTTTAAGTCGGAGGCCCCGCGGATGTCCTCGGTGACGTCCTCCGTGACCATGGAGAGGGTACGCTTGGTGTCCGAGGTGACGATGTTGTCTTGCAGGAAGTAGGTAAACACGGAGGTCGCCGCAAACGCCACGGCAACGCAGACAAAGAGCAACGTTTCGAAGATCTGCGCGATCGTCCGCTTGCGCGGGAGCAGCAATTTTTCATGCCCGAAAAGGGATATGATGACCGCCGAGGCCGTCACGGAGAGGGAATTGGCGAGGATCATGGGCAGTGACACCTTCTGCACGAACGTGAACGCGACCTGAATGTCCGTCATGTTCGTCACGAAGATGAGCAGCATGTGCAAAACTTCCGTCGTCAGCCCGATGAGAAAGGCGTAGGGCCAAGAGGGACGGCGGTTTCCGAACATGAATTTACGGCACAAAGCGCCGAAAACGCCCGCGAGCGCGGTGGAAACGGAGCACGCGACCGCCGTATAGGTCCCTCCGCCCCACAGGACGCAGAGCGCGCGTTCCACGCCGCCGATGACGCCCGCAAGAATGCCCGCAGGCCCGCCGAACATAAGCCCCGCGGTGAGGGGCGCGGCGTCGCGGACGTTACTGAGCGCCCCGCCGACGTCGATGCTCAATCCTTCGGTCGCAAGGACCGCAAGCCCGCCGAACGTCACGCCGATGATGAGCTGCCGCCAAAAGTCACGCAATTTTCCGAACGGCGTATACTTTTCCAGCAAATAGAACCCAACGGCAAAGAGCACGGGGAGCAAAGCGGCTACGATAAACAAAAAAATCGACATGGTCTATCCCTCTGTCTTTCCGGTCATCCGGAAGCGGGCACGCATGCCCGACGGGACTATTATAGCAAACTACAAATATTTTATCAAGCAAATAAAGAAGAATTGCTCTCCTGCCCGCATCGCCGAAAAAGATTGCCGATAAAAATAATGAAAAAACCGCTCGCCGCAAGCATCACGGCGGGCCGTTTTAGCGCCAAAAAGCCGCCTAATATTCAATTAGGCGGCTTTTTACGGTGTTATTATACTACACAGCTTTTCGTCTGTCAATGATTTTCTGTGAAAAAAATTAAAAAATTTTCAAAAACTGTTTGGAATTGTCATATTTATGCGAAAAACCCCTGAAATGTGTTCCTCTAATTGAATATTAGGCGCTCATATCGGAAACAAAAAGTTTCATTTTTTTGCCACAAAGCGATCGGATCGAACAGTCGTCCGTACTTTTGTGTTTTTATTTGGAGATCAGGTAAAACGGTTTACCTAAAAAATATCAGGAGGAAAAAGCATGAAAAAGAGAAGTTGGGGCTGCATTGCAATGTCGCTCATTCTCGCACTCGGGTGTTTTGCGGGCTGCAGCGGAACACCCGCAGATGAGGGAACAATGGCGCCCGGGAAGCATCTCGGGACAGGCAGCGGCGATCCGGCCCCCGAAACGACGCTGAACCATACGGTGACGTATGATGTCGGCGCAGACGCAAAGGCGGCGGGCGTCACGGTGACCCCGCAGGAAACGGTCGTGCTGGACGGCGAGACCGCGGTGATCCCGCAGGAGGGATACTGGGAGGATCATTCGCTCACCGGCTGGTATAACGGAAGCAAACTTTGGGATTTCTCATCGGACACGGTCACGGATGACATTACGCTCACGGCGCATTGGGAAGAAGTGAGCGCGGAGAATGTCGCGGAGAAGTATGAGGCGGATCTCAAATGGGGCGAACAGCGGCACCTGTATGTGCACTACCTGCGCGCCGCCCACGACAGCAGCGAAAACGGCACGGCGAACACGTCGTTCGCAGCGGAAACGCATTCCTACGACGAGCCGATTCAGTCCACCGTGTACGGTGACTGGGGGCTGTGGGTATGGGAATACAGCCCCGTGCCGAGCGAGGGGCGCACCTTCTATCCCATGAAGATCGACGAGAGCGGCGCCGTGTACGACATCTATCTCGACGGCGAATGGGACGACGGCGGCTGGGACAGCGCCACCCGTACCCATAAGACGAGCCACGTTTCCTATTCCACGACCAATTACATCGGCGTGCAGATCTTCTCCAAAGACAGCCGCGAAAACGGTACGGGCTTCTGGGTGAACGACAGCGGCGACATCACCTTCCCGCTCGAGAGAGCAAGGCGCGAGAAGGGAGATTATCACTGGTTCATCCGCCAGAACGAAGGGCAGAGCGGCACGCCCGTCTACGAATCGTATATCGTATTCGATCCGTATGAGGGCTTGGAGGAAGGCTCGGCGGTTTCTACCCACAACGTCGTTTCCAACAAGGGCAATGCGTATGACGTTCAGCCCGTTGCGGAGGGATGGGAAGAAAATTCCGTCGGCTACCAGATCTTCATCGCCTCGTTTGCGGACAGCGACAACGACGGCATGGGGGACCTGAAAGGTATCATCTCCAAATTGGACGAACTGCAAGAGTTCGGCGTCGACACGCTTTGGCTGACGCCCTTCCAGCAGTCGAACAGCTATCACGGCTATGACATTCAGGACTACTTCACGGTAGATCCCCGCTTCGGCACGCTTGCCGACTACCGCCAACTCCTCACCGAGGCGCACAACCGCGGCATGAAGGTCCTCATGGACTTCGTGCTCAACCACACCTCGACGTCCAACCCGTGGTTCGTGAAGAGTTCCAAGCTCGTAAAAGAAACGGTGAAGATGGCGGACGGCTCGCTCAAGACCGTCGACTACCGTAACTTCTACACCTGGCAGAACGAGGAATACGTCAACAGCCTCACCGACGAAGCGGCGAAGAACCAGTGGTACAAGGACAGCAACGGTTACTACTTCTATTCGTCCTTCGGCTCTTCGATGCCCGAACTCAACTTCGACTATCAGGCCGTGCGTGACGCCATTCTGGACGTCGCCCTCTATTGGATGAGCTTTGGGCTGGACGGGTTCCGTCTTGACGCCGCCAAACACATCTATATGGTCAACGAGAATCCCAACCATTCCAACCAGATTATCAGAGATTATTCGGACGGCACGGCGGTGGGCGCAACGAAGGGGGACTACTCCTACGACGTAAAGAAGGACGCGCACTTCTTCACGGAGTTCAACGCCAAGCTCAAGGCGTCCTATCCGAACGCGCTCCTGCTTGCCGAGAACTTCAACGGCGACCCCGTCCATATTGCGCAGCTCTATGAAGGGCTTGATTCGCAGTTCAATTTCAACCTGTATTATGACTTTGCGGGCTGCATCGGCACCAATAAGGAAGGCTACGGCACCAAGGCGATGCAGGGCTACGACGCGGCGCAGTTCGACTTCGGTCTTTACAGAAGCGACTATATCGACGCTCCGTTCACTTCCAACCACGACGTTTCGAGGGCGAGGAGCCACATGACGGCGCAGTGGCAGGATTCCGCAGGCGACTGGGTCGAAAGGACGATGACCGATTCCCTCTATCAGACGACGGGCGAACTTGCCAAGGTCTGGGCGGGCGTCTGCCTGACCCTTCCCGGGATCACCTGGATCTATGCGGGCGACGAACTCGGCATGACGGGCACAAAGACCGCCAATCCCGAAGGCGACGGCGCAGGCCACGAGGACCGCTGGCTCCGCCAGCCCTACAAGTGGACGAGCACGGGCAATACCCAAAACGAGGACGGCACCTACACCTACGGCTGGCAGAGCAAAGAGGACGTCACCTGCTACTTCCCCATCGGGTTCAACGGCTATTACAGCGAATGGGATAAGTGGAACAAGCAGATGCCGGGCCTCGAACAGCAGAAGGAGGACCCGACTTCCGTGTACACGGCATACAAAGATCTCATCAAGGTTCGCAAAGAGCATCAGCAGCTCTTCCGTCACGGGAAAGTAGAGGTCTTGTCCAAGGCCAACGTCAGCTGGATGCAGTACAGGATTTCTTACAATGGAACGTCGCTCCTCGTGTGCGTCAATCCCGGCAGCACTTCTCTGAACTTCGCCATCGAGGGCGAATGCATCTACGCGACCAACGGCGTAAGCAGGGTGAACGGCTCTACCGTCCCCGGATACACGCTTGCGATCTTTGAAGCAAATTAAAGGAGGAAAGAGCATGAAAAAGATATTGACTGTTGCAATAGCGACGATGTTATCCGCGGCATGCGTGACGGGGGCCGCCGTGAGCGCGGCTGCCACGGCAGATGCTCCCGCAGCTCCCGCTGCGGAAACGGCGCAGGTCTATCTCATGCCCGGCTCGTGGTACGACGGGACGGCGGCGGAGACCAAATACAACACCGTTGAGGGCCTGACGGCGCTCAATGCGGCCGAGAAGGAGGCGCTTCACCTCGAAGCAGAGGAGAACGTCTACAAGGCGGGCGCTGCCGGAAGCGTGCTTCCCACGCCCAAGACGGAGAAGAAGGACGCTTCTTCCAAGCCCTTCGTGTTCCAAGGCTGGTGGTACATCGTGGACGCCACCGTCACCTATACGGAAACAGTGCCCGAGGCGAACGGAGATCTCTATTTATATGCCGATTTCCGTGCGGAGGCCTCTCAGCGGCATGACCCCGTCGCTCCCCCCGAAACGATCGGTGCGGGCGACAAGAACTTTATGGAAGTCCTGCATGCAGACGGCACAACGGAGTATCTTCCCCTGCTCGTTTCGGGGTCCGACTCCCCCAACATCACGCAGATGGGTTACGGCGTCTATGTGCAGTTCTTCAACGAATATTTCGAACTTCGCCATAACGACCGCCTCAGCGTCTACCTTACCGACATCAGCGAGGGCGGCGATGAGGAACCCGCTTGTTACCCCAAGCCCTCGTCGAGCGGCTCGTTCAGCGTTTCTCTCGAAACGAACGGCAGCGGTACGAACCGGTCGAGCGACTACCTCACCGAGGATAGCGCAATGACGAAGGAGCGGGGCAAGCTCACGCTCGCCTTCATGAGCACCGAGAGCATGACCTTCCGCGTCTATTTCAAGATCGCAACGTCGGGCGCGCTTAACGTCTATATCGAGCCGAAGGCATAAGGAGGAAAGAAGATGAAAGGGAAGAAAAAAGTATTGAGTGCTCTGCTTGCGGCCCTGTGTATGGGCACCGCAGCCGCGGGATTTGCGGCATGTAAGGAGGACAAACAGGGCAATACCGATCCCCACGCCTATACCGATGCCAACAGCGACGCCTTGTGCGACGACTGCGGCAAGATCAAGGGCGACGAGATCCATGTCTTTGAAGAGCACACCTTTGCCGACGAGAACGGCGACAAGGTCTGCGACGTCTGCGGCAGAGAGGAGGGCGAAGTTTCCAAGCCCGACGACGGCGAACCTACGCCTGCCGCAAAGACGTACACCGTCACGTTCGACACGAAGGGCGGCAACGCCCTTCCCAAACAGGGCGTGAAAGAGGGAGAGAAGGCGGTAAAGCCCGAAGCTCCCGTCAAGGATACTTATGTATTCGACGGTTGGTATTCGGACGACGGCTGCACGCAGGCCTTCGACTTTGACAAGGCGCTGTCAAGCGACGTCACCGTCTATGCGAAGTGGAAAGAAGCCGACGCGACGGCGGATACCTATTTCGATTTCGAAGAAACGGACGGCGGCGTGAGCATTGCGGCGAAGGCGGGCGTTGACCTTCCCCAAAGCGTCGTTCTGCCCTCCGAACATGAAGGAAAGGCCGTTGTCGCCGTCAAGTCCTCGGCGTTTGAACAGCAGCCCGCCCTGCGCACGGTCAAGATCCCCGCGAGCGTCAGAAAGATCGGGCAGTATGCCTTCCGCAACTGCACGGCGCTCGAAACCGTAAACGGCGGCGATAACCTCGAGGAGATCGGCTACGGCGCATTCACGAACACCGCATGGGACCTCAACTTCTCCGTCGGGGAAGTTTATCTCGGCAAGACGCTCTACAAGTACGCGGGCAGCCTGTACGCGGATACGCAGATCACCGTGAAAGACGGGACCGTCGGCATTTCGGCGGGCGCATTCGAGGGGCTTACGCACCTTGTCGGCGTCACCCTTCCCGACAGCGTGAAGTCCATCGGCTCGCAGGCATTTGCGGGCACGGGGCTTCTGTCCGTCACGGTCAAGGCGGCGGAAGTTCCCGCGGCCGGCAATACCGTTCTCGGCGCGGCGTCCGCATTTGCGGGCAGGGTGTACGTTCCCGCCTCCGCGCTTGCCGCTTACAAGGCGGCGAGCGGCTGGAAGAACTACGCAGACAAGATCTATGCCGAGGGCACGGCGGAGCAGACCTTCGTCGTCACGTTCAAGGCGGACGGGGCGGAAAATGTCCCCGCGGCGCAGAACGTCAAAGGCTTTGGGCAGGCAACTGCTCCCGCCGAAAACCCCACAAAGGCAGGGCTTGAGTTCGGCGGATGGTTCCAGGATGAAGCTTGCACGATCCCCTTCGATTTTGCGAGCGAGATCACGGAAAATCTCAACATATATGCCAAATTCGGCAAATACTACGATGTGACCTTCTCCGTCGGCGAAGGGCTGACCGCTCCCCAAAAACAGCATATCGAAGAGGGGACGCTTGCGGTCGCACCCGATGCGCCCGAGAAGGCGGGCAGCGAGTTCATGGGCTGGTTCAAAGACGAGGCTTGCACCAAGAAGTTCGACTTTACCGATCCCGTCCGCGGCGATGTCACGGTGTATGCAAAGTACCTCCCCGCGGGAGCAGATTTCACGGGGGAAGGCGATTATGCAGGCTGGGTCATTGAAAACGGCAGAGTGAAGGAATACACGGGTTCGCTTACGGAGATCAAGATCCCCAAGGAGCTGACCCGCCTCGACAGCATCACCGAGATCGTTCCCGCGCCCGCGTTCACCACGACCCGCACGGGTACCGACCTCTATAAGATCGCCTCGATCACGGTCGATCCCGAAAACAAGTACTTCGAAGTGAAGGACGGGGCGCTCCTCAGTAAGGATGGCAGCGTGCTCTACTTCCAGATCACGATGAAGACGGTCAGCGAACTCGCTCATCCCGACGTCGTGAGAGTCGCGCCCTATGCCTTCTACAAACAGGCGCTCACCGCAGGCAATATGCAATCGGCGCTCAAGCTCGGCGAAGTCGAGGAAGTGGGCGAATATGCCTTCTTCGGCTCCAAGGGGTTGACCGATTTCACGCCCTTCAAGACGGCAAAGACCATCGGCAGCTTCGCCTTCTACGACACGCAGTTCAAGACCGTCGAGAGCGACGCCAAGACGATCGGCAGGTGCGCGTTCACCGTATCTACGGACACGTCCGCGATCGAAACGATCATTCTCCACGATCTCGAGAACATCGAAAGCTACACATTCGGCTTTATTGTGACGAACGGCAGTTCGGGCAACCCGTCGGGCAAATTGAAGACGCTCGTCATCGGACCCAACGTCAATACCATCCCGCGCTGCGCATTCGGCAACCGCGATCTCAGCGGCACCTGCCGCGTCATCCTCGAGAGCGACGAGATCATCGGGGTATTGCCCAGCGCCTTCTTCGGTTCTAACACGACCAACTTCCGCCTCTTCGTCAAGGAAGCGCTCTTTGACACCTTCAGCACCGAAGGCGCCTTCCTCAAATATCAGAAAGGCTACTATACCGAGGACGGTTGGTATGTGGAAAAGAGCGCCACGGTGACGCGCTTCAGCTACGAGGGCAGCTACGAAACGGTCCGCATTCCCGCAAGCATCACCTTCCTCAACGACATTCTCGACATCTTCGGCACGGCGGAAAATCTTGCGCAGTGCAAGACCTTTACCGTCGCAGAAGGCAACGAGGCGTTCAGGATGCAGGACGGCGCTCTGCTCTCCGCCGACGGCAAGACGCTCTACGGCTACTTCGGCGACGGCACGGGCGACTTTACGGGCGTCACCGAGATCAAGACCTATGCCTTCTATAACCGTCTGAAAGTGCAGGCGCAAGCGAAGGCAAGCGAGAACGCGATCAAGTTCGGGGCGGTCGAAACGGTCGGCAAGTATGCCTTCTACGGCTGCGACGCGCTCACCGACTATACCCCCTTCGGCGGGCTTAGGATCGTTTCCGCACACGCCTTCGAGGGCACGGGCTTTGCCTCTTTGACCTTCGACAACGCCATTCTTGCAAGCATCGAAGATAGCGCCTTTGCGAACTGCGCTTCTCTTACGAAGGTCTATGTCAAACTTCTCACAAGCCCCAAGGTCGGAAGCGGCGTTTTCGGCGAAAACGTTCAAATTTACGTTCCCTACGAGTATGTGGACGACTTCATGATCGCTTGGGCGCTCTACCTCGAGCAGATGCAGGGCGACGAGAACACGCATGTCTATGAGATCACCTTTGAAACGGGCGACGGTACGCCGATCGGCAAGCAGGTCGTCCTCTCGGGCGGCAAGGCAGAACGCCCCGAAGACCCCGAGCAGAACGGTTTCTTCTTCGACGGTTGGTCCGTCAATGAGGACATCTTCGCCTCCTACAACTTCGGTATGCCCGTAAACAGCGATCTCACCCTGTACGCCTTCTGGTCGAAGGGACACACGATAACGTTTAAGACGGGCAACAGCGCGTCCGAAGTCGAGGATCTGACCGTCCGCCACAATGCACTTGCATCGCGGCCCGCCGATCCCGTCTGGGAAGGCTATGTGTTCGGCGGTTGGTTCCGTGACAAGAGCTGCACGCTCGGCTTTGACTTTGCAAGTGAGGCCATCGAGGACGACATCACCCTCTATGCGAAGTGGTCGCAGGGCTTTATCGTGGATTTCGAAACGGGCGACGGCAGCGATGTCGCGTCCCAGTCCGTGCTTCCCGACGCCAACGCCACAAGGCCGCAGGACCCTACGCGCAACGGCTATCGGTTCGCGGGCTGGTGGACCAAGGACGGCACAAACGGCGATTGGGGCAGCGAATACACCTTCGACGGCACGGTTTCGGGCAATCTCACCCTGTATGCGAAGTGGACGGAGAACTTCTGGGATCTCGACGAAAGCGGCAAGCTCCTCCACTACTACGGCCCTTACGACAGCATCATGATCCCCGCCGAGCTGAAATCGTTCGACAGCATCTTCGACCTCTTCGGCAACACGGATAATCTCGGTTTCTGCACCGCCATCTCCGTCGACACGGCAAGCACTTCCTTCAAGGTCGTAGATAGCGCTCTGCTTTCCTACGACGGCACGGTGCTCTATGTGTTCTTCGGCAGCGGCGCGGAGGCCTACGCTTGGCCCACCGTCACGGAGATCGGCGATTACGCCTTCTACGGCCACTTCGGCGAAGATGCGGAGCTTACCTTCTCTGCGGAACTCGTTTCGGTCGGCGCACACGCCTTCGAGGAAACGGCGATCTCTTCCTTCAAGCCGTTTGAGAACGTCAAGAAGATCGGCGAATACGCTTTCGTCGGCTCGCAGCTCGTCGACATCACATGGAATACCGACGGCGAGGTCCCCTCGAATGTATTCACGAACATCAGCACCTTAAAGACGATCACCTTCATGAACGCCACGTCGATCGGGAAGGAGGCATTTGCGGGCGACAACAAGATCACGACCATCACCCTCGGCGCAAATATGAAGACCATCGGTCAAAGCGCCTTCTGGGACGCGGGGCAGGCAGACAGCATCAAGGACATCAACATGTATGCCGTGACGCCTCCCACGCTCACGGGCGGCGGTAGCAGCAATACGCACCCCCTCGGCGGCGACAGATCGTACGGCACATGGAAACCGCACTTCACGGTGCATTGCTACAAGAACTCGCTGGCGTCCTACACGTCTACTTCCCTGACGGGTTGGAACTGGTATAAAACCTCTCAATACGTTGCCTTTACCGTCAACGTCACGCTCCACATGGGCGAGGCAGAGGGGCATGTCGCGGCGCCTTCCGTCACGGGTTACCTCAACACGACGCTCACGAAGCCCGTTCCCGGCGCATGGGAAGGCAAGGCGTTCGTCGGTTGGTACACGGACGAAACGCTTGAAACGGAATTCAACTTCAGAGCTGCGCTCAAGGGCGACGTCGAGCTTTGGGCCAAGTGGGCGGACGGCTATGCCGTGAACTTCTCGACGGGCGAGGACGGCCCCGCCGTCACGGCGCAGACCGTCGTCAAGGGCGGCAAGGTCACAAAGCCCGCCGATCCCAAGAAGACAGGCTACTTCTTCGACGGTTGGTATACGACCGAAACGTATGAAACCGAGTTCGACTTTGCAAACGGCACGATCGACGCCGCTACCACGCTCTACGCCAAGTGGACGAAGGGCATCGACGTCAAGTACAACACGGGCGAAGGCGGTCCTACCGTCGCCACGCAGAACGTCTATCCCGGCAAGACCACGACGAAGCCGACCGATCCCAAGAAGACGGGTTACACCTTCGAGGGCTGGTTCACCAAGGACGGCACGAATGGCGACTGGGGCGAAGCGTTCGACTTTGCCGGCACGGCGATCGACAAGGAAACCGAACTCTTTGCCAAGTGGACACAGAACTGGTCCGTCACCTTTGACTTAGACGGCGGAACAGGCTCGGGCACTTCCGCGCAGAGCATCTATCCCGGCAAGACCGCAACGAAGCCCTCGAGAAATCCCACCAAGACGGGCTGCACCTTCGAGGGTTGGTATCTCAAGGTCGACGGCGAATTTGCGGAGGAAGCGTTCGACTTTGCGACCCCGATCACGGCAGACACTGTGATCTATGCCAAGTGGACACAGCATTTGTCCGTGACCTTCGATTTGAACGGCGGAACAGGTACGGCGGCCGCGCAGAGCATCTATCCCGGCAAGACCGCAACGAAGCCTGCGACCGATCCCAAGCAGACGGGCTACTTCTTCGACGGCTGGTATCTCAAGACCGAAGAGGGCGAGCTTGAGCAAGAAGCGTTCGATTTCAAGACTCCGATCGAGAAAGACACTGTGCTCTACGCCAAGTGGACGCAGGGCGTCGAAGTGACGTTTGAAACGGGCGAAGGCGCCTCGACGGTCGCAAAACTGCTCGTCTATCCTGGCAAGACCGCGACGAAGCCGAGCGATCCCACCAAGACGGGTCACTTCTTCGACGGTTGGTTCAAGGAAGAGGGCTGCGAGAACGCGTTCGACTTCGAAAAGGAGATCATCTCCGCCGCAACGACCGTCTACGCCAAGTGGACGCAGGGCGTCGAAGTGACGTTTGAAACGGGCGAAGGCTCCGAGGTCGCCGCACAGCTCGTCTACCCCGGCAAGACCGCAACAAAGCCCGAAACGGTACCCGCGTGGGTCGGCCACATCTTCGAGGGTTGGTTCACGCAAGACGGCAGCGAAACGGGCGAATGGGGCACCGAATTCAAGTTTGCCGAAACGCAGATCAACGCGGCGACCACCGTCTATGCGAAGTGGAGCGACGGCCTCACCGTCACCTTCTCCGTCGGGAACATCGGCGCGGATGAAGTTCCCGCCCAGACGCTCAGATCGGGCGAAAAAGCGACCCGTCCCGCCAAGGATCCCGCCGTTCAGGGCTATCTCTTCCTCGGCTGGTACACCAAGGACGGCAGCGAAACGGGCGAATGGGGCACCAAGTTCGACTTCAAGTCTGCGATCTCCGAAAACACGACCGTCTATGCAAGATGGCTCGAAAACTTCTGGGACGTCGACGCCGACGGCAAACTTCTCCATTACTACGGTCCGACCGAAGGGGTCATCACCATCCCCGTGAATGTCAAGTCCATTACAAGCATTCTCGACATCTACGGCACGAAGGATAAATTCGCGGCAAGCGAGGGCATCGAACTTGCACCGCTCAACAAGTCCTTCAAGATTGTAAACAACGCACTCCTGAACGCCGACGGCACCGTACTCTACGCTTACTTCGGCAATACGGAAACGCTCTCGTGGCCGACCGTCACCGAGATCGGCGAATACGCCTTCTACAAGAGGATCACGGCGGCCAAGACGCTCGCCTTCTCCGCAGAGCTTGCCAAGATCGGCAAGGGTGCCTTCGAGAGCTGCACGGGCATTACGTCCTTCAAGCCCTTCGAAAACATCGAAACGATCGGCGCAGACGCCTTCAACGGCACAGGCCTTGTGGAAGTCGTCTGGAACACCCACGGCGCAGCTACGGCGATCTTCAAGAACATTACAACGCTCAAGAAGGTCGTGTTCATGAACGCGACGTCGATTGCGGCAAGTATCTGCAGCGGCAGCAAGTACATTACCGACATCGTCCTCGGACCCAATGTCACATCCATCGGCGCCTCGGCGTTCTACTCCGCAGGCAGCAGCAAGAGCATCAAGTCCATCACCGTCTACGCGCTCAAGCCTCCGACACTCTCGAATGCAAGCGGCAGTACGCACCCGCTCGGCGGCGATCCCGCAAAGAAGACCTTCTACGTCTACGTTCCCAACAGTGCGCTCAGCGCGTACACGGCAACGAGTCTGACGGGTTGGAACTGGTACAACTCCTCGAGCGGAAGGAACAGCTTTATGCCGCTCACCGTCAACGTGACCATGCACATGGGCGAGGGCGAAGGCGTGCCTCAGGCGCCCGCAGTCACCGGCTATTGGGGCGACAGGCTCGCCGCTCCCATCCCCGAGAATTGGAAGGGCCATGTATTCGAGGGTTGGTACACCGACGCAACGCTCTCCCGCCGCTTCAACTTCAACGCGCAGCTCACGGGCGACATCGAGATCTATGCAAAGTGGGTCGACGGATTCTATGTGGAATTTGACGCGAAGGGCGGCACCGACATCGATTGGATCCCCGTTTTAAGCGGCGGAAAGATCGAAAAGCCCGAAGATCCTTACCTTCTCGGCTCCGAGTTCGTGAATTGGTATGCAAAGGACGGCACCGCAGACGGCGAATGGGGCGAACCCTTCGACTTCAACGCTCCCATCACCGGGAACGTCAAGCTCTACGCCAAGTGGAACAAGGGCTATGCCGTAAGGTTCGACCTCGGCTATAGCGGCGCAAAGGCCATCGAAGGGCAAACCATCATGCCGACCGACGCCGACCGCCACGCCCAAAAACCCACCGACCCCACCCGTACGAATTGGACGTTCGAGGGCTGGTGGACGAAGAACGGCGCCGAGGACGGCGAATGGGGCACGGAGTTTGACTTCGAACAGACCGAGATCACAGAGGATACCATCCTCTACGCCAAGTGGAACCCTTGGGTCGTGAACGCAGACGGATCCTTGAAGACGTACAGTGGCGACAAGAAGAACATCGAGATCCCGCTCAACGTTACGTCGATGACGGATATCACCAAGATCTTCGGCACCTATTCGAGCGTTCCCGCAGACTTCACGGGATACACCATTAATGTCGCACAAGGGCACACGGCGTTCAAGATCGAGAACGATATGCTTCTCGACATCACGGGCACGGTCTGCTACCTCTACTTCGGCTCGGATACGACGGTCGATCTCACGGGCATCGTCGAAGTCAAGGGCAGTGCGTTCGCCAACAGAAAGGACATTACGGCGATCACAACGCCCGACCTCGTCACCGTCGGCACCTACGCGTTCTATCACAACGATAAGCTCGCAAGCGCTGATTTCACAAAGGTCACCACGATCGACAACTACGGTTTCTATGGCACCGCGTTCGCAGAGCTTAAGCTCGATAAGGTCGAAACGATCGGAAACAGCGCGTTCTATTTGTGTCAGGACCTTGTGTCTGTCGAACTTGAAGCGGTCAAGACGATCGGGACATCTGCGTTCAGTGATGACATCAAGCTTGAAACCGTCGTGATCGGCGACAAGTGCACGAGCATCGGCAACAATGCGTTCCAGAGGTGCACGCAGCTCCTCAAGGAGGGCGGCTCGGTCACCGTGAAGGCGGCCACACCTCCCACGCTCGGCGGCACCTCCGTGTTCGGCACGGCAAGTTCCTTCAAGGGCACGATCTATGTCCCGAGCGAGAGCCTTGCCAAGTATCAGGCGGCAAACCGCTGGAGCAACCTCAAAGCTCAAATCAAAGCCATTGTTGGTTAACGTGCGGTAAATGGCCCCCGCCCCCTCGCCGCCTCCTCAGGGAAAAGCACCCTCGGGTGAGGAACGGGCGAGGGGGAAAGGGGGTCCATTGCTACAATCGATTCTCAAAAAGGAGTATCTATGAAAACAATCACAAAAATCGCAACAGTCGCGCTGTGTGCATGTTTCGGTATCGGCATGTTCGCAGGGTGTCAACAAGAAGGCGGCCCCGGACCCTCCAAGGACGACGGACCGTCGGGTGAAAACGGCGAAGTCGTCGTCTGGGGCGGCGCGGAAGATCAGACCCTTCTCAAACAGATCGTTAAGGAATTCAAAGTCGCCAACCCCGACGTCAAAGAAACCATTCGCGTGGAGATCCAAGACGCATGGGACGCGCAGAGCGTCGTTTCCAAGGACCCCGAAGCGGCGGCGGACGTCATTCTCATTCCGCACGACCAAGTGGGCCTCATGGCAAAAGCGGGGCTGCTCTCGGAGATCCGAGACGGCACGGCGGCGACCTTTGCCACCGACATTAAGACGAACAATGACCCTGCCACCGTCCAACAGGCGACCTATAACGGGAAGCTGTATGGTTTCCCGCTCACGATGGACACCTACATCATGTACTACACAACGGGCATATTCAATGACGAATTGCCGGGGATGGACGCCTTCCTTTCCAGTGTAGACAAGATGCTTGCGGCGGATATGCCCAATATCCCGGGCAGTAAAGAGAAGGCAACGGCGTTCGGGTTCAACATCGGGGACGGGTTCTACCTCAACATGGGCTTTTTTGCGATGGGCTGTACCTTGTTCGGCGAGGACGGCACGGACGTCAATGCCTGCAACTGGAACAACGAAAACGGGCTTAAATTCATGCAGTATGCGGCGAAGAACTTCCGCCAGAGCGGGGGGAAGTTCAAGTCGGATGACGCAAAGAATTTGGCAACGGCGGTGCTCAACAACCGTTTGGGCGCGTGCATTTCGGGCGGTTGGGAAATGCAGGACACCTTTAAGGGCGCGAAGAACATCAAATACCGCACGCTGCCCTCGATCACGGTAGACGGGGAGGAGAAGCCTCTTGTCGCATTCTCAAACAGCAAACAATACGTCATCAACAATGCGTCACAGCACAAGGGAACGGCGAGCCGTCTTGCGGCGTTCATCACGAACGAGCAGAACCAGCTGCGGTACGCAACGGAGCGCGGATATTACCCCGCCAACAAGAACGTTCAGCAAAACCCCGCGGTGAGGGACGACCCGTTTTTCCAGGTGATCCGTGCACAGCTGGATAAGTCGGTGCCCGTGCCCGTGATCCCCGAGATCTCGCGGTATTGGGAAGCGGCAAAATCTCTCGGCTCTTCGGTGTATAACGACTCCTTAAAGGGAGATGACGCTTCCCTTCGGTCCGCCCTCGACAAGTTTGTCAGCGACTTAAAGAGTACGCTCTAAAAAGCGCTCCCGTGTCCCCTTTCAGGGGAGCCGCACAGCGGTGAGGGAGGCGGGGCACTCATGACGCCTTCTGCCAACGATCGATCGTTGGCAGAAGGCAATGTTCCGCCTACAAAGGGCGCCGGGAACAAATGACCTCATTCACCCTTTCGCCGTGGCAGGCGAAAACATTTCCCCCCTTAAGGCTGCTCTAATGAGAGAGCGGGCGATAGGCGAGGTAGCATATGGAAGAGAAAGAGAACAACAAAGTAACGATCAAGCAAGTAGCGGAAGCGGCTGGGGTATCGGTGACGACGG
>CANQWX010000018.1 GCA_947627665.1 uncultured Clostridia bacterium
GCGGAGGACTGAAAATCCTTATGTCGGCGGTTCGATTCCACCCCAAGCCACCACCTCGTCGGCGCAAACTCCGCTTTAAGCACTTCGCGCTTTGCGCAAAGTGCAAGTACGCTCCGTTGCGCCTCCTCTTCCCAAAAAAATACTTCGTCTTTTTTTGGGAACCCTATAAGGGATGCGCAGCTTGCGGTTTTAATGCGGGTTGCTCCTCTTCCCAAAAAATCATGCTACGCAATCTTTTTGGGGAACCCTGTAAAGGGGAATTGGTGAGTGCCCGAAAGGGCATGATCTTGCTGGTGTAGCTCAATTGGCAGAGCAGCTGATTTGTAATCAGCAGGTTGCAGGTTCGATTCCGGTCACCAGCTCCAAACAATTTCATAGAAATGGGAAGATTCCAGAGCGGCCAAATGGATCAGACTGTAAATCTGACGTCAACGACTTCGGTGGTTCGAATCCACCTCTTCCCACCAAGAAAAACCTAAAACGAACCACTTTCAATGGCAAGTTTTGGGCTTTTTCTTACATTTTCAAAATCCTCTCTTGACAAAATTGTCTTTTATTGATATATTGGATTAGAGCAAAAGAATTATGCCTGCACTGAAAAGGTTCGCTAAAATTTTACGCTGGCGGCAAACGAGAGCGGGAGAAGTAATTTTATCAAGTTCAGCAAGGAATACAATGTATATATGGAGCGGTCCATATGAAAAAAGGTACGAGTTTGGAAAGAAAAGTCTACGAAACAATAAACAGACTTATCGATAATGGGAAGTTTCCGTTTTCGGCTTCGCAATGCAAGGTATTCCAGCATAAAAAGTACTACTCGAAAGACCGCGGCGCCCACATTGAAACTGATATATCCATAGAAGTCTTCATGGGAAATGCGACCGATCCTTTCTTTTTATGGATATGGGAATGTAAAGATTATAGCAGTCCGATCCCCGTCAATGAGCTGGAAGAATTTCATTCCAAGCTCGAACAAATCGGAGCCGATAACACAAAAGGGACCATGATAACATCCAACGGGTGGTTCCAATCCGGCGCCCTGAATTATGCAAGATCAAAAAGAATAGGACTTGTAAGAATGCTCCCCGAGGATCAGGTGGAGATCATCATGCAATGCATGACCCCGGATATGATAGGCCGTATGAGTCGGAAGAACAACTTTATCGCAGCACTGACTCTGAGATCATATGAATCGGACATGCAGGATACATTTATCATAGACGGCAACGACCGTTTCTCCTTTTTGGACTCATACATAACGGACACCGTTAAAACGATCAAAAAATAAGCCCCATGAGGATAGCCGTTTTTGGCTTCCCTCTCCAAAATCGAAATGCAGAACGGTGAAACGTCTGATACATTGTTCGGCTTCCCGAGTGATGCGCCGCAGCACATCCAAACCGCTCGTTGTTTTACGGTATCAATACTCCACCATGAAAAGGGGCACCCTGTTGGGTGCCCCTTTTCGTGGTGGTCGAGGTGGAAATTCAAACTGTGGCGCTTATTCTCCGTTGATCAGTTCGTCGATTTGAACTTGAAAAATTATGCCGAGCCTTCGGAGCATTTCGATATTAGGCTCCGTTCGCCCTTGCTCCCAATTTGCATAGCAACTTTCCACAACGCCTAACTCGCTCGCCACTTGTTTTTGAGTCAGTTCGCAGTCCCTTCGAATCTGTTTCAAATTCTGACAAAATAGCTTATCCATAAAAAAATTTTAAGTCAAACTACACATTTTATCTTGACAATAGATAAAATGTGTAGTACAATTTTAGTATGCTGCACTACAGTAAATATTCGCTTTCAGAAGGAGAAAGAAAAATGGCTGGATTTTTCAAAATGATGTTGCGCATGAACTCAAACATGATTGGCGTAGTGACGGGGACGGATTTCCGCAATGGAAATCTGCCTATGGCTTATTTGGGCGAAGGTGAAAAAGAAGGCAAAGGGAAACTAATGATATACGGGGAAAAACTCGATGATTATGTTTTCGGCAGAGAGGATGTCACCTCTTGTACAGTACTTCAACAAGAAACACATTTCAAAATGGCAAATAATCAGCAAAAAATCGGTCCAAAATATCAGGTAAAATTCAAAGATGGTAAAGTCGCTATGATTTGCATTCCCGCAAATCAAGCATTTCGACTGGAGAATGTTATTATGTAAATTATTTACATCCCCAATGCTCCACAAAGCAGAAGGACGGCGATGCCGTCCTTTTTGCGTGATGAGAAGAGGCGGTTCGGGACAGGGGATCACTTGGCGCCCCCTTGTAGGGGAGCTGTCACCGCAGGTGACTGAGGGGTTTTGCGAAAACCCTTTCCCCCTCGTTTCACTCGGGTACTTTCCCTTTCAGGGACAGCAGGGGTAAACTTAACGCCGTTCCTAAGTGTCATGTCGAGCGTAGCCGAAACATCTCCACCGCATTATAATAAGGCGAGATTTCTCCACGCGCCGCTCATGCGGCTTGATCGAAAAGACAATTTAATCTGATTGACTTTTGTCAAATAATGTGATAAAATCAATATAGACTCTTTTCAATTTGAATCGTGGAATCAATCTATGAAAAATACTGTTGCATCCATTTTGACGCTCCTCAATACACAGCAACCTTTGGTCTGCGAGGAAGGACGAATGCCATACTATAAGTATCCGCAGGGTTTGTACAAATCACTTTGCGATTTAGTCCAAACCCTTGGACCCGATTATTGTTACGTTGACCATATTGAAGAAGTTCTGAAAATTTCTACCGATAAACTTGAACTTACTCAAATTTCCACCTATCTTACCTGGCTGATTAGGGGAGAACGGTTTTGCGATGGTCTGATCGCTGAGAACATCGAAAATGGAATGCTGAAAGGTGTATTGGAACGGTTGCTCCTTTTGTGCTAAAACAAATATAGTAAAACCGAGAAAAAAAGAGCGATCCCGATGTGGGGACCGCTCTTTTTCCTTTCTCGATTATTCGTGGTCCATGACCCAATAGCCGCCCTCGTGCTGAAGAGGGGGGAAGGTGGTACCCTTCTCGAGATAGGTCTTTTCATCATCGTGGCTGTTGCCGTTCTTGTCGTAAGCCTTATAATTGCAAGACATCGGAACGGTTTCGCCGCTTCTGAATTTTTGCATTTTTTTGTCCTCCCACCGAGCAATTTGCGCAAAATGTACATTCTTATTCCTATTTATGTAATTTTCGTGAAAATGCAAATTTTACCGATGTTTTGTTGACAATTTTTTCGGGAAGAGTATAATAAAAATAATGTAAAGCAAAGCGTAAATTTCGGTGAAATTTGCGCGGTTTTTTTCGGTAACAACTTTTTTCAACATATTGGGAGGTGTTCTTTTGATAAAGACACTTGCAAAGAGCATCCGGGAATATAAACTTTCCTCGATCCTCTCGCCCGTGATCGTGACGGGGGAGGTCGTTCTCGAATGCCTCATTCCGTTCGTGATCACCAAACTAGGAGATGCGTTAGAAATTGCCAAAAAAACAGGTAGCAATATGTCACTTTGGGCGAATGAAGTTACTTCATGGACTTCGCTTGGTATAGTGCAATTTGCGCTTATTTTGGTTGCGATGGCGCTCGCCTCGCTTGCCTGCGGCGCCTTGGCGGGCTATTTCTGCGCGAAGGCTTCCTGCGGCTTTGCGAAAAACCTCAGAAAAGATCTGTACTATAGGGTGCAGGACTTTTCCTTTGAGAACATCGATAAATTTTCGACGCCATCCCTTGTCACCCGTATGACGACGGACGTCAATAACGTCCAGTTCGCTTTTATGACGATCATCCGCACGGCGATCAGAAGCCCGCTCATGATGGCGTTCTCCGTCGTCATGGCGTTCGTGATCGGCGGAAGTCTTGCCTGGATCTTCCTTGCCGTCATTCTGCCTCTCGCGTTTATCCTCTTTTTTATCATGTGGAAAACGATGCCGCTCTTTCACAGCGTATTCAAAAAGTATGACAACCTCAACGAGAGCATCCAGGAGAACGTAAAGGGGATCCGCGTCGTCAAATCCTATGTGCGCGAAGAGCACGAAAAGGAGAAGTTCGACCGCGCCGCGACCGATGTGCAAAGGGATTTCACCAAAGCCGAGCGCATCCTCGCATGGAACAACCCCGCCATGCAGCTCTTCTTTTACGGTGTGCTTTCGACGACCCTGTTTCTCGGCTCTTATTTTGTTTTCAACCAAACAGGGTTTAATGTGATGACTATTACCCAGCTTGTCGTCTACGGCATGCAGATTTTGATGTCGCTCATGATGTTCTCCATGGTGTTTGCAATGATCGCCATGTCCATCGAGAGCGCGCGGCGTATCTGCGAAGTGTTGCAGGAAGAGCCGACGCTCCACAGCCCCGAGAATCCCATTCACGAAGTGGCGGACGGCTCCATCGACTTCTGCGATGTGAGTTTCAAGTATTCGCCGACCGCCGAAAGAAACGTGTTGGAAAACATCGAACTCCACATCAAATCGGGGGAAACGATCGGGATCATCGGCGGGACGGGTTCGAGCAAGACCTCGCTCGTCAACCTCATCTCCCGCCTCTATGACGTGACGGAGGGTTGCGTGAAGGTAGGCGGACACGACGTGCGCGAATACGATCTCGAATCGCTCCGCAACCAGGTTTCCGTCGTTCTTCAAAAGAATGAATTGTTCTCGGGGTCCATCAAGGACAATCTGCGGTGGGGGAACCCGAATGCGACCGATGAAGAACTCGTCGAGGCATGCAAACTTGCGCAGGCGGACGAATTCATCCAAAGTTTTCCCGATCAATACGATACCCATATCGAACAGGGCGGCACCAATGTTTCGGGCGGACAGAAGCAGCGCCTCTGCATTGCCCGCGCCCTGCTCAAAAAACCCAAGATCTTGATTTTGGACGACTCGACGAGCGCCGTCGACACCCACACGGACGCGCTCATCCGCAAGGCGTTCCGCGAATATATCCCGTCGACGACAAAGATCATCATCGCACAGCGCACCTCCTCGGTGGAGGACGCAGACCGCATCATCATCATGGAGGCGGGCAAGATCGTCGCGGTCGGTACGCACGAGGAACTTCTGTACCACAACCCGATCTATACCGAAGTTTACACCACCCAGAATAAGGGCGGCAAAGCGATCTCTTCGCTCGATCAAATGAACGACGAAAAGGAGGAAAACGGCCATGCCGAATAACCGCAATCAAAATTTGCGCCGTCCCTCCGCCCCCAGGGGGACGTTCAAGCGCATCATGAAGTCGCTCTTCCACTTCTATCCGAAGATGGCGACTGCCGCGCTCATCTGTATCGTCTTTAACGCCGTCATCTCTGCGCTTCCTACCATCTTCATGCAACAGGTGTTCTCCATTATTGAGGATGCGTTCAACGTAGAGTCTACGGCGCACGTCGGATACACGCTCGGCTGGGCAGACGTCGGCGGGCAGATCACCCGTATCATGCTAGTACTCATCAGCCTTTATGTCGTGTCGCTCATCTCGGGCGCGATCGACAAACAGCTCATGGCGATCATCACGCAAGGGTACCTCAAAAAGATGCGCGAGCAGATGTTCAACGGAATGCAGGACCTGCCCATCCGCTACTTCGACACCCACAGCCACGGCGACATCATGAGCTATTACACCAACGATATCGACACGTTGCGCCAGCTCATTTCGCAGTCCCTGCCGCAGCTTTTGACGTCGGGGATCATGGTGGTTACGCTGTTTTTCATTATGATCTATTACAGCGTATGGCTCACCCTTATCGTATTTGGGTGCATTGGTCTTATTCTCTTTGTGACGAAGGTCGTCGGCGGGGGCGCGGGAAAGTACTTTCTCGCTTCCCAGCGCGCGGTCGCGCGCACCGAGGGCTATGTCGAAGAGATGATGAACGGGCAGAAAGTCGTGAAAGTGTTCTGCCATGAGGAGGCGGCGAAGCACGATTTCGACCAGTACAACGACATCCTGTGCGAACAGACGACCTATGCAAACGCCTATGCAAACATGCTCATGCCTATTTTGGGGAACATCGGGCATGTGCTCTATGTCGTCGTCGCGCTTGTCGGATGTATATTTAGCATGTATGGAGTTTCAAATTTCTCTATCGGTGCAAAACTTAACCCTGGCGAACTTGCATCTTTTGCAAGCAATCTTGGCGGCATTGGGTTGATTGCTGCTTTCCTGCAAGCCACGAGGCAATTTACCAACAACATCAACCAGGTTTCCAACCAGGTGAACTCCGTCGTCATGGGCCTTGCGGGCGCGGCGCGCGTGTTTGCGCTCATCGACGAGAAGCCCGAACCCGACGAGGGGTATGTCACCCTCGTCAACGTCAAAGAGGAGAACGGAGAACTTGTCGAGTGCGAAGAACGCACGGGCGTCTGGGCTTGGAAGCACCCGCACGGCGACGGGACCATCACCTACACCCGCTTAGAGGGGGATGTGCGCCTCTTCGACGTGAATTTCGGCTATGATCCCGAGAAGATCGTCTTGCACGATGTGAGCCTCTATGCCCGTCCCGGACAGAAGATCGCCTTCGTCGGCGCCACGGGCGCGGGCAAGACGACGATCACCAACCTCATCACCCGTTTCTACGACATCGCGGACGGCAAGATCCGCTACGACGGGATCAACCTCAACAAAATCAAGAAAGCAGACCTTCGCCGCTCCATCGGCATGGTCTTGCAGGACACCAACCTGTTCACAGGTTCCGTGATGGACAATATCCGCTACGGCAGGCTCGACGCGACCGACGAAGAGTGTATCTCGGCGGCGAAACTTGCGGGCGC
Source organism: uncultured Clostridia bacterium (assembly GCA_947627665.1). Lineage (GTDB taxonomy): Bacteria > Bacillota > Clostridia > Christensenellales > Borkfalkiaceae > Gallimonas. Next base: position 6,761 of record CANQWX010000018.1, read on the forward strand.
GGACGACTTCATTACCCGCCTTCCCGAGGGCTACAACACGATGCTCCATCAAAACGGGGCGAACCTCTCGCAGGGGCAGCGGCAGCTTCTCTCCATTGCCCGCGCGGCGGTCGCCGACCCGCCCGTGATGATTTTGGACGAGGCGACTTCTTCTATCGACACCCGCACCGAGGCGATCGTGCAACGCGGCATGGATAAGCTCATGGAGGGGAGAACGGTATTTGTCATCGCGCACCGCCTCTCCACCGTCAAGAACAGCAACGTCATCATGGTGCTCGACCACGGCCGCATCATCGAACGCGGCACGCACGAACAACTCATCGACATGAAAGGACAGTATTTCAGACTGTATACGGGAGCGTTCGAACTCGAATAAGGACTTATGCAAAGGCCGCCCCGCTGCATGTTGCAGCGGGGCGGCCTTTCATATTCATAAAGCTCAAAAAATTTTGATCTCTGTTCCGTCGATGTCAAGCTCAGCGGCATAGAAGGCTTGCAGTCCTTTCAACAGTTCCCCGTAATCACTCGCGGCAAAGGTTTCGACCGCAGAATGCATCGCAAGCTGCGCGATCCCGAGGTCCGCCGAGAGCATCCCCGTTTGCCCGAGCGCGATCGCGCCGAGCGTGCCGCCGCTGCGCATATCCGACCGGTTGAAAAAAGTCTGGTACTTTACGCCCGCTCTTTCCAAGAGGGTCTTTATGACGGCGGAAGAGAGAGCGTCCGTCGTATATGCGCCGCCCGCATGGTTTTTGATGGCAATGCCACCGCCCATAACGGCGCGGTTGGTGATGTCGCACTTTTCGGGACGGTTCGGGTGGAGAGAATGGGCGTTGTCGAGCGAGATCAGGAAAGAATTTGCCAAAGCGCGTTGGAGATTCGCTTCGGGCGCCCGGGCGCTGCATACAATGCGCTCCAAAGTGTTTTTCAGAAAATCGCTCCCCGCACCCTGCCGTGTGCGGCTGCCGATCTCCTCGTTGTCGAGGAATGCCGCCACATTTACGCCCGGGAAAGAGTCCCCAGCCGTAAGTGCGCGGAGAGAGGCGTACACGCTCACAAGGTCGTCTACGCGCGGAGAGGAGATAAATTCCTCCCCGTAGCCAAAGACAAAGGGCGTTTCCGCACAGACGGCGTACAGATCGTAGGATACGGGATTCCCGAGGAGAACTCCGAACTCCTTGCCGCTCATGCCGAGAAGGGGCAGCAGATCCACCTGGGGATCGGGCGCGAATTTTTCGTTCACATCGCGCTGCATGTGGATCGCAAGGGAGGGAATGACGACGGTAAAATCGCTGACATAATTTTCCGCGCGCAGAACGCCGTTGTCCTCCTTGACGAGCCGCCCCGCGAGCCGCAGTTTACGGTCGAAAAAAGTATGCCAAATGCCGCCGCCGTATGGCTCCACGTTGAGGCGTTGGAATTTATCGGTAGTAGCGATCGGATTCTCCTTGACCTTAAGGCAGGGGCTGTCCGTGTGGCTTGCCACGATCTTGAAGCCGCGGCCGCGCTCTTTTCCGACCGCAAAAGCGATGAGCGCGCTGCCGTTGCGCACGACAAAATACTTTCCGCCCGCGGAAATGTCCCAGATGTCGCTCTCCTTCAGTTCCGCAAAGCCCAGCGAAAGAAGCAGCTCCCGCGCATTTTCTACCGCCTGATAGGCGGTGTAAGAAGTTTCCAGATATTGTAAAAGCTCTTTCATGGCTCTATTATAATTCTTTTTTGGAAAAAAGGCAAGGGATATTGACAATCCCTCTCCCGCATGTTAAAATAATCGTTGAAAGTTTACGGAAGGGACAAAATTTATGTGGTTTGATGAATGTACATTTTATCAAATTTATCCGCTCGGCTTTTGCGGGGCGGAGCGGGAGAACGACTTCGGCGGAGTCCGCCACCGCCTCAATCGGATCGCGGACGAGATCCCGCGGCTGAAAGAGCTTGGCATCGGCGCCGTCCTGTTCAACCCGCTCTTCGAGAGCGAGCGCCACGGCTACGATACCGCCGATTTTTTCCGCATAGACCGCCGCCTCGGCACCAACGATGAATTTAAGGAACTTGTCGAAAAGTTCCACGAAGCGGACATCCGCGTGGTGCTCGACGGCGTATTCAATCATGTCGGGCGGGAATTTGCGCCCTTCAAAGAGGTGCGCGAGAAGGGGGAAGCGAGCGATTACCGCTTTTGGTTCCATATCGATTTTCACCGCAATTCTCCCTACAACGACGGGTTCGACTATCAAAATTGGGAGGGGCATCCCGAACTCGTCAAGCTGCGGCTTGAAAACGCCGACCTGCAAAACTACCTCATGGAGGCGGTCCGCTTCTGGATACGCGAATTTGATATCGACGGGCTGCGGCTCGATGTGAGCTATCTGCTGCCGCCTTGGTTTTTCGAACTTTTGCGCCGCACCGTGCGGGAAAGGAAAGAGGACTTCTTCCTCGTGGGCGAAGTAATCCACTGCACGAATTTTGCGCAAAACTTGTCGCCCGCGCGGCTCGATTCCATCACAAACTACGAATGCTATAAGGGCATGATCTCGGCGTTTAATTCGGAGAATTTGTTCGAGATCGAGCATTCGCTCACGCGGCTTTTTTCCGATTTGCCCTGGGCGCTCTACACGGGAAAGAGAATGCTCAATTTTTTGGACAACCACGATGTGCCGCGCGTCTATACCGCCTTAAAGGAAAAGCGCAACCTACTGAACCTTTATACGCTGCTCTTTACGATGCCCGGGATCCCCTGTATTTTTTACGGCTCCGAATTCGGGCAAGCGGGCGATAAGGGGGAATGCGACATTCATCTCCGTCCCGCCATAGATGAGATCGACAAGGCAGCCCATCCCGAATTGGCGGCGCATATCAAAAAACTCGCCGCGATCAGGGCGGCGAGCCGCGCATTGCAGTACGGCAGTTATAGCAAGGCCGTGCTGAACAATAAATGGTTTGCTTTTCATCGGGAAGATGGGGGAGAGCGGATCGCGGTTGCGATCAACATCTCGGACGGCTGTCCCACGCTTTCGGTCGGCGGGGGAGAGGGAACGGACCTGTTGACGGGGGAAAGGGGCGACCTCAACGAAGTTCGGCTCCCGCCGTTCTCCGCAGCCGTTTACAGAAAGCTGTGAGGTCTTTCCCGGTCGGAGAGAAGTTTTTCGGCGGGGGAGAGGGCCACGTTCGGCAGATAGCGCTCGGCGAGCGCGCCGAGCGGGTAGGCGAGCAGCGTGATGACGGAATACAGAGGAACGAAATACCATAAAATCGGCGTGTAAAAGCCGCTCAGCCTGCCCAAGAAAATATCGGGCGAAAAGAAAGAGAGGAGCTTGCTATAGCTTTCAAACCCCTCGGGCGGATGCATCATCCAGAGCGGATTGAGCGAGTAGAGGGTTTCATACATCGTTTCCGCGCTGCCGTCGGTCAAACCCATACAGATGCAGAGCACGTCGTTGACGAGGATCACCGCCAAAAGGGTAAAAAAGCAGAGGCCGATCTTCCAGAAATTCTTCTTGCGGATGTGGACAAGCCCCCAAAGAATGGGCAGGAGGGAAGTGCAGAGCAGGAGGAGATGGCAGAACAAAAAGCGGACATATTCCCAACCGACGTAAAAATTCCAAATGGATTGCCCCACAAACCAATAGGGGATGAGAAAGGCGAGCATGCAGCCCGCGGAGCCGACGTAGGAAACCGTTTCGCGCCATGCACCCTCCCGCTTGCGGAGCAAAAATGGGGTCATGAGGATCAAGATCGCGCAGACATTGTAGGCGGTGTTGGTGTGGCAGAAGCCCGTGCCCCACGCGTGCGGCCAAACGAGGAACTTTAAGAGGTGTTGCGCGACGTTGACGGCGGCGAGGATATAGAGCAGCCGCATTTTTGCGGCGAGGCTCCTTTTTTTCAGCAAAAAATACAGCCCGCAGACAAGGCCCGCGGCAAAGAGCAGCGTAAGAATGTGGATCCAAGAGCCGTACTGAAAAATCAACATCGCACTTCCTCGCAATTTCAACATAATTATACCACAAAGCGCGGAGAAAAGCAAAGAAATGCAACGGAAAATCAAAAGTTAAGGTTATAGAAATGCGCGGCCGAAAGCAAGATTGCTTTCGGCCGCGCCTTGTGCAAAGATGGGCTTCCCCGCCGTAAATAGGTGTGAAGCTCAGGGATTAGGAAGCAATTTTATTTTTGGGAATTATAAATCAAAGATAAAATACCACCTAAAATCAAACTTGCTACGCCGCCCAATATCCAATATATGCCATTTCGAAGTAAATCACCCACGCCATTTGTAAGTATTTCTCCGGTTGCCCCTAATTGATTGCTTTGATTGATGATTTTCCCATAATTAACTAAGGTGCTTATTCCCAAGTAAATGCAAAGCACAGCAAATGCAAGTAATATCACGCTGAAAATAAAGAAAACGGTCAAATAATTATTTGATGCCATAGTACTCGAATGTGCTTCGTTTAATTTTTCTGATGTAGCAGAATTGCTATTTTTGTCACCGATTACTTCATATAAATTTTCACCGAATTTATATAGTCCATTTGCTACAAACTCCATTTCATCTGTAATTTCTTCCTTACTTATCAAATAGTAGTTTTCACCGATTTCAATCATAACTTCTCCTTTATGGTATCACAAATTATTTTCATTTGATTTCAACAAAAACTAATGCCGTCCAAAGAGGACGGCATACAGAATGCTCATCCCGCTTTGTTGCGACACAAATTTACATAATTACCTTACAGGAAATATGAATGCGGAAACGATACACTTCTGCCAAAGTGTAGTTTTCCTGCAAGGTATGAAATTTATGTCGCAACATTATTTTAGCACAAAACAAGTGTTAAAGCAAGTGTTTTAATAATTGAGGCAAGCCTAAACGTTAAGTCAAACGATTTCTTTCAAAAAAAGGCGATCCATTCTTTGGGAAATGGTTTCGCCTTCATTATGCGGGTTTTTTGTCTAAAATTAAATGACATCTAAACAGCGGACAGTTCTAATAATTATAGATTATTAGATTGAAAATATTTTCCTAAGATTTACACCAATTCAACCGACAATCCCGAGTTTGGACCGGGGGGGAGTCCTAAAGCTGTATCTGTGCCAGTGTTTTTTCTCAAATCTAAAAGCAGTTGTTGTGCATCAACAAAAGATCCTATTTTTCTTTCAGAATCAAGTCGCGGAGAAGTAGAGAATTTAGCTCTGTAGATTTTTAATTTCCTGCCTTTTAGCATGGCAGTTCGGCACAATGCTCTTATATAAAACCGATTGAATTCCCCCTCTGCCAACATTACGTTTTGGTTAATTGGCATTTTTACAGACGATAAAGTACCACTTGGATTTTTTCTGAAATATGTAGAATTGAATTTCCCTATAAGCGATTGTGCAAGCGTAGCTTCATCTCCATGCTCAATGCTCTTGATCAACAAGTCAGCATATACTGATTTCCCCGTGTCAGACAATCTATCGGACAAATAAAGATTGCCGTTCTGAAGATCATAATTGACTTCTTCGATCATATAGCGACGTGTTTCATTGGTTAAATCCTTAAAAGAGAATGACATATTGTTCCTCCTATTTTTTATATAATTTTATACCACCAAAAATTCTCTCTTAAACACTTAATTTATTTATTTTACTAAAAATTATATATTTTTTGGGTAGGAAGATTTGTGAATATTTCAATCGACGACCGCTTAATTTGTCTACATGCAGAAAGAGGGGTTACTTCGCCTACGGCTCGTGCCGCCCTTAGAGAAATAGAACCGTGGGCGGGACGCGCCTTTGGCGGCGCGCCCGAGACATCTCCATCGCATTATAATAAAGCGAGATTTCTCGACTTCACTGCGTTCCGCTCGAAATGACGAAAACCGCTTACAATCACGAACGCCCGAGGGCAAAAAGCCCTCGGGCGTTCGTGGCGCAGAAAGAGGGATTCGCGCCTTTGGCGGCGCGCCCCGGTGAACAGCACACTGTGCTGTTCAGTTTGCGGCAAAGCTGTTCTGTTTACAAACAATTCGCCCGCAAACCGATTGCTCCCGCAATCGCCTCCACCCTCGAATCCCTCTTAAATTCTGTTCATCACAAAAGTAGCGGGACGAAAAACCGTCCCGCTACTTTTGGCGCAGAAAGAGGGATTCGAACCCCCGTATACATTCCTGCATAACACGATTTCGAATCGTGCGCGTTCAACCGCTCCGCCATTTCTGCAAGCCATTTTATTGTATCCGTTTTTTCCCGAAAAAGCAAGCGTTTTCTCACCACTTTTTCGCATTTTATTTTATCTGTTGCTTTCCCTCGGAAAATATGCTATGATATCCCCGTATATGTCGGCTGTTATGACCCACATTAAGGAGTGACTATGTGTACTGCGATCACCTATTCCACCAAAGATCATTACTTCGGCAGAAATTTCGACCTCGAATATTCCTACCGCGAAGAGGTCACCGTCGTGCCGCGCAATTTTCCCTTCCGCTTCCGCAGGGCGGGAGAGTGTGCATCCCATTATGCCCTCATCGGTATGGCCTTCGTGCAGGAGAATTATCCGCTCTTCTATGACGCGGTGAACGAGAGGGGACTCGGCATGGCGGGGCTTAACTTCCCCGGGAACGCCGTCTATTTTCCCGAAAAAGAGGGCAAAACCAACGTTTCGCCCTTTGAATTCATTCCCTATATCCTCGCAAAGTGCGCCAATGTCGCCGAAGCAAGAGAGCTTTTGAAAAACGTCAACCTTGTGGACATTCCGTTCCGCAAAGAACTGCCGCTCACGCCTCTCCACTGGATGATTTCCGACAAGAACGCATCCATCGTCGTCGAGAACACCGCGGCGGGACTGCAAGTCTACGAAAATCTCGTCGGGGTCATGACGAACAATCCGCCTTTTCCCATGCTCATGAACCGCCTTGCCGACTACATGGCGCTGTCGATCGAGCCGCCGCGGAACAACTTTGCGGGCGTCGATCTTACGCCCTACAGCCGCGGCATGGGTGCGATGGGATTGCCCGGGGACCTTTCCTCCGCTTCCCGCTTTGTAAAAGCCGCTTTTACGCGCGCGCACTCTCTCTCGGGCGAGAGCGAGGAGGAGAGCGTGAGCCAATTCTTCCACATCCTCGATTCCGTGGAACAGCAGCGCGGCTGCGTGAAGCTCGGCGAACGGTATGAGATCACCTTATACGCCTCGTGCTGCAATACCGACCGCGGGATCTACTACTATAAAACCTACGACAATTCCCGCATCCACGGGATAGACATGCGGCGGGAGAATTTAGACGGGAAGGAACTCGTCTGTTATCCGCTGATCGAACACGAAGAATTCGATATCCAAAATGAGAACGCATAAACAGCCGCCCACGGCGTATTTCGCCGCGGGCGGCTTCCTCATCATGCCGTTCTCTCCTTGACGTGCGGCGCCAAACGTGCTATAATCTCTGTCGGGAGAAAAAGACCATGAAAGTACTTTGGAAACAGAGAAACAGCAAAATGTGCGCGGTGTGCGGGCTTGACAACGTCTATGGCGTCCGCGCACCCTTTTACAGCATGGAGGACGGCTCCGTGATGTCCGTTTTCCGCTTCCGCGAAGAGCATCAAAGCTATCCCGGGCGGGTACACGGCGGACTCATCACGGCCATGCTTGACGAAATGGGGCTTAGAGCGCTTTGGGCAAAAGAGGGGGGCGAAACCACTTACGGCGTGACCCTCTCGTTGGAAACCAAGTACCGCAAACCCGTGCCTTACGGCGAAGAGCTTGTCGGCAGGGGGATGATCGTCAAGGAGAGCGGTAGCTTCCTCACGGCGGAATGCGCCATTCTGCTTCCCGATGGCACCATCCTGGCGCAGGCGATCATCAAATATCTGAAGCTCACCCCGCAACAGATCCAGGAGGGCGTCAACGAGCACGAGGAGATGTGTTACCTCATCGAGGACGGCGTGACCGAAATTTCCCTCGGAGCGGCGGCATGAACTACACGCTCGTCACGGGCGCCTGTGGCGGCTTAGGCGGCGCGTTCGTCCGCATCCTTGCAGAGCGTGGGGAGCCGCTCTTTCTCACGGGGCGGGAAGAGGGGCGTCTTGCGGCGCTCGCGGACGGCCTGCACGCGCAATATCCGCAGCTTCCCCTGGAATATTTTCCCTGCGATCTTGCGGATGAAAAGTCGCGCAGGCGCTTTTTCGCCTACTGCGACAGCCTTCACGCGCGGTTCGCAAGGCTGATCTATGTGGCGGGTGCGGACATTCAAAAGGGGTTTGAAAAGTACTCCGAGGAAAAGCTCGTGATGCAGACGCGGGTAAATTTCGAAGGCGCCGTTTCTTTCACGCGTGCGGTGATGGCGCGGAGCGACCTCGATGGCACGACCGAATTTTTGGCAATCGGCAGCGTATCGGGGCTTTATCCCATGCCCTATTTTGCCCTCTACAGCGCCACCAAAAGGGCGCTTTGGCAGTTTTATGCGGCGCTCCGCACCGAACTGAAGGGGCGGGCGAAAGTCACCTGCGTGCTTCCCGGGGCGATCCCGACGCGCCCCGATGTCAAAGAATACATTCAAAAGCAGGGCGTTTGGGGCAAACTTGCGGCGCTTCCGCCCGAGAAAGTCGCCCAAAAGAGCCTGAAAGCGGTTGCAAAAAACCGACGGTCGGTCGTCGTCGGTTTTTGGAACAAATGTATGCGCTTTGTGACGGCGCCCGTGCCGCTTTCCCTGAAGATGAAATTTATCTCGAAAAAGTGGAGCAAAACGGAAAAGGACGCCTTTTGATCTATTTCTTTTTTTTGTATTCCTCTTCCTCCTCGGGGGTGGAAAAGGAAAAGCCGATCTTCGGGTTGCGCTCGATCAAAGTCTTGACGAACTCATCGTACCATGTATCTTTGACGACAACGACGGTGTATTTCGTCTTGAAATCATCAAAGTAGACCGCAAGTTTGTTCAACCCTTTGAAAAGATGCACCGAATAAATGCTCTTAAGTTCGTATTTTTGCTTGATGAATCCGAATTGCAAGATCAGCTGCTTTTCGGTGATCACATACCGCGAGCGGCAGAGCATGGAGATGATGAGCGTTCCCAGAAAAAGACATACAAAAAAGAGAAGCACAAATTGGATCCAGCTGTAGACGTCCGAGATGTCCTCCTGAAGGAAATTCAGGAAGCGCCAAAGGGTAAATCCGAAGCCGAAGGCGCAAAGAACAAGCCCGAGATAGAACAGCACGAGCATGAGCGCGGTAAATTTGAAGGGGAAACTCTTATCCATAGCACAAGTATAAGACATCGCCCCGAAAAAATCAAGCGTTTGGGCTGCGGAAAAATTTTCCGCAAAGGTAAACGGAAATCGAGAAAGGTCCGACGGAAGGGCTTGAAATTTTCACGCGCTTCTGTTATAATCGAAAGTGATATACGGAGGACAACATGATCAAAGTCATACGGCAAGGCGTTTACTATATGGATGGACGGCTCGTGAAAGAGAGCGAGGCGTTCATGACTTCGGATAAAAAGGAGATCGCCGAAAAAAATACGATCACTTATCGGATCTTGTCGGCGCATTCCAAGAGCATGGGAGAAACGCTCGCGTTGAAGCCCGACGCGGTATTTCTCTATGACGCTCCAGATGTGCTTCGGACAGCGGACTTTATCGGCATGGAGGAATTTCCCGTTCCCACCTATCTTTTCGAGGGATATTTCGACGGGGAATTTTGCCGTTCAGCAGCCGAAAAATGGGGCGGGGTGTCCGTCCCCGACGGCCTTGCTTCGGCGGGCGCTTATGCCTGTGAACAGGCCGCAAAGAGCGGCGGCGTCTTGCTCGGTACCAACGGAATATCCTGTGGCGCGCTCGGCGCGATGCGTTTTTGGGGTGACGAAGGGGACATTCTGCGTTGTTTTGCGGGAACACGTTTTGAAGCGTCCCGCGGGGAAACGGTCGCCGTTTTCCTCAAAGGCAAACTGCGGAAAGGGGTTGGCCCGACCGACGTTGCGCTCGCTGTTTCGCAAGCCCTCGGAAAAGCGGGGAATTTTGCGGAGGGGAAATATCTCGAAGTGTTCGGCGCGGGCGTTTCGGGCCTTTCTATGGACTTACGCAACGCTATAGACAGCGCGCTCGGCTGCGGGCAGGCTTCCTCGGTCTGGATGACGGACGAAAAGACAAAGGAATACTTCGAAAATCACCTGCGCGCAACGGATTCTAAGTCCCTTGCGCCCGTCCAGCCCGCTTACTACGGCGGGGCGGCCGTCGTCGATCTTTCGGACATTGAACCGATGATCGAAGCGGACGGAGCGATCTCCACGATAGAAGAGTTCCTTGAAACCGCTCCGAAAGAATACCGCAAAGATGGCAAGGTGTTTCTCGGGGCGACGGCGATCGAATATGAAGCGGCTACTTATGAAACCATGGCGGAAGTCGCGGAGATCCTCCGCGGCAAAAAAATCGGGGGCTGCGCGTGTAGCTGGCTTCCTTATTCGAAATCCGTGACCATGGCGCTTGCAGAGGGAGGCTATTTCAACGCGCTCTTGGGTGCAGGCGTGAACTTTAATGACTTACTTTCTGTACAGGAAAAGCTTGTGGGGAAAGACGCACATTCCCTCGAAGGAGAGGGTGTCCGCCTCGACGCGAGAACGATTGCGGCGACGCTTGCAAATGAAGGGTATCTCACTTCCGCGCTGGGGCTTGACTATCCAAAGCGGATCAAAAAGTACAAATTCGACCCTGCGCCTTACGAAAGCCGCGTGAGAAATTTTCTCGGAAAACCGCAAAAAAGCTTACCGCTTGCCTACAATGAAGAGATGGGACCGCTTCCAGCCTTCCCGCCGCTGCCCGAAAAATTGGAGCTTTCGGTCGGCGGCGACGGGGATGACCTTGCCGTTGTTATCGACGATCCCGGCGATTACGCTTGGTCCTATGCGGTCGAGGACAGGGAGCGCGGCGCGTTTGCGGCGCTTGCCAAGCGATTCCCCGAAAAACTTCGCGCCCACCTCATCGATTGGGGCATTCTGCCGCTTACTTACGAAAAGTTCGAATTCAAAGAGGGCGATGTTCTGCATCTCGAAAAGATCGCGGAACTTGTGAAGGGAGGCGAAGAGCGTTTCGTTGCAAGGGTCGTTGGCAAGCGCAGGAGCAAGGATATCGTCTTAACGCTCGGCGCGCTCTCCGAAGAAGAACGCAAGATCTTGCTTGCGGGCGGCAAAAACAATCTTGTAAAGGGCAAGTAATGGGACTTTCGCTTAAAGAATATCAAACGCTCATCGATCTTACGCCATTCCCCCGTCCCGAGCCGTTCCGCTCGCAAGAGGAAAAGACGGAGGCATGCGAAACGCTTCTCAAATTTCTGCTCCGCGAACGCGGCATGATCGCGGCGTTCAGCGCCACTTATGAAAAGAAGAGATCTTTGGTGCGCGGGTACATGAACGAACGGCTGAGCCTACCCATCCCGCAAGATCTCCTCGACATTCAGGACAGACTGTTTTGGACGGAGAGCATAGAGCGCGGCATCGTGGACGTCGGGCAATTTCCCGAGATCGAATACGGCATTTCGCAATGGGAAGGGGACATAACCCGTTTGAATGCGGACGCCGTCGTGAATGCCGCCAATGACCGTTTGCTCGGTTGCTTTTTGGCGGGACACCACTGTATCGACAATGTGATCCACTCCTTTGCGGGCATGCAACTGCGGCGGGACTGCGCGCGCATCATGGCACAACAGGGTCACCCCGAGGAAGCGGGCGAGGCGAAGATCACGCGCGCATACAATCTGCCGAGCAAATATGTGCTTCACACCGTGGGGCCGATGGTCGGACGGGAGCCAACGCGGATCCAGAGCGGAGAGCTACGCTCATGCTATATCTCCTGCCTCGATCTTGCGGCGGAGATGGGGTTGCGCTCCGTCGCATTTTGCTGCGTGGCGACGGGCGTATTCAATTTCCCGCGCGCCGCGGCTGCCGAGATCGCGGTGGGGGCTGCCGTCAATTGGAAAATGCACCATCGGGACAGCAAGCTTAAGATCATTTTCAACACTTTTCAAAAAGAGGACACGGAAATCTATCAAAATATTCTGCGCTTTATTTGAATTTTGCCGTTTAGCATAGTATTATGCCAGACATAACACCGCCGTTTGGACCTTCCGAACGGTTTTTTTCTTTCCAAATATTGAAACAATACGGTTTTTATGGTATAATGGGAAACAGAACAGAAGAAGGAGGGAAGTTTATTTGAAGCACTACTTGATTTCACTTGACGCCGGGACGACGAGCATCCGAGCCATGCTCTACGACATCGCGTCGAAGCGCTTTGTGCTCACCGCACAGCAGGAGGTGGCGCAGAGCTTCCCCCAAAACGGCTGGGTCGAGCAGGACGCGGACGAAATATATTATAAAGCGGCTTATGTCCTCAACCGCTGCGTTACGGCGGCCGGCGCAGAGCAGATCGCGGGGATCGGACTTGCCAACCAACGGGAAACCGTCGTGCTCTGGAACAGGGAAACAGGCGAACCCATTGCGCCCGCCATTGTGTGGCAATGCCGCCGCACGAGCGAATTTTGCGCCTCTGTTCCCGCAGGAATGCGAAAGACGATCGCCGATAAGACGGGGCTTCCCGTGGACGCTTATTTTTCCGCAAGCAAAATACGGTGGCTTTTGGAGCATGTCCCCGCCGCGAAGTCCCTTTTGGCGGAGGGAAAGCTCTGCGCGGGCACCGTGGACAGCTATCTCATTTTTAAGCTTACGGGGAACTTCGTCACAGATCACACCAACGCCTCCCGCACCATGCTTTTCAATATCCATACTCTGGATTGGGACGACGATCTGCTCTCCTACTTCGGCGTCCCGCGAACGATCTTGCCCGACGTCAAACCCTGCACGGAAGCGATGGGCGAAGTCCGCTTCGGCACAGCGCGCATCCCGCTTGCGGGCGTGGCGGGCGATCAGCAGGCGGCGCTCTTCGGGCAGGCGTGCCTTACGGAGGGGGACGGCAAGATCACCTACGGCACTGGGCTGTTCCTGCTCTTTCATACGGGAGAACGGTGCGTGCGCTCGCAGAGCGGACTGATTACGACGATCGGCTATTCGCTCGGCAGCAAAACGGTCTATGCGCTCGAGGGAAGCGCGTTCAATGCGGGCAGCTGCGTGCAGTGGCTGCGCGACGGGCTGGGGCTACTTGCCACGAGCGCCGAGAGCGAACAGCTCGCCGTCAGCGTACCCGATACGGGAGGTGTTCGCTTCGTGCCCGCTTTCACGGGCTTGGGCGCGCCTCACTGGAGCAGCGAAGCGCGCGGACTGCTTTCGGGCATCACGCGAGGGACGACAAAGGCGCACATCGTGCGCGCCGTCCTGGAGAGCATCGCTTTCAGTGCCCGCGAACTTGCGGACTGCATGCAGCGCGACAGCGGTATCTGTCTGCGGGAGATCAAATGCGACGGCGGCGCTTCGGCGAATGATTTTCTCATGCAGTTTCAGGCGGATATATTGGGCATCACCGTCAACCGCCCCGTGGAGCGGGAGAGCACCGCGCTCGGCGCCGCGTTCCTGTGCGGGATCTCGCTCGGCATTTTCGGCGAGAAGGAGATCGCCTCCTACCGCAGCTGTGAACGGCTCTTTACGCCCGCCAAAGACAATTCGCGCCAGGAAATGTGGTATCAAGAGTATTTGAAAGCAGTACAGAGGGCGCTTATGAACTGAAGCTACCTTGCCCGCATAGCATGGTAGAATGAAGATCTTTCTGACCGAAAGAAGTTATTTTACCTTCCGCGGCGTGAGCAGCGCCGACTTGGACCTGCTCGGCAAGAGCGTATATCAACTCATGAAAGAGCGGCTTTCTGCGGAGAGCGAAGAGAATTTTCAGGGGGAGGGCGTGGTGCTCGACCCCGTATTTCCCTTCCTCACGCGGGAGCGGCTCTTTTGCTATTTGGACGGCAGAGAGGGGAGCTACCGCTTTGCGGGCGGAGCCGTTTACCGAGCGGGCGAGCCAATGTCCGAAACACCGCGCACGGGCATAAGCGAATTGGGGCTTTCTCTCTTTTCGCTTGCCGATCTGCCCGCTGTGCTTCTTGCGGCGGCAAGGGAAAGCGCCGCCTTATGCCTTGCCCGCGGCGCTCTCGTCGAGGAAGGAGCGATCGTGGACTACACCGCCGCCGTGGGACGGGGCGCGATCGTGAACGGCGGGTCACGGTTGTGCGGGGCGTGCGTCATTGGCGAAAATGCGGAAGTATGCGGCTCCTATCTGAAGGACAGCTCGGTCGGATCGGGCACGACCGTAAAATACAGCACTTTGCTCGGCGCGAGGGTCGGGCAGAATTGCACGGTCGGGCCATACGCCTATTTGCGCGCCGGAAGCGCGGTGGGAAACGGCTGCCGGATCGGAGATTTTGTTGAGATCAAAAATGCAAAGATCGGGAGCGGGACAAAGGTGTCCCATCTTGCTTACCTCGGTGACGCCGATGTTGGAGAAAAGGTGAACGTCGGTTGCGGCGCGATATTCGTCAACTATGACGGAAGGAAGAAATCCCGTACAAAGGTGGGAAACGGCTGCTTTATCGGGAGCAATTGCAATCTCATCGCGCCGCTCACGCTCGGCGACGGCGCCTTTGTCGCCGCGGGTTCCACTTTGACAAGAGATCTGTGCGCAGACGATTTCTGCATCGCCCGCGCCCGAGAAACGGTCAAACCGCACCGCGGAAAGCAATACTACGATCCGGACTGAATTCATCGGAGGCCTTTTCACCCGCCGCTTCCTTTCGGCATACAATGTCGGAGAGGAGAAGCTATGGGAAACTATTTCGGTACGGACGGCTTCCGTGGGCGGGCGAATGAAACGCTCACCGCTGCACACGCCTTTAAGGTGGGACGCATTCTGGGATATCAGTTCGGGGGAGGGGGCAAACGGGCGCGCGTCGTTGTCGGAAAGGACACCCGTCGTTCCTCCTATATGCTCGAATACGCGCTTGCCGCGGGGATCACCGCCTCGGGGGCGGACGCCTATCTCTTGCATGTCACGACCACGCCTTCGGTGTCGTACGTCGTCAAGTCGGAAGGCTTTGATTGCGGCGTGATGATCTCGGCAAGCCACAATCCTTACGAGGACAACGGATTAAAACTCATCTCGGGCTTCGGCGAAAAGATGGACGATGGACTGCTGCGCCGCATCGAAGGGTATCTCGACGGCGAATTCGCCCTTCCGCTCTCCACGGGCAGCGACATCGGACGGACGGTAGACTTCATCGCAGGCAGGAACCGCTATCTCGGATACCTGCTCTCTTTGCCGCATACCTCCTTCCGCGGCATGCGGGTGGGGCTGGACTGCGCCAACGGCAGCGCATGGGCGATCTCCAAAGCCGTGTTTGACGCGCTCGGGGCGGAAGTCCACCTGACGGGCGCCGAACCTGACGGCGTAAACATCAACCGCGGTTGCGGCTCTACCCACCCCGAGCGGTTGCAGGCGCTCGTCAAAGAGAGGGAGCTTGACATCGGCTTTGCATTCGACGGCGACGCCGACCGCTGTATCTGCGTCAATGAGCGGGGCGAACGGGTGGACGGCGACGGCATTCTCTATCTCTCCGCAAAGCGCATGAAGGCGAAAGGGGAACTCGAAAAGAACGGCATCGCAGTCACGGTGATGAGCAATTCTGGCCTCGTCGGTTCATTGGCGCGGGAGGGCATCTCCTGCACCGTCACGCCCGTCGGCGACCGCTTTGTCTATGAGGAAATGCTTGCGAAGGGCTACGCGCTCGGCGGGGAGCAATCGGGGCACATCATTTTCCGCAAATACGCCTCCACGGGGGACGGCATACTCACCTCGCTCATGGTGATGGAAACGTTGCTCGAAACGAAATGTCCGCTTTCTGTCTTGACCGAGGGGCTTATTCTTCTTCCCCAAAAAACCAAAAGCGTTGCCGTGCAGGATAAATCCGTCATCGGCAGCCGCCGCGTCAAAGAGGCCGTCTTAGAGGCGGAAAAGCTGCTCGTCGGCGGCCGTCTGGTGCTCCGTCCGTCGGGCACGGAACCCGTGGTGCGCATTCTTGCCGAGGGCGAACAGGGGACAGACGAAGCGATCGAAGAGGTCACGCGGGCGATCGTCGAGGAGGATGTATGTGCGGGATCATAGGCTATACGGGAAAAGCGCAGGCGGCTCCCAAACTGCTTCTCTGCCTAAAACGCCTTGAATACCGCGGA
The DNA here is from genome assembly GCA_947627665.1 of uncultured Clostridia bacterium. GTDB lineage: Bacteria > Bacillota > Clostridia > Christensenellales > Borkfalkiaceae > Gallimonas. Next base: position 22,879 of record CANQWX010000018.1, read on the forward strand.
TACGATTCGGCGGGCATTGCCGTTTTGTGCGAAGATAACTTTTCCGTCTATAAGCGAAAGGGAAGGGTAGACGAGCTGGAGGGTGCAAAGGCGCTATCTGGTACGACCGGGATCGGACATACGAGGTGGGCGACCCACGGCGAGCCGTCCGAAAAGAACGCGCATCCGCACCTATACGGACGGTATGCGGTCGTGCACAACGGGATCATCGAAAACTACCGACAACTCAAAGAGGAGTGTGAAGCCCGCGGGGAGCGCTTTACCTCGGAAACGGACAGCGAGGTCATCGCCCACTTGCTCGACTTTTACGATGAGGGGGACGTCTTAACGGCGTTACGGAAAACTTGCGCAAGGCTTATCGGTTCCTACGCCTTGGCGGTCATGCGCCGCGATCGTGCGGACGCTCTCTATGCGGCGCGGCGGAAAAGCCCGCTCATCGTCGGAAGGGGAAACGACGGGTTATACGTTGCCAGCGATGTGCCTGCGATCGCGGAATGCGGAGAACTTTATTCGCTTGCGGACGGCGAATTTGCCCTGTTACAACAGGACACGATCAAATTCTTCCGCGAAGAAGGGGAGATCGGCAAGGAACAGATGAAATTGACGTCGCGCGCGGAATTTCCAGATAAGGGCGGCTATGCGCACTATATGTGGAAAGAAATGTGCGAAATTCCCGCTGCAATCGCACATTCCATTATAAATTTTGATTCCGATCCTCGATTTTCGGCATTTAACATAGTACTATGCCACACAAAGTATGTGCAGATCGTTGCCTGCGGGACGGCATATCACAGCGGGATCGCGGCAAAATATCTGATCGAGCGGGCCGCGCGCATTCCCGTGGAGGTGACAGTCGCCAGCGAATACCGATACGGCGATCCCATCATCCGGGAGGGAACGCTTACCCTTGCCGTCAGCCAGAGCGGGGAAACTGCCGATACGCTTGCGGCGGCTCAGCTCGCAAAAGAGCGCGGGGCGACCGTCGTCGCAGTCACAAACGCTCCCGATTCGTCTATCACCCGGATCGCGCATTTTGTGCTTTTGACGCAGGCGGGGCGAGAGATCGCGGTAGCGGCGACCAAGAGCTTCAACGCGCAGCTTGCGCTGCTGTATTCATTCGGCACGGCGCTTGCGGCGCAGCAGGGTAAAACAGCAGACCGCAGCGCGCTGCTTTCGCTCCCCGCGCTGGCCGAACAGACCCTTTCCCGCGTGGAAAAGTTAAAAATGACCGCACCCTTTTATGCGCAGGCGCGGAGCGTTTACTTCATCGGACGGGGCGCGGACTATTGCGCCGCCCTCGAGGGAAGTCTGAAGCTCAAGGAGATCTCCTATCTCCCGAGCGAGGGTTATCCCGCGGGAGAGCTTAAACACGGCACCCTTGCGCTGGTGGATGAGGGGACGCCCGTCGTAGCCATCCTCACCCAAAGGGCAGTCGCGGAAAAGACCATGAACGCCGTTTCCGAAGTGTACGCACGGGGCGGAAAGGTGCTGCTTATAACGAGTTTTCCCGAATATACGGCGCGTAAGGAGGTCAGCGTGAGCATTCTTCTTCCTGCTTGCGAAGAGCTTTATTCGCCCATTCTTTCGGTCATCCCCCTGCAAGCGCTCGCTTATTATACTGCCCTCGCCCGCGGAAACGACCCCGATAAACCGCGAAACCTTGCCAAGAGCGTAACGGTAGAATAAAAATGCGGCGCGGCGTGGAAAAATTCCACGCCGCGCCGCTCCGTCGGGCGAAATGTCACAATAGAACAGTTTATCTGGTTTTGAGCAATTTTTTCTCCTCATGCCCGTAGGACCACTTCAGCAAGATGGGCGTCAGAATGGAGGAGAGGAGAATGATCAGAATGACAAAGGGGAATACGGCGGGATCGACAAGCCCGCACGCCACGCCCTTTTCGGTGCAGATCAGCACGACTTCGGCGCGGACCATCATGCCGAGACCCACGCGGAAGGAATCATGGAAGGAGAATTTGCACATTTTGGCACCCACGCCACAACCGATGAGTTTTCCGAGCAGCGCCGCAGCCACATAGACGCAACCGAATGCAAGGAAGGGCAGGTCGATCTGCGAAAAGTAATCGATGTTTGCGATGCCGATGTTGGCGAAAAAGACGGGGGAAAAGAAGAGGTACCCCATGGTGTCGACCTTGTTCTCCACATAGGGCGTTTCGGAGAGCGTGCCGCCGAGCAGGATCCCCGCAAGATATGCCCCCGTGATGTCTGCGACCCCGAACAACTTCTCCGCGCAGTAAGCATAGACAAAACATGCTACCAAGGAGAGAATGGGCACACGGCGGTTATGGGGCGCCTTCCGCTCCATGATATCGAAGGCCTTTCTCAGCCCGACGCCGAGGGCGATAAAGACGACGAAGAACAGGACGATCTTTATCATGACGAGCCACGCGTTGGGCGCAAACCAGTCCCAGCCCGCCTCACCGCCGTTTTGCCCCGAGGAAAAGCCCGTGAGCACGGAGAGGATAATGATGCCGATCACATCGTCGATCACAGCAGCCGCAACGATGGAGGTACCCACCTTGCTCTCGAGCTTGCCGAGTTCTTTCAGGACCGCTACGGTGACGGATACCGACGTCGCCGTCAGGATCGCGCCGTAGAAGAGCCAATTGAGCGCGTTCTCGCCCGGGCTGCGGAAGAGAAAAGAAACGAGCGTACCGAGCGCCATGGGTACGGCGACGCCCATACAGGTGATGACGACGGAGGCCACGCCCGTCGATTTGAGCTGCTTGAGATCGGTCCCCAGACCTGCGGAGAACATGATAAGGACGACGCCGAGCTTGGAAAATACGCCGAGCACCTCGCCGACGAGCGGGGAGAAGAAGGCGTATTGCAACGGCTCCCACGGGATATATTTCAACAGCCCGATCAAAATGCCCGCCACAAGCATCCCGATGACCGTCGGCATACCGATCCGATGGGCGCCCAAGCCCATCAGCTTGCCGAGGCACAGGATCAGCGCAAGGGGGAGTAAAACCTCAAAAGCTTCCATGTTTTTCCTTTTTCTTTCAACGACCTCAATCTATTATAGTCGTTTTGATTAAAAAAGCAACGAAATTTTCACGCTTTTTCGATTTTTTCGGAGAATGCTTGTCAAGCGCACATTTTCGTGTTATAATGGAACAATGGAATTCGAAAATATCCCCGTGGAGCGTGAGCGGGCGCGGCAGATGAGTCCCGTCGTGCTGGCGTTTGTGGGCGACGCCGTTTATACGCTGCTCGTGCGGCAAAGCTTGGCGCTTTCGAGCGCCTGCAAGACGGGGGAACTGAACAAACGCGCCTCCGAAGTCGTTTCCGCACACGGCCAAAGCGCCCGCACGGCGCGGATATTGCCCCTCCTCACCGAGGAGGAATCGGAGATATACCACCGCGGGCGCAACGCCAAAAAGGCGACTAAGAGCAAGAACGCAAGCGCTACGGAATACGCCCGTTCCACGGGCTTCGAGGCGGTCGTGGGCTACCTTTACCTCACGGGGCAAAGCGAACGGATCGCAGAACTGTTTTTCAAGGAAGAGATATGAAAACTTACGGCCGCAACGCCGTTTTGGAATTGCTCAAAACGGACAAAACGATCGAAAAGATCCTGCTCGAAAAGGGCGCCGTGGGAACGCTCGGAAAGATCTTTGCCGAAGCGCGCAAAAAGGGCGTCCGCGTACAGTTTGCGGACCGTACGGCGCTCGACCGCGCCTGCCCCGAGGGACGGCATCAGGGCGTTATCGCATTCACCACCGACTTTTGCTATGCCGATCTGCATGAACTTTGTATCGGCGACGAAAGTCTAATTGTGCTATGTGACGGGATCGAGGACGTCCACAACCTCGGTTCCATTCTCCGCGTGGCGGAATGTGCGGGTGCGGACGGCGTGGTCATACCCTCTTCGCGGGGAGCGAGCGTCACGGAGGCAGTCGTACGCATTTCGGCGGGCGCGGCGGAGCACATCAAAGTCGCCAAGGTCCCGTCGGTCAACTATGCGGTCGACGAACTGAAAAAGCTCGGCTATTGGGTCTATGCGCTCGAAGCGGGCGGCGAGAGCATCTACGACAACAAACTTACGGGAAAGATCGCGCTCGTCGTCGGCGGCGAGGACAGCGGCGTAAAGCGGCTCACCAAGGAAAAATGCGACAAGGTGCTTTCCCTGCCGCTCTTCGGAAAAGTCAATTCGCTCAACGCCTCGGTGGCGCTGGGGATCGCAGCTTATGAGGTGGTGCGTGCAAGGCTCGGAAAGTGACGAAATGCTTGTCAAAAAAGCGCAGGCGGGAGAGCGTGAAGCGACGGAAAAACTCCTGCGGCGCTATATGAACATGGTGCTTGCCCGCGCGCGCCGTTTTTTCCTTGCGGGGGGGGATACCGACGACCTCGTGCAGGAGGGAATGATCGGGCTGTATTCCGCCGTCAACGAGTACAGCGAAGCGGAGGGGAAGAGTTTCAAAAATTTTGCCTATCTCTGCGTCACGCGGCAGATCCTCGACGCCGTGAAACGTTCGGGCCGCAGAAAGAACAGCCCGCTCAACAATTCGCTCTCCCTGTCCGATCCCGGGTTGGAGGAATTCGCGGAAAACAAGGATCCCGAAGCCTTCCTGCTCGACGATGAGTCCCGCGCCGAGTTCCGCTTGAAACTCATGCGGACGCTCTCCGATTTTGAGTTCCGCGTCATGACGATGTACCTCGAAGGCATGAGCTATCTCGACATCTGCGAGGCAACGGGAAAGGATATCAAGAGCATTGACAACGCGCTTGCCCGCTCCAAACGCAAGCTACAGCAAGCTTTTTCGAAATAAACGGGAGTAAAACGGAAAATGTCTTATCTTTCACTCTATCGCAGGTTCCGTCCGCGCACCTTCGGCGAAATGGTACGGCAGGAACATGTCATCACTGTCCTCAAGAACCAGATCGGCACGGGAACGGTGGGGCATGCCTATCTCTTCTGCGGCCCGCGCGGGACGGGAAAGACATCGGCCGCGCGTATCTTTGCGCGCGCCGTCAACTGCGAGGACCCGAAGGACGGTTCTCCCTGCGGGACGTGTCCCACCTGCCGCGCGCTGGAGGGGAGCCTCGACGTCACCGAGATCGACGCCGCCTCCAACAACGGCGTTGCCGAGATGCGCGACCTGCGGGAAAAGGTGCAATATCCGCCCGTCACGGGCAAATATAAAGTTTATATTGTCGATGAGGTCCACATGCTCACGGAGAGCGCCTTCAACGCGCTCTTAAAGACGCTTGAAGAACCGCCGTCGCACGCGATCTTTATCTTGGCGACCACCGAGCCGCACAAGATCCCCGCCACCATCCTCTCCCGCTGTATGCGCCTTGATTTCAAGCTGCTTCCCGAAGAAGACCTCGAAAGCCACTTGAAGCGCATTCTCGGCGAGATCGGAAAACCTTACGAGGATGAGGCGGTTTCCGCCATTGCCCGCGCGGCTGCGGGAAGCGACCGCGATATGCTCTCCATCGCCGAGATGTGCCTTGCCTACGGCGAGAAACTGACCTACGCGGGCGTGAACGATGTGCTCGGCGCCGCCGATCTCAACGAAACGAGCGCACTGTGCGAATCGTTGCTCGCTTTCGATATGCCGGCAGCCATCGAAAAGACGGAAAAGATTTTATCGGCGGGCAAGTCGGTGGGGGTGCTGTGCCGCGATCTTCTCGAAACGCTCAACCGCATCGCCATCGCCAAGACCTGCCGCACGGCGGAAAAACTTCTTTGCTTGCCCAAGACGCAGTTCGCCCGCATTGCGGAGATCGCCCGAAAATCGGACGGAGGGGCGATCCTGCGCGCGACCGAGATCCTTGCGCGCACGGAAACGGACCTAAGGCTTGTTTCTTCGCCGCGCGTCTGTCTGGAAACGGCGATCATGCGGATCTCCGTGCCCGCTGCGGACGACAGCGCAGAAGCGCTCGCCGTGCGCCTGAGCGGGCTCGAAAAACAGCTGGCAGAGGGGAACTTTGCCCCGTCCGCTCCCGCGCCCACCGCGCCGCCTGTTGCGACCGCTGCCCCCATAGCGCCTCCCGAAGGTGCTGCGCCTGAAGGGGATTACGATTTCCCTACCGAAGAGCCTGTCTTTGAGGAAGCGATCTTCTCCGACGCGCCGAAAGCTCCGCCCGCGCCGACGCCTCTGCCCAAAATCGAAACGGCGCCTGTAACACCGCCGCAGATCGAGCCGGGCACGAGCGCGGAACTTGTTTACGGAAAGTTTATGCGGTTGCTGCGCAGGACGACCAAAAACGGCGTTCTCTTCACGATGTGCATGGATCTCGAAGCACAATTCGACGGGGAAATGCTCGTGCTCTATACCGAGAGCGAAACCGTTCTGCGCTCCCTCACCAAAGAGGATCACGCCAAGATCATGGCGGAAGTGTTCTCGCAGCTCGGCGTTTCTTCCCATGATGTGCGCTTGAAGGGGGCGCAAGTCAAGCAAAGCGGAACGGACGGGCTTGCACAGTTCAAAAAGGACTTCGGGGATCATCCCATCGAAGAGAGATAAAGGAGAATTCAACAATGCCGAATTATAACCGCGGAGGCGCAGGCATGGGGGGCATGCAAAACCTCATGAAGCAAGCGCAAAAGATGCAAGAGGAGATGGCGGAAACAGAGAAGCTGCTCGACGAATGGGAGATCGTCGGTACGAGCGGCGGCGAAGCGGTTGTGGTATATATGAACGCGAAAAAGATCATCGACGGCATCGAGATCGATAAATCCGTCATTGACCCCGAGGACGAAGAGATGCTCGAGGACCTTGTCCTCGCGGCGGTCCTCGACGGTTACAAAAAGGCGGACGAGGTCTATCAGGAAAAGATGGGCAAATTCAACATGGGCGGCTTGGGAGGACTCCTTTAAGTGGAAGTGTTTATCGAGCCGATCGGAAGACTCATCAATGAATTTTCCCGCCTTCCCGGCGTGGGAAAAAAGACGGCGCAGCGGTATGCCTATAAGGTGATCAACATGCCCGAGCACGAGGTCCGCGACTTCGCGGACGCCCTTCTTGCCGCCAAGCAAAAGGTCCGCTTTTGCAAAGTGTGCGGCAATTTCAGCGAGGAGGAAGTCTGCGAGATCTGTAAGCAGCGCGACCCCTCCGTGATCTGCGTCGTCAAGGAACCGAAGGACGTCATTGCGCTCGAAAAATTGCATGAATTCAAGGGCGTCTACCATGTTTTGCACGGCGTGCTCGACCCGATGAACGGCGTTTCGGCAAACGATATCCGCATCCACGAGCTGCTTTCCCGCATCCAAGAGGGCGAAGCCAAAGAAGTGATCATGGCGACCAACCCCGACGTGGAGGGAGAGGCGACCGCGATGTATATCGCAAAACTGCTCAAACCTTTCGGAGTGAAGGTCACGCGGCTCTCCCGCGGCATCCCCATCGGCTCCGAACTCGAATATACCGATGAGGTGACGCTTGCCCGCGCCCTGATCGAACGCAAGGAGATATGAGATAACGATGAAGATCAGTGTGCTTGGCTGCGGAAGATGGGGAAGTTTTATCGCTTGGTATCTCTCCCGAAAGGGGAACGACGTCATCAGCTGGGGTCCGGAAGATTCCGATTCTTATAAAATATTGAAGGAAACGGGCAGAAACGAATATCTTGCGCTCGACGGAAAGATCCATTTGACTTGCGATCTCGAAGAAGCGGTCACACAGGCGGAGATCATCGTGATCTCCATCTCTTCGCAGGGTCTGCGCGGCTTTATGCAGCGCGTGACGCAGTACAAAGTTTCGGACAAGATCTTCGTGCTCTGCATGAAGGGGATCGAGGTGGATACGGGAAAGAGGCTGTCCGAGGTGCTTACCGAGAGCGGGATCTCCCCCGATAAGATCGCGGTTTGGGTCGGCCCCGGGCACATTCAGAGCTTTGTACAGGGCGTGCCGAACTGCATGGTCATCGATTCCGCCAATGAAAAGCTGAAGCGCGAACTTGCGGACAATTTCCGCAGCGATCTGATCCGCTTTTACTACGGCGAAGATCTGATCGGCACGGAGATCGGCGCGGCGGCGAAAAACGTCATGGGCATCGCCGCGGGCGTTTTGGACGTCATCTGCGTTCCGCTCAAGGGGCCGCTCATGTCCCGCGGCGCGCGCGAAGTGGCACGGCTCATCAAGGCCATGGGGGGGAATGAGCTTTCCGCCTATGGGCTTGCCCACCTCGGCGACTATGAAACGACCCTCTTCTCGACCTATTCCCACAACCGCATGTACGGCGAAATGCTCGCAAAGGGGCAGCGCTTTACAAAACTCGCGGAAGGGGTAGCGACCTCCAAAGCGATGAAACTTTTGGGAGAAAAATACGGCGTGGAGCTTCCCATCACCGAAGTCGTATACGATGTCTGCTACGGCACGGAGGGGAACGACGAGGAGCGCTGCCGCGCTGCGATCTCAAATCTCTTCTCGCGCAGCCCGAAGCGGGAAATGTACTGAAAATAAAAGTTTTGCAAAATTTTTTTGTCGATTGGGTGTTCTTTGCTTGACAAAGTGCAATTTTTTGTTTAAAATATGTTCGTTAAGCCTTTGCGGGGGTTTAGCTCAGTTGGCTAGAGCGCATGCTTGACGTGCATGAGGTCACAGGTTCGAGCCCTGTAGTCCCCACCAAAAACTCTGTATATCGTGCTGTTTCTATTGTTACGCCGATATGTGGGGTTTTATTTTTTGCCCCGGGACCGCTTTCTCTGACGGGCGGTCCCCGAAACGACCAAGACGCCGCCCCGCAGTGGGGCGGCGTCTTGGTGCCGCTGACAAGATTTGCGCCTTTGGCGGCGCGCCCCGGTGAACAGCGCACTATGCTGTTCCGTTTGCGGAGAAACTATCTGCTTTCCAACAGTTTGCCCGCAAACCGCTCGCTCTCGCTCGCGCCTCCACCCTCAAGTCTTGTCATAAATTCGTATCCCCATTGAAATGGGGGGAGAAAAATCCTCCCCCCATTTCAATGGTGCCGCTGACAAGATTTGAACTTGCACGATATTGCTATCACGGGATTCTAAGTCCCGCGCGTCTGCCGGTTTCGCCACAGCGGCGCAACCGTCCGCATGGACGCCAAGCAGATACTACTGCTCGTCGCCTAGCGCGATCTCGTCGTTGATGTCGCCGTCCTCGGGGGCCATCCCGTCCGTGCCGTAGTAGGCTGTTTCGCCGCTTCCGCCATTGCCGTTGTACATCATCGGCGCGTTTGCTTCCCGCTTGAGCTGGCGGCGCACGACCATATAATAAATGGAGATACCGAACGCGATGATCGCGCAGATCACCGTAGTCCAGCTGACGGAGGTGATGGTGAAATTGAGCTGCTCGAAGTAAGCCATCGCCGAGCCAAGTCCCGACGTAAGCGCCGCGGTGACGGAGGGAAGTTTAAGGATCATCAGAGCAACCGAGGGGATCGCAACCAGAATGAGGAAGAACAGCCAGCCGAGCCAAATCGGAACGGCGAGCTTGACGGTGGGGTTCGGGTCCTTTTTCACGAGCTTGACGATGAGCTTGATGAGCACATAGACCCAGGGCAACATCGAGAAGATCATAAGACCCGCCATCCCGTAAAACACATACACCGCATAGCTGCGCACGGGGTCGGAGATGTATTTATTTAAGGTATCCCGCAGCGCGGAAACAAGTTTATCCTTGCCCGAGGCGCTCTCGCCGCCGTCGGCTTCGTCCGCCAGAAGAACGGCATCCGCCGCGGAGGCCTCCTCCGCCCCGCCGCTTCCCGAACCTGCTGCGCCAAGCGCCTGCGCGAGAAGTTCTGCGATCATTTCGTCGGGATCGATCGTCCCGTCCTCTTGGGCAAGTTTTCCGAGCGTTTCCCGCACGGTGTCCTCGATCGCCGCCTTATCTTCCTCGGTGAGTTCGGAATCGGCAAGCTCCCGATATTCTTCTTTGCCCTGCGCATTTTTTTGAAGATCGCTATAGACTTCGTCGACCGTATCCATGATGTTTTGCGTCACGGAATCCACGTCGCTGCCGCCCGCGAACACATCGTCGATGAGCTTGTCCGTCTTTTCGCTGATATAGTCGTCGGTGATTCCAAGCTCGCCGAGTTTGCTTTCGACTTCTTCGTCGCTCATCGCACCGCTGTCCTGCGTGAGGTACTTTTTGACGTTGTTTTTGACCTCGCTTTTTACGGTGTTCTTGGCGACGACCTTCACGGTCTTTTTGGCGATCCCGTTCAAAGAAGCGCTGAGTTCGTCCACAATGGAATTGATGTTGTCGTCAAGCATCTTATCCACGGTTTCCTCAGCAGAGGTGAAGGCGCCCAATACATGTCCTGCCGAAAGGGAAATGGCGAGATCGAGTTTTTCGCCGTCTTCCCCGATGACTTCCTTCGCATCAAAATTCAAGGCGTCGCCCGTCATCTCCAACAATTGATCGGCCGTGAGAGTGTATGAAAGTTTGATCTGCCATACGGGACCGAAAAAATAGCAGAGAATGGAAAGAAGGCTGATGATTGCAACAACAATGTTAAAGATCCAAACGATTTTGCGTTTGTCGAGCGGTTTGCTCCCCGAAGTTTCGTTCATGGCGTTCTCCCGAAAAAATTTGCATTTATTTTATCAGATTTGCAGGCAAAAGTCAACTCTTTTATATCGATTGCTTTCTACCTATTTTTAGGCAGAAAAAATTTGCATTTCCGCGGCGCTGCGAAAAAAAAGCATCTTGACAGACCGCCAAGATACTTTTATACTATAATAGAGAAGTAAGGAGGGGAATGACATGACCATCAAGTTCTACGAATTCGGCAATTCCGTCGTCTTTGACCGCCACGAAATCGAAAAACCGCTTCCCGAATGGGAGGAAGCGATCTCCGTCGGCGACAGTGCGCTCTACCACGACTCGCGCAACGGCACACGGCCGCTCGGGCACGTCGTATCCGTATCCCCGAACCGAAAATATCTCCTCGTGCGGCTCGCAAGCTACGAGCTGTTCATCATTCTGCGCAAGGTCCGCAAGAACGAGTATCTCGTGTTAAAGTCGGACATCCGCGAAACGCTTGCCTCTTCCGCCGAAAAGTACTATGGAGGGACCGCCGCGCTGCAGAACGTCTATTGGGAAACGGACCCCGCGCAAAAAGAGCATGTCGTATTTTTGTGGTATCTGCACGGGGAGCAGCGCCTATATACCGATATCGTGACTTTACTGCCCGTCCCGAAAACGGGGGAATTGGTGGACTATATCAGCGGAAGATACGAGTTTAGCGAATAGCTCCCCGCGACACGCCGAGGACGGCGACGGGGGAATCATTTCCGCTTTGCGACCGCTCTTACGAGCGCCGCGACCGAGATCGCAAGGATCACGGTCCACACCGTAAAGGAAGTGACGGCGCAGAGCGAAAGCATACTGCCCTCCACGCCGCTTCCGAAGGTCATGACGAGGACGTATTGCAGGGAAAGAACGGAAACGAGCGCGTCGACGAAATTCAGACAGCGTAAGATCTTGATCCCCCCGCGTGGTTCCTTTCGGCTCTTGATAAAATTCCGCGTGGAAAAGGCGACCTTATAGGTCGTATATGCCGCCGTCGCAATGGCGGGGATCGGCGAATATTGCACCGTCTTTTTCTGTATCACCATCAGTGAGATGGGCACGATGAGCGCAAGCGCGATGAGAAAGAGAAAGAGGCTTTGCAGCAAAAACAGCTTTTTTGCCGCGCCGTCAGGTTCTCTCCCTTCCTCGCACAATTTGCCAAGCCGCCGCTCTGCCAAAAGGGCATAACCTCTGAGGGCCGAGAGGAGGGCATAGTAGACCGCGATCCCGATGTTCCACGCGGCGCGGTAAACGATCCACAGAAATACGTTGTATCCCGCAAAGACCGCGGTCGCAAGCAAGGAGAGCCGCGATGCAAGAAGGGTACGGAATTCCTTATTGCCGAACCGGCTGCGCGGGCGTTCCGTCTGCGTGTTGTTGCTTTTCATCTTCCGCCGCCGTCAGATGAGATCGGCCCGAAGCAGGTCGTTGCCTTTTTCCAGCAGATCGGCAAGTTTTTCTTCGTTCTCGTCGATGAGGGGCAACAGCTGTTTGGTCTTTTTCTCGGCAAGCCGCCTGTATACCAGGTAATTGACGCCGCACAAGACGATGCCGATCAGCCCGAGAAAGATCCCGCCGACAAGCGCGGGGACGCTGTTTTCCACCAAAAGACAGAGGCACATGCCGCCGCCGAGCACGAGCGCGGCGATACAGCCGAAAAGATAGGAGAATATGCTTGCGCCGAGCGTCTGCGCCCGTTTTTGGCGGCCGATCGCCGAAAGCAGCTCCTCCGCTTGCCTTTCGAGGCGGTTCAGTTCTTGTCTGTGCCTTTGTTTTCTGTCCCTTCGGAGGGACAGCGTCACGCTTCCTCCCAAGGAAGGAACGGACGACGAGATCTCCCAGCCGAACGCCTCGTAGAGGTCGGCTGCTCTCGTCCTGTCGTTGGTCTGCACGCTTTTGGTCGCGTACTCATAGGATACAAAATCTTTTTCGTTCATGGTTTCACCTCGCATGGTTTTTCGCTCCGCAAAGGAGCCGAGCGCGCTTTCGGTTGACATTTTTGCGAAACAAGTGTATCATACACTTTGAAAAAAAGCCTGTCAACCGCCGCAGACCGCCCCGAAACAAGGTGCGCGGTTTTGTCGCCCGAAAAAATACAAAAAGGAGATATTTGTATCATGGAATATACCCCCGAGGAATACAGCCGCTTCTATATCATACAGGCGCTCTTCAAGCTGATGCACGAATACGAATGGGAAAAGATTGGCGTCACGGACATCGCGCGGAAAGCGGGCGTGGGCAGGGCGACCTTTTACAGATATTTCAAACGGAAAGAGGACGTTCTGATCTACTACTTCGACCATAACGCGAAGGGCTTCCTATATGCACAGCACTTTTACCCGCGCTGCAAGGAGGACTACATCCATGTTGCGCTCGACGCGCTCACCCTGCTCCGGGAACAGAAAGAACCGTTCAAACTCATCCGCAAGGCGCGGCTGGAATACATCTATCTCGACTACCTGAATCGCTGTTTTACCGAAAAATTCGAGCGGGACGTATCGGGCCTTGGAAAATACGCGCCCTATCTGTACGCGGGCATGCTGTTCAACGTTTCCATGGCGTGGCTCGACGAGGACTGTGAAGGCTCCGCGCAGGCGCTCGCCGAAACGATCGTGAATGCGATCTACTTCGAAAGCGCAGGCTGACAGTCCCCCGCATCTTAGGGGGATACGGTGCGGCGGCCTTCGCGCTTTTTTCATGTAAGCGCCATTTGTGGATAAAATGCAATCATCGCAAAAAAAGTTGCAATTGCAATTTCGGAAAAAGATGTTATGCTGTTATTGAGAGCCACGATGGGAGGCGCAGGATGGAACCGACGGCAGTCAACCGCGCAAAGCAATGGCAAATCGCGCTGTTTCCGTTCAACAATGCGGCAACAAACGTTTATTTCGCCTTCTACACTTATTTTACCTACTTCGCCATGATGTACCTCACGGGGAGCGCGGGCGCGGCGATCTTCGTACTCTCCCGCAACGGCGGCGAGGGTGCCGATCTCACCGTGCGCGGCGGAAACGCTTCGGACATGACGAACGGCAACTATCTCGCGCTCTCCCCGCAGGAGATCGACGTACTCACCCATCTGAAGGAGCTGAAAGACAGCGGGGTATTCGGCAGCGTTATCGTCCTGATGAACTCCGCCAACCAGGTAGAGTGCGATTTTGTTGACGATGAACGCTTCGGCATCGACGCCCTGCTCTGGATCGGAGATACGGGTTCGACGGGCATCAAGGCGGTCGCCGAGATCCTTGCGGGCAATATCGTACCTTCGGGGAGGCTCACGGACACTTTCTGGAAGAAGCATTATCTCAACCCCGTCTATGCGAACTTCGACGCCTACACGTTCGAAGGAGGCACGGCGGGCAATTATCTCGATACTTATGTCGTCTATCAAGAGGGGATCTATAACGGCTACCGCTATACCGAGACCCGCTATGAGGACGCTGTCAGCGGCATTTCCACCGTGGGCGACTTCGACTACTCCGCAACCGTCGCCTATCCCTTCGGCTTCGGGCTTTCCTATACCGAATTCGCTTATTCGGACGTCAGCATCACCCCGCCTTTGCGCGGCGCGCGGAATTATACCGTTTCCGTCACCGTCACGAACAAGGGGGCTGTGGCGGGCAAGGAAGTCGTGCAGGTGTACCTGCAAAAGCCGTATACCTCCTACGACGTGGAACACGGCATCGAAAAGGCGTCCGTCGAGCTTGTCGGCTTTGCCAAAACCAAGCTGCTCGCCCCGAACGCCTCGGAGAAAGTCACGATCGAAGTCGATGAGCGGGAGTTCACCTCTTACGACGCCGACGGCGCGGGGACATACATCATCGACGCGGGCGACCACTATCTCACCGTTGCGCGGGACGCGCACGACGCGATCAACAACATTCTTGCGGCAAAGGGCTACGGCGTGAGCAATGGCATGACCGAAGAGGGGAATGCCGACATGGCGAAAAAATTCACAAAGACTTTCGACGCCAAGACCTATTCGACGTCGGACGCGACGGGGGCGGAGATCGTCAACCGCTTCGACGACGCCGACCTCAACCGCTATGCGGGGACGGAGAGCAAAGTGGAATACCTTTCGCGCAACGATTGGGAGGGAACGCTCAAATACGGGCTATCCGCCGAGCAGAAGGACCTCGGCAACCAGGTGCACGTCCGCCTGACGCAGACGATGCGCAAGGACGGAGCGATCCCCGTGCCCGAAAAGGACGACATCGAATATCCCGTTTACGGCTCTACGGAAACGCATTATTCCCTGATCGACCTGCGGGCAGACGAGGCGGGAAACCCCGTGCCTTACGACAGTCCGCTCTGGGACGACCTCCTCGACCAGATGACTTGGAAAGAAACCGTGGACCTGCTCACGCACGGCTTGCGCATGACCTACGCCGTCCCCGGCATCAACAAACCGCAGACCATCGATCACAACGGTGCGACGGGGCCTGTCCAGCCTTACAACGACAATGAAAAGATCAACAAGGGGCTTGCCGTAAAGACAGACGACCCCGATAAGCGGGAATATCCCACGCTCTACCCCTGCAACGGACTGGTCGCCGCCACCTTCAACGAGGAACTCATCGAAGAGATGGGCAAGGCAATGGGCAACGACTGCCTTTGGGCGGGTTATAACGGCATTTACGGGTTTGGCGTCAACCTGCACCGCGGCGCTTATGGCGGACGGGAATTCGAATATTACAGCGAGGACGGCTTCCTGACGGGCGTCATGGCTGCCGCCGAAGTGCGCGGGATCCAATCCAAGGGTACGCAGGTCTATATGAAACACTGCGTCCTCAACGACCAGGAAAAGCAGCGGGAGGGGCTTTGTGTGTTTGCGAACGAACAGACCATCCGCGAGCTTTACCTGCGCGCCTTCGAGCTTCCCATCGAGAGGGCAAACGCCTATAACGTCATGACGGGCTTCAACCGCCTCGGCATGAAGTGGACGGGTCATCACGGCTTTATCAACACCGTTTTGCACGGCGAATTCGGCATGCTCGGTATGGCGGTCACCGACTGGTACACGGGCGGCAGCGGCGGCTATATGTCCCTGCCCGCGGGCGTGCTCAACGGGAGCGACCTCCCCGACGGCACCGCCACGAGCGAATTTAACGGCTACGACGAAGGATACGGCGCCGTCGCATGGGCAATGCGCGAATCGGCACACCGCATTCTCTACATGCATGTCCAGGGAAATGCGATGAACGGCCTTTCCGCGGGCACCTCGATCATTCTGCTCACCCCCGGCTGGATCACCGCCTTGAAGGGCGCGTGCATTGCCGTGGGCGTGCTGACGGGCGTCAGCTTGCTCTTCCTTGCCGCAATGCTCGTATGGGGCTTCCTCCAAGGGAAAAAGAAGGAGCGTCCAGAGGAATAAAGAAAAAGTATTTTTGCGGCGCGGGCATGAATGCCCGCGCCGCTAAGCATATTTCGCACTTGACACGCTCACGCCTAAATGCCAGAATCACTTTTTGACCGCTTGACTTCTCTGTGTAGCTGTGATATAATAGGAACGTTAAACGGGAATTTGCGGAGGATAAATGATGCAATTCACAAAGATTGATATAAATAATTGGACACGAAAAGAGTATTTCGACCA
>CANQWX010000019.1 GCA_947627665.1 uncultured Clostridia bacterium
CCTTTTAGGGAAAGTGGCGCGAAGCGCCGAAAGGGTTTCCGAAAACCCCTCAGTCACTCACTACGTTCGTGACAGCTCCCCTGCGAGGGGCGCCAAGATGCGGCAAATTGGGTGCGCTGCCGCAGGGGAACCCTGCTCCGCGCAGCGGGATCAGAAAAACACCTTGCTGTCCCTTTTAGGGAAAGTGGCGCGAAGCGCCGAAAGGGTTTCCGAAAACCCCTCAGTCACTCACTACGTTCGTGACAGCTTTCTCACACGGGTAGAACCCCGTGTTCGGTCACCGTTCGCGCGGCAAATGCGCTCACTCATGTCGCATTGTGCCAACGATTATCAATCGTTGGCAGAAGGCAATGCTCCACCTACAGGGGCGCCGAGTATTATACTGTCATTTCGACCAAGCCGCACATTCTTTTCGTCATTTCGACCGAAGCCGAAGGCGGAGTGGAGAAATCTCAACCTTACTAAAATGCGGTAGAGATGTTTACTTCGTCGCTACGCTCCTCGTGCCGCGCTTAGAGAAACAGAACGGCGCGCGGGGCGACTTCGGCTGACGCCTCCGCTCAACATGACGTGATTTTATTGCCCACCCCCTTGATCCCCCTCCGCAGGAGGGGGTACCCTCTCCCTGTCCCCCTGCAAGGGCGCTAAGATAACTTCTCCCCTTATGAAAGACATTTTTTTGCTCGATATGGACGATACGCTGCTCGACTTCCCTAAGGCGGAACGGGCGGCGCTTTTTCAGACTCTCTCCTCCTTCGGCATCGAGGCGGACGGGCATGTCCTTGCGCGCTACCACGCGATCAACGACGCCCTCTGGAAAGCGCTCGAACGGGGGGAGATCGCCCGCGAAAGACTGAAAGTGCAGCGCTTTTGCACCCTCTTTTCCGAGCTTGGGATCGAGGCGGACGCGCCCGCCGTTTCCGCCGCCTATTTTTCCAACATGGAGGAATGCTGTTATCCGTTCGCGGGCGTGCACGGCTTTCTGCGCGCGCTCTGCAGGGCGGGACGGGTCTACCTCTGCACCAACGGCGGGGCGAAGATCCAGCGCCGCCACATCGCCCTTGCGGGGTTTGGACCCTATTTCGCGGACGTATTCATCTCCGAGGAAGTGGGTGCGGACAAGCCGTCGCAGGCGTTCGCAGACTATGCCGCGGCGCACATCGGGGGGTATCTTCCCGCCCGCGCCGTCTATCTCGGCGACAGCCTCACCTCTGACAAGGGCTGCGCCGACGCGATGTCCGCGGACTTCGTGCTGTTCGCCCCGCGCGGGATCCCCGCGTCCTTTTGCGGGGCGGCGGCGGAGAACTACGGGCAGGCGCTCTCGCTCATGCTTCGCTGAAAAAACGGCGGTTATAGACGACGGAGGGGTCCCCGGGAGCAAGCTCCTCCGTTTTTTGATGGAAAAATTTCGCCCGCTCTCTGTCCCCGAGAAAGTAGAAACAGCGCACAAGCCCGAGATAGGGGAAGAGGGCGCGGCAGGCAGGCTCCTCGAGGTCACCCTCTTCGGCGTGGTCGCGGCAGACGAGCGCGCCCTCGTACCAGACAGCGGCCTCCCGCCACTTCTTCTCCTGCGCGAACAGCCGCGCGAGCATGCACAGCACGGAGGCACGCGGCTCGCCGTAGCGGAAACTGCGCAGAAGGGCGAGAAAGGCGTTCTCGCGGTCCCCGCGCGCCTCGTACACGAGCGCAAGCGTCTTGCACGCCTCGATCTTGTTCACATACCAGCCCTCCCCGCGGAGCATCTCGCCGAGCACCGCCTCCGCCTCCGTATACAGCCCGTTATAGTACAGCTCCTTGCCGTAGTAGCACAGCTCCCGCGCGCCGAGGGGCTGTTCTTTTGCCCATTTTTGGAAGATGTGCAGGTTCCTCGCCCCGCGCGGCTTGTTGCTCCCGAGATGGAGCACGCGGAACCCGTACCGCACGGTCTTGCCCCGCGGCGGGATACATTCGTGGACGCGTCCCTGCCACACAAAGCCCGCCTCCCGCCGCAGCAGCCGCTCCCGATAAAAGGTGAAAGCGGGCGTGCCGCCGCTCCCCGCGATGTCGTAGGGACACATCACCATGTCGGGCCGCTCGTTTCCGAGCAGTTCTTTCAGCGCGGGAAAGAGCGCGGCGCTCTCGGGCGGGATGACGTCGTCCGCGTCCAGCCAGAGCAGATAGTCCCCCGTCCCCTTGGAGAAGGCGAAATTGCGCGCCGCCGCAAAGTCGTCCGTCCACGGGAAGGAGTACACATGGGCGCCATAGGCCCGCGCGATCTTCTCCGTGCCGTCCGAAGAGCCTGTGTCCGCGATCACGATCTCGTCCACGAGGGGAGCGATCCCCCCAAGACAGCGCGCCAGCACCTCTTCCTCATCCTTTACGATCATACAAAGCGAGATCTTCGTTTCCATTTGGTGCATGTTATGCGGCGGCAGAAAGGGAGGTTCCGCGGGAGGGGAGAGGGGATGAAAAAATTTCACAAAGCTGCGCGCGAACGCCCCGCCCCGCGCCGCCCCGCTCTGCGCCCGCCGCGCCGCCTGCCGCCGAATGGGGTGAACAAAAGGTTGAATTTTTAACGAATTTTCAATATATTATAGCCAAAAGGGCAAATTATATGGACAATATTCTCTTTTTACAGGTCAACATTGACTTTGGACGGGGATTATCGTATAGTATGGCAAAAGAACAAATTTTGTGAAAAAATAACAAAGTGTGGCATGACGGCGGCTCTATCAGATCGTGCGACGCAAAGGCGGTTACACCGATGAGCGACCAAAAAACCGTAAAACTGACCAAGGAAGGCATCTCGATCGGCGGGAGATACGAGGTGCTTTTGTGCGCGTCTTTATTTTATTTCCGTCTTCCGCGCGCGGTGTGGAAGGACAGGATCGCCAAGCTGAAGAAGCTCGGCTACAACTGCGTGGACGTGTATTTCCCGTGGAATTATCACGAGAGGGCGGACGGCTCGTTCGACTTTACGGGCGAGCGGGACATCGCTTTCTTCCTCGGCGAACTCAAGGCGGCGGGGCTGTATGTCGTCGCGCGCCCCGGGCCGTATATCTGCTCGGAGTGGAGCGGCGGCGGTCTGCCTGCCCGCATCCTCGAATCGGGCATGCCCATCCGCTGTGCGGACGAGGGATATCTTGCCGAAGTGAAGCGCTGGTACGGCGCCGTGCTCAAAGAGCTATCTCCCTTTGCCTATGGCAAGGGCGGACCCATTGTGCTGCTCCAGCTCGAAAACGAGCTTGACTTTTTCGACTGTCCCGACCCGCAGGCGTACATCTCTGCGCTCTGCCGCATGGCGGAGGGCTACTGCGAGGGCGTGCCGCGCTTCTGCTGTGCGGGACAATACAGCCTTGCACGCGCGGGTGCGGGAAGCTGTGAGGGGATAGAGGGCACCTTGAACTGCTATCCCGAGAGCCTCGACCCCACCTTCGACGCGGAGCTGCAGGGCTATGCCTTCCGCTTTGCGGAGGCGGGCAAGCCTCTCCTCGTTTCGGAGACCAACCGCGACCACTTCCTGTTGCGCAGGGAACTCTCCTGCGGCGCGAAGCTGCTCGGCGCATATAATCAAGTGGCGGGGAACAACTTCGACCACTTCGAGGCGATCAACAACTGGGGGACGCCCGATTCCTTCATCACGTCGGTGTACGATTTCGAGTCCATGATCGACGCGGCGGGGAATTTCCGCGCCGAGGCGGAGGAAGCGGTGCTCTTTTCCGCCTTTTTGCGCACGGTGGGGCAGGCGATCGGCGGGGCGCTCCCCGCGCGGGAAACGGTGCTTCCCTCCCGCTGCGGTTTTCCCACCGTAGAAGGGGGGCTTAGAGTGCTGTCCCTGTCGGGCGGCGGCTCTGCCGTCTGCGTTCCCGCGTTCTCGCAGGGGGGCGGGATCGAATTTACATATCACGGCGTTTGCGTCAAGGCGGAAGTACGTCCGCAGCAGGCGCCCTTCTTCCTCTTCGGATGGAACATGAAGGATCGCGGCATCCCCGCGGTCCTCACGCAGGCAAACTGTGAACCGCTGTATGCGGACGCCCATTCCCTCGTCTTTTATGCGGAGGGGACGCCCTGCGTCGGGCTTGACTTCGGCGAGGGGGAGATCGTCCTCGGAAAGGACGCCCTCGTCCATGGGGTGGAAGTCCGCTTTGTGGGACGGAGCGAGGCGCTCTCGCTGCTCACGGGGGGAGAACCTCCGTGCGAAAAGCCGTATACGGCGGAGGAAGTGACGGGATTTTCCGAAGCCTCCCTTCCCGCGCGCAGGACGGTAACGGCGGAAGCGGGCGTTTCCTTCGACGCCCTCGGCATCACGGAAGGGCTTGCGGAATACGAGGTGGAAACGGCGGGCAGAGAACTCTTCATCGAGCACCCCTGCGACATGCTGCGCGTGACGGAAGGCGGCGTGCGCGGGCAGACCCTCTTTGCCGACGGGCGGGACGTGATCCTTCCCGCCGCGAAGGACGGCAAGTATCTCGTGGAGATCGAAAAGTGGGGGAACTGCAATTTCGACGATCCGCAATCTCCCGCATTGCGCACCGCGGGCAAGAAGGGGGCGCTCTCCTTCGGCGCGGCGGTGACGGAAAAGGTGAACCGCTGCGATTTCAGCCTGCTCGATACCTTCGGCGCGGAAGAGATCTCCTTAGAACAGGGGATCCCCGTCCGCATCGGGATCAATAAGTGGAACAGCACGCGCAAGCCCGTCAACTGCGCGTACACGCTGCGGGCGGAGCGCCGCGCGGAGCGGCTCCTTCTCAAAACGACGGAGGCCTGCGAGGTCGCCGTCTATGTGGACGGACGGAAGGCGGGCGTGTGCGATTTCGGCACGTTCGAGCTGACGGACTTCTTCCGCAAGGGGGAAACGCGGACGCTCACCGTCGTCTACCGCAAACTTGTCTGGACGCAGGATTGCGGTTCTCTCCGCCTCCTGCATGTCGATCCCATTGCGCCCAAGCGGGTGCGCGTGCGCACCGCCGCGGAACTGACCGCGATGAAGAGGCAGGGGGGCGCCGTTTCCCTTCCCCTGCGGCCCGTCGGCGAGAAGGCGCTGTGTATCCGCCTTTCCTTCCCGCGGGAGGGGTATCTCAGGTTCGTGGGCAAAGACGTCAAGCTCACCTGCGTCGCGGGCGGCAGGGTGGTCGGAAGATGTCTGGTCGGCTGGCGGGACGCGCCCCGTCTGGAGGGCGGCGCGGAAGAACTTCTTTACATCTGCCCGTCGTGGAACGGCACCGCCTATCTTCTGGCGGAAGCGCTCGGCGGGGATGCCTGTTTGGAACGGGTGGAGATGTTGACGGTACGGTGATCTCGGGGGAACCCGAAACAATAGAATTTTTATAAGGAGGATGTTATGAAAAAGACAAAATGGATAGCTGTCGCCGCTGCTGCGGTGATGGCTGCAACGGCAATGGGCACCCTGGCGGGCTGCGGCGGAGACCCCGCATACACGATCAACGTGTTCCTGCTTGCCAACAACCATGAGAGCCAGTTCTATGATGCCTATTTTGCGCACATGGAAGAAGAGCTTGCGGAAGAGGGGTACAACTACACCATCAACTTCGACTTCGAGCAAGAAAGCAACTATTACGACAGGCTCGGCGGCATGATCATCCGCGACGAAGCGCCGGACATTTTCTACGTCCGTCCCAACGAACTTCTGCAGTACAAGGATGAGATCACCTCGTTGGAGAGCTATCTCAACGGCGCAGGCAGGGAGATCGTCGAAGTGGACAAAGTCAACAAGACCGCGCTCGACATGTACCGCTTCAACCCCGAAACGGGTGCGCTCGGCAATGAGGAAGATGACATCTATGCCTTCCCCAAGGATCTCTCCACCCAACAGCTCGGCTACAACATAACGCTCCTGAAAAAGTTTGAGCAGGAGATCAAAGCGGCGGGCTGCGAGATGCCTTACGAAAAGGATTTCAGCCAGGGCACCTATACCTGGGAACAGTACAAGAAGATCTGCGATATCATTGCCAATTCCCCCAACAAGGGCGGCAATGAATACGCCAGCGACGTTCCCTCCATCGAGGTGCTTGTGCACTCCTATGGCGGCGAGCTGATCGACCTTTCGGAGGGCAGAGAGAAGGGCAAAGTCGCCGCGATCGACACCGAAGATACGGCTCTCCGCAAGGCCATCAAGTACCAGTCGGAACTCATCGATAGCGGCGCTGCCAACTATTTGGGCGCCACCTACGCCAACTTCACCGCGGGCAGAGTCTGCTTCTACGGTCTTGTCGGTTCGTGGGAGATCGCCGACTATAACGACCACCTCGGCAAGGGGAATTGGGGCGTGATGCCTTGGCCCACCGTTTCGGGCGGCACCGATTGGCAGGGAGTGATCACATCTGCCGGTTATGTCGTTTCCAAGAGCTGCGCGGAGAACGCGGAGAACCCCGAAAAGGGCGACATCGCAAAGCGTATTGCGATCTCCTTCATGAGTTCCTATGCACAGAACCAGCTTGTCAGGAACGAGCAGATCTCCCTGCCTCTTCTGACCGATATGGCGTCCAGCTACCGCGATCCTGCCAACAACAGCATCTATTCGCCCGACTCGCGCGGGTATTTCCTTGACGTCGTGGACGGCACCCACGGCTTCCTTCCCGCGAAGTACTCGACCTACGACAGCGACTGGCTGAAGAGCCTGGACGACGCGCTCGAGGCGATCTGGAAAGAGGGTGCGGGCAAGGCCCTTGCCAAGTACAACGGCACCAATTGGAACGAAGTCGGCAGCGCGATGCAACAGAAATACGATCTGAGCAAGGCGAAGTGATCTTAGCGGGAGAAAATTATGGAAAGTAACATCATCGAACAAGAAACCGTCGATACGGCTTCTCCGATGAGCGCGGAGGCGGTAGCGGCCCCGGCGGGGACGGCGAAAAAGCCCAACAAGAGCTTGAGCCACGCCCTGCAACGCCAGGAAAACCTGATCGGTTGGCTCTACATATCCCCGATGGTCATCGGGATCCTCGTGTTCACGGCGATCCCTCTCGTCATGTCCATCATGGCGATGTTCTACCAGTGGGACGGTCTGCACAGTCTGTTCGAATCCAAGCCCGTGGGGTTCCAATGGTTCCAATCCATCTTCGGCGGGCTGGACTCTGCCTCGTATTGGAGGTCGTTCGGCAACACCCTCATCTTTGCGGTCCAGCTGCCGGTCTGCCTCATTGTCGGCTTCTTCCTTGCCGTGGCGATGAACCGCGACATGAAGGGCGTGCAGGCGTTCCGCGTCATCTACTACCTCCCCGGCGTCATGAGCGTCGTCGCGGTCTCCATCGTATGGCAAAACCTGTTTACCTACGGCGGCACCATCGACCAGATCTATCAGAAACTGGGGGGAGGGGAGAGCCTTCTTCTGCTCTCCTCGCGCGGCGGCATCGCGTTCACCGTCAACCTGCTCCTCGTATGGAAGGGGGTCGGTTATACCACACTGATGTTTATCGCAGGTCTGCAATCCGTTTCGCCCGACCAGATCGAGGCGGCGAAGATCGACGGCGCCAACAGCTGGACCATTCTCATGAAGATCACGCTGCCCGCCCTCTATCCCACCATCTTCTATCTGTTCGTCACGGGCCTCATGGGTTCGTTGCAGATGTTCAATGAACCGTACATCCTGCTCGGCGACGGCAATCCCGACGGCATGACGACGGTCGGATTCGTGTATTACTTCTTCGGGCAGAAGAACCTCGGGCTTGCCTCCGTGGGCGCATGGGTGTTGGCATTCTTTATCTTCATCATCACGGCAGTGCAGATGTTCGTCGACAAACGGAAAAGGGAGGCGGAATGATCATGGAAGACCTCGAAAACGTAAATGTCCTCGAAAACGCAGGACAGGAAAACCAAGTCCCCGCCCAAGCGGAGCCTGCCCGCGAGCTGTCGCCCAAGAAGCCCATTCCCACCAAGAAGATCGTGGACATCGTGCTCATCGTGGTGCTTTCGCTCGGGTCGGTGCTCATGCTCCTTCCCTTCCTTTGGATGGTGCTCGCCACCTTGAAGGACCACACGGAGATCTATACCACCTTCTTCCCGCATAAATGGACGCTGGAAAGCTACAAGGCGATGTGGGACGGCTGCAACGCCCTGATGAAAGGCGGTATCATCCGCGGCTTCGGCAACAGCATTCTGACGACCGTACCCGTCGTCATCGTACAGATCATCGTTTCCGCGTTCGCGGCCTATGCGTTTGCGAAGCTGCGCTTCTTCGGAAAGAACATCGTATTCCTGCTCATGCTCGGCACGATGATGATCCCGTTCTCGGTCATCATGTTGCCGCAGGCTTGGTTGTACGGCGAAATGAACCTCACGAACGGTCCTCTCGCCGTCATCATCCCCAAGTTCTTCGGCTCGATCTCCACGGTGTTCTTCCTGCGGCAATTCTTCTACGGCATTCCCGACAGCATCACCGAGGCGGCACGCCTCGACGGCGCAGGTTATACCCGCACCTTCCTCTCTGTGCTGCTGCCCCTCGTGATGCCCGCCATTGCCACGCAGGCGATCCTGTCGTTCATCGGTAACTGGAACGACTTCCTCGGCCCGTTGCTCTTCATCGGCGACCGTAACTGGCTCACGTTGCCTCTTCTTGTCAACCGTCTGAGCGGTTCCGGCGGCTCCACCCGCGAGATCCCGCGCGTTCTTGCGGCGTCGCTCATCTCGTTGGTGCCCATCATCATCGTGTTCGCGGCGTTCCAGAAGAAGATCATCGGCTCCATCGTGTTCTCCGCCGTCAAGGGTTGATTCGGGAGAACGGACTTAATCAAGAGGTGAAAAATCTATGAGTAAAATTTCTTGGAAAAGGGCTACGGCGCTTGTTTCCTGCTCGGCCATGCTCGCCGCTACGGCGGCGGGCGGGTTCGCCGCGCTCCCCGCGGGCGCCGCTTCGGGAAACACTTACACCGTAGACCTTCAGCAACAGCTTCAGGAGTTCGACGGCTGGGGCCTTTCCCTTTCGTGGTGGGCAACGGAGATCGGCGATTGGACGCGCATGGGTTCCTCCGGCAAGGAGAAGCGCGAAGAGATCGCGGAAGCGCTCTACGGCAAGAGCGGGCTTAACCTCAACATCGCCCGCTATAATGTGGGCGGCGGCGACGATCCCACCCATACGCACATGTCGGACGACCGCAACACCCCCGGCTGGCGGGGCGCGACGACCGAGGTCAAGCAGGACCCCTCGGGACACGACTATGTGGAAACCACCCTCGGCGACTATGTCTGGGTGGACGAAAACGGCGAGACCATTCCGTGGACGGAACTCCAAAATCTCGATACCCGCAACGACTACCGTCAGCTGTGGGTGCTCGACTGGATCCAGAACGAACACGGCGAAAACGGCCAGAACGATTACATCTCCGAGTACTATTCCAACTCGCCCCCTTATTGGATGACCATGACGGGTTGCTCCTCGGGCGGCGTAGGCTCAGGGCAGAACCTCGACCCGATGTACAACGAGGACTTCGTGGATTACTTCCTCGACGTCTATGAGTACCTCACGTCGCAGGGCTTCATCCTCGAGAATTTGCAACCCTTCAACGAATCCGGCTCCTACTTCTGGGGCGAGAACGGCGACCAGGAGGGCTGCTACTTCTCCCCGCAGCAGAAGGTGCAAATTTTGAGCCTTCTCAGAGAGAAGATGGAAGAGCGCGGGCTTGACGTTCCCTACAACTGGGGCGACGAAACCAACACCAACGTCGCGTATGAGCAGTATTCGCAGGCGCTGGCTTATGCGACGACCGACAGCGAGGGCAACCGCGTTGCAGGCGCAGACGTCGTCAAGGGCGCAAGCCGCTATACCTATCACATTTATTCGTACGATGTGAGCGGCGCGCAGCGCTTCTACCGCGCCGCGCAGGAGGACGGCAAAGAGATCTACATGTCCGAGATCTGCTGGTCCGATCCCGCCGACAGCGGCGAGGCCGAGTACGATCCCGACTCCGTCACGACGGGCTTCCACTACACGCAGTCCATCATCGACACCGTAAAGCACGGCGGCGTGAACGGCTATGTGTTCTGGCAGGGCATGGAGGACATGGTCGGCCAGATGAAGGGCGGCACCAACTACGGGCTTATCCAGGGCGTGTACTACACGCAGGAAGAGGCCGAAGCGCAGGGCGTGGACCTCGCCTCGATGGGGCTTACCTATCAGGATTTCGTCCTCTCCAAGGCGTACTACCTCAGCGGACAATACACCAAGTATATCCGCCCCGGTTATCATTTCGTGGACGTCAACGAGAACAACACCATGGCGGCGGTATCCCCCGACGGCGAAACGCTCGTTGTCGTCAAGCAGAACAACAGCAGCTCGGGAGAGACCTTCACCCTTGATTTCGACGGCTTCGACGCGCAGTCGGTGGAGAAGATCTATACCGATAAGCACAACAACTGGAAGCACGAGGCGGTTTCCACCACGGGCAGCAGCCTGACGGACACCGTTTCGGACTACTCCGTCACGACGTACGTCATCCACGGCAAGAACCGTTCGGGACTTGGCCGCTTCATCGATGAGAGCGCGATGCAAAGCCGGAGCGATCTTACGGCGATCCAAACGGCGCTCGAAGAGAACGGCGACACCGAACAATTCTATCAGTCGGGCTTCTCCGCAAACGGCGGCAACGGCAAATATTTCGGCCAGACCTCCTATGCGGAAAACGGCTACCTTGCATACCGCTTCTACGGCACGGGCATCGCACTGAATTTCTTGGAAAAGAGCGATTCGGGCGCGGTCGATATCTATATCGACGCAGACCCCGCCACCGAGGAAGCCACGGCGCATGTCGACCTCTATTCGGCGACGCAAGTGAAGGGGGTACGCGCTTACCGCAACAACACCCTCGAAGAGGGCTGGCACACCGTCTATGTCAAGACGACCGCAGGCACACACGGAAGCTGGTCCAACCTTGACGGCGCGGTGATCTACACCTCGCAGGATGTTGAACCGAACGAATACAAGCTCACCGTCGACTCCGCCCTGAGCTTCAACGGCGACGTGCTCTTCCACTACACCGCAGAGGGGCTGGACGGCTACGACCTGACCGCCGAAATTTATCGGAACGGCGTTTGGAGCGAACCGGAGGACGTAAGCCTTGACGAGGGCGTGGGCAGTTTTGCCTTCGACGGCAAGGAGCTTCGCCTCCGCCTGGTGGCGACGAGCGGCACCCAAAAGGTGCTTTCCCCCGAATATGCGTTAAAGACCGTTGCCATGGAAACGACGGATGGGGTGCTCTACTTTGTGGACTGCGGCACGGCCGATCCCTACACCCTGTCCACGGGCGCCGTGCTCGGCACCTTGCAGAGCAGTTCCGACCAACCCTACGGCGAGGACCCCTTCACGGCGAACACCTGGGGCTATAAGGGCAGCTTCTCCGAGGCGTACTACGCGCCCGACGAGGCGATGAGCTCGATGTGGCCCCTCGAAAAGCTGACGGGGAACGAGGAGAACACCGCCATCGAGTATGTGTTCACCATTCCCGAAGCGGGCAGCTACAAAGTTTCGCTCGGCTTCTTCGGCGGCGAAGACGGATGGGGCACCCGCACCGTGAAGGCGACGATCGGCGATCAAACCAAGAATGCCGTGCTCAACGAGAATGAGTACACGGGCCTCTTCTTCGACGTCACGACGACGGAAGAGGGCGAGGTGATCACGGTCAAGGTCGAGCATGTATCGGGCGACAGCGCGCTTCTTTCCCTCATCGCCATCACCGAGGCGGACGTACAGCTCCCGCTCTACACGACGGGCGGCGCCTCCGATCTCGGCCAATATGCAGGCACGTCCGAGGACATCTTCATCGGTGAGGATATCTATGCAAAACTTGCCGAAAAGTCCTTCGACCTTTACTACACCGACGGCAGCCACGAAACGCTCACCTTTGACGACGCGAACGTGACCGTTGGGCTTTCGAGCATCTCCATCAACCAACCTGCAAAGGCGGAATTCTTCTTCGAAGAAGCGGGGATCCGCTGCTACTACACCTACCGTTGGATGCAGGAGGGCGGCTCGCAGCTCTACTACAACATCGACTGCGCTTACGTTAAGGAAGGTGGCACGCCTCCCGAAGATGCGAGCGCGCTCGGCACCAAGCAGTCCACCACGCACGACCGTCAATTCGGTACGGATACCACGGGCACGAGCTGGGGCTATGTCGGCAGCCATTACAACGACGGCATCAACTGGGCGGACGACAAGGAGAACAAGTGGTCCATCCGCGAAGGGAAGGACGGCTCCGGCAACAAGAAGTATGCCGAGTACAAGATGACGGGCTTCAAGCCCGATGAGCCTCTCCGCATCGAGGTCGCGGGGCATTGCTCGAGCTGGTCTACGCGTGAGTACGACGTTCTCGTGAACGGTACCAAGGTCGGCACGGTGATGTTGATCTCGAATGCAAATCCCACTACCGTATCCTTCGAGGGCGAAAACGTCGTGGCGGACGGAAACGGCGAGCTTGTCGTCAGATGTCAGCAGAATGTGGGCGACGGGCCTCAGGTCGGTTTCATCAAGGTCTACTCGACGGCTCCCGACCTGCCCGCAGATACGCAGATCACCGCCGACAAGACGGAGATCGCGCGGGATGACACCGTCACCCTCTCGGGACTTAACACGAATGCGACCGTCTACGTCTATGACGAGAACGACGTGATGACGGGTTCCTTTAAGCCCGAAGCGGCAACGCAGACCTTCGACGTTGCGGACTATCTGCCCGCTACCTCTTACGAGCTGCACCTCACGCAGGCGGTTTCGGCAGGCGAAGAGGGGACCAATCCTTCTCCCGAACTCGTGCTCTCGGCGGGGACCCCTGCGGCAGTGCTCGACGTCGAGATCACGCAGGACACGGCGTACGTCAAGGACGGCGACGTTTCCGTCGTCACCTTCGTGCCCGTCGTTCCCGAGGGCGCCGGCATCACTTCGCTCACGCTGACTACCCCCGACGGCGTAAACTACAACCTGCTCGAGAACTTCTTCTTCCGCGCTACGCTCAACGGCAATTACAAGGTCACCCTTGTCACGCTCGGCAACAAGTTCGAGAAGCAGTTCACGGTCGACAACATCGACGCCGTTGACTTCGGCGCTTCCCTCTCCACCGAAACGTGGACGAAGGAGAACGTCGTTCTGACCCTTGCTCCCACCGCCAAGAGCGGCGTTAGCTCCGTCCTCATCGACGGCGCCGCGGCGACCAAGGGCGCGGACGGCAAGTACACCCTCACCGCGGCAGAAAACGGCGAGCACACCGTCAAAGTGACGACGGAGGCGGGCTTCGAGTACGAGCGCACCTTCACGGTCGGCAACATCGACAAGAGCACGCCCACCCTTTCGCTCAACGTGTCCTACACGGCGGCGGGCGTCATGGTGGAATATACCGCGGAAACGCTCTCGGGCGGCAAGCTCTACGCCGACCTCAACGGCACCTCCCGCGAGATCACCGATGAAAACCGCTTCTACCTCACCGACGAAGGCGACTACGAGATCTACTTCGTGAACGGCGCCGGCACGAGCACCGAAAAGCAGGTGTATCATGTCCGCTACGGCGCGGAGAATTCCCAGCTTGCCAACGTCACCCTCGACAAGGAGGGCGTCATCACCGCGACCGCCAAGAACGGCACGGCGGATGTCAAGCTCTACCGCGCGGGCGAAGCGGAGGCGATCGGCTCTCTGAAAGCGGAAAAAGCGGGCAAGTACTATCTCGAGATCGTAAGCGGCACCGAACGCGAGATCGTCGTCATCGACACCTTCTCGATCGCCGAAGGCGGCTGTGCCGGTGAGATCGATACCCTTGCGGCTGTACTCGGCGCGATCGTGCTTCTGGCCGGCGCGGCGGCAGTCACCCTTGTGAGAAGGAGGAAGAACTCATGAACGCTAAGACCAAAAATAAAGTGATCGCGCTCGTTTCGGGCGCCGCTGCGATCTGCCTCGGCGGGGCGATCGCCATGACCGCCACCGCTACCGCCCGCAAGGCGCTTGCGGCTGCGGCCTCCTGCGAGGCGTTTGTCAACGTCGGCGCCAATGCCGACGCGGCCGCCACCGACGCTCTGCTCGGGCTTACCGCGCAAAACTTCGAGGCGGAAGAGGCGGGGACCGTCACGGAGGGCAGCACGCTGTTCTCCTCCTATGCTACGGGCGCTTCCTACACGATGACCGTTTCCGCGGCGGGCAGCTACCGCATCTCCGTCGCACTCAAGGCGGAAGAGGGCAAAACGCTCACCGTGGCAGGCAAGCCCGTTCCCCTTACAGGGAAGAGCGGCAACTGCGTCATTCCCGTCACCGAAACGCTCTCCGGCACGACGGTGGACGTCTCCTACGACGGCGCGCTCTGCGGCGTGCTCGTGGCGTCCGAGACCGAAAAAGTGCTCATGACGGCGGACTATGCCCCCGGGCAGGTCGTTTCCTACGGCGCCCTGCTCTCGGAGGAACTTGACGGCGCCACGGCGCACTATTCCGACGGCACCACCGCGGAACTTGCGATCGAATACGGCGATATCAACGCAGGCACGGGCGTCAACGTCAACTTCACGACGATCGACGTCACGGGTACGGTCGAGGCGGAGGGCGTTACGATCCCCGTAAAGCGCTACCTCACCACCATGCCCGACGGGCTTGTCTACTTCATCAACTGCGGCTCTTCCACCGAACCCGAACCTTCCATCGTGCGCGACGACTTCAATACGGAAGCGGAGTACAGGGCGGAACAGCAGGCGACCATCGACGGTTATTACAGCTATAACCAGACCGTGTTCGACCACTACGGCACGAGCCTCATCAACTACGGCACGCCCGACCGCCAGACCTCGAAAGGCGGCGACTGGGGCGTCTACACAGGCTCCAAGCACTTCGCTCCCGGCGACGCGACCTTCCCTTACAACTCCGCGCGCTGGACGGGCGGCGGCAACGGCGTGACCGATATGGGCTACATGCTCTCGGGCTTGAACGCTTCGGAGAGCTACCGCGTCTGGTTCGGCACGCTGTCCCATTGGCACGGCCGTACTTCCAACATCACCTTTAACGGCGAAGTCGTCGGCGAACCCACCATCTCCATTCCTTCGAGCAAGTCGTTCACCATCTTCGAGAACGTCAAACCCGACGGCGCGGGCAAAGTGGATATCCACCTGACGCAGGTGGGTTCCCAAAACGAACCCACCCTCTGCTTCATCGCCGTGCAGCCGATGAGCGTGGAACTTCCCAAGGCGCCCGCAGCGCCGCAGGGACCTTCCATGGTCGGCATGGAGGACACCTCCATCGCGCTCACGGGGCTTACCGATGGCGCCAAGGTCCAGCTCTACAACGCAGAACGCCCGCAGCAGCTCCTCTATGAGGAAGCCGTGGACCTCTCCAAGGTAAGCGAAGAGGGCGTTTACACCCTCGACTGGGGCAAGACGCTCGAAGTTTCGCAGTTCCGCATCGTGCAGGTCAACGCAGGCGGCACGAGCGCCGCGCTTCTGGTGTCCATCACCGACATCCGCAACTTCCGCGCCTATCTCGCCGATGACGGTTACACCACCGGCACCGCGACGGTGTGCGTGGAGGCGGAAGCGGACAGCGGCATCGTCGGCTGGTCCTACCGCTTCGGCGAATACGGCCAGACCCACTCCGTTTCGCTCGACCGTCCCCACAAGCTCGAAGGCAGCTTCGAGGCAGAGGAGAACGGCGTCTACTTCATCGTCGTCACCTCGGGGCTTGGCGTCACCTATTCGGAGTCGATCGAGGTCGGCACCATCGACCCGTCTGCTCCCGTCATCGACCTCACGCCTTCCGCGGAGGGGTGGAGCAACGGCAAGTACAACGTTTCGCTCGGCGTCGAGGCCGTGGCGCCCGTGACCGAGTATAAGCTCTACCGCAACGGCAAGACGGTCGCCTCCGAAACGACCGCTCCCGCGACCATCTCCTTCACCGAAACAGGCGAGTACGTCGTCTACGTCAAGACGGCTGCGGGACAGACCGCCACGAGCGCGCTCCGCGTCAGCGAACGCCCCGTGACGACCGTCGTGCGCAAATCTTACGACAGAAGGCAGCTCCGTTACTCCTTCGGCGACAGCACCGACTACATCGTGTACTCCGTCACCGCGTACCAGCTGCTCGAAAACGGCGTTTCCAAGATGACGATCGCGGACGGCAACCAGATGGACGTCTATGAAGAGGGCACCTACGTCGTGACCGTGCTCACCAAGGACGGCTCGGTGGAGATGTTCGCGCTCAACGTCGAAAAGTCTGATTTCAGTGCGGACGGCGTGGGCGTCGTCGAATTCGGCGGCTCGGGCGGATGTTCCTCCGTGATCTCCGTTTCCTCCGCCGTGGCGGGCGGCCTGATCGTCGCAGCGGCGGCGGCCGTGGTCACCCTGTCCGTGAGAAGAAAGAAGAGGGAATCGTAATATGCAGGATCGCCCGCGGTACGGGCGGAACGGCCCGTACCGCGGCGAAAAAGCATAGATCCCCGAACGGAGGGCAGTTATGATCAATCTGGACTTGGGCGGCGACGTTCTGTCGGAGAAGGATCTCACGTTGTGGATCCAGCGTGTCGGTCAAGAACATTGCGACCCCAAAAAAAGGCATGAATGGCGCAAGTGGGATTCCTATTCCTCCCTGCACTTTGTCCTCTATGGCAGCGGCGTGCTCATCTCCAACGGGAAAAAATACATGCTCTCGAAGGGCGACGTCTTCCTGCTCTTCAAGGGAAACGAGTATGAATATTACCCCGTTGCGCACGACCCGTGGTCCTACATCTGGGTGGACCTCCGCTCCAGCGACATAGAGGCAATGTTCGCGCCCTGCGGGCTTTCGCCCGAAAAGCCGTTCCTGCACCTCAACGATCTCTCCGTCTATATCGATCTGCTCAAAAATCTCTACGATTCTTACGACGCAAGCGATGTACAGCAGATCAAATGCTCGGCATACTTTCTCCTCATTTTGGGAGAACTCATCAAGCGGACGGCGCGTTTGCGGCTTGCGCGGAGCGATTCCTCCGTCAAGCAACGGCACATCCGCGAGATCGTTACCTACATGAACAACAATTACCGTCTGCCCTTAACGGTGCAGGAGATCGCGGCAAACAATCATATTTCGGTCGGCAGGATGATGGCGCTGTTCTCGGAATTGGTCGGCATGCCGCCCCTTGCCTACCTCAACCGCCTGAGGATCTCGGTCGCGTGCGAAATGCTGAAAAAGACGAGCGCGCCGATCGGGGACATCGCGGGCGCGGTGGGCGTGGAAGATCGGCTGTACTTCTCGCGGCTCTTCAAAAAACACAAGGGAATGAGTCCGAGAGAGTACCGCACAGGCGCCGTGGAAGAAAATCCTTACGATTGGTTGAAGGACCACAATGTGGATTTTCGTTGAAACAGAAATCAAAAAGGAGGAAAATCTATGAAAAAATTGGCAGCGGCGGCGATCGGTACGCTGCTCGTCGCGTCGATGGTCGCGGGAACGGGGATCGTCGGCACGCAAACGCAAACGGGGTATGCTCCCCAAACATCGGGAGGCTCCGAGGTGAACAAAACGATTTCCGATGCTACGCCCGCGGCGCCCAAAGAAGCGCCCGCGCAGTCTGCGGACGCGCCCGCCGAAACGAGCGGCTATTCCGCATATCTCTTCGTGCACTTCGTGGAAGAAGAAAAATCGGCGGACCATGAGCAGATCTATTACTCCGTTTCCACAGACGGCACGGAGTGGACGACTTTGAACGACAGCAAACCCGTCTTGAAGAGCAACGTCGGGGAAAAAGGCGTGCGCGACCCGCACATCATCCGTACGCCCGACGATAAGTTCGTCATCATTGCGACCGACCTTTCCATTTTCAACCGCGGCGGCAATTGGGGCACGGCGCAGACGGGCGGCAGCCGCAATATCATTGTCTGGAAAGGGGACAGCCTCACCGATATGGGTACGGGCAAAGCGGTTGCGATCGGCACCGAGGACGCGCTCGACGTATGGGCGCCCGAATCCATCTGGGATGTGGATCAAGAGAAATACATGGTGACGTGGGCGTCGATCGTCGGCGACCGCGAAACCAAGACGTGCTACGATTGGCACTACCGCATCTACCGCAGCTACACCGAGGACTTCGAAACCTTCACCGAACCCGAGGTGTACATGGAGCGGGAAGGCAATATCATCGATACGACCTTCTATTACAACGAAGCGAACCAAATGTACTACCGCTTCACGAAGGACGAACACAACAAGTGGGTGTTCATGGAACAGGGTGCGCACCTCGACGGCGATTTCGAGATGGTCGCCACCTATTCGCTCGACGGCCAGCACTATTCCAAAACGACGGGCGTAGAAGGCCCCACGGTCTATAAGAGCAATACCGACGACAAGTGGTTCCTGCTCCTCGACAACTGGACGTATAAGCCCTATGAAACGGACGACATCACCAAGGGCGTCTTTACGACGGCGGGCGAATTCACCTTCAACGGGCCTCTTTTCCGTCACGGGTCGGTCATTCCGATCACGCAGGAAGAGTACGACGCGCTTTTGGCGGCCTATCCCAACCCCGAACCCGCCGAACCCGACAAGACGGAAGGAAATCTTATTTACGATCTCGGTTTTGAAAACAATGCGCCCAAGGCATTGACGGGTAACTATGTCGCAACGGTGAACGGTACCATTACTTATGCGGATGGAAAGAACGGCGGCCAGGCAGCGGTCATCAAGGGCGATAACAATTTCCTTTCGCTCGATGGGACCATGCTGAAGGGGCATCAGAATCTCACCGTTTCTTTTGATGTCAAGATAGGCGATACGAACCAAAATTATTGGGTGTATTTTGCCGCTCCCAATGATCATTCCACAGACGGACCTACCTATATTGGCGGTTTGTTCAAGACGGATGATGGCGGCTTGATCGCATGCGAACGCTTCCTGAACGGAAGATCGCCTGATTCGTATAGCTACTTCGGGCCGAATGAATGGGTGAATGTGACGGTCGTCTACGGCAATACATCGACGAAGATATATGTCAATGGCAAGATCGCAGATAGGGGTAGACCCGTTACGGATTCTACATGCAGTCTTACGGATATTCTCGGCGAAAACCCGATCTTTTATCTCGGTAAGGCAACTTGGGGCAGCGGTGAATATTCCAACATGACGCTTGACAGGTTCCGCGTATACGACTATGCAATGCCCGACAGCAAGGTCGCCGAGCTATATGCGGCGGATACGGCGAATTAACCAAAAGGAGAAACGGCGATGAAAAATTATAAGAAAATTTTGGCGTTTATGTCTTTGGCGGCTGCCGCTACGGTCACCTTTGCGGCATGCGGCGAAACCCAAAACGTTCCGCCCGAACATACGCATACCTATTCCGACAGCTGGCAGTACAACGAGCAGAGCCATTGGCACGCCGCGACCTGCGAGCACGATTGGATGAAGAGCGCCGAGGCGACGCACTCCTTTACCGATAAAAAAGAGGGCGAGGAAACCTGCACCGAGGGCGCTACCGTCACCCGTACCTGCACCTGCGGCTATTCGTACACCTACACGACCGAGCCGCTCGGCCACGATTGGCAGGATAAGGAAGGCAAGGCTGCCGACTGCTCCACCGAGGGCTACACCGCCTACCGCGAGTGCAGCCGCTGCGGAAAGGTCCTCGATAAGAATGTCATCCGCCAGACGGAGCACAACTATCACTACGAGATCGTCACCGAGGACGAAGAGGGGAACCCCGTCGACAAGCACCAACAGGTCTGCGGCTTCTGCGGGGAAGTTCTCTCGGGTTCGCTTCGGGACCACTCCTACGGCACGACCTATCAGCACGACGCCACCAACCATTGGCAGGTATGCGTCTGTGGAAAGGAAACGGAAAAGGCGGCGCACACCTTCGAGCAGAAGAAATTCGCTTACGACAAAGAGCAGCATTGGTACGTCTGCGACACCTGCGGCGAAGCGAACACGACCAAGACAAATCATGAATTCGATCCCGTCACGGGCGAATGCGCTTGCGGTGCCACACAGGAGATCAAAAACTACTTCCAATACGAGGAGAACGGCAACGACCTCACCGTTACGGGCATGGTAGATGAGCTTGAAGGCAAGACGGAATTTGCCATCCCCGCAACGTACGAGGGCAAGAACGTTACCGCCATCGCGGCGGGCGCCTTCCTCGGCAACACGGCGATCACCCGCCTTGTGGTTCCCGCTTCGATCAAGACCGTCGGCGACTTCGCCTTCCAGGGCTGCACGCATCTCGAAGAGATCGAGCTTCGCGGCGTCACCAAGCTCGGCACCTTCGATTATCAGGTGTTCAACGGCTGCACCGCGCTCAAATCGATCACCCTGCCCGCAGCGATCACCACCATCGGGCAGAACATGTTCAAGAACTGCAAGAACCTTACAAGCGTGACTTTCCAAGGCACGGTGACCTACATCGACACGCAGGCATTCTACGGCTGCGAAAAGCTCGAAGGGCTTACGCTGAACGGCGCGCTCACCTACATCGGACAGAAGGCGTTCGCAGAGAGCGGCATCAAGACCCTCGAAGTGCAGATGGCAGAAAACGGCCGTATCGCGCAGGGCGCGTTTGAGAACTGCGAAGCGCTCACCACGCTCTCCATCACGGGCGGTATCCAGTACTTCGCAAGCCCCATCCTTGCGGGTTGCACGAAGCTCGAAACGCTCACCCTTCCCTTCGTCGGCAACTACAACGACCCCGCGAAGGCGACGGATACCCACTTCGGCTACCTCTTCGGCAGGACGGCGGAAGGCTATGCGATCCCCACGACGCTCAAGACCCTCAACGTCAAGGGCGGCTCGGTGGAGCTTGGCGCGTTTGAAAATTGCGGCAACCTTACCGTGAACGCCGACGCGGCGGTCAAGGTGCAGACCAAGACCTTCACGGGCTACACGGGCACCTTTAACTGGGAAGGCACCCTGCCCGGGCCGACGCTCAGCGACGTCAAAGCCGATAAGGAAACGGTCTTTGTCGACGAGCAGGTCACGCTCAGCTATAAGGCGACACCCAACTACGAGGCTCCCAACACGACGACGGTCACCGTCACCGTGAAGAAGGGGGACGCCGCCGCGGCTCTGAACACCGACTACACCGTGGAAGGGTTGGTTTACACCTTCAAGAAGGCCGGCACCTACACCCTCACCGTTACGGCAACTTACAACGGCATCGAGGATACCAAGACCGTCACGGTCACCGTCGACGTTCACGGTCCCAACTTTACCGCAGTCACCGTGGTGGATGGCGTGGAGGACGGACATTGCAACATCGGAAGCACCGTTACCTTCACCACTACCTGCGACGACAACGGCGAGAGCACCTTCACCTATGCGGTCAAGAAGGACGGCGCCGCCGCCACGCAGAGCGATTATGAACTCAATGAGGGCGAAAAGACGATCACTTTCAAGACGGCGGGCGAGTACACCGTGGAAGTGACGGCTTCCCGCAACGGCAAGCAGGAAACGAAGAGCTTCACCATCGTTGCGACCGACCCCAACGCTGCAAAGCCCACGATCTCGTCGTTCACGGCGGACACCGAAAACCTCACGGAGGGGCATGCAGCGATCGAACTTCACCTCGATGTGACGTATGCGGAGGGCGACAGCGCGCACAGCACGAATTACAGAGTTTCCGTCAAAGAGGGCGGCGACACTTACAGCAATGCGGACGTTTCCTACTACACGTTGGAGGGCAATTCCTTCCGTGCGCTCGTCGCGGGCGAATATCAGATCACCGCAACGGTCATCACGGCAAAGGGCGCCTATGCGACAAGCGAACTCACCTTTACCGTGAAACCCGTCGAGCTTGATCCCGAACTTGCGCAAGAGGTCACGCTCACGAACGGCTGGCTGCGTGCGGCAACGAGCGGAAGCGTTACGGTCAACTACACGTTGGGCGAAAGCGCAACCTACCTCGGCGGCTATGAGGTCACTTACGAAAAGGACGTCGATACGGCGGGCATCCAGGCGGGCAACGGCAATTCCGTGCAGCTCTCCCTTGCCGAAGCGAACACCGTTCACTTCAAAGTCGTCTACACGCACAAGGTCCTTGCGGAGAAAGTGTTTACGCTTGAGATCCCCGTGAGCTTTGTCACCGACCTTGCGAAGGCGCCCGTGCTCGGCTCCGATCCCTTCGGCGGCACTTACGGCGAACTTCTCAATTCCCTCGGCTTGCAGCTCTATTGGGACGTCACGGACGGCGCAGCGGGCGAACAGCTCACGCTTGCTGAGGTTTCCTTTGCGCAAGTCGAAAGCGCGAACACGACCAATCGGCCTCTGATCGTCGAACATGTTACGGGGAACGCCCAACTGCCCTGGTACGTCATGGTAAACGGCTTCACGAACGAAGGCGGCACGGGCTACGAAACGGGCAAAGTCGCGGTCAAACTTACCGCCACCAAGGACGGCGCGACCGCCGCGGCGACGAAGTTCTTCGACGTCACTGCGCTTCATGACGCAGACAGCGCTGTCGGCATGAACGATTACGCCGATAAGGTCATGGGCGACAAACGCGGTGCGTTGAACTTCGACGAGATCACGAGCAGAGGACACCGTGAGAACATGATCCTCACCAAAGAGGGTCTCTTCGAACACCGCACAGGCGGCGATTGGACGCCCGACCAGAACGGGAAGGGACTCCTTGTCGTAACGGTGGACGGCGGCAACGGCAGAACAGCATTCGCCGATAACTTCCAGCTCGATTTCGAGTACCAGATCATCAAACGTACGGGGTCGAATAAAAAGGCTTCCTTCTGTGTCAACTATCGCACGGGTTCTTGGGAAGGCTATTGCGGCTCGCAGACGGCATTCTATGCGGAGAACAACGGTTCGACCATTGACTGCGCATCTTGGAACGGTTATGACAATGCCGATACGCGTACATGGGAGGGCGAAGCGGGGAAACCCAGCGGCGCCGAATTGACCCATGTCTACATTCGCCTCAAACACACCGTAGAGGGCAGCAAGGCGAAGTTCGAGTGGACTTGGTCTTCCGACGGCAGTACCTATAATCCTTGGTATTGCTACACGGCAGATGTGAGCGAAAAGGCGGGAGAGATGGGCGCGAAAATCTATGCGATGCAGTTCAATAATGAACAAGGCTCGTACTTCCTCGGCAATTTCAAACTCACAGATCTCGATTGATACCGGACCGGATGGAAAAAACAACCGCGGAAACGCGGTTGTTTTTTCCATCCGAGAGGTTGCCTTTTTGACGGACGTATGCTATAATTTCCAACGGTGAAGATCATGAACGCAATTCTTACGATCGGCGAGCTATTGCTCCGCCTTACGCCTCCCTGCGGCGTGCGCCTCACGGACGCGGAAAACTTTTCCGTCCGCTTCGGCGGAAGCGAGGCGAACGTTGCCACGGCGCTATCGGGCTTCGGCGAAAAGAGCCGCTTTGTGACGGCGCTCCCCGAGGGCGAACTCGGGCAGGCCGCGGAAAACAGCCTGCGCCGCTGCGGCGTCGATACCCGCTTTTGCGTGCGCGCCAAGGGCAGAATGGGGCTGTATTACTATGAACAGGGCGCCTCTCTGCGCGCGGGCAGGGTCATCTACGACCGCGCAGGCTCCGTCTTTGCGCAAACGCCCGTTTCCGCCTATCCGCTTGCGGAAGCGTTGGAGGGCGTGCGGCACCTGCACCTCTCGGGCATCACGCCCGCGCTCGGCAGCTACGCCGCCGCGCTTTGCCTCCTCGCCCTCAAAGAGGCGAAGAGCAGGGGGTGTTCCACCTCCTTCGACCTCAACTACCGCGCCGACCTCTGGTCCGAAGAAGAGGCGAAGAAGGCCTTTGGCGCGCTCTTTCCCTTCGTCGATCTCTGCATCGCAAGTTCGGACGGGCTGGGCATTCTCGGGCTTTCCCCCGCGGGTACGGACCCTGCGGCATGCCGCGCCGCCGCGAAAGAGATCAAGGAGCGCTACGGCTTCCGCGCCGCCGCCCTCACCGTGCGGGAGAGCGTTTCCGCCTCTTTGAACCGCCTCTCGGGGGTGCTGTATGGGGAGGAAGCCTACTTCTCGCCCGTCTTTACGGTGGACATTGCAGACCGCGTGGGCGGCGGGGACGCCTTTGCGGCGGGACTGCTCCACGCCCTTTTGCGCGGCGCTGCGGGAGGGGAGGCGATCGCCTTTGCCGCCGCCGCGAACGCCTATAAACACACCCTCTACGGGGACAATTTCTGCGTTCCCGCGGAGGAGATCGACGCCGTTTTGCGCGGCGATACCCGTCTGAGGAGATAATATGAAGCACATCGTTCCCGTCGTTGCCTTCCGCACGGAGGAGGAGGCGCTGCAAGGGCTGTCGGGGCTGCTTGCGGGCGGACTTCCCGTCGCCGAGATCACCTTCCGCACGCCCTACGCGGAAGAGGCGATCGGGCTTTGCCGCAAACGATTTCCCGAGATCGCCGTGGGCGCTGGCTCCGTCGCCGACGCCGAAACGGCAAGGCGCGCCATTTCCCGCGGCGCGCGGTTCGTCGTTTCCCCCGGGCTTTCGGAGGAGATCGCCCGCGTGTGTGCGGAGAGCGGCGTTCCCTATCTTCCCGGGGCGGTCACGCCCACCGAGATCATGCGCGCCCTCGCGCTCGGCATTTCCACCGTCAAATTTTTCCCCGCGGACGCGTTCGGCGGTCTGAAAGCGCTCAAAGCGCTCTCGGCGCCCTTCCCGCAGGTGAAATTCGTCCCGACGGGCGGCGTGGGGGAGGCGGACCTCGGCGCCTATCTGTCCTGCCCCTGCGTGGCGGCGGTCGGCGGGAGCTTTATGATGCGCGGAAACGTCGCCGAAAATTGCAGGCGGATCCTCAAGATCTGCGCAGGGGTGGAAGATGGATCTGCGTGAACTCATCGAGGCCGTCTACCGCAAGGAGCTGCTTGTGGCGGTGCGCAGCGGGGAGAAGATCCCCTATGCCGAGGACGGCGCGGGGCGCTTCGACGATAAGTCGGGCGACATCTGCTGGTGGACGAACGGCTTTTGGGCGGGCCTTTTATGGCAGCTCTACGCCTATCGCAGAAATGCGCTCTTCCGCCGCACCGCGGAGCGCATTGAAAAAAAGCTCGACCGCAACTTTCTGTCCGCGGCGGGCATGGATCACGACAGCGGCTTCAAATGGCTGCTCACGGCGGGCGCCGATCTACAGCTCACGGGCAGCGAAAAGAGCAAGAACCGCTTGCTTCTCGCCGCAAACGACCTCGCGGGCAGGTTCAATCCCGCGGGGGGATTTCTCCGCGCGTGGAACGACGAAACGGGCGAAAAGGCGGGCTGGGCGATCATCGACTGCATGATGAACCTGCCCCTTCTCTACCGTGCGGGCAAGCTCACGCGCGACCCGCGCTTTTCCGCCATCGCCCTGCGCCATGCCGAAACGGCGCGGCGTTACTTGATCCGCGAGGACGGTTCCGCCCGCCACATCGCCGTGTTCGACCCCGCCACGGGCGCCTTTTCGGAGGAACTCGGCGGGCAGGGGATGGGGCGCGGATCGTCGTGGTCGCGCGGACAGGCGTGGGCGATCTACGGTTTCACGCTCTCCTATCTGCATACGGGCCGCCGCGCCTTTTTGCGGACCGCCGAACGTTGCGCGGACCGTTTTCTCTCCCTTCTGCCCGCAAGCGGGCTTGTTCCCGCCGACCTTTGCCAGCCCGCGGACTGTCCCTATGAGGACGGCAGCGCCGCCGCGATCGCAGCCTGCGGTCTTTTCGAACTTTCCCGCGCGACGGGGAAGGGGAAGTACCGCGCGGCTTCCCGAACACTTTTGGAAACGCTTGCCGGAAAGCGCTGCGATTTCTCCCCCGCACGGGACGGGCTTCTCACCCATTGCAGCGTGGCGTATCAAGGCGGGGAACACAACATCGCACTCATCTACGGCGACTATTTCTTTACGGAAGCCGTGTTAAAATTTTTGGATAAGGAGATCTTTTTATGGTAAGAAAGGATTGGCTCGCACTCATGTTGCGGATCGCGGACCCCGTGCTCTCCTCCCTTGCGGAGGGTAGGCTGCACGCGGAATTGCCTGTGGAGAAGGAGTCCCGCGCGATGTACGCCCATCTCGAGGCGTTTGCAAGGACGCTCTCGGGCATGGCGCCGTGGCTCGAACTTGAGGGGCTTACGGGCGAAGAGGCGGAACTGCAAAAGAAATACCGCGCGCTCGCCCTTCGCTGCATCGACAACGCCACAAACCCCGCTTCGCCCGACTTTATGAACTTTACGGAGGGGTACGGGCAGTCCCTCGTGGACGCGGCGTATCTCGCATATGCGCTCATCCGCGCGCCGCACGCCCTGCTCGCCCCGCTCGGCGGCGAGGTCAGGCGGCATCTTGCCGATTGCCTCATTGCGACCCGTAAATTCGAGCCTTTCCCCATCAATTGGCTGTTCTTCTCGGCGATCGTCGAGGCGGCGCTGTGCCTGATGGGGGAGAAGTGGATCCTGCCGCCCGTCGAACGCGCCGTGTCCTCCTTCGAGAAGTGGTACGTCGGCGACGGAATGTACGGCGACGGCGAATTCTTCCATTACGATTATTACAACAGCTATGCCATCCACCCCATGTACGTCGACCTGCTCGAGGTATTCGCGCCGCACGTTCCCGCATATGCCGCGCTCCTGCCCAAGGTCAAGAAGCGCGCCCGCCGCTATGCCGCGATCCAGGAGCGCCTCATCTCCCCCGAGGGGACCTATCCCATGACGGGGCGCTCGCTGTGCTACCGCTTCGGCGCCTTTCAGGCGCTCGCGCACGCCGCGCTGAGCGGAAATCTGCCCGAGGAACTCTCCCCCGCGCAGGTGCGCTGCGGGATCTCCGCCGTCATGGAACGAACCGTCAAGGGCGGCATGTTCGACGAGAAGGGCTTTTTGAAGGTGGGGGTCATCGGCAACCAGCCCTCTCTCGGAGAGCACTACATCTGCGTGGGAAGCGTGTATATGTGCGTGGCGGCCTTCCTGCCGCTCGGGCTATCCCCCGCGCATCCCTTCTGGTCCGCGCCCGATGAACCGTGGACGAACAAAAAGATCTGGGAAGGCGCCGATCTTCCCTGCGACGAGGCGGTGGACGAATGAAAGACAATATGTTTTCTCTGGAAGGGAAGGTGGCGCTCGTAACGGGTGCGGCGTACGGCATCGGGTTTGCGATCGCCGAGGCGCTCGCCGAAGCGGGTGCGAAGATCGCCTTCAACTGCCGCAAAGAGGAGCATCTTGCGGCGGCGCTCAAAGCCTATGCGGAAAAGGGGATCGAGGCAAAGGGGTACCTTGCCGACGTGACCGACGAAGAGCAGATCGCCTCCCTTCTTTCCGCGATCGAAAGGGAGCTTGGCGGGGTGGACATCCTCGTCAACAACGCGGGCGTCATCAAGCGCGTCCCGATGCATGAGATGTCCGCTGCCGAATTCCGCGAGGTCGTGGACGTCGATCTCGTGGCGCCCTTCCTGCTCTCCAAGGCGGTGATCCCCGCGATGATCGCAAGGGGAGGCGGGAAGATCATCAACATCTGCTCCATGATGAGCGAGCTGGGCAGGGAAACGGTCTCCGCCTACGCCTCCGCCAAGGGCGGGCTTAAAATGCTCACGAAGAACATCGCCGCGGAGTACGGGAAATACAACATCCAATGCAACGGGATCGGCCCGGGGTACATCGCCACCCCGCAGACGGCGC
Organism: uncultured Clostridia bacterium; assembly: GCA_947627665.1. Classification (GTDB taxonomy): domain Bacteria; phylum Bacillota; class Clostridia; order Christensenellales; family Borkfalkiaceae; genus Gallimonas. The sequence goes on from CANQWX010000019.1 coordinate 27,528, forward strand.
CGCTGCGGCAGAAACAGCCCGACGGCTCGCCCCACCCCTTCGACAGCTTCATCGTTTCCAAGACCCCCGCGGAGCGGTGGGGGGTCCCCGGGGACCTGAAAGGCCCCGCCGTGTTCCTCGCCTCCAAAGCGTCGGATTTTGTCAACGGGCACATCCTCTATGTCGACGGCGGGATCCTCGCCTACATCGGCAAGCAGCCCCAATAAGTTTTGAAAGGAGAACAGCATGAAAATCGCACTGATCAACGAAAACAGCCAGGCGGCAAAGAACGCCGTCATCGAGCAAACGCTCAAAAAGGCCGTCGAAAAATACGGCCACGAGGTCATCAACTTCGGCATGTACTCCGACGGGGACGCCGTACAGCTCACCTATGTGCAGGTGGGCATTCTGGCGGCGGTGCTCCTCGGCGGCGGGGTCGTCGACTACGTCATCACGGGCTGCGGCACGGGAGAGGGGGCGATGCTCGCCTGCAATTCCTTCCCCGGGGTGATCTGCGGACACGCCGAGGACGCGCTCGACGCCTACACCTTTTCGCAGATCAACGACGGCAACGCCCTTGCGATCCCCTTTGCCAAGGGCTACGGCTGGGGCGGGGACCTCAACCTCGGGTACATCTTCGAAAAGCTGTTTGCGGAGCCGTCTGGGCAGGGGTATCCCCGCGAGCGCGCCGTTCCCGAACAGCGCAACAAGCGGATCCTCGACGAGGTGAGAAAAGCGGCATACCGCCCGTTGACGGAGATCCTGCCCGACCTCGACCCTGCGCTCGTGCGGGGCGCTCTTTCGGGGGAGAAGTTCGGCGAACTCTTTTTTGCCTCTTGCCGCGACGAAGCGCTCGCGGCGGTCGTAAAGCGCATCCTTGCCTGAAATTCTCTTTTTCGGCCGCGGCGGGCGTCATCGCCCGCCGCGGCCTTTTGCTATGCCCCGATCGGGGAAAAATGCGCAAGCGGTTGACGGGACGGGGGAATGTATGCTATAATGAGCACGAGAAAAGACAAGGAGGGGAGCATGAAACGCGTTCGGATCCTTTTGCTGGGATGCGCAGTCCTGTCGGCAGCGGCGGGGCTTTGCGCCTGCGAACAATTGCCCGCTCCCAAAGAGGAAACGGCACAGCTGCATATCCATTCCTTCGGCGCATGGGAGGAAGTCGCCGCCACCTGCACGCAGGACGGCGTGCGCAGAAGATCGTGCACTACTTGCGATTTTGAGGAGAGCAAGTCCATCGGCGCGCTCGGGCATGACATGAAAGAAACGGCGCATCGGGAGCCGACCTGCACGGAAGCGGGTTTTCGCACGCTCTCCTGCACCCGCTGCGAATTTGAGGAGAGCGAACCAATCGGCAAACTCGGGCATGACATGGAAGAAACGGCACATCGGGAGCCGACCTGCACGGAAGCGGGCTTTTGCACGCTCTCTTGCACCCGCTGCGAATTCGAGCAAACGACGGAACTTCCGCCGCTTCCGCACAGCTGGAGCGAGGTGGAACTCTTGGAGGAGCCGACCTGCACGAAGGCGGGCCTGCGCGCTGCCGTCTGCACGGTGTGCGGCAAGCGGGAGAATGAGCAGACCGTGCCCGCCACAGGGCACAGCTTCGGCGGCTGGCAGACCCTCTCCGAGCCGACTTGCACGGTGACGGGGGAGAAGCAGCATATTTGCGAAGTCTGCGGCGCGGACGAAAAGGAGGAGATCCCCGCGGTGGGGCACCGTTTCGATCCCCAATTCACGGTAGACGAGCCGCCCACGGCCGAACACGGCGGCTGGATGTCCCGCCATTGCCTCAACCAAGGCTGCGAGGAACGCGCCGAGCGCACGCCGATCGAGCCGCTCAAGACGGAAACGGAGTACCGCGTCCTCCTGCGCAATTCCGCGGGGGAAGCCATCCCCCGTTGCACGCCGCACATCGAGATCTGCGGCGGGGACGGCGCCGCCGTATACGAATTTTTCTCCGCCGAGGCGTCGTTCACCCTTCCCACGGGGAACTATTTTGTGAAAGTGAGCGATCTTCCCAAGGGCTATTCCCTGCCGCAGGAGCGCTATGAACTCCTGCCCGAGCGTCCCGTTCTGGAGATCCGCGCGCCCGCCCATCTCATCATGGAAGAGCCGCCCGCGACGCTCCGCTACAACATCGGCTCCGTGCTGTACGACATGGACGTGCAGCTCATCGCGCTCGACGCGCGGGACGACCGCACGATCTCTCTGCACGAGATCTTTTCGCAGCACAAGGCGGTGCTTGTCAACATGTACTTTACGACTTGCGGGACCTGCGTGTCCGAGATGCCCGCCTTTGTGGCGGCGTACAACACCTTGACGGCGGAAGGCACGCGCTACGGCGAGGAAGTCGCCTGCGTCATGCTCGACGCCGAACCGTACACCGCCGCGGAGGACACCGTGGAGCGGCTGCGGAAGTTCAAACGGCAGACGAATACCTATTTGCCCCAATACGCCGCGGCGCGCGACATCCCGATGTATGTCATCCACGACGCATGGCTGCGCGCCTACTTTGTGCGTGAGATCAGCAACGGCTATTATCCCACCTCCATACTCATCGACAGCGAGGGGGTGATCATGGATACGCTCACGGGCGGCATGAACACTTCGCGCTTCCTTTCGTGGATGCAGCGGGGGATCGACCGCTACAACGCCGCCGCAGCTTGGCGGCAGGCGGCGGGGCTTGGCGGGGCGCATGACGGGGAGTCCGAAGGGACGCCCATTGCGGCTGCCCTGCCCTGCGACCTTGCGCCTTCCTTTACCACCGCCAAAAGGAGGAGATCATGAAACGGGCGGTATGCGTCTTTGCGGCGCTGCTCTCCCTGTGCTTTTGCGCATGTGCGGAGAAAGAGGGCGGCGGGGACCGCTTTGCGGTGACACTCTCATCGGCAGCGGAAATGCCCGCGGGGGAAATCACGCTCGGGCTGTACGACAAAGAGGGGCTGGAGCTTGGGACGGCGCTCCTCAAAGAGGGGAAAAACTTCCTGCCTGCCTCCTGCGCGCCCTGCTATGCGGCGCTCGCGCTCCCCGAGGGGTACGACTGTCCCGCCGTCCGCGCGGACGGCTCCGACCTCTCCTTTTCCGTGAGCAAGGCGGAATATTCGGAACTCGACGGCGGCCTTCTCTACACCTATACCGTCTTTTTGGAGAATTTCGACCCGTCCGCGGGCTACCGTTTGCAGATGTGCAGGACGGAGAACGGGGAAACGGGCTATTGCAAGACGGACGGCTTCCGGAACGGCAAGGCGAGCCTCGGGCTTGCCGACGGAAACTATCTCTTCGAGATCTTTTCGGACGGGGTGCTCCTCTTGCAGGAGGAACGGAGCGTTTCGCACGGCTCCGTCCGCTTTACCGTGTGCGATCTGAAGGAGGTCTGAACGGATGAAGAAAGTTTTGCGCCCGCTCGTTACGGCTACGCTGTTTGCGCTCTTTGCGCTGTGCCTTATATTCGGTGCGGCGCTCTTGCCGCGCGCCGGGGATGCGGAGGCCCTTTCTACGACCGTTTCCGTGTTGCCGCGATCGCTTTCGGACCTCTTCACGGACTACACGCGCACGGCGCTCTCCGCGGAGCACGCCGACGGGGAAACGCTCGAAAAGCTGCGCGCCGACCATGCGGACGACAAGGCGGCGCTCGACGTGCTCGACCGTGCGGAGGCCGTTTTACACGGGGCGGTGCGCTTTGATCCCGCGCGGGAATTTTCCACGGCGGAGGACGCGGCACAGAAGATCCCGCAGGACGGCAGTATGCCTTCCTATTCGAACGATACGCTGAAATGGAAATACAGCTCTTCCGATCTGCTCATCACGGGCATCTACGGCGTGGTGGGGGACGTCTTTACCGTCTACGTCGAGGCGGAAAACAGCAGCAGTTCCCTTCCCCGTCTTGTGCTCACCCGCCAACATGCCAAATTCGGCCAGGACCGCGAAACGGTCTATCTGCACGAAGGCGCGAACACCTTTACCTACGGCGCCATCGGCACGGCGGGGGAGGCGGGCGGCGCCATCTACCTGAGCAATCCCTACACCCAGGCGCAGGGCGAGGTGAGCGTGTACATCGAGGGCGGCGGATCTTATCCCGTCTTTGAAAAGGACGGCGACGAAACGGCGTTCCTCGGGGAGCTGGAACGCTATGAGAGCGCCCGCCGCAAGGGGGAAAAACTTCCCGATCTTGCCGAGCTTTCGACCGACTTCGCCTTCTTCACGACGACCTCTTCCAGCCTGTACGACACCTACATCACCTATCGGACCATCTCCCCGCAGGAGAACATGACCCTGTGGGGGAACTTTTTCAAGCAGCTGTACGAATTCAACGGCATTCCCACGGACGGCGATTCCCCCTACGGAACGTACGATCCCCGCGTCAAGGGGGTAAGACTGAATTTCCGCTACATGCAGCAATACCAGAATTCGGGCGCCTACGCCACGAATCATTACATCGGGATCTACCGTGATCACCTCTATTGGCTCGCCAACTACAACAATATGAGCCATCCCACGGGCAGCAACGGCACCAACGAATACGCCCTGTTCTCGCTCGGGCACGAGGTGGGGCACATGCTCGACACCGACGGCAGGAACCTCGACGAAACGACCAACAACATGACAGCCGCCTTTGCCTACGTCGGCGTCATGAACATGCGCACCCACGCGCAGTGGATCCCCTATGCGAAGTCGGAGGCGCTCATGCGCGATACCGACGTCGATCACCTTGCCTTTGACGACGGAAAAATTTTGTACACCTCGGGCGATTACGACCACAACTACATGATGTGGTGGCTGCTCGAATGCCGCTTCCCGGGCTATTGGGCGAAGCTCAATGCGAGATACCGAAAAGACGAGGGGAGCGCTCTCGTGAAGAGCTACGGGGAGAAGAGCACGGAACGGATGGTCTATCTCTCCTCGCTCGTCACGGGCGTGGACCTCGGGGCGTATTTCGAGCGCTGGGGGCTGTATTTCACCAACAAATATAATAAGTTCACGGTAAAGGGAGCCTCCGAAACCTACCGCACGCTCATGGAAGAGGCGGAGACCCGGGGGCTTATCCAAAAGAGCTTCGACCGCTTCTATTACGCCGACGACGCGGAGTATGCGTTTATCCGCGCGCACAGCGGCGAAGAAAAGGCGTTTGAAGGCGCCGTGCCCGCGGTTTCGGTCAAGAGCGTCCAAGGGAAGCGGATCGTTTCCCTCTCGGGAAAGCGGGATCCCTACCACTTCGGCTATGAGATCCGCGTCAGCGAGGACGGCGGGAAGAATTTCACCGTGGCGGGCTTTACCCGCTCGTCGCAGTTCGAGGACGGCTATTCCTACCAGCAGGAACCGATCTACAAGGCGGTCGCCGTCAACCGCTTTTTTGCCGTGAGCAAAGAGAGCGCTCCCGCGCAGGCGGGCGAGGCACAGACGGAGAGGGGAGTCTGCCGCGTGGACAACCAACGCTACGACACCCTTGCCGAGGCGATCTCCGCCGTTCCCCAGGACGGCACGGTCTACCTGCTCGGGGATTGCTCCCTAAGCGGGAAAGATTGCGTGAGGCGGTTTACGCTCGCGGTGGACGAAAGCGTCCACGAGAACGTGCACATCTTTTCGTCGGGCAGCAATTTTGTCTTTAAGACCTCGGCGGCCGTCACCTTGCGCGGGCGCGAGGACGCGCACATCGTGTTCGACGGCGGCTCCGTGGCGGTGACCTATCCTCCCATCTATGTGGGCGGCGGCGCATTTACGGCGGAGTACACCGACTTTGCGGGCTGTTCCTCCGCGATGGGCGGCGGCTCCGTCTATGCCCTGTTGGGCGACGTCACCCTCCGCCACTGCGCGTTTGATAACTGCACGGGAAAGGACGCCGATTTCATCTCCATGGTCTGCAAAAAGACGCTCACGCTCGAGGATTGCTCCTTCCGCGGCACGGGGCGGGATATTTCCCTCACGGGGGGCGCGACGCTCCTGCTCAGCAAGGACATCCCCGCGCTCAAGCTCTCCCTCGGCGAAAACGCAACGGTCTGCACCGACTTCGAACCGAATGCGGAGCAGCTCGCGCGCCTGGACGGCGGCAGCGCCTTGAAGGCGGCGGCAGAGGACGGAAAGATCGCCTTCGTTTCCGCAAAACACCGCCTCACCTTCCTCGTGGAGGAAGAGGAATATACCTGCGAAACGGACGGCGCGTTCGTGTTCGGCTCGGAGGGGATCGTTCTTGGCGAACGCTATATCGCAAGCTACACGGACGAGGAAACGGGAAAGGAATACCGTGCGGGCGAGCGCATCGTCCCCGAAACGGACATGACGTTCCGCTGCGCCGTCGAAGAGAACGTCCGCGTCGCCCTGCTGCTCAAAAGCGGCACGAAGGAGATCTCCGTCCGCGCGGACGGGCGGGTGTACCTGCCCCGCCTCGACGGGAGCGACACGATCGCGGTTTGGACCACCCGCGGCGGCAAACGTTACACGGCAGGCGGGAGCGCGCCCGCCGCAGAGGGGGAGCTTATTCCCCTGTACGAAAACTTCTTCCGTTACGACTTTTCGGTGAACGGGGCGTATCTGAAAGAGGGCGGTTTCGCCGCCTACGGCACCGTCATCGACCTTCCCGAAGCGGAGGGAGCGGGCTTTTCGGGCTGGCGCCGCGGCGAGGAAATTTTGCAAGGGACCGCAAAGATCACCGCGGACGTCTGCTTTTTCGCCGTGTTCGGGACGATGTACGACCTCTCCGATGCCGTCATCACCTTTACCGAAAACGCGGTGTACAGCGGGAAGGAATGCACGCCCGCATTCACCGTTTCCTGCGGCGGCGTTCCGCTTGCGGCAGAGAATTACACCTTCGTCTATTCGGACAACGTCGAGGCGGGCGAAGGGATGCTCGTTCTGACGGGCGTGCGCCTCGCCTTCGGGCAGTGCTCCGCGCGGTTCACGATCGCGCCGCGCCCGCTCACGGCGGAGGAAGTCGAAGTGCGCTTTCCCGCCGATCCCGTCTATACGGGAGAAAAACAAATGCTTGCGCCCGTTCTTCTTGTCGATGGAAAGCCGCTCGGCGGGGAGAGCTATCGGCTGTCCTATCCCGACGGGTGCGTGCATGCGGGAACGGTGGAGGTCTCCGTCCTCTTCTGCGGGAATTACACGGGCGGGCTGACCGCCTCCTACCGCATTTTGCAGGCGGAACGGCCCTTCTCCTTCCCCGGAGAGAGCATGCCCGCGGGAGAGGCAAAGACCCTCGGCGAGCTATCTCTTCCCGAAAATTGGGCGTGGGAAAACGGCGCGCTTCCGCTCGGCGGGGAGGGTACGCTCCTTGCCAAGGCGCTGTATGTCGGCGCGGACGCCTCCGATTTCCGCGTGACGGAAACGACGGTTGAGATCCTTCTTGCCGCGCAGCCCGACCCCGAACCTCAGCCTGAACCTGACCCCGATCCCGAACCAGATCCCGAGCCAGAGCCAGAGCCTGAGCCTGAACCTGACCCCGACCCCGACCCCGAGCCTGAACCTGATCCCGACCCTGAGCCTGTGGACGGGGGAAAGACCGTTCCGCCCAAGACCGTCCTGATCCTTGCCGTCTGCGGCGGGGCCGCGGGCGTTGCGCTCGCCGCCATTCTGCTCTTCGTGCTCCTCAAAAAACGCAAGCATTGATCTACCTTGTTTCAGGTCGCGCCCGCCGTTCGGCGGGCGATATTTTTTGCGGCAAAGAGGGAGCGCTTCCCGTCACCACTTTTCGCCCAAGCGGATATGATGATAGTAGGACGTTTTGTTCTTGAGAACAGAGCGACGAAGGAGGAATTATTTTTATGACCATTCAGGAACGCTTCCTCGTGCTTTTGCAATGTAACTGCGGCTGCGGGTGCGGCTGCAACACTTGCGGGAGCTGCGGAAGCTCTTTCTATGTCCCCTCGTTCAGCGTGCGGCAATATGTGCCCACGGGTTCCGCTACGGGCATCACGGGTCCCACAGGTCCTACAGAACAAGTGCTTTAAGGGAAACATCTGAAGCGGGAAGTTATGGTAAGAAAGTTCGTGAGGCAAAAATCATGGACTTTCTTTTTTTGCAATATTATTATCCAAATTTGCGCAAGGCAGTTGACATTTGCATTATTTCGCGCTATAATAGTTAAAAATCGGGCGGTTTGACTATGGTAAATTGGATTCCATATGTTATCACAAAAAAGGATATGCGTCTGCAGTTTTCGAGCGATATGCAATACGAGAATTGGATCGCGGGGCTTCTTCGCGCCAAAAAGATTCTGAAAGTGCGCAAGGGGCTCTATGTCCTTGTCGACGTTACGGGCGAGCCGATGGCGACGAAGTTCGAGATCGCAAGCAAGATCACGGACGACGCTTTCCTCTGTTATCATTCGGCATTGGAGTTTTACGGTGCGGCGAATCAGGTGTTTCATACAGTGACGGTCGGGAGTAAGTCGCGCTTTAATCCGTTTTCCTTCCTTGATGTCGATTATATCCGCAAACAGCCGAACAATGATTACGGTATCGCATATATCAAACAGGCGGGGGTGCGCGTCACCACGCTTGAGCGCACGGTGATCGACTGTATCGACGACATCGATTCTTGTGGCGGGATCGACGAACTGCTCGGCGCGCTCGGACAGATCCGCATCCTCGACGAGAAAGAACTGCTCGGCGCGCTTAATGCTTACAACTGCGTGCTCCTCTATCAAAAAGTGGGATATATCCTGCAACATTATCAGAGCAAATTCGGCTTGCCGGACGCTTTCTTTGACGAATGTAAACGGCATCTGACAAGGCAAGTGAAGTATTTCTTAAAGAACGAATACGGCGAAGTGGAATACAATTCCGAGTGGCGGCTGATGGCGCCGAAAAATCTCATCTCACGGATCGGAGGCGGCTATTAAATGGAATTTTCAAAGCAATATCTTAACTCATTGGCGGCGCAAACGGGTTTCATCAAGGAAACGCTCGAAAAGGTCTTGCGGCTTGCCGAGGCCTTGCGGTTTCTGAACGTCGATCCCCTCGTCGGTGGAAAGCTCGCACTGAAAGGCGGCACGGCAATCAATCTGACGGCGGTCGAACTTCCGCGGCTATCCGTGGATATCGACCTCGATTATGCGGAGAACGTCGTCCGCGAGGAATTGCCCGAGGCAAAGACGAAGATCGGTAAGCGCCTCACCGACTATATGTTTCAGGAAGGGTATTCGCTCATCGACACGCGAGAATATTTTGCGCTCACGTCCTTTGTGTTCGGCTATATCAACTGTGCGGGGAACAGGGACAATATCAAAGTCGAGGTCAACTATCTCGACCGCTGTCATATCCTTCCCCTCGAGAAGAAGAGCCTTTTGACGAAGGACATCATCGGCGGCTTTGACGTTCTTACGCTGAATACGACCGAGCTGTACGCCAGCAAGCTCAACGCGCTTTTATCGCGGGCGACGCCGCGGGACTTGTACGACGTCCATTCTATGATCGAGCGTGGCATCGTGAACGATAAGACGTTACTCAAAAAGTGCCTTATCTTTTACAGCGTCATCGCGGGCGACTATTCGATTTCAGAGCTGAATTACGCCAATCTCGAAAGTCTGAATTTTTACAAATTCAAGACGCAGTTGAAGCCCGTGATCGCCAAGACGGACACTTTTGACATCGAGAGGGCAAAGACGACCGTAATCGATTACTTGAAAGAACTGCTTGTTTTGACGGCGGGCGAAACCGAATTCGTGCAGAAAATGAGAGAGAAAATCTATGAACCTTCACTCCTTTTCGACGACGAGGATATTGTTCAACGTATCTCACGCCACCCCGCCGCATTGTGGCGCACAAGAGAGGCGGAATAAAGGCAGAAGCCGATATTTCAAGCGATGTAAGGTTCAACCTGACAAAATTCAAGGGTGCGATTGGTGGCTTTTGTTGCAAAAATAATGTAAAGTTATAGCGACAGGAGCGAGATGGGCTCTGAAATTTAGGAGGTAACTTTATGAAAAATGCAACCGAACAACAGAACATTGGGGCTGCAAAACTTGGCGACGACAACATTGAAGAGCTTCTTCAAGAGGAACGGAATGCTCTTTTCAAGAGCGTCTTGTATGACTATTGTGTGAGCCGCGACATATCGGCAAAAGAGTATGTCGAGCTACAGAAGCAATTTGAACAAAGCCCGAAACTGCAATATGAAGCAATCAGACGTTTTAACCGTAAAATTCGGCTTTTTCGCGGAATCGCAAAAGAGCCATATCGTGCAAACCTTCGGCTTGACGAATTGTTTGAGGGAATCGATAAACTCGCCGAAGCTGAGGATGAAGAAACTTTCAACGAGATATATAGTACGATCAAGCACAATTAGGGGAGTTGCAGATGAAGCTATCCGAGAAAATCAGAATCTTGAGAAAAGCGAGAGGGATGTCGCAGGAGGAATTCGGTTACTCCCTCTCGGAAGCCACCGAGGGCGTGACGCGGCAGACGGTATCCGACTGGGAGAATGGGAAGTTTGAGCCGAAGCTCGACAACATCCGCGATATCGC
>CANQWX010000020.1 GCA_947627665.1 uncultured Clostridia bacterium
AAGGAATTTCTTAAAGAGTCCAACATTGTTTTTTTGCGATTGTCGATGATGGATGCCATAGCCTCTCCTGTGCTTTTATGGTGAAATTATAAGTAGCTATATTATACTTTATTTGCCGCTAAAAGTCAATGCAACCTCTCTGTTTTTATCTCATGGGACACGAAAGTTTAACCCACTTCGCGGGGAATTTAATCGTCCTCGGCGTCCATGTCCATGAGGATCATATCGTCAAGCTGTGCTTCCTCGTCGTCGGCGTCGCCGAAAAGCCAATCGAAAATACCCATATAGCCTCCTGTGATAACCCCATTAAGCACGTCGAACATGACAACTGCGGTCATTTTTTTTCTTGTGTTGGCGTTTTATCTGTTCAAACTATCTTTGTCGAGCAGGAAATCGTACAGCCCCATGTAGATGATGCCTTTATCGTCATAGCTTGCTTTTCTGCGGGAATCGGTGATGATGATCTTCTTGAAAAAGTCCTTGGTCGCAAGCAGAGGGCGGCGCTCCGCATTGATTTTTTCTTCGTCCCCCAACCGATACGCCGATTGAATATAATACCGCTCGGGTCCCATGTTGACGACAAAGTCGATCTCGCACTGCTTTTTCTTCCCCTCTTCGCTCACATCCACGACGCCGACGTCCACCGCATACCCGCGCGCGATCAGCTCGTTGAAGATAATATTCTCCATTGCATGGGTTTCCTCGTCTTGGCGGAAATTCAGCCGCGCGTTCCGAAGCCCCATGTCGGTGCAATAGTACTTGGAGGGATAGGAAAAATACCGCTTGCCCTTAACGTCGTACCTGATTGCATGGCAGAACAGAAACGCCTCTTCCAAATATTCAAGATACTTGGAAATGGTTTCGGAATTCACCTTCGCCTTGCGCACGGTTTGGAGCGTGTTTGCGATCTTGTTGGAATTGACAAGCGAACCGACGGACGAGCACAAATCATCGGTGAGCATCTTCATCACCTCGGGAAGTTCGATGGTATAGCGTTCCTCGATGTCCTTAAAGTAGGTCTCTTTGAACAGATCGGTGAGGTACTTCATCTTCCCCCTCGCGTCGGGAAGATACAATGTGAACGGCAAACCTCCATATAGCGCATACTCCTCAAAGGCATCCGCTTTATCGCCGCCCACAAAGTCGTAATATTCTTTGAAAGTGAGCGGGAACACGCGCACCTCATCGCCGCGCCCACGAAACTCGGTCATGACGTCCTTGGAAAGGAGCTTGGAATTGCTTCCCGTCACATAGACGTCCACATTGCCCAAATGCAAAAAACAGTTGAGAACGCCATAGAGCGGCAACGGTTCCTCGCTCTTCAATTCCTCTTTCTTGATCGCATATTGAATTTCGTCGATAAAGACATAGTACATCTGCGATTTATCAGCGACTTTGGAAGTGATATATTCCGACAGTTTCAGCGGGTCTCTGTACGGCGCATTTTGAACGGCATCGAGGGCAAGCATAATGATGTTCGCCTCTTTGACACCGATAGACAGCAGATAATTTCGGTAAAGTTCAAACAGCAGATAGCTCTTGCCGCACCGTCTGATCCCCGTAATCACCTTGATCATTCCGTTCTCTTTTTTGGAAATCAGTTCCTGCAAGTAAAAATCTCTTTGAATGGTTTTCATGCAAATTGCCCCCACATAATCGAAAGTTGCTCCGCAAATGGAGTAACTTTCGATAATAGTATAACATGAAATGACCCAAAAGTCAATAGTGTTTCCCCTCTTTCTTTCCTTTTTTTGGAGCGGAAAGCGGGGAATTTTCTTGCTTTCGGTCGAATTATCCGAATTGCTTATGAAAATTCCTAAAAATCAAAAGTTGCCCCGTGCGTGGAATAACTTTTGACAAATAAAAGAAATTTAAGGGAGAATTAGCGCATTCGCGCAACTTTTTCAAGGGAGTTTGAGAAAAAAACACCTTAAGGTGTCCGCCCAAGGTGTAATTTTCTGTCGATTTATCGCCGTATCCGGCGGCGAAACGTCCTCTATTCCAAATGTTCCCGAATGAACCTTTCGTACTGCCAATCGGGACCGTCGAACAGAAGTTCCAAAAGCGTATCCCGAAGTTTCTCCTTTCCCATTTTGCGAATATAATCAATAAGTTTTTGCTCGATCTCCTCTTGCTCGTTCTCCCACGCCTCCTGCGCCGCCTCGACCTCCCGATGATACTCTTCCGCCTCGTGGGGGTACAACGTAAAATAGAGCGCGACCATGTGCTTGCAGATCACCCTGCGTCCGTGCGCAAACGGACAATCGCATGTCGATTTTCTCGGATGCTCCGTGTCGATCTTTACATGATATATTTCGCTCCCCTTCACGATTCCCTCGGCTTCATGGTCGGAAACGCATTCATAGGAAAGCACCTGTTTCTCCTCCCAATAGTCATAGCCGCGCCATCGGGATTCGCCACTCGCGCTTGAAATAAAACTCATATTCTTCTCTTTCGTTCGCTCAAATTTTTTATCAATTCTTCAACGTACTGATAGGAACGACATACACCCCATCGGGGCGACGGTAGGCAAAATCTCCCGTTCCCGTAAGCACCATGAGAAAAGACGGTTCCTTCATTTTCGAGGTATCGATTTTATTTTTCAACGTTTGGAGTGTACCCACGCCCTCTTCTATCAATTTATCTCCACCGAGTTTGATTTCAACTAACCCATAAGAGCCATTCCGCAAATGAATGACGGCGTCACATTCCAGCCCGTCTTTATCCCTAAAATGATAGACTTCCCCGTTCAAAGCGTCGGCATAAACTCTTAAATCTCGGACTGCCATCGTTTCAAATAATAATCCAAAGGTTTTCAGATCTGCGATCAAATCATCGGGACCGATTCCCAGCGCGGCAGCGGCGATAGATGAATCAACAAAATATCTGGTGTCCGACGTTCTGATGGCCGTCTTTGAGCGCAGGTTGGGATTCCAAGCGGGCATATCCTCCACGACGAAGATTTTCTTCAATGCGCCGATATAGGCCGAAACAGTTTCTTCATTCAGCGACTCCTCGTCATTCACTCTGATATCCTCGCCGATAACCGTATTTGGCGTCTGCGTACCTTGATTTCTTGCGAGCGACCTCATCAGCCGCTTCACGCGTTCGGGATTTTTTTGAACATTATCCGCCCGATTGATATCCGAATGAACAACTCCGTCGTAATAATCTATCGCCTGATCCAAAGCAATTTCATCACGAAGTCCAATCGCTTGCGGCCAACCGCCACGGCATACTGTGAAAGCCAACCGATCGAGATTCATGCGGGTAGAACCCGCAAGAGTAGAAGGCGCCGTAAAGAGTTCGGTCAAGCTGACCTCGCCCGTTGATTCTCCCGACTCGTATAAGCTCATCGGACGCATCGTGAGCCAGGAAAAGCGTCCCGTCCCGGAATGCGTAATTTCCTTTGTGTCAGGAGGCACGGCAGAGCCCGTAAGAATAAATTGACCGAGTTCTCCGCGATGGTCCACTTCATATCTTACGGCATCCCATAATTTAGGAGCAATTTGCCACTCATCGATGAGTCTCGGCACGGCCCCCTTTAATAACCTCTGCGGATCGATCTCGGACATCGTGATATTTTGGTTCTTATTTTTCGGATCGTTCATATACAAAAAGCTTTTTGCGATTTGCTCGGCGGTCGTCGTCTTGCCGCACCACTTTGGTCCTTCGATCAAAACCGCGCCTTTGCCTTCTAATTTTCTTTGCAAGATACTGTCTGCAATGCGTTTTTTGTATTCTTTCATCCCAAAACAGCCTCACTTGATTTATTAACTCGATTATACCATAGAATCGGTCATAAATCAATGGTTTTCCGATAATCAGCGGAAAATTTTTCCGACGATTGGCGGAGAATTAAACCGATTTTTGGCGAAATTATTCGACCGCTCCGTTACGTCTATCTATGCGTAACGGAGCGGTTCATAAAGAAAAAACGAAGCAAAACGCTTGATTTTGCCTCGTTTTGATCGTTTTATTGAATAAACCACAAAAAACGTTCGGTAATGTTACCTCTATATGTACGGTAGATTTGCTCATGCCGAAGTGGGCGGCGCAGGCGCGCACCGTACAACAGGTTTCGGCGATGTATTCCCCGTTCTGTCTTACGCGCTCTTCGATTTCATTCCACATATCATTCCCCTCTCGTTTTGTCGGGATAGTTATGATTATGTCGAACAAAGGAAGAATATGCAGCGGCGCGGGACGAAATGTCCCGCGCCGCTGCATTCCGTGAAAATCTCTCCGTTCAAGCCGTCGGAATTTCCCTCTGCGGCGTTTCATGCCATAAAAGCAGTTGAACTTCATGTTTGATCAAGAAGCCAATCAAGGCCAAAATGCACAACTTACCATTATTCACAATGCCCTTTTGATGTTTTTCAAAAGTTTCAAGTTTTTTTACGATATACTGTTCATATATAGCCTTTAATTGCAGCATCTGAACTATCATGCGATAGTCGTGCGGTCTTCTGAAAACTTCGAATGCATTTTCCGATAGAGAAGATGCCCGCGGAAGATCCGCGGGCATCTTTTATGGGGAGGGAGGAATGTGAAAAATTTCACATTCGGATAAACTTTATTCCCCGGTTTCGGGCGTTTCATCGCCTTCGTTGTCCGTATCGCCGCCGTCTGTCGCTCCGCTATCCGCAGCGCGTTCCTTTCTTAAACGGAACACGATCGCCGTTACGCCCCAAGCGGTGAGGCCGAGGGTGAGCAGCCAAACGGCAATGATGATGAGCCAATAGTATGCGAACGGGGTGCTGGAAACCGCAACGCCATGCGCGATACCGTTCATCGCGTTCGAGTTCACGGTGGTGTAGAGAACGTGCTTCATCGCCTCTCTCATGTAGTACTGGGTCGCCTTGTTGTTTTGATCCGGCCCCGCACTCGTTGCAAAGTTGGTGAGTTTGAGGTCGCCGCCCGCACGCAAGCATTGCTCGGTGTCCATATAGCCGCCGTTGTCGTAGTCGGTGATGACGGAACCGTTGAAGCCCCACTCCTGACGGAGGACCTTGGTGATGAGCTGGTAGTTGCCGCCCGCCCAGGTGCAGCCGATACGGTTGAAGGAGGTCATGACGCCCATGACTGCGGGGATCTCCATTTCCTTCTTGGTAAACGTCCCCGTCGTAGCATCGTACTGCTGGACCATGATCGTCTGCATGCCGCGCTCTTCGATACAGGTCTGGAAAGGCTTCAGATAGATCTCACGGATCGCCTGCTCGTTGGAGAAGGTCGCAACGCTGCTTCTGTGATCCTCTTGGTCGTTGAGGCAGAGGTGCTTGATGTAGGAATACACGCCCTTGTAAGCCGTTTCGCGGGAGGCCTGAAGCGCCATTTCGCCCGACATAAAGCCGTCCTCGGAATAATACTCGAAGTTACGGCCCGCAAACGGGGTGCGGTGGATGTTCATCGCGGGAGCGTACCAGCCCGAGATGACGCCCTTATACTGGTGGCTTCCGAAGTGCGTTTCGTTCGCATGGAGGGCATCCTCGGAAACGTAGTAGCCGTGAAGGCGGGAATTCTCTCTGTTCCAGCTTGCCGCAAGGTTGGCAGCGCAGGGATAGGTGATGGAGTACGGGGAGTGGGTGACGCCGCCTTCGTTGAGGCCGGAGGGACCGTCGTAGTCGATCGCTTCGGGCTTGTTGATGCTCTGCGCACGGGAGGTCTTGTAGCCGCCCTGGCGGATCATGCCCCTGATCTCGGCGAGGGTCATGTGGTCGATGTAAGCGTCCCAATCGATTTCGTCAAACGGCAGACCGCGCACGTCAACGAGATCCACGGTGCCTTCCTTGCCGAATTCGCCCGCTTTGGAAGCGGCCTCATCCTCGGTCATGGGGTTGAGGGAAGCGTCCGCGCCTCTCTTTGCGAGCTGGGCTGCGGTCTCCTGATCGACCTCGACTTCCCAAACATAACCGTTCTTTTCGCTGAAGGTCGATTCCTTCTTGCTGTTTTGGTTGCCGTGGGTCTTGGGGAAGGTGCCCTCCCAATCCTGACGGGTGAGGTACTTGTCGCGTGCGGTGATGTTCTGATGTCCCGCCCAGAGCGCATGATCGAACTGGTTGGTGATCGTCGTGCCGTTTGCAGACTTCGAATACGTCGTCTTGTCCACGCCGTTGTTCTCGGTGTACGCATAGGTGTACTTGCCGACGAACGTCTTGTCGCCTTCGCCGAAGAGGCCGTCCGTTTCCTTGCCGTTATAGACAAGGAAGTTATTGTTGGCCTCGTGGACGTTGTGCGCCGCGGTGAGGAGATAGTCCCCCGCTTCGAGAATGTACGTCTTGGCATTCACATCGTCGTAGGAGATGAGATCTTTTTGGTTGACCGTGATCTTGACGGTCTCGCTCTCGCCCGCTTTGAGTTCCTTCGTCTTTTCAAAGCCGACAAGAGAGGAGGACGCCTTCTCGACGAAGTTGGTCTTGTCGTACTGGGTATAGGGAGCGTTCAGGTAGACCTGCACGACTTCCTTGCCCGCGACAGCGCCCGTATTCTTGACGGTGACGGAAATTTCGATGTCCTTGTTGTCGTCCATTTCCCCTACCGTGAAGCCGCTCCACTCGAACGTGGTGTAGGAGAGGCCGTAGCCGAAGGGATACTGCACGGTGGCGGCGTAATCATAGTCCCCCACCTTTTCCGCGCCATTCTGCTCGTCGAAATAGCGGGTCTCATAGTACTTGTAGCCGACGTAGATGCCTTCGTCATAGAAGAGGCCGTTGCCGACGACTTTTCCGCCGTTCATGAGGTCCACGTCGCCCATGTTCTGCATGGCGGGGGAAGAGAACGCGTCGTAGGCGAAGGTGTCCACGAGGTGGCCCGATGGGGTGATCTTGCCGGAGAGCACGTCTACGATGGAACGGCAGGTGTCGCCGCCCGCACCGGGCGCCCAGAGGACTGCCGTGATGTTTTCGTAATCCTTGACCCAGCCGAGTTCGAACGCGTTGTTCGTGTTGACGATGATGATGACGTTGTTGAAATTCTTGTTGAGATAGTCGATGACGCCAAGCTCAATGCTGTCGGGTTCGAGGTAGTGCTTCGTCTTGTCCGCTTCGACGGTCGTCCAGCTACCCATGTATCTGCCGAGGTCGCGGCCCTCGCCGCCCGTACGGGAGAAGATGAAGATCGGGATGGTGCCGTTCGCTTCCGTCTTGGCAGCCGCGGGGATGTCGCCGATCTTCGTTTCGTTGATGGACCAGTCTTCCGCGCCGCCGTAGGAGATGGCGCCGACGCCGCGCTTTTTGCCCGTGCCCTGATAGAAGTTCCAGAGCGCCTCGTTGACCGAGAAACCCTGTTCGGTGAAAGCCGTCTTGAGGTCGGAGGACATCGTGCTCACGCCCGAGCCGGTGCCGCCCGCAACGGGGTCCACGGAGGATTGGGAGAAGAGGGATACCTTGCTCGCCGCTTTGAGGGGAAGGCCCTTTTCGTCTTCGGTATTCTGGAGGAGCACAAAGCCCTCTGCGCCGCCTTCGCGGGTAAATTTCTGTTCGGCGGCTTCCAGCGTATTGATGTCGGAGAAGTCGCTCTTGTAATATTGCGTGTCGAGGTCCGCCGTTTCGCCCGTTCCCGTGTTTTCGGACGCCGCTTCGCCGAAGATGGTGCGGAAAACGCCGTCATACATCGTTACGGAAACGACGGGGAGCGCGATGGATACGGCCCACAGGATCGCAAGGAGAGGCGCGACGATGCAAGTAAGCACCTTTGCGCTCAGTTTCTTGCGGGGTTTCTTTTCGCTTGCCATAATATTTCTCTCCTTATAGATGTTTTTGAAAAAAGAACTCCGCCGCCGTGATGTGCGGCGGGCCGTACGTTAACGCTTACCGATTACGAGAGCTTTGTAGGGGACGTAATGATGAGCTTGTCGATGTTGACGCCGTAGCTGATGGGCTGTGCGCCTTCACCATCGGGCGTCTCGGTGTAGCCGGTGGCTGCAAGCACGATCTTGTTCTCGCCCGCTTTGAGGTCAACGACCACTTTCACATCCTGATAGTTGCAGAGGGGATTATCGTAAACCGCCATCAAAGCCATCGGATTTTCGGCCGACAAAGCAGCAAGGGTCTCGCCCGTGATCGTAATTTCGGGAAGTTTGCCCTTTACTTCGACTTCTTTATCGTTGACGGTGAGTGTAAAGACCTTCTGCGTGCTGAAATCGATCGATTTGACGATGAAATCACCGCCGGTCCAAAGACCGCTTTGATCCATAGCGCCGGAAGCGAGACGGAAGTTGAGTTCCACTTTCGCATCGGCTTCGGCATTCACGGTGAACGTAAGCGTTGCGCCTTCGCTCGTGAAGTAACCGACTTGCGTAAGTTCATCACCGGGGGCGGAGAGGTCGCCCGTCCAGAAGTGTTTTCCCTCTTCGATCTGTGCGGCACCGCCGAGTTCGGCCTCTTCCGCTTCGAAGGTGTACTTCTCACCGCTGACGCCGCAGCCACCAAGCGCTACCATCGTGGACATCGCAACGAGCGCGATCCCCGCGACACAAAGTTTTTTCAAATTCTTCATAACATTCCTCCGAAATTTTTTTTATAAAGTACGGCGGCCGCGCGTGAACTACCATCACGACTCATCCGCGCGCGGCACACCGGCTATCAAATAGCCTTCGTTCAAATAGCCCAATCGCTTTTCGCTTAGCCCTGCTGAGGCGCGCGGGACGAGTTGTCGGTCTCCGTCCAGGTGAGGGTCGCGTCCGCCTTGATCACGATCTTGTCGAGGTTGAAGCCCTTCGTCGCGGTCAGAACGATGGTGTTCTCCCCTGCTTTGAGGTGGATGTTCGCCGTGCCCGTGCCGAAGTTTTTGAGGGGCGCGTTGTAGATCCAGCCCATGTCGCCCCAGCCGATGCCCGTAAGGGAGAGCCCGGGGAGTATGCCCGCGAGGGCGACGTTGGTGCCGTTGACGGAAAGCGTCGCATGCTCGCCCTTGGAGAGATCGACTTCTTTCACGGTGAAGGTGCTGCCGCCCGTCCACAGATCCGTCTCATTCTCAGTAGAGGCCGCGCGGAGGGTAAGAAGTGCATCGCATTCCTTGTCCGACGTGATCTTGAAGGTGACGACCGCTCCGGTATTGAAGTAGCCGAGCGCCGTTACTTCGGGGCCTGCCGTGTCCTTGTCGCCGCCCCATTCGGTACCCGTTTCCACGGTGATGGGGGTGGGCTGTCCGTTATTCGTGCCCGTGCCGTCGGTGAGAACGCCCTTTTCGGCTTCAAAAGTGTACTCCGTGCCTTCGATCGCGGGAGGAGGAGTGGGCGTTTCGCCGCCGCTCTCGCCCTTCTTCTGCGCCGCCATCCACTGCCAGAGGCTGGCGTCCTTGGTGCAATTTGCGGGGGTGAGATATTCCACGCCCGTCACTTTCTCATTGTCGAATTCCTTCTTGACGGCGTCGTTAAAGACGTAGATCCAAGACCAGTGTCCGTCGTAGGTCACGCCGGGGGCGTCTGCACCCTGCACGCTCTCGAAGAGGGTCATGTGCACGTTTCCGGCGCCCGCTTTCAAAAGGCGGTTGAAGGTAGGCTTCTCGAAGTTGTTGGGATCGACCGTACCGTCGTCGTTGGAGAGGATGAACCAAATGTTGTTGTCCTTGATCTGTTCAATCATCTCGTCCGAGATGCGGCCGTTGACATACGCTTCGCAGGTGGGATAGTACGCCGCGAAGTATTCGCCGTAGTGGAACATCATGTTCATCGTCATGTAGCCGCCGTTGGAGCAGCCGCCGAGATAGATGCGGTTCGTATCGATGTCGTCGTTGTCTTCAACATAGGTCGTGATCGCCTGCCAAAGGGCCTCGGTGTACCAGCTCTCCTGCGGGGAACCGTCGCCGACGTCGGTGTGATTATAAGTGCCCTTGCCGTCCTGGTCCATCCACATGGTGGGGGTCTGCACGGCGAGCACATAGGCGCCCGCAAGGCCGTTCTGTTTGAAATAGCTCTGGATGGCCGTATCGGTGAGCGCGGTCACTTCGTTGCCCAAAAGGTCGATGTCGATGTCCGTGCCGCCCTCGCCTGCGCCGTGGAGCCAGATGACGAGCGGGTTCTTGCCGCTGTCCGTCGCCGCACCCTCGGGCGTCCAGCTCGCGCGCTGCAAGGTGATGTCCTTGGAATTTTCCGTATAGTGGACGGTGTCCTTCTTCCACGAGGCCGTCTGAGGAACGATCTTCTCGGTGGCAACGTTTGCCGTGTAGGTGAAGGTATCTCCACCCTCATAGCTCTTGCTGCCCGCCTTGAAGCTCTTGCCCGAGGCGACGGTCACGGTGAAGCCGAACTTCTCCGACCAGGTGTTCATTCCCGAATAGGTGAAGGGGTTGCCCTTCACGTTCGCGCCCTTATAGCCTCCCCAATTGTACGATGTCGCCTCGTACGACATGGTGATCGTTATGTAGGACGAAGCCCCCGCCGCCTTTGCGCCCGTTGCGTCGGAAACATAGGCGTCGGTGACCGTACGCGTGTCGTTCCCCGTCTTTACGGTGAAGGTGTCCTTTGTGACGCCCGACACATCGCCGCCCAATTTCATCACGATGCCATCCACGGTGGGACCGCCCTCATAGCCGTGCACGATGATGCGCCCCTCGGTGGGCGTTTCGCTCACGGGCGTATGCGGCGTTGTTCCGCCGTTGCAGGCGGCGAGCGCACCGCAGCCGAACGCCATCACAAGCGCCATCGCACATGTTGCAAACTTCCTGATTCTCATGGTTTTCCTCCACGGGCGGCGTTACCGCCCCATTCGCGCGCATTATAAATAAGAAAGGGCGACCCGTCAATGGGATTGCCCTAAACTGACTTTTTTTGTCTTGTCCTTACTTTTCTATGCAAAAAACGCACACTTTGCGCCCATCTTGTCAGGCGGTAAGCCTAGCTTCGTTCTTCCCGCCGCGCGCGGGCAGCATGATCTGCAAGCTGAAAACTCCGTCCTCGGAGCTGAACCCGAACACGCCGCCGTATTTTTTGGCGAGCATGCGGATGCTTTTCAGCCCGTAGCCGTGCTCGACGCTTTCTTTGCTGGTGCGGGGCAGGTCGCCCTCCATCTGGAGGCTGCCGTTATAGTAATTCTCGCAGTGGACGATCACTTCGCCGCCACAGCATTTGACGGTCAGCGTAATGACGCGGCGGCTCTCGTCGGGGATCTTCTGCACCGCCTCGATCGCGTTGGAGAGAATATTGCCAAAGAGAGAATAGAGATCGTAGTCCCGCATATAGCCGAGCGGCGCGCCGTCCACCATGCAGCTCAAATGAATGCCGCAATTGTTGCAGAGAAGGCTCTTTTCGGTGAGAAGCACATCGATGGGCTCGCAGCCCGTGCTCACCTTGCTGTCGTAAACGGAGATGTAGCTCTCGATCTCTGCCACCTCTTCGGCGGAGAGTTTCTCCTCGCCGAGCCGCATCGCCTTGATCTTGTGTTTCATATCGTGGCACTTGATGTTGATGAGGTCGATCGTTTCCTTGGCGATCTCATATTGCCGCCTGTCCTGCTGCCAGAGCCGCCGCACCTCCTCGATGTCGCTCTTCAAGGCGATCTTTTCGAGCATCCCCGATTGGATCCAGAGAATGAACAGGTCCGCTAAGATCGAGAAGAGGAAGATCACGATGCTCAGCTGCGGACTCATCCAGGCATATACGTTCGTCACCGAACACAGCCCCACCGTGACGAAGAGCGTCGTAAGCGAGAGGATGAGGATATTTCCGCTGTAAATGTTCTCCATGCCGAGATCGTGTACCTTGCGCACGAAAAAACGCCAAAAAAGAAGAATACATGCCAAAAACGTCCCGACGTGCAGGATGCACTCCGCCCAGTTGTAGCTCATGCCCTTCATCATCGCGCCGAGAAGCCCCACGGTTTCGAGAAAAGAAACGATGCGGTAGCAGCCGTTCTGCAAAGCGTAAGCCCCCGCGCCGAAAAAGAGCAGAATTTTGAAAGGAACATCATAGCACAGGCGGAAGATCGCAAGCGTGAACAAAAAAACAAGAATGTAGCCGATCGCATTCACAATGGCGCCCGCGCCGCACAGCGCCTGGATGCAGCTCATGCACATCACCACCCCCGCAAGCACCGCTATGCCGCCGAAGAGCCACAGCCAAAACCCCTGCCGCCGTTGGCACCGATGCAGCAAAAGCCCCTCGGCAATGAGCAGCTCTATCAGAAAGGTGGGATACATGTAGATGAAAATGTATATCGCGGCTTCCAGATTCATTTGATCTCTCCCCCCGTAAAAACGCTCATCAGGTCCTTCATAAATTGGCGATGGCGGGGGCGGCTGATCGTGAGAAGATTTCCGCTCACGTTCACCTGGTAATCGCGCACCCAGTTGATAAACCGTACATTGACAAGGTAGCAGTTGTTACAGCGTAAAAAACCGTAGCCCGAGAGCCGTTTTTCGATCTCGGTGAGCGTGCCGCGCGCCTCGATGGTGCGGTCCACAAGATAAAAGCGGAGTTGATGCCCCATGACTTCGATGTACATCACCTTGTCTGTGGAAAGGCAGATCGCGCCGCTTGACGTATTCACGAGGATGGAATGCGTTTCCCGCGAGCGGGCAATGTTGATCGCCTTGCGCATTTTCAGACAGAAATCGGCATAGCGCAAAGGTTTTACGATATAGTCGAGCGCGTCCACCTCATATCCCTTCTGGGCATACTGCGCCATACGGGTAATAAAAAGAAGCACCACGGAGGTGTCCTTGAACCGCAGTTGGTGCGCCGCCTCGATCCCGCTCATGTTGGGCAGATCGATGTCCATAAATACGATCGCAAATTCCGAATTCCGGTAAGAAGCAAGAAAACTCTCGGCGTCCGTAAAGTGCTTTACGTTGAATTCCATATCGGTTTGCGCGCCGAATTGCTTGAAATAGTCCATTAAATTGGCGACTGCGCCAAAGTCGTCGTCTACGACCGCAATATTCATATTCCATCTCTCCCCTTCCGATATTATATCATGGGAAAGGAATTTGCACAAGAGGCCCCGAAGATTTCTGTCCTAAACTTTCAAAATCTGTCCTAAACTGTTTTCTTCGTTCAAATAAATGGATAGGACATGACATTGTTTCAAAGATATTTAGTATTTTACCAGTACGCCTAATCGATGGACAAACACGCACATAACCGCCTTCGCCATTGTATTGCCCCTCGGTTTGAGTTTCGCTTTCACCCTATTCTCATACGACGCCGTGCGCCATCATGGCGTCGGCGACTTTCAAAAAGCCCGCAATGTTCGCGCCCGCGACATAATCGCCCGCAACGCCGTATTCCTCGGCGGCCGCGTCCATGGCGCGGTAGATGTTGCGGACGATGCTCTTGAGCTTTTCGTCAACCTCTTCGAAACTCCAGAACATTCTGCCGCTCGACTGCGCCATCTCAAGCGCGCTCGTGGCGACGCCGCCCGCATTGGCGGCCTTTGCGGGTAGAAACACAACGCCCGCCTTGCGGAACACCTCGATCCCCTCGAGCGTGGTGGGCATATTCGCGCCCTCGCCGACGTATTTGACCCCGTTTGCGACCAATTGCTTTGCGGACGCCTCGTCGATCTCGTTTTGGGTGGCGCAGGGAAGCGCGATGTCGCAGGGAATGTTCCAGATGCCTTTACAGCCTGCGTGGAACTCCGCCCCCTTTACGCGCGCGGCGTATTCGCGGATCCGTCCTCTCTCGGTCTCCTTGATCTGCTTGACCACGTCGAGCCGTATGCCCTCGCGGTCGTATATAAAGCCGTCGCTGTCGTACATGGCGACGACCTTGGCGCCGAGCTGTTGCGCCTTTTCCACCGCATAGATGGCGACGTTTCCCGCGCCCGAAACGAGCACCGTCTTGCCGCGGAAACTGTCCCCGCGGCAGCGGAGCGCCTCCTCCGTCATGTAGACCAGCCCGTAGCCCGTCGCCTCGGTGCGGACAAGGCTTCCGCCGTAACTCAGCCCCCTGCCCGTCAAGACGCCGACGTGCTCGCCGCAAATGCGCTTATACTGCCCGAAAAGATAGCCGATCTCTCTGCCGCCCACCCCGATGTCGCCCGCGGGGACGTCGGTATCCTGCCCGATGTGGCGGTAAAGCTCCGTCATAAAGCTCTGGCAGAAGCGCATGACTTCCATGTCGCTCTTGCCCTTGGGGGCGAAGTCGGAGCCGCCCTTGCCGCCGCCGATGGGCAGCCCCGTGAGGCTGTTCTTCAAGATCTGTTCCAGCCCCAAAAATTTCATGATGGAGAGGTTGACGGAGGGATGGAAGCGCAATCCTCCCTTATAGGGGCCGATCGCGCTGTTGAATTGCACACGGTAGCCCTTATTGACGCGCACCCTGCCGCTGTCGTCCGTCCACGGCACGCGGAAAAGAATGACCCGCTCGGGTTCGACGAAGCGTTCCAGAAGCGCGGCACGCTCGTATTCGGGGTGCCTGTCGATCACGGGTCCCAACGTGTTTAAGATCTCGGTAGCGGCCTGGTGGAATTCGGGTTCATTCGGATTTTTTGCGATGAGTTCTTCCAATACTCTTTCGGTATACTGCATGCGGAACTTCTCCTTTTCTATTTTCCGAATTATTATATCAAAATTCGCGGCGCTTGGCAGTCGCGCGAGGTTACCGAATACTTATGCGGGATATAAGATGGGATTATGAACCGACCGCACCGCCGCCGCGCTCCACATGGAAAGTAGCGAAAAAAATTTTTGCAGAAGCGCGATTTTGCCCTTTTTGCGCAGAAAAGCGGTTGCGTTTTTCACGGAATTGGTGTAAGATAGAAACAAGCGGCGGCACGCCGAAGCGCAAGGCATCCCCAAAACCGGATACGGATCCGTAGTTAAATGGATATAACAGCCCCCTCCTAAACGTGAGAGCTATCCACCAAAACGGGAAGAAATGGGCAAAAAATGCCTTAAAATCGGCAAAAACGAGCCGTTTTTGGGGTCGCAAATAAAATTGGTATAAAAATTGGTATAAAATTTTTTCAGCCGATTTTCCGACAATTTCATAGTACGCTTCCGTAGTTAAATGGATATAACAAATCCCTCCTAAGGATTAGTTATGGGTTCGATTCCCGTCGGGAGTACCACGAAAAAACCGCAAGATATTGCGGTTTTTTGCTTATCTAAACACAATATGTTGTACTTTTGATTTTTCAAAATTGGTATAAATTTCCCGCTTTCGATTTATACCAGAAATTTGGGGGCGGCAAGCAAACAGCCCGCCGAAGTCCGACGGGCTGTTCGTTTGATTACAGGATCTTGTTCAGCGCGGAGAGAGCCTTCTCCTGCGTATCGGGGATAAAGTGGCTGTAAACTTTCAGCGTGATGGTGCTGTCGCTGTGTCCCATGTATTTGCTCACCGTCTGGATGGGAACGCTCTGTGAGAGAAGTAAGCTGCAATAGGTATGCCGCAAGCCGTGACAAGTGACGGCTTTCATGCCCCATTCTCTCTCGAAGTTTCGAAGCCATACGCCGAGCCGTTGCGGGGAGAGCGGTTCGCGGTAGAGATTGGATGCGAGATAATACTCGTCAAGGTGTTCGTCAAACGACCTGTCCGCTTCTCTGAACCATGCCATGTATTCCTTCAAGTCCTCGATCAGCGCGTCTGTCAAGGGAATATCCCGTGCCGACGTCTGTGTCTTGGGGGTTTTCTCATAGACGCCCATGCTCTTGTTGTAGAGCCGATTTCGGCGTATATGAACGACCTTTTTCTCGAAGTCGATATCCGACCATCGAAGTCCGCACATTTCGGCGTTACGGACGCCCGTCAAGAGCATGAATTTGAGCGGCACTCTCCGATTGATTTCCTCGGCAGGCAGCCCGTTTAGCTTTTCGATGAACGCCCGCGCTTCCTTTATGGTGAACACTTCTTTTTCAGACACGGGGCGCAGGGTCGCGTTACTGCTCCCCGCTCCGACCTTCGTTGCGCATACGGGATTCTTCACGATCCATTCATAGCGGATCGCTTCATTGAACAGCGTCCGCAAAACGCGCCTATATCCCTTGACGGTTTCCACCGAGTAGGGTCTGTACTCCGTGACAAGCTCGAAGTATTCCCCAAAGTCCAGCCCGTATTTTTCACAGATGCGCTCGGCGGATCGCCTGTCGATATTCGCATCCAGCTTCTTCATGCGGTGCGAGGAACAGCGCGATAAGATATGCTCCCGTGCAAGCTCGCGGAAATTCACCTGCTTCGGCAAATCTTTTTTGAGTCTGGCGACCTCCGGACCGCGAACGCCGTGTTCCTGAAAGCTATTTAAGAACTTCTGAACGTCGCGGACGGTGATCTCCGAGAGCGGTTTGTCTGCAAGCCCTTGTTCTACCAAAAACTCCGTAAACCGACGTTCTACCGCTTCGGCGTGTTCGTAATAATTGACGGACAAATCCATCTTCAAATGGGCTTTCCATTCGGTCATCAGCTCGGTGAACGTCAAAACTCTTTTCCGTTCTTCCTGTACGACGTCGTGGACCTCGCGGCTCGCCTTTATCACTTCTTCCTCAAAGTCGAGGGCGAAGCGTTCTACCTGTTTTCTGAACTTCGCTTCGGTCAAGCCGTCTGTGTTGTAGAGCCGTTTCACGAACAGCTTGCTTTTGCCCGTGGAGTCCTTGCCGCTTACCTGTATCTTCGCCTGCAATTCTCCCTTTTTGCTCTGTGTGATTTTGAAATAAGCCATTTAATTCTCCTTCATGGCGATGTAGTCCATGAGGCTCTGAATATCTACCAAAACCTTATTGCCGGCGGTCAAATGCTTGATTTTGCCTTCTTTACACCACATACGAATGGTATGCACGGTGATAGCGGTTTCGGGATCTTCCTCACGAACCATATCAAACGCTTTTTTAATACTTCGCAGCATCTTCGTTCCCTCCTTTTCAGATAGATAAGCACCTTTCAATGTGGATAACTGTTTGTCAATCGCGCAATAACTTTCAAGTGCTTCCATAAGATAGCCACGAAAACTTGATTTCGACAGGGTATTTTCGGGAACTTTCTTCTTCAAGGCGGAACACCGGCGAAAAACCTACCAAATACAAGCATGATTTTTCCTCGCTTTTCGTTTGTTTTGTCTTTCGACAATCCAAACGGGTGAGCGGGAAAAGGAAAGCGGATGTCAAACGATGCGGACCCTTCCGCCGAAAACTTGATTGCATTAAAAAAGCCGACCCACGTCGGCTAAAAGTCATTATAAGGTTTGAGAGTTTGACAGGAGCGACTTTTTCTGCTACACCCCCGAACAGAAAGACAAAACAAATTTGTGTCCGAAAAAAAATTCAATAAATTTTTTTCGTTTAGTAAAACAGTTTGCCATTTGCAAGTGCTTTTTATTTTTTGCTACAATGAAATCACTAACTATACGAGGTGGAAAAATGAAGTACGGAGAATGGCTTGAAACATGGGTGGAGAATTATGTCCGACCCGTGGAAAAAGAAAAAACATACCGCGCCTATAAGGATGCGATCAGATTGCGCCTTGCGCCGAACTTCGGGGCGCAGGAGATCAACGCGCTCGACGTATCCGAGATCCAGCGATATATCACGGGGCTTTTGGAACATGGGAATATCTGTACGGGCGGACCGCTCTCGGCGAACAGCATACGGCTTATTTTCAGCGTGTTCCGAAACTCTCTGCGCCGCGCTTATAATTTAGGCTATGCGGAAAAATACATCGGCGATAAGCTCGAACTCCCGAAAGCGCCCAATACCGAAGTTGTCTGCTTCACCGAATCGGAGCAAAAGCGCATCGAATATGAGATCGCAAAAATTCTGCTGCGGCAAACTTCGCAGCACAAACTTAACGGCATCATCATCTGTCTGCATTCCGGACTGCGCATCGGCGAACTTCTCGCCCTTGAATGGACAGACATTGATTTTGAAAACGCCTTGATGACGATTTCCAAAACCTGTCATGACGGGAAAGACGAACGAGGGAACTATATGAAAGTCATCGACCGTCCCAAGACCTATTCCTCCCGCCGCGTCATTCCCTTGCCGAACTCTCTTCTCGTGCTTCTCTCGGAGATGAAGAAGGAGAGCAAGTCGAACTTTGTTATTTCGGATAAGAACGGGGATACCGTGCGGGTACGGTCATTCCAAAGGAGCTACCAATTATTATTGAAGAAGCTCGGCATTCCGCATAAGAAGTTCCACGCGCTTCGCCACACCTTTGCGACGCGGGCAAACGAGCGGGCAATGGATGATAAGACGCTCTCCGAAGTTCTCGGACACAAATCGCCCGTGATCACGTTGAAACTCTATGTCCATTCTCTGTTGGAGCATAAACGAAAAATGATGGAGCAAGTGGACGGATAAAATGTTTTCCACGAAAAAACCCGCCGAGGGTATCACCCCCGGCGGGCGCTATATAAAAAAGCCGCCTATTAGGATATTAGGCGGCTTTTTTGTGCTTCTATGATACTACGAATGGCGGATTCTGTCAATAGCTTTTCCAAATTTTCCCGAAATATTTTCAAATTCCGCACATCAGGTGCAATTTGCTTTCCTTTATATAAGAACTTTGTACGTCTATTATCCTATTAGGCGTACAAGCGGCATCGGAACATGGGGCTTTTTCACAAAATAAGGCGGCTTCCACAGCGCATCCGCCTATTTTGTGTTTTTATTGGTAATCAGGTAAACTATTTTACCTAAAAAATAATCAGGAGGATGAAAGATGAGAAAGAGAAGTTTGGGCTGCATATCGCTTGCGCTCATTCTCGCATTGGGGTGTCTTTCGGGATGCGGTGATAATACACCGGACCAACCGGTAGACCCCGACAAACCGACGACAACGAACTATACAGTTACGTTTGACGTCGGAGAGGACGCGCGCAACGGCGGTGTAAAAACGCCGGGGGCGCAAATCGTCATGAGTGGTTCCACCGCAGTCGAGCCGACCATTGAATATGAAGCGGCAAGCACTTGGTGGCGGGACTATGAGTTGACGGGTTGGAACAAGGGTTCTACGGCATGGGACTTCAAGACGGGCAAAGTCACGGAAGATATGACCCTCACCGCACAATGGAGAGAAAATGAAAGCGGGAACATCGCGGAGGAATACGAAGAAAATCTGACGTGGGGCGAAGTCGGGCATCTATATGTCCACTATCTGAAAGGCTCCGACGATGCGAATGAACGCGGCACCGTGAATCCCTCGGGAAGTACGCAGTACGATCAGCCGATTGATTCCGAGGTCTACGGCGATTGGGGGCTTTGGGTTTGGAATTATCTTCCCGCAAACGTAACCAGCGAAGGAAGAGCCTTCTATCCCGCGAAGCTCGATGAAAGCGGCGCCGTCTATGATATTGATCTCAACGCGACCTATACCGATGCGGGCTGGGATTCCGAAGCCCGCACGAATTTGGGACATGACCTTACCTATAAGGACGCGACGTGGCTCGGGATACAATTCTATTCACAGGACAGCCGCGAACACGGGCAAGGTTTTTGGGTAAATGACGGCGGCGATATTTACGTCGAACTTGCAAAGGCGCGCCGGGAAAAGGGCGATCTGCATTGGTTTGTGCGTCAAGGCGAAGCACAGAACGGTACGCCGACCTATGAATCGTTCGTCATTTTCGATCCGTATGAGGGGTTGGAACCCGGGTCTGCGATCACAAAGTACGACGTCGTTTCCGATAAGGGAAATAACGATGTCTATGTACAGCAAAAGGTAGCCGAAGGTTGGGATGAGGATTATGTCGGCTATCAAATTTTCGTTGCATCGTTTGCCGACGGCGACGGGGACGGCATGGGCGATTTACAGGGCATCATTTCCAAACTTGATTATCTTGATGATCTTGGGGTTGACGTCCTTTGGCTTACGCCGTTCCAGCAATCAAATTCCTATCATGGATATGACATTAAAGACTACTTTACCGTCGATCCCCGCTTCGGAACGCTTGCCGATTATCGTGAACTGTTGACGAAAGCGCACGAGAAAGGCATGAAAGTCCTTATGGATTTCGTTCTGAACCATACCTCCACCACGAACCCGTGGTTTGAGAAGTCAACGAAACTTGTAAAGGAAACGGTAAAGTTGGCGGACGGAAGCTATAAAACCATTGATTACCGCAATTTCTATACTTGGCAGAACGAAGATTATACGCCAAAAGATGAGTTGGAAGAAAAGCAATGGTTCAAAGATGCCAACGGCTATTATTATTTCTCATCGTTCGGAAGCTCGATGCCGGAACTGAACTTCGACTATCAGGCGACGAGAGATGCCATTCTGGACGTTGCGCTCTATTGGATGAGCTTCGGGCTTGATGGTTTGCGGCTTGACGCGGTGAAGCACATCTACATGGAAAACGAAAACCCCAACCATTCCAATAATATTGCCAAAGACGTTTCGGACGGCGCTGTCGTCGGTTCAACGGCGGGAGATTATTCCTACGACGTAAAGAAGGATCAGCATTTCTTCCTTGAATTTAACGCCAAACTCAAATCGAGCTATCCTTCGGCGCTTCTTCTCGGCGAAAATTTCAATGGCGACCCCATCAGGATCGCTCCCTTCTATGTCGGGTTGGATTCTCAATTCAACTTTAACTTCTACTACGATACGACGGGTGCGCTCGGCTCGGCGGCACAGGCGGCATCTATCGCGGAATCTTCCAAGACGGAGGGTGAAAAAATTTGGTCGGAAACGCAGGTGCAGCGTTGGATGACCGCGCAGCCGATGTCAAAGTACGAAGCGGCGCAATTCGATTTCAAGCTCTATCGCAAAGATTATCTCGATAGCATTTTCACTTCCAACCATGATGTCATGCGGGCGCGTGACCGTGTGCTTTCGAAGTGGAGCTTCAAGAGTTCCGATTGGATCGAAAGCGGAGTATCTCTTACTTCCACGCCGCAAAGCGCCGATTGGCAACTTTCCGAGAAACTTGCCCGCCTTTATGCGGGAATGTGCTTCACAATGCCCGGTATCACTTGGATCTATAACGGCGATGAACTCGGAATGTTCGGAACAAAACGCTATAACGACGACGGAACGACGGGTCATGAAGATCGTTGGCTCCGCCAGCCCATGAAATGGTCCAAAACGAAAGCCGAGGGCGATTCGAACTGTTCCTATCCCATCGGGTTCAACGGATATGTCATGGGTTGGGACGCTTTGAATACACAGCTCGACGGTGTAGCGGAACAGGAGAAAGCGGACGGCTCCATGCTTAAACTCTATCAGAAACTGATCGAGCTTCGGAGAACGCACACGACCTTTGCGCGCGGTACGGCGACCAACCTTACGACGCCTTATGACGAAAAGGGTGCGGGCGATGAAGTCATGTGCTATGAAGTCAAAGACGCATACCACACCTACCATGTATTCATCAACGCCACGAACAAAATGCAGACGTACAATGCGAATCACAAACCGCAAGGGACGTTGATCTTTTCGACGGACGCATCCTTTGTGCTGGCGGAAACGATCCCGGCATACACGTTGGCGATCTATCAAGTGAAATAAGGAGGAAAAGAGAATGAAAAGGATATTATCGTTACCCCTTGCACTACTGCTCTGCTTCGGCGCCACAACGGGAATTGCGATCACTGCGACGGCGGCAAACGACGTGGAAGCGGCGCAAGTCTACCTTGTCCCGGGATTTTATACCGATTGGCGCGGCGATAAACAGGTCCACACGAACGTTGTGGAGGATGCGGAAAAATTGAGCGCCGACGAAGCAAAGGCACTCAACATGGAGGGCGATGTCTACAAAGCGGGAGAAGCGGGCGAAACGCTCCCCGTCGCCACGACGACGCAGACAGACAGAAACGGCGAGCTTTTCACCTTTAACGGCTGGTGGACGATCGTTGACGCGGAAGTCACATATTTTACGGAAGTCCCCGAGGTCAAAGAAACGACCTATCTGTATGCCGATTTCCGTGCGGCGCTTTCGCAGCATCTCGATCCGATCATTCCGCAGGAGGGTGAAGAAGAAGCGCTCGATAACTATTTGCTCATTACCCATACCGCAACGGGTCAGCAGGAAAAGGTTCCCCTCTTCGTATCGGGAACGGAGATCAAACAAGCGGTCGCGGGAAGTTACGGCGGTCCCGTGCAGTTCTATAACGAATGGTTTGAAATGGAACCGGGCGACACTTTCCAAGTGTTTGTATCGGGCATTTACGGGAAAGTGCCGACGCTTTCCCCCGCTTCGGGCAGGGAAAGTCTGCAAGGCGTTGCAACAAACGAAATTGCCGCAAGAAACGCCACGCTTGCCCAGATCGACGAAGATCAACACATTATCAAGCTCAATGAAAAAACGACGGGGAATCTTTGGCGGATATACATCAAATTTTATGACGCGGGCGGTCACATGGACGTCTATTTCTCTCGTCCGCGCGGAGTGAATTAAAATTTTATAAGGAGGAACCTTTATGAAAAAAAGAACAAAGACACTTTTTGCGCTTTTAACAGCCTTCTGTTTAAGCGCAGGGCTCGGCATTTTTGCCGCTTGCGGTGATCCGAACACGCCCCCGGAAGATCACACACAGCACGTTGACGCCAATGAGGACGGCAAGTGCGATGAGTGCGGCGCCGATATGGGCGGAACGGTAACGCCGCCCGCGACCGCTCACACGGTCACTTTCTCCACGGACGGAGGGAGTGAAGTTCCGCCGCAGGCAGTAGACGACGGCGGAAAGGCGACCGAGCCTCCGGCAGCACCCACAAAGCCGGGTCATGTTTTTGCGGGCTGGTATAAAGACGCCGCCTGCACGGAAGAGTTCGATTTCAATGCGGGAATTTCCGCAGACACGACCATTTATGCAAAGTGGGAAAAGGCAGCGGAAACCGAAGATACCTATTTCCGTTACACGCAGGAGGGTGAAGGTTGGAGTCTTGCCGTAAAGACGGGCGAAACCGTTCCCGCCGACACGGTGATCCCCGCCGAGATCGAGGGGAAAGCCGTAACTTCGATTGCGGAAACCGCATTTGAAGGGCAGACGCAGCTCGTATCCGTCACGATCCCGTCGAGCGTGAAGAAGATCGGCTCGCGCGCATTCCGTAACTGCACCGCGCTCGAAAATGTCCTCGGCGGCGAAAACGTTGAGGAAATGGGCGCAAATACATTCTACGGTACGAAGTGGGACAGCAATCTCGCGGTCGGTGAAGTCTATTTCGGAAAGACGCTGTATAAATACGCAGGCGCGCTTTATACAGACACCGAGATCACCGTCAAAGACGGCACCGTCGGCATTGCGGCAGGCGCGTTCCAAGATATGTCGAAAGTTACGGGCGTGACCCTGCCCGCCGGGCTTACCAATATCGGCTCTTACGCTTTCGGCTCTTCCGATGCCGCGAAGGGCAACGGGATCACGACGCTTGTCCTGCCCGAGAGCGTTGTAACCGTCGCGGAGAATGCTTTCCGTAACGCAAAGTCCCTTGCAACGCTTACGATCGGCAAGAATGTGACGAAGATCGGCGCCAATGCCTTTGCGGGAACGGCGATCACGACGCTCAATTACAACGCGGCGAATGCCGAGATCGCCAACAATATGTTCTCGGGATTTACCGCAGAAGCGACGCTCACCGTGGGCGACGACGTGGAAGTTCTTCCCGCGAACCTTACCAAAGGCTGGACGGGGATCAAAACAGTTACCCTCGGCGCAAAGATCACGGAGATCCCCGCGTCTGCATTTGACGGCATCACGAAGCTCTCCCAAGTGAACTTCGACACGATCACATCCATCGGGAGCTATGCTTTCCGCAATACATCGCTTGCATCGTTCACTATCCCCTCGACGGTCACAAGGCTGGGCGGCGGCGCATTTGCGGACTGCACCAAGCTCGCTTCCCTGACTTACGACGCGGTGGACGCAGCGGGAACGACGAGTACGGCGGTCGCATTTTCCGGCTGTACCGCACTGACAAAAGTTACGGTAGGAGCCGATGTTACGGCGATCCCCGCCTATCTGCTCCTGAACGTCGCTTCCGTCAATACCATCGAACTCGGCGGAAAGGTCGAAACGATAGGCGAGCAGGCGTTCTCGGGTACGGGAATTACCGCCATTACTCTCCCCAATTCGCTTCTCTCGATCGGCGGGAACGCCTTCGTGGGAACGAAACTGCAAACGCTCACCATTCCCGAAAACGTGACGACCGTTGGCGCGGGCGCTTTCAAAGACATTACGACGCTTACCGCTCTCACGTTCAACGCCATCAGCATGGGCGATTTCATCACATCGCCGTTCTCGGGCTGCACCGAGCTTTCAACGGTGACGTTCGGCTCCACCGTCGCACAGATCCCCGCCTATCTGTTTGCGGGCAATACCAAGATCTCCAAGATCGTGTTCCCCGCCACTTGTAAAACGGTAGGCGCACACGCCTTCGACGGCTGCACCGCGCTTGAAACGGTGGAGGGCATTGAAAATGTTACTTCCCTCGGCACCGACGCTTTGAATCAGACCCCGTACATGGAAAACATCCTCAATGCCGACGGACCTGTGTACGTTGGCTCCATTCTCATGAAGTATAACGGCGACATTCCCGAAAACTACACGCTGGAACTCAAAGAAGGCACGAAGGCTATTGCCGACAATGCGTTCGACACGGCGACAGCGGGGACCAAGAAAAATCTCGTTGCCGTAACATGGGTGAACACGCTCGAAACGATTGGGGCGAACGCATTCTCCAACTCGGGTCTTACGTCCGTCATTTTGCCTTCTTCCGTGCGTAAAGTCGGCGACAGGGCGTTCCAATCCTGTTCTTCCCTTACGAATATCACGCTCACCGACGGGATCGAAGAGATCGGCGAATACGCCTTTGCAAATTGCAAAAACGGCTCCATCACCATTCCCAAAACGGTGACGACCGTCGGCGATCATGCCTTTGACGGAACGCAGGTCAAGACGATCATCATTCAGGCTCCGCTCACCGAAGTCGGCGCATGGTTCACCTCGGTCAACCCGAAAGTGATCGAAATGCCCGATACCGTTACGAAACTCACAGGCGGCTGGACGCTCGGGTTAAGCCTTGAAACATTCAATGCAAAGGGCGTCAAGGAAATTTACGGCACCGCGCTTTGCGGGCTGCCGAGCTTGGAGTTCTTTGATTTCAGTCAGCTTGAAGTGATCGGCGAAGGCGCGCTCATGGGCTATCGGCAGACGACACTCAACCTCGGTCCGAACATCAGATCCATTGCGGAAGCTCCCTTCGGTCATTTGGATAGAAGCAAAGACCCGAGCGAATGGTATTCTTCGGGTGCAGTGGACCTCCAACAAATCACCATTCAGACCCCTCTGAAAGAGCTGCCGAATTGGTTCGCCTGCGGGCTTTCCAACTTGAACCGGATCAACCTCAAAACCCCCGTGAAGAAGATCGGCAATTATGCGTTCTCCAACACCTCGCTCGGCGGCACGTTCGATTTCTCCGAAGTGACGGAGATCGGCGATTATGCGTTCGAGGGCGTACATCTCACCAACGTTTCGTTGCCTAAAATCGAAAGACTCGGCACGGCGGCCTTTAACAAGTCAAGGCTGACCACGCTCACCCTCGGCGACAAGCTCACCGCGATCTCCAACACCGCATTTGCGGGGACGGCGATCAAGAGCGTAACGCTTCCTTCGAGCGTGAAGTCGGTCGGCGTAGCCGCTTTCATGGACAGTCAGGTGACACACCTTGATTTGGGAGAAGTAACTTCTATCGGCGGTTATGCTTTCCGGGGCTGCCCCATTGCGGAAGTAACGCTTCCCGACGGGCTTACAACGATCGGCGAAAACGCTTTGAAGTCTGCAAAGCGCGTGTTCATCGGTGACAACAGCAAACTCTCCACCTTTACGCTCGGCGGCGCGGACAGCAGTTTCTCCACTTCCGTGGAATTTGTCTGCACGGACAGCGCATTGACCCGTTGCCTTGAAGCGGGCGGCGCATGGCAGCTCGCCTGTGTGGACGGGACGTGGGATACTGTCTGGAAAACGCGCTTCTTCAAACAGTCGTGGATCAAGGAGAACGGTTGGTGGATCGACGAAGAAGGGACTGCTTACCACTATGAGGGCGGGGAAACCTCTTTGGAAGTTCCCGCCGAAGTCAAGACGCTGAAAGTCGGCGCCGTTCCCACCACCGTGACGGAGATCACCGTCAATGCGCAGAATACCGCGATGAAAGCGGAGAAGAACATTTTGTTCTCTCTCGACGGAAAGACCCTCATCCTCTATCTTCCCAGCCTTGCGGGTGAAGAATACACCATTCCCGAAGCGGTGACGGCGATCGCAGACGGCGCGTTCGCAACGGTCGTCAATCTTAAATCGGTGACAGTGACCGCAGAAGAACCGTTCACTTGCGGAGCAAACGCTTTCGACGGCGTGAAGGACATCTTCGTTCCCGCCGGTACGGGGGATACCTATCGCGCAACGGCGGGTTGGGATGCCTATAAGAGCAAGATCAAAGAAGAAGGGCAGACCGACGAATGGACCATCGACGAAAAAGGAAAGCTCACCGCATGGCTCGGCAGCGGTACGGAAGTCACGATCCCCGTCGAGTTCAACGGCGTCACGGTCACGTCGGTCGATGTCAATGCGTTCCGCAACAATCCCGCCGCAGGAAATATCACGAAGCTCACGATTCTGGGCAAGGTAACGTTCAGCGGCAATGTTATTAAAAAGACTTATGCTTTGGATCCTTTGAAGAGTTGCACCGAAGTCGTCTATTCCTACACGGGGACCGGTTCGAGTACGAGTTTACAAGGGCTGCCCGCTTGCCAAAAGATCACCGTGACAGAGGGCGTTGTGGAAATCCCTTCCAGCTTTATCTCGACAGGGTTGCAGGATACCGTAACGGAAATCTCCTTGCCCGACGGACTTTTGAACATCAAAGGCGGATTCTCGAAGTTGAAGAAGGTCACGACGATCAAGATCCCCGACAGCGTTACGACGATTGCGGCGAACACTTTCAAGGGCAGCAGCGGGCTTACAAGCATCGAGCTTCCGAAATCGCTCACGTCCATCGGCAGCGACGCATTCACGGATTGCACGTCGCTTGCAGAGGTGACGTTCCGCGGTACGTCGCTCACCACGCTTCCTCAGTCGCTCTTCCAGAATACGGCGCTTGTAAACGTCGTGCTGCCCGAGGGCGTCACCACTGTAACCCGTTTGCTTTTCAAGGGTTGCACAAAGATCGAAACCGTCGTGTTCCCCTCCACGGTGACAAGCATCCTCGGCGAAGATATAATCCCTGCGGCAACAAAGAGTATTACCTTCAAAGCGCCGCAAGTGGTTTCCGTGCCGATCAGCTCTTATCTCTCGGTCCTGCCCGAAAGTTGCAAGATCTATGTTCCCGCCGACATGGTAGATAGCTATAAAGAGAGCAAGACGTTCAGCAGCTATGCAGACCGTATCGAGCAGATCCCCGCGACGATTTCTATGGAAATTCCCGAAGCGCTCCTGCCCGGGAAGAACGACTGATAATTCCTCCTACCTCCTCCTCTCTCTCCCGCGTTCTTTGCGGGAGAGAGATCGGGAGAAACATTCTCAAAAGGAGAATCAACATGAAAACATTCGCAAAAATCACAACGCTCGCCCTGTGCGCCTGCCTTTCGATGGGTGCGCTCGCGGGGTGCGGCGGGGAAGCAGAGGAAGTCGTCGTTTGGGGCGGCGCGGAGGACCAGACCCTCTTAAATGAGATCGTTCGGGAGTTCAAAGAACAAAACCCCGACGTCAAGGAAACCATCAAAGTCGTCGTACAGGACGCATGGGACGCGCAGTCGGTCGTCGCAAAAGACCCCGAAAAGGCGGCGGACGTCATTCTCATTCCGCACGACCAAGTGGGTATCATGGCGCAGGCGGGCTTGCTCTCCGAGATCCGTGACGGCACGGCGGCGACGTTTGCGACCGACATCAAAACAAACAACGATGCCGCCACCGTACAGCAGGCGACCTATGACGGCAAGCTCTATGGCTTCCCGCTGACAATGGACACCTACATCGAATACTACACGACGGACATCTTCAACGACGAAAAGCAGAATTTAGACGCCTTCCTCGGAAGCGTCGATCAGATGCTCGCCGCCGATATGCCCAATATCCCGGGCAGCAAGGAGAAAGCGACCGCGTTCGGCTTCCGCATCGAAGACGGGTTCTATCTCAACATGGGCTTCTTCGCCGTCGGCTGTACGCTGTACGGTGAAGACGGCACGGACATTGACGCCTGTAATTGGAACAACGAAAACGGTCTCAAGTTCATGCAGTACGCCGCAAAGAATTTCCGCCAGAGCGGCAAGAAATTCAAGTCGGATGACGCAAAGAACTTGGCGACGGCAGTCCTCAACAACCGTTTGGGCGCGTGTATCTCGGGCGGTTGGGAAATGCAGGACACCTTCAAGGGTGCGACGAATATCAAGTACCGCACTCTTCCCTCTATCACGATAGACGGCGAGGAAAAACCGCTCATTTCGTTCTCGAACAGCAAGCAGTATGTCGTCAACAATATGTCGTCGCACAAGCCCACCGCTTTGCGCCTTGCGGCGTTCATCACAAGCGAACAAAGCCAGCTCCGCTATGCCGAAGAACGCGGGTATTATCCCTCGAACAAGAACGCCCAACAGAACGCGGCGGTAAAGGACGATCCGTTCTTCAAAGTCCTCCGCCAACAACTCGATATGTCGGTCGCCGTTCCGATCATTCCCGAAATTTCCCGTTATTGGGAAGCGGCAAAAGCGCTCGGCTCATCCATCTATAACGGCTCGCTTGCGGGCGACGACGCTTCCCTTCAAGCAGCGCTCGATGCGTTTATCAGCGACCTGCATAGCACCCTTTAAGCCCACATCAGCCCTACGGCTGTGTGACCCACGGGAGCGCGTTATCCCCCCGAACTGCGCTCCCTACATTGCTCATCAATTTCGCTGCAAAGCGAATCAAATTTCCCCCCTTACTGCCGCTCTCTCTTCGGAGAGAGCGGTATGTGGGAGAAGTGGTTTTATGGAAGAGAACAATAAAGACAAAGTAACGATCAAGGAAGTCGCGGAAAAAGCGGGCGTTTCGGTCACGACGGTATCGTTCATCTTAAACGGTATTACCGAGAAATGCAGCTTCGAAACGCGGCAAAAAGTCCTTCATGCAATCAATATTTTGAACTACCGTCCTTCGCGTGTAGCGCAGTGTTTTGCGCGGGGAAAGAGCGACAATATCATTCTCCTTACCGACAAGCACAAGACGGTTTTGCAGCAGGCGGAGAGTTTTCGGCTCGTCCGTATGCTCGGAAAAGCCCTTGAACGAAAAAAGCTCAATCTCATCATCCGCACCTATCTCGAAGCGATCTACGTCGATTCGGCGGACGCCATCATCTGTGCGGGAACGGAAGAAGATACCTTCCGCAAGATCGCGGCAATGAACTTCGTTCCCCTCCTTGCGGTGGATTCCCGCATCCACGATGAACTCTTTTTCCAAGTGCTGCAAGACTTCGGCGCGGTGATGAAAGCGGGAAAAGAGCGCTTCGGCGACAACTTCTCCGTCGTTCTCGTGGATATGTACAGCGAGAGCTGCAAGAAAGAGATCCGCGAAGTGTGCGGAAATGTCACCTTTCTCTCCGAACACGGGCTTGGGAACGTTCCGATGGGCAATCTCGTGACGGTAAACGAGAGCCTGATGAATCTCCCCGAGCTTGCCGACCGAGAAAAGCTGCTTGTGCCTGCCATCACCGAAAAACGGGTGAATGCCATTCTGGATTGTTACTACAAAGCCGTCAAAAGAGAGACGGTCAAAACTCACGTCGTGCGGATCTGAAAAGCGATTTTTGTATCCGCGCGCTTTGATATTATTGAGGTAAAATACTTTACTATGAATCAATTTGCGATCTTACATTTTCCGGACAGCGAATATGCTTACCCTTTGGACGAAAACACCTTGCGGCTCGTTCTCAAAACGGCGCGGGGAGAACGGTTCAAAGAGGTTTCTGTTCTTTGGAACAATAAATACGACTTTGCAAAGCGGCGCAACTTCACGCGGATGCGGCTTT
Source organism: uncultured Clostridia bacterium (assembly GCA_947627665.1). GTDB lineage: Bacteria > Bacillota > Clostridia > Christensenellales > Borkfalkiaceae > Gallimonas. The sequence continues at coordinate 29,864 of CANQWX010000020.1, forward strand.
TGTGCAACGACGCAATGTATGACTACTATGTCTGCGACTTAACGTGCGCCGACGTGCGCTTTGCCTATGTATTTTTGCTTACCCTTCCCAATGATGTAGAATACTACTTTTCCGAGGAAGGCGTTACAAGCGAATACGATTTCAAGCACGGGTATTACACCTTCTTTCAATATCCCTTCATCAACGCGGCAGACGCCGTTTCCCCCGTTCAGTGGGCGAAAACTGCGACGGTCTATCAAATTTTTATCGACCGCTTCTGCCGTGGGGATATGGAAAAGAACGACACATATATCACGCAACCGTGGGATTTGGTTCCCGGCGCGAAGGACTTTGCGGGCGGCGATATAAAGGGCATCCTTTCAAAGCTCGACGTCATTCGGGATATGGGCTTTAATACCCTGTATTTAACGCCCGTTTTCAAGTCGCCGAGCAATCATAAATACAACGTGACGGACTATTTTGCGGTCGATCCGATGTTCGGGTCGGACGAGGATCTTCGAAGGCTCCTTGCGGCGGCGCATGAACGCGGAATGCACGTCATTCTCGACGCCGTGTTCAACCATTGTGACGAGAGCCATGCCTTTTTCCGCGACGTAAAAGAAAAGGGCAGAGCTTCAAAGTATTACAATTATTTCATCGTGCATGGCGATTTCCCCGAAAAGTATTCCCCGCGTCATTCTGAGCGCAGCGAAGAATCCCCTCAAACGAAGTTATGCAACTATGAGATTTTTGCAGACTGCACCTATATGCCGAAGTGGAATACTTCAAACCCCGAAGTGCGGGAATATCTCATCCATATTGCCCTCACCTATCTCTCGTGGGGTGTGGACGGGCTACGGCTCGACGTTGCGGACGAAGTTTCCCATGTCCTTTGGCGGGAGCTGAAAGCGGCGGCAAAAGAGAAGTATCCCGAAGCGCTCCTCATCGGCGAAGTCTGGCACGAAAACGGAATGTATTTGGGCGGCGACGAGTTCGACGGCGTGATGAACTATAAGCTCCAAAAGGTGTTTGCGGACTATTTCGCAAACGATCTTCTCACGGCACGGGAAGCGGCGGATAAGCTCAACCATATTGTGATGAACCATCGCCGGCAGACGAATGAAATGATGCTGAATTTTTTAGACAATCACGACACGCCGCGTTTTCTGCGGCTGTGCGGAGAGGACGAAGAGAAACTGCGCGCCGCGCTCATTGCCTTGTACTTTTCTGTGGGGATCCCTTGTGTTCTGTACGGCACCGAACTTCCCCTCACGGGGGACGGCGACCCCGATTGCAGACGCACTTACGATTGGGCGGCAAAACCCCGCCACGCGCTGTTTTTAAGGGAACTTGCGCGGACAAGAAAAATACTGCCTGCGGGCGACTTCTATGCAACAACGGAACGCGGCGCTTTGGTATTGGTGCGGGAGAATGAAGAAGCGCGCGCAAAGGTTTATTTCGGAAAGACGGAAACGGACGGTGAAATCATTTTTGAATATGAGAACATGAAAATCATAAAGGAGAAGAAATGAATCGGCAAAAACTATTGGAACGCTTCGAGGAGATCGACGTGCGCGGCAAGACCGCACGGGAGCTATATACGGAAATTTCCTCCGCTTGTATGGAAGAAATCGGATCGGAAAAGCAGAAAACGCCCGCGAAATGCGCGTACTATTTTTCCGTGGAATACCTCATGGGGCGAATGTTCTATAACAATCTCCTTGCCCTCGGAGTTTTGGACGAAGCACGGGAGATCTTTGCAGCAAAAGGCTTTGATCTCAACGCCTTCGAAGATGTGGAGGACGCCGCTCTCGGCAACGGCGGTTTGGGACGGCTCGCCGCCTGCTATTTGGACAGCGCGGCAAATTTGGGGTATCCCCTGTACGGCTTTGGCATCCGCTATAAATACGGTCTATTTCGCCAAAAATTCGTCGGCGGCGAACAGATCGAGGAAGCGGATGATTGGCTGAAAACTTGGGGCGACCCGTGGTCTATTCGTCGCGCGGACGAGAAGATCGAAGTGAATTTCGCGGATATGACCGTCACGGCGGTGCCCTATGATATGCCCATTTACGGGAAGTCCGTCAACATTTTGCGGCTGTTCCAAGCGGAAGGAGACGAGGAGGCGGAGAAGATAAGTGAATATCTCTACCCCGCGGACGACACCGTGGAAGGCAAGCTCCTCCGCATACGGCAGGAGTACTTCTTCTCTGCGGCAGCGGTGGGACAGCTCGTGCAGAAGTATGTCAAGAAATATGGCAAAAACTTCGAGCATTTCCCCGAGTTTTACGTTTTTCAGCTCAACGACACCCACGCCGTTTTTGCCGTTGCCGAGTTTTTAAGGCTTTTGACGAAAGAATATCGCCTGACCCTTCCCCATGCGGTGGAGATCGCAAAGCGGACGTTCAACTATACCAATCATACTATTTTGCCCGAGGCGCTCGAATGCTGGGATGTGACCCTTGTGGAGAAGATCTTGCCCGAGATCGCGCAAATTCTCACCCGCTTGCATATTCTCGCCAAGCGCGAATGGGACACCTGCGGCTACCAAAAAGCCGAGATCGAGGAAATGTCAATCGTCTGCGGTGGAAAATATTCCATGGCGAATGTCGCCGTCTTCATCTCGGGGCGCGTCAACGGCGTCGCGGAAATACATACGAAAATCCTCAAAGAGAGACTGTTCGCAGCTGCCTATAAACACACACCCGCAAAGTTCCTCAACGTGACGAACGGCGTGACCCAAAGAAGATGGCTCCTTCTCTGCAATGAAGAGCTGGCGAAGTTCTACGATGAACGGCTCGGCACGGCATGGCGGGACGATCTCTCCCTCATTCGGAATATCAACTGCGGGGATGCGGAAACGCTCGAGGCGTTCTTGAAGATCAAAGCGGAGAAGAAGAGACAGCTTGCCGCCTATATCGAAAAGAGAGAGGGCGTAAAGCTGCTCGAGAACGCCATCTATATCGCCCAAGTCAAGCGGCTGCACGAGTACAAGCGGCAATTCATGACCGCCCTCGCCATCCTGCGCATTTACTTTGATTTGAAAAACGGAAAACTGCCCGATTTCACGCCCACCGTGTTCATTTTCGGCGCAAAGGCGGCAGGAAGTTACAAACGGGCGAAGGAGATCATTCTGTTCCTCAATCAGATCGCCGAACTCATTGCAAATGACGAGGACGTCAATGCGCGGCTCCAAGTTGTATTTGTGCAGAACTATGACGTGAGTTACGCCGAGAAAATCGTCGCGGGCAGCGATGTTTCCCTTCAAGTCTCCACGGCGGGATTCGAGGCGAGCGGCACGGGCAATATGAAGCTCATGATGAACGGCGCCGTGACCGTGGGAACGATGGACGGGGCAAATATTGAGATCGTGGAAGAGGCGGGCAAGGAGAACAACTATATCTTCGGCGCGACCGTGGAGGAGATCAATGCCCTCGAGGGCGTGTATGACCCCGTAACATTCGCAGGGGAACATCCCCGTATCAAGCGCGTGACGGACACTCTCACGGACGGGACATTCGAGGACAGAGAGGGGAAACTTGCCGACCTTGCTTCTTCCCTCTTCGAGCAGACCTATAATCGCGCCGATCACTATTACGTTTTATATGACCTGCTCCCCCTTGTGGAAGCACTCTTAAAAGTGAACGAGGAATATAAGGACAGGACGCTGTTCTTAAAGAAACAGCTGAAAAATGCGACCCGTTCCGCATTTTTCTCGTCCGACAGGGC
>CANQWX010000021.1 GCA_947627665.1 uncultured Clostridia bacterium
CCCATCTTAAAAAACATTGCCTATCTCGGGCATTTGGCTCAACAAAAATTCACGTCCGTTTCCTATAAAAACCATAAAATAATACGGAAAGACCAAAGCGATTGGGTGATCGTTTATAATACCCATGAACCTATCATCTCACAAGAACTTTGGGACAGAGTACAGGAACGGATGAAATCGCAGGCAAAAGGAAGAAAGACACACAAGGGAATTACACACCCGCTTTCCGGTTTCCTATACTGCGCCGATTGCGGAGGCAAATTAAAAATGGGCTATGTTTGGGATAAAAAGAAAGACGACTACCGATATAATTTCGACTGTGGCAGACTCAAACGGTATGGGAAATCTTATTGCTTCTCACACTACATACAGGCGCAGGTTTTGGAACAAATTGTCCTCGAAGATATTCGGGAAACAGCAACGCGCATTGCGTTCGATGAACAAGCCATACGCGAGGAATTTGTACGGCGCGACACAGAACTTACGGAGAGTACATTAAAATTCGTGAAGCGTGAATTGAAAGCCAAGCAGAAACGGCGTGACGAACTTTCCCGTCTGATGCAAGCGGCTTACGAGGATAAAGTGTTAGGAAAGATCCCCGAGAATATCTGCGTCGGCTTTATAGAAAAATATTCCGCCGAGCAAAAGTCACTCGCAGAGGAAATTGTCGCGCTTGAAGAAAAAATTGCGCAAGCCGAGAGTTCCACGCAAAATATCGACGGGTTTATAAAAAATATCATGAAGTATCTTGAAGTCCCAGAACTTACCCGTGAAATGTGCTATGAACTGATAGACCGCATCATCGTAGGCGGTTTACCCAAAGTCACGGGCAAAGAGAGAACCATCGAGATCGTCTATAAAGTAGACATCGCCTCCGTCTTACGCGACCGATTCAAGAAGTAAAAAGAACGGCGTATGAGTTCCCCGCTCATGCGCCTATTTTTATGCCTTTCTCTCTATATCCCAATAGTGTCCATAAAATAAAACAGCAACGGTAGGGAAGAATGCAAAAGCGATCAAAGAATACATAAGTAACCAACTGAAACAGGATAAAGAAACAAGCCAATTAAGTATAGACGACTTGGACGACCCGTTCACGGGTGGCAAGTAACAAACGCATGGCTGCCAGGTCGTCATATGCGCGGCTTGCGCGCCGCTGGTATCATGAGGGCTAATAGCCCGAAACTGAAAAACCACCGGCTATGCCGGTGGATATTTATTTGTTGTGTGTTTTTTTGTGTACCCTCTCCGTGGGGTCGCGTCTTTCTTGCCCACCCCTTGAGGGGTGGGTGTCTTGCCGCAACGGCGGCAAGACGGAAGGGGTGTCGTAAACAAAAACACCCCCTCAGTCACTCACTCCGTTCGTGACTGAGGGGTTTTCGAGAACCCTTTCGGCTCACTACGTTCGCCACTTTCCCTAAAAGGGACAGCAAGGAGTAGCGAGCGGGTATAAAAAGCGGGCGGAGGTGCAAACTGCGGATAGGAGGCAAAAAATGGTCATTGCAAATCTCATCTCTTATATCCTCGTGCTCACGGGGGCGCTGAATTGGGGACTCTACGGCATCTTCAATTTCAACCTCGTGTCCACGATCTTCGCGGGTCCGCGCACGATCGGCGCCATCATCGTCTATTCGCTCATCGCGGCCGCGGCGATCTGGCTCATCATCTCGCCCATCATCACGAACGGGGCGCTCAAACTCATGGGCCACAGGGAAGTGCGCGAGGAACGGTCGTAAGCCGTCGCCGTGGAAGATGCGGACAGGGCATAATTTTCGCCCCGCCCGCATTTTTTATGGTATGGACATCACTGGCTTAAAGAGGGGAGAGCGCGGCGTCGTGCTCGCCGTTTTGCTCCCACCCAAGATCAAGGAGCGCCTCCGCAGCCTCAACGTGCGGACGGGCAGCGTGGTGCGGGTCCTCAGGATCTCTTTCTTCAAACGCACCTATCTCTTACAGGCGGGCGGGAGCCGCGTGGCGCTCTCGGGGGAGGCGGCCTCTTGCGTGCAGATACGGAAGGTATAGGCGAAGTGCTCCTCTGCGGCAATCCCAACGCGGGCAAGAGCACCCTCTTCAACGCGCTCACGGGCGGGCACGCAAGGGTGGGGAACTGGCACGGCGTGACGGTGGGCGCCCTCTCGCGGGAGGCGCGCCTGCATGGCAAGCGGCTGCGCTTCACCGACCTCCCCGGGATCTATTCCCTCCGCGCCATGAGCATGGAGGAGGCGCTGGCGGCGGAATACGTTTCCTCGCACAAGAGCGCCTTTTTGCTCTTCGTGTGCGAATGCGCGCAGCTCGAACGGGCGCTCCCGCTCTTTGTTGCCCTCGGGAAGGGCAGAAGGTGCGCCCTCGTCCTCACCAAGCGGCGGCAGTTCGTCCGCGCGGGGGGCAGGATCGACGGGTCCGCGCTCTCCCTTGCGGTCGGCGTTCCCGTCCTCTTCTCCGAGGGGAAGAAGAGAAGGACGCTCAAAGAGGAAGTGTTCCGCCTGTCGGAGGGGGGAGGGGAGCCGAAGGAAGGGCCGCTCGGCGGGGCGTACCGCGCGGCGGGGGAAGCGCTCTCCCTTGCGGACAGGCTGCTCACGAACGGCCTTGTTGCGCTGCCCCTCTTTTTGGGGGTGCTCCTTTTCGTCTTTTGGCTGACGTTCGCCCCGGGGCTTGCGGGGGACCTTCTCAAACGGCTCGTGACCGACCTCTTTTGCGGCAAACTTGCCTCGCTTGCGCGGCGCATTCCCTCGCCCGTCCTGCGCGGGCTGGTGGCGGACGGGCTTCTCGGCGGGCTGGGCACGGTGCTCGGCTTTCTGCCGCAGATCCTTCTCCTCTACGCCGCCCTCTATCTCCTGGAGGAGAGCGGGCTGTTTTCCCGCCTTGCCCTGCTCACGGACGGCTTCTTTTCCAAATTGGGGCTGAGCGGGCGGGCGGCGTTCTCTCTTCTGATGGGATACGGCTGTACGGCGGCTGCCATTCTCACCACCCGCGGGTTGGAGGACAGGCGGATGCAGCGGCGGCTCATCCTCTGCCTGCCCTACATCCCGTGCAGCGCCAAACTGCCCGTCTTTTTGACCCTCTCCGCCTCCTTTTTCGCCGATCCCTTCCCCGCGGCGGTGCTGCTCTACGCCCTCGGCACGGGGATGTCGCTCGTCATGGCGCTCTTTTTGAAGGAGGAGGCGCGTCCCTTCGTCATGGAACTTGCCCCGTTGCAAATTCCCCGCCCGCTCGGCCTTGCAAAAGCCTTGTCTTTTCAGCTCAAACAGTTTATAATAAAGCTGGGAACGGTGATCCTCGCCTTCTTCCTCGCCTCGTGGCTCCTGTCCTCCTTCGACTGGCGCTTCCGTATGTGCGGGGTGGAGGAGAGCATGCTCGCCTCTCTGTGCGGCGGATTGAAGTTTCTCTTCGCGCCCATCGGCATGAAGGATTGGCGGATCGCCTACGCGGCGCTGTCGGGACTGATCGCCAAGGAGAACGTCGCGGGCGCCTTGCAGCTCTTCTTCGGCGGCTTCCCGTACTCCGCGCAGAGCGCGTTCGCCTTTGCCGTGTTTCTGCTCGCCTGCTCTCCCTGCATCTCCGCGATCGCGGCGAGCGCGCGCGAACTCGGGCTTTGGCAGGCGGTCCTGAACGCCCTCTTCCAGACGGCGGGCGCCCTGCTCCTCAGCTATCTTACCTACTTTCTCCTCACGGGCGGGTGGGGCTATGCCCTCCTGCTCGGACTGCCCGCGGCGCTCCTGCCCCTCTTGAAACGCCATGAAAAGTTTCACCGCAAACGGAGATCTCTCCCTCAAAAACTTCACCGATAACACCTGCGCGCAGGCCTCTTTCTGCTTCCGCCGTCTGCTCCGCTCCCGCGACGTCCGCGTCAACGGCGTCAGGGTGGGGGAGGACGTGCCGCTGCACGCGGGCGACACGGTGTGCTACTTCATGACCCCCGCCGAGGAGCAAAAATCCGCCTTTTCCGTCGTCTATGAGGACGAAAACGTGCTCGTCGCCGACAAGGAGAGCGGCGTCAATTCGGAGGCGGTCTTTGCGCAGACGGGGTATTTGGGCGTGCACCGCCTCGACCGCAACACCGAGGGTCTGCTCCTTCTCGCCAAGAACGGGGCGGCGGAGGAGGAACTGCGCGCCGCCTTTGCCGCGCGGCGGGTGGAAAAGATCTACCTCGCGCTCGTGCTCGGCAAGATGCCCGCCCGCCATGCCGTGGAACGGGCGTTCCTGCAAAAAGACGGGGAACGGGCGACCGTTCGGGTGCATGCCCGCGGGGAGGGCGTCCCCATCGTCACCGAGTACGAAGTGCTCGAAGAGCGCGGGCCGTGCAGCCTGCTCAAGATCACCCTGCACACGGGCAAGACCCACCAGATCCGCGCCCATCTCGCCTACCTCGGGCACCCCGTCGCAGGGGACGGCAAGTACGGCGACGCGGCGTTCAACAAGCGGGAACACCTCACGCGGCAGCGGCTCGTCGCCAAGGAACTCTCCCTTTACACGGAGGGCGCGCTCGCCTACCTCAACGGGCGGCGCTTCGTCAGCCGAAAAACTTTGTGATTTTTTCGGAAAAACGCTTGACAGCGTTTTTTCTTTGTGGTAATATATGAACAGTTATTCATATATTGATATTGGGAGGCGGCGGAAATGGAAGTCTGCGGGCAGGAGCGGCAGCATCACGCGGCGGCGGAGGCGGCGAAGGCGAACATGCCGGAAGAGGAGGACATCGGGCGGGTCGCGGCGGTGTTCAAGGCAATCTCGGAGCCGAGCCGTTTGAAGATCCTCTTTGCGCTCCGGCAGGGGGAGATGTGCGTCTATCACATTGTGGAGGCGGTGGGGGGGACGCAGAGTGCGGTTTCCCACCAGCTGCGGATCCTGCGGGACGCGCGGATGATCAAGGCGCGGCGGGACGGGCAGAACATCGTATACTCTTTGGCGGACGAGCACGTCGTGGCGGTCTTAGAGCTTGTCTGCACCCACCTGAATTGCAAGATATAGCGCCCCTTGCCCACCCCTTGAGGGGGACTAAGGGGGTGGGCAATCTCAGAACACGCCCCACACCCCTACCCCTCTCCCACGGAGAGGGTACCCCCTCCATTGGAGGGGGATTCAGGGGGTGGGCAGACCTGCCCCCACTTGTGGGGGCGGGTGGCGCCGTCAGGCGACAGGTGGGGGCATTCCCCAATCACGTCATTTCGAGCGGAACGAAGTGAAGTCGAGAAATCTCATCCCCTTGCTGTCCCCCTTGCTGTCCCTTTTAGGGAAAGTGGCATGAGCGGAGCGAATGCCGAAAGGGTTCTCGGAGAACCCCTCAGTCACTCACTACGTTCGTGACAGCTCCCCCTCAAGGGGCAGCCAAGAATTATTGTCATTTCGAGCGGAACGAAGTGAAGTCGAAATATGGTCCTCATTATCAGTACGTCACCCATTCGACTACGCTACTTCGCACTTCGTGCTCGTGCCGCGCTTAGAGAAACAGGACTTCGCGCGGGGCAGGGTGACGTACTGAGAACGCGGGGCAGGGTGACGTATTAGAACACGCCCCCCAATCACGTCATGTTGAGCGGAGGCGTAGCCGTAGTCGAAACATCTCATCGCATTTTAATAAGGTTGAGATTTCTCCACGCGGTCGCTTCGTTCCCTTGGTCGAAATGACAAAAAGGGCACCCCCTCCTGAGGGGTGGAGCGGCGCCGTTCTCTCAACAGCCCAGTGGGCTGTGAGGGGCGCCGCGACAGGAGCGCTGTAAGAGCGCGCCCCGCCCGCACGTTCTATGTTGCCTAAGGGCGGAACAAGCGTAGCGCAGTACGGGGTTTTGGCGGTCCCTGCCGCCAAAACGGACTAAGGGGGTGGGCAATGCCACTCTTTCAGGGGCAACAAGTTGCCAAACCACAAAATAACAGGAGTTTTTTATGCACAAGATCATCAAGATCAAAAATCTGGACTGCGCGGCGTGCGCGGCGGAACTCAGCGAAGAACTCAACGCCATCGGGGGCATTTCGGACGCCACCGCCGACTTCATCAACCAGCGGGTCAGCCTCGACTACGCGGACGACGAAGCGCTCTCCAAGGCGGTCTACGCCATCACCCATTTCGAGAAAGTGGAACTTTTGGAGGGCGGCGCGCCCAAGCGGGAACGCCACCTCAAAGAGATCCTCTCCATCGCCATCTCGGCGGCGTTCTTCGTGCCCGCGCTCGTGATGCAGCTGCTCGGCTGCAACAAGTGGGCGGTGTTCGCCCTCTTCCTTTGCAGCGCGCTCGCGGCGGGCTGGCAGGTCGTGTGGAACGTCCTGCATTTCCGCGGCCTTTCGACCTTTCTCGACGAAAACTTTCTCATGACCCTCGCGGCGGTGGGAGCATTCGCCATCTCGGAGCCTCTCGAGGGCGCGGCGGTCATGCTCCTCTATCAGATCGGCGAACTCCTGCAGAGCGTCGCGGTCGGCTCCTCGCGCGGGGCGATCTCCCGTCTTGCCGCGCTCAAGAGCGACTCCGCCATTCTCGTGGAGGGGGACGGGCAGCGGGAGACCGATCCCGAGGAACTGAAAGCGGGCGACGTCATTCTGCTGCGCAGCGGCGACAAGGTGCCCGCGGACTGCGTTCTGCTCGAGGGGGAAACTTCGCTCGACGTCAAGTCGCTCACGGGGGAGGCGATCCTCCGCGAGGCGTCGGCGGGGGACAGCCTTCTGGCGGGCTGCGTCAACGTGGGCAGTCCCGTCAAGGCGCGGGTGGAGCGGCCCGTATCCGAATCGGCGGTCGCCAAGATCCTCGATTTGGTGGAGAACTCTTCGGCAAAGAAGGCGAAGCCCGAAAAGTTCATCACCCGTTTTGCGCGGATCTACACCCCCGTCGTGGTGCTGCTCGCCGTACTCATCGCGGTGGTGCCGCCCCTTTTCCAGGGTTTTGATTTTGCGAAATGGCTGGTGCCCGCCATCGAATTTTTGGTCATCTCCTGCCCGTGCGCCCTCATCATCTCGGTGCCGCTCACCTATTTCTCGGGTGTTGGCACGCTCGCCCGCTGCGGAGTGCTGACGAAGGGCGCCGTCTATCTCGACGAACTCGCCGCGGTGAAGGTCGCCCTGTTCGACAAGACGGGCACGCTCACCGAGGGCAGCTTCTCCGTGTCCAAAGTCGTGGGCGGGGAGCGGGTGCTTTTGCTGGCGGCGGCGGTCGAGAAAAACTCTTCCCACCCGCTCGCACAGGCGTTCGCACGCACGCAGACCGATCTTTCCCCCTCGCAGGTCAAAGAATTTGCGGGCATGGGGCTTTCGGCGGCCGTCGGGGGGAAGGAAGTGCTCGTGGGCAGTCTGCGCTTTCTGCGCTCCCGCGGGGTGGAAGCGGCGCCCGCGGACACTCTCTCCGCCGTCGTCTATGTCGCGGAAGAGGGCAAACTTTTGGGACATGTCGAGATCGAGGATAAGCTCCGCGCCGAGGCGAAGGGTGCGCTCGAAGCGCTCGGACGGGCGGGGCTTTACCGCGCGGTGCTCACGGGGGACGCCAAGGAGCGGGCGGAAGCGCTGTTAAAGGGACTTCCGCTCGAGGAGATCCGCGCGGGGCTTCTGCCTTCCGAAAAGGCGGCGTGCGCCGAAGGGTTCAAGGCGCGCGGCAAGCTGCTGTACGTCGGCGACGGGATCAACGACGCGCCCGTGATGGCGGTGAGCGACGTTGCCGTGGCGATGGGGGGGCTGGGGAGCGACGCTGCCATCGAGGCGAGCGACCTCGTGCTGGCGGGCGACTCTCTGGCGGCGCTTCCCAAGGCGATCAAGGGCGCGAAAAAGACCAAGCGGATCGTGCGGGAGAATATCGGGTTCTCGGTCGGGGTAAAGATCGCGCTCATGGCGGTATCGGTCGTTGCGACGGCAACGGGACTGTTTGCGCTTCCCATCTGGGCGGCGGTATTCGGCGACGTAGGGGTCATGCTTTTGGCGGTCTTGAACAGCCTCCGCATGCGCCCCGACTTGAAGTAAACGAAGGGCATTACCCCCTCCCGAGGAGGCGCCTTGTGTGCCCCCTCCAAGGGGTGGAGCGGCGCCGTTCTTTCAACAGCCCAGTGGGCTGTGAGGGGCGCCGCGACAGGAGGCGTGGCCTCGCCGACGGGGTTTTGGCGGTCCCTGCCGCCAAAACGGGTAGGGGGGGTGGGTAACTTAGCTGTCCCCTTATCTGTCATTTCGACCGAAGCCGAAGGCGGAGTGGAGAAATCTCAACCTTATGATAATGCGGTAGAGATTCCTCGACTACGCTCGGAATGACATTTACGTCACCCTGCCCCGCGTCCTCTTTACGTCACCCTGAGCGCAGTCGAATGGGTGACAAGTGGACCATGTTTCGACTTCGGCTAACGCCTCCGCTCAACATGACGTGGTTTTATTGCCCCCTCCATGGGGGTGGAGCGGCGCCGTTCTCTCAGCAGCCCAGTGGGCTGTGAGGGGCGCCGCGACAGGAGCGCTGTAAGAGCGCGACGGGGTTTTGGCGGTCCCTGCCGCCAAAACGGGTAGGGGGGTGGGCAAGCCTCTCCCCCCTCCGTTCCCGTTACCCGCTGCGCAAGAAGCAGTCGCAGCCGCGGCCGTTGGGCAAAAAGCCCGTGTCCGAACACTTTTTACACGCATACCGCGGCAAAAAGTCGCTCTCGGCAAAGTGCAGCCGTGCCATCGCCGCACATCGCCTCTTTTTTGCCATATAGAGCAGCTTCCGAAGGGCAGACGGGTCCTCTCCCCGTGCCTCTGCCCGCGCAAGAGAGATCTCTGCGTCCTTCATCTCCCGTTCGGCGTCGCGGAATTCCACATCTCCGCGCGCCTTTTCTAAGTTTTTCTCCGCCTCGTCCTCCGCACGTTGCTTCCGGACGCTGTAAAAACGCTCCCGCTCCGCGATCTTTTCGGTGGGGTCGGTCCCGCGGGCGCGCCGCACGGCAGCGGGCGCCGAGGGAACGCGCTCCTTCTCATCTACATTCTCATTTTCATTCTCATTCTCATTCTTGAAAGCATTTGCTTTTTTTTCGGAACAAGAAAAATCGCTGCGGGGTCTGCCGCCCTGCCGTCCTGCGTCCGCCCGCTTTTGGCAGACGAGATCGTATTGCTTGCGGTCGCGGTCGAGCGTACTCTCGATCTCGAGGTAGAGCATCATGGTAAGCGCGTCGAGGGCGGGCTGTTTGCCGCCGTACTCATGGGCAAAGATCGCTTTGAGGAGGCGTCCGCTCTGCTCGAAGTCGAGCAATTCGAGCTGCCTTCCATAGCTTTCGTAGAGGACAAAACTTTTCTTCATGCCTCTATTATATCAAACAAACGTTCGTTTGTGTGGCATATGTGCCGATTATTTTTGCTTTTTTTGTGGGGGGGGCGCTTGCTGTCCCTGAAAGGGAAAGTGGCATGAGCGGAGCGAAACTGAGGGGGTGTTATTTACGCCACCCCTTCCGTCTTGCCGCCGTTGCGGCAATCCACCCACCCCTCAAGGGGTGGGCAAGTACCACCCTCTCCGTGGGCGGGAGTAGTTCCTCCGCAAAGGATTTTTTTCTTTTTTGCAATTTCCTTGCGCGCGCGCGTCATTTGTGTTATAATGTTCCCGTTATGAAGCGATTGATCGATTGCGCCTTAAAACGCGAGGTCTGCGACCTCGTCATCAAAAACGGCAGGATCTACAACGTCTTTACCGCCGCGCTCGAGGAGGGCGACCTCGCCGTCGCGGAGGGCAGGATCGTCGCCATCGGCAAAGGCTACCGCGGCAAGCGGGAGTACGACGCCGCGGGCCGTATCCTTCTTCCTGCCTTCATGGATTCCCACATCCACATCGAAAGCAGCATGCTCTCCCCCGAGGCGTGGGCGGCGCTCGCCGTCCCGCGGGGAACGGGGCTGGTCGTCGCCGACCCGCACGAGATCGTCAACGTCTGCGGCATCGCGGGCGCGGAATACATGCGGGAAGCGTTCTCCCGCCTCTCGCTGGAGGGGGAACAGCCGCTCGACGTCTTGTTGCAGCTTCCCTCCTGCGTGCCCGCCACCCCCTTTGAAACGAGCGGCGCCGTGATCGACGCCCGCGAAACGGAGCGGGAGATCGCCCGTCCTCTCTTTTTCGGCTTGGGGGAGATGATGAACTTCCCCGGGGTGCTTGCGGCGGATGAAGAGGTGCTCCGGAAACTGCAAGCCGCGCATGCGGCGGGCAAACCCGTCGACGGGCACGGTCCCGACCTCTCGGGGGAAGAACTCTGCGCCTACCGCGCGGCGGGCATTCTCACCGATCACGAGAGCCGCACGGCCGCGGAGTGCCGCGAGAAGGCGGCGCGGGGCATGTATGTGCAGATCCGCTGCGGGTCCTCCGTCAACAATATCGCGGACGCAAAGGACGCCATCGACGCCGACAACTACCGCCGCTTCGTGCTCTGTTCGGACGACAAGAACGCCGCCGATCTCTCCTCCCGCGGACATCTCGACGATGCGCTGCGCCGCTTGGTGCAGGCGGGGCTTCCCGCAAAGTACGCCATTGCGCTCGCCACCCTCAACGTCGCGGAGTGCTACGGCTTAAAGGACGTCGGCGCGCTCGCGCCCCGCTACTTTGCCAACATCGCCCTCGTGGACGACCTCGAGCACTTCCGCGTTTCCGCCGTTTTCCACAGGGGGATCCTGATGGCGGAGAACGGCAAAGCGCTCTTTTCCGCGCAGCAGCGCTATCTGCCCGCCGCCGTCCGCAGCACGGTGAAGATGAAAGAGGTGACGGCGGAAAGTTTCAGGATCGTCGGCCACGGCGGCAAATTCCGCGTGATGCAGGTGCAGCCGCACGGGCTGTACACCGCGGAGAAGCTGATCCCCGCGCCCGTCGGGGAGCTTTGCGTCAAGGGGAGCGATCTATGCAAGCTCGCGGTCGTGGAGCGGCATTTCGGCACGGGCAACATCGGGCTGGGGCTGGTGGAGGGCTACGGCTTCCATGGCGGCGCGATGGGCATCTCGGTGGCGCACGACAGCCACAATCTCGTCCTTTTGGGGGACGACGACGGGGCGATGGCGCGCTGTGCGGCGCTGCTTGCGCAGGCGGGCGGCGGCATGGCGGTCGTCGGAGAGGGGAGAGAAGAGGTATTTCCCCTCGACATCGCGGGGCTGATGAGTTCGGCCCCGGCGGAGGAAGTCATCTTGCGCACGGACGGGCTGCAAAAGCTTGCGCGGAGCATGGGCGTCAAGGAGCACTACGAGCCGTTTATGACGATGATCTTTTTGTCGTTGGCGGTGATCCCGCAGCTGAAGCTTTTGGACAGGGGACTGTTCGATTTGAGCAAGTGGAGTTTTGTTCCGCTGGAAGAGCGCGAAAAGGTTGACTTGCCCTGACCTTTTGCATATAATAGGAAAAGACGCAGCAAAAAATAAAAGGAGAAAAGCAATGAAAGGACGAAGTAGCCACCATCCATGCCCTTCCGCACCCATAGGCGGGCCGTCCTGCGCTGCCCTTTTTTCCGCATAGCGCCCGATCGCTCCGCCCCCTAAATATCCCATCCGAGGTGGAGCCATGACCGAAGAATTCAAGCAACTCATTTTACAAAAAAATTACGAAGAGGCTGCCGCGACGGTGAAAAAACCCGACGAGGCGGCTTCTGTTTTGTCCGAATTGGAAGAGCAGGACGTCATTCCCTTCTGCCGCGCCCTCGAGAGCGACTTTCTTGCCGAAGTGCTCGTCCTCGTCGACGCCCCGTTGCAGGAGAAGATCTTAGGCGGCCTGCACGACGACGAATTGCAGGAAGTCATGGAGGACGTTTCCGTCGACGACACCGTGGACATCATCGAAGAGATGCCCGAGGAAGTCGCCCGCCGCATCGCGGAGGAAGAGGAGATCCTCGCCCTCCTCGAAGAGAAGAAGTTCTCCGTCTTGAAGCCGCTCCTCTCCTCCATGAACGAGATCGACCTCGCGGAGGTGTTCGACAGCGCCAAAGAGGAGGACCTGCCCGTCCTCTTCCGCATTCTGCCCAAGGACCTCGCCGCCCAGATGTTCGTGGAGATCGACCGCGACACGCAGGAAAAGCTCCTCAAAAAGCTCAACGACAAGGAGATCAAAGAGGTCATGGACGAGCTGTTCCTCGACGACACCGTCGACCTCGTGGAGGAGATGCCCGCCAACGTCGTCAAGCGGCTGCTCGCCCAGAGCGACAGCGAAACGCGCGCCTACATCAACGAGCTTCTGAAATACCCCAAGGACAGCGCGGGCAGCATCATGACCATCGAGTTCGTCCGCTTCCTGCCCAACATGACGGTCGAAGAGGCGTTCTCCCGCATCCGCGCGCAGGCCATCGACAAGGAAACGATCTACACCTGCTACGTCACCAACGACAAGAGCGAGCTGATCGGCCTCGTCACGGCGAAGGACCTCATGCTCGCCGACCCCAAGGCGCTCATCTCCGACGTCATGGAGGACAACGTCATCTACTGCGAAACGCTCGACGACAAGGAGGAAGTGGCGCGCAAGATCTCCGATTACGGCTTCCTCGCCATTCCCATTGTGGACCGGGAGCGGCGTTTGGTCGGCATCGTCACCGTCGACGACGCCATGGACGTCCTCGAAGAAGAGAACACCGAGGATGTCGAGAGGATGGCGGGTATCGTGCCCGACAACAAGCCCTACCTCAAGACGAGCGTCTTTTCCATCTGGAAGAACCGCGTGCCGTGGCTGCTCATCCTGCTCGTTTCGGCGACGTTTACGGGACTTATCCTCAACAAATTCGAGCAGATGCTCTCCACCGTGCTCATCGCGTGCGTGCCCATGCTCATGGATACGGGCGGGAATTCGGGTTCGCAGGCGTCTGTCACCGTCATCCGCTCCCTCGCGCTGGGAGAGCTGACCACCAAGGATACGCTCAAAGTGGTTTGGAAGGAGTTCCGCGTGTCGCTGCTCTTGGCGCTCACCCTTGCCATTGCCTGTTTTTGCAAATTGCAGCTCATCGACCGATTGCTCTTCGGCTTTTCGGGGTACACGTTCGAACTGAGCGCGGTGGTATCGCTGGCGCTCTTCTGCACGGTGATATTGGCAAAGCTGGTGGGGTGCCTGTTGCCGCTCGGCGTAAAGAAGATCGGACTGGACCCTGCCGCGGTGGCGTCGCCCTTCATCACGACGATTGTCGACGCGGTGTCGCTCATCATCTTCTGCGGCCTCTCCATCGCCATTTTAGGGTGAGGAAAACTCATTTCGGACTTGGCGCCCCTTGCAGAGGAGCTGTCACGAACGTAGTGAGTGACTGAGGACTCGGCGCCCCTTGCAGGGGAGCTGTCACGAACGTAGTGAGTGACTGAGGGGTTTTCCGAGAACCCTTTCGGCTCACTGCGTTCGCCACTTTCTCACACGGGTAGAACCCCGTGTTCGGTCACCGTTCGCGCGGCAAATGCGCTCACTCATGTCGCATTGCGCCAACGATTATCAACCGTTGGCAGAAAGCAATGCTCCACCCTTTCAGGGACAGCAAGAGCACTTGGCTGCCCCCTTTGAAGGGGAGCTGTTGAGCGTAGCGAAACTGAGGGGGGTGTTTTTGTTTACGACACCCCTTCCGTCTTGCCGCCGTTGCGGCAATCCACCCACCCCTCAAGGGGTGGGCAAGGTGCTCCACCTCCTGAGGAGGCGCCGTTCTTGCCCCCTCCATTGGAGGGGGGTAGGGGGGGTGGGCAAGCTCCCCATCGTGGGGCAAACGAAAAGGAGTTCTTTATGAAGATCGTTGCGGCAACGGGAAACCGACACAAACTGCGGGAATTTTGCGAACTCTTCCCCGAGCATGAGATCCTCTCCGCCGAAGAGGCGGGTTTTTCGGGCGAGGTGGAGGAAACGGGCGAAACGTTTCGCGAAAACGCCCTGATAAAAGCGCGCGCCGTCTGCAAGGCCACGGGTCTGCCCGCCCTCGCCGACGATTCGGGCCTCTGCGTAGACGCCCTCGGCGGCGCCCCCGGCGTGTTCAGCGCCCGCTATTCGGGGGGAGGGGACGCCGAAAACCGCAAGCTCCTCCTCGAAAATCTCAAAGGAGAAACAAACCGCAGGGCGCATTTCCGCTGCTGCGTTGCCCTCGTCTTTCCCGACGGCACCACGGCCGTCGCGGAGGGCAGAACGGATGGCTCCATCCTTTGCGGGGAGCGCGGCGCAAACGGCTTCGGCTACGACAGCCTCTTTTTCTCCGACGACCTCGGCATGACCTTCGCAGAGGCGGACGAGGCGCAAAAAAACGCCGTTTCCCATCGCGGAAGAGCGTTAAAAAAATTGAGAGAACTCCTGTAAAAGACCCGCGGACGCCCCGCTTGCGGGAGGGGACCGCTCGGAGGGAAGATGAACATTCACGAAACGCTCGCTTACGGAAAACGGGGCGGGTTTGTCTATTTGCGATACGTTGCCATTTTTTTCTTTTTCATTTCGCAGATCGCAACCTATTTTGTCCTTCTGAACGCGCTGACGCAGGCGACCAACGCTTTGAACGCATTGCAATCGCAGGACGTCGTCGGCGTCGTCACCTCGCTCATGTCCATGCGGATCGAGGGTCCGTTCGGCACACTCGTCGGGATCATGCGGAACTTGGGCTGCCTCGTCATCCCGCTGTACTTCATTGCGACGATCTCCTTCGTGCTCAATCTCAACCGCGGGGAATTCGGCAAGATCACCCGCCGCACCGCCGTGATCGCCATCCTGCTCTTTTTTGCCGAACTTGCCGCCTATGCGATCGTCGTCGGCGGCGTTATGCTCCTCGTGGAATCTCTGTTCCTGTCCGTCACAGAACAGTTTTCGGACGTCATCGGCGTCGTGGACCAATTGATCAAGGCGGTCAATTCCGAGGCGGAGCTGATCCCCTTCGCCGATGCGGCGGAAGCGATCGCGTTCGCCAAAAATTATCTCACCGAGCGGCTCACGGTCGTCCTGCTCAACAACATGCCCACCTTCAACATCTTCCTCGACCAGCTGCTCTGCCTGCTCCTGTGCATGTTCTTCTGTTTCCGTCCCAAGCGGGCAAACACGAGGGGAAAACGGATGCTGTTCCGCGCGCTCGGGCTTCTGCCCATCGCCTACATCGCGGCGACCTTCCTGTTGAACGGGCTGATGCACGCGGGCGTCGTCTATCCGAGCCTCACGATGATGTGCCTTTTCCCCGCAAAGCGCCTGCCGCACTTCCTGTTTATCGGCTGTATCCTGTACGGCAACCGCGCGTATACCGTGCGGGGCGCACAGCAGGAGAACGGCTTCGGCTTTCTTCCCGCCTCCCGCAAAGTGTACCGCCCCTTCCCTCCCGTCTTTGAAAAGGCGGAAGCCGCCCGCAAGAGGTCGTTGGAAACTGCGGTCTTTTTGAGCGTCTGTCTTTTTCTGCTGAGCGCGGTGGACCTCTGCCTCGGCTTTTTGCCCTTCGCCGCCAAGTGGGGGCTGGGAAAGTCCTACTACGCCGTATTCTGCATTCCCTTCCTCTTCTTCTTTGACGGGAGAAAACCCGTCGCCAAGCGGGATTATACGATCTTTTCGTGGATATACTTCGCCGTGATTGCCGTCGTCATCCTGATCTATTTGTTTTTCTGAGGAGAATATGAAAACGTTTGTGATCTTATCGGACAGCCATGGCCGCAACCGCCGCCGTCTGCAAGAGATGGAGCCGCTCTTTGCCGAGAACGACTACATCGTCCATTTGGGGGACGGGTCCGCCGATCTGCGGGAGGTTTTTTCCCGCTATCCCGGAAAGACCTACCTCTGCCGCGGGAACTGCGACCCCTGCTACGGGGAAGAGGAGATCGTGATCGGGGCGGAGGGGCTTTCCGTCCTCTGCTGCCACGGGCACCGCTACGGCGTAAAGAGCGGGCTGACCCGTCTTGCGGCGCGGGCAAAGGAGCTTGGCTGCGAGGTGGCGCTCTACGGCCACACCCACCGCGCGGGGATCGAGAGCGTGGACGGCGTGCTGTGCGTCAACCCGGGCGCGTTCGGGGACTATGCGGAGCCGAGCTACTGCTATTTAGTGCTGCACCGCGGCAAGGCGACCCCGACGCTCGTGCGGCTGAAAGGCTGATTTGTTCTCGGTTGGTAAGGGACACTAAAATACCCCCTCCTTTGGAGGGGGACTAAGGGGGTGGGCATTCTCGGCGCCCCTCGCAGGGGAGCTGGCGAGCGTAGCGAAACTGAGGGGGTGTTTTTGTTTACGACACCCCTTCCGTCTTGCCGCCGTTGCGGCAATCCACCCACCCCTCAAGGGGTGGGCAAGTATTACCCCCTCCTGAGGAGGCGCCCCCCTACCCCCCTCCTGAGGAGGGGGGTAGGGGGGGTGGGTTTCAAAGCGGTTTTTGGGCGGTGCGGGCGGCGCGTCGTCTGCGCACGGCGCTGCGGATGACTTCGAATATGTTGATGCCGATCCCCGACAGGATATAGACATAATAGGTGAAAAACCGCCACACGAGCACCGTCCAGCCCAGCACCGAGCCGATGCCCGTCACCGTCACGAAGATGAGCGAACTTGCCGCTTCCAAAGCGCCCGTGTTGCCCGGGGTGGGCACGAGCAGCGAGGAATAGCGGGAGATCACCACAAGGCAGGCGATCTGCACGGCAAGCTCCACGGTGGGCGGCACGTTGGCGATCGAGATCACCACAAAGAAGGGCAGGGTGACAAACAGCCCGCTCTCGATCACGCACAAAAGGAGCATGGGCAGGAATTTATAGAACTGCCGCCAGAACTGTTTCAGACAGTCGCTGTAATCGCGCATCTCCCGCACAAACTTGATGGAAGTGCGGTACCGCCGCTTGACAAGGCGGAACTTGTGCAGCCAATAGACGAGGAAGAGGATGAACTTCTTGCACGCCTTGGGAAAGACGGAGAAGAGGATGACGGCGAGCTGGAAGGCGATGTTCACCCCGAGCGACGCCCACGCAAAGATGAGAAGAAGGGGACCGCCCACGGCGTCCTGCGGGACATAGCGGGGGGTGAGCGCGAGCAGCGTCACCGCAAACACCGTCAGCACGAAGGCGCTCATCACATACCGCGCGACGGGGATCACGTTCGCCGCGCCGCTCGGGATCTTCTTCTTGTGCAGATAATAGATCTGGAAGGGCTGCCCGCCCGTGGAAAGGGGGGTGATGCCGTCGTAATACTTGCCGAGGAACATCGTCTTTACGGCGATGCGGAAGCGGAATTTGCCCGTGTACATCTTCAGCATGTAGGCGTATTTGGCGCTCTCCACCGCGATGTACAGCACCACGACCGCCAAAAGCAGGGCAAACAGCGGATAGTTGATCGTTTTCAGGAGCTGCCCGAACCCGAGCTGGGGGGTGTCCTCGCCCGTGAGATAGTCCCCGAGGGTGAAGAGCATGACGACGGAGAGCACGACGAGCGTAAGCAAAAGGATGGTTTTGATCCACCAGCTGCGCGTGTTGGTGCGCTCCTCCTGTTTCCCTCTCTCGATCGTTCTGCTCTCGATCGTTCTTTTTTCGGGCGTGTTACTCTTCATATCTCACCATTATACACCTTTTCGGGGCAAAAAGCAAGGAGAGAAGCGCCTATTCGGACGGTTTTTGCGTAACATTGTGAATTTTTGTGTCCGTATCCTCCCCGCCGGGCGGCTCCGTTTCCTGTTGCGCGGGGGCTTGCGGGTCCTGCGGGAGCGGCTCCGTTTCCTGCTGCGCGGGACTTAGCGCCCGCTTGCGGCGTTCGGAGAGCAGGGTGACGAGCCACTTTGCGACGGCGGCGCCGATGATGATCGCATAGCCCACAAAGCTCCATCCGTCGGGCAGTTCGGAGAGGAAGAAAAAGCCGAGCACCGCCGCGATGGGCACCTGCGCGTAGTCGAACACGGCGATCTCCTTGGCGGGGGCGTGGCGGTACGCCGCCGTGATAAAGAACTGTCCCACCGCCGCGGACACGCCCGCCATCACGAGGTAGACGAGCTGCAACCACGTCATCGGGGTGTAGTAGGCGATGAAGAAGGGAAGGGCGGCGAGGGTGGAGAAGGCGGAGAAGAAGAACACGGTCATATCGCCGCGCTCTCCCTTGATGCCGAGAATGCGCACCGCGGTGTAGGCAAGCCCCGCGCACGCGCCGCTGCAAAATCCCGCGAGGGCGGGCAGCACTTTGGCGTCGAAGGTGGGGCGCACCACGCACATCGCGCCCCCAAAGGCAATGGCGACAAAGAGCAGTTCCCACCATCTCGGCTTTTCTTTGAGGAGAAACACCGAGAAGAGGATCGCAAAGAAGGGGGAGAGCTTGTTGAGGATGGAGGCGTCGGAGATGCTGCCGATGTGGTCGATGGCGTAAAAGTTGAGCACGACGCCCAAAAATCCCGCGCCCGCGCGCAAAAAGAGCCACCCCAAAGCGCCCTTTTGGATGCGGAACTTGCGCTTGTCCCCGAGCAGCAGGAAAAAGACGATGACCGCCGCGATCAGGTTGCGGAAGAACACTTTTTGCATGGTGGGCAGCTCGCCTGCCAGCCCCACGAAGAGGTTCATGCAGGCAAATCCCGCCGCCGCGCCCAGAATGTAGAGGATCCCGATCCCCCTGTTTTGTTTTGCCATGATGTATTTCGCGCCTTAGGGGCGCGCCGCCCGAATTTGGTTTTCCTTGGATATTATATGTAAAAACGGGGGAAATGTCAAACCGAATTACTTTACAAAAGCAAAGCCAAGTGGTAAAATATGGGCATGAAACGGGTGATCGAAGTGGACGGCATGTGCTGCAAACGCTGTGCGGAGCGTGCCGAGAAAAAGCTGCTTCTGCTCGACGGCGTCACGGGCGCGAAGGCGAACTTCAAAAAGGGGATCGTCTTTGTCGAGAGCGAGGTGTCGGACGAGGCGCTCTCCGCCTGCGTGACGGAGGCAGGGTTTACGGTCAAGAAGATCCGCGCCCGCAAGGGCATTTTCGGTTGAAGAACGGTGCGGAGGATGCCCACCCCCTGAATCCGTTTTGGCGGCAGGGACCGCCAAAACCCCGTCGCGCTCTTACAGCGCTCCTGTCGCGGCGCCCCTCACAGCCCACTGG
The DNA here is from genome assembly GCA_947627665.1 of uncultured Clostridia bacterium. Classification (GTDB taxonomy): domain Bacteria; phylum Bacillota; class Clostridia; order Christensenellales; family Borkfalkiaceae; genus Gallimonas. The sequence goes on from CANQWX010000021.1 coordinate 18,897, forward strand.
GCTGTTGAGAGAACGGCGCCGCTCCACCCCAATGGAGGGGGTACCCTTTTCGTCATTTCGAGCGGAACGAAGTGAAGTCGAGAAATCTCTACCGCACTTGGCGCCCCTGTAGGGGAGCTGGCGAGGCGTTAGCCGAGCCTGAGGGGTTTTCCGAAAACCCTTTCCCCCGCTACGCGGGTACTTTCCCTTTCAGGGACAGCAAGAGCACCACACCCGCCTCGCGTTGCTCGGCACCCTCTCCTTAGGAGAGGGCTTCCCGCCTCCCTGCTCCACCCCAATGGAGGGGGTCCCATTCGGAAAAATTCATAGGAGTTTTTATGTATCAAAAAGTAGACACGTCGCTCGATTTCGTGGAGCGCGAACAGAAGATCGCAAAGTTCTGGAAAGAGAACCGCATCTTTGAAAAGTCCATCGAAAAGAACGCAAAGGGAGCCGAATTTTCCTTCTTCGACGGTCCGCCCACCGCCAACGGCAAGCCCCACATCGGGCACGTCCTCACCCGCGTGATGAAGGACATCATGCCCCGCTACCACACCATGAAGGGAGAACACGTCCTCCGCAAGGCGGGCTGGGATACCCACGGGCTGCCCGTCGAGCTGGAGGTGGAAAAGTCCCTCGGCATGGACGGCAAACAGGACATCGAAAAGTACGGCATCGAGCCGTTCATTAAACAGTGTAAATCCTCGGTCTGGAAGTACCAGAGCGAGTGGGAAAAGATGAGCGAGGCGGTCGGCTATTGGGTGGACATGGAACACCCCTACGTCACCTATCACGACAGCTACATCGAATCGGTCTGGTGGGCGCTCAAAGAGATCCACAAGAAGGGGCTTTTATACAAGGGACACAAGATCGTGCCCTACTGCCCCCGCTGCGGCACGGCGCTCTCTTCCCACGAGGTCGCGCAGGGCTATAAGGACGTCAAGGAAACTTCCCTCGTCGCCCGCTTCAAGGTGAAGGGAAAAGAGAACACCTATATCCTCGCCTGGACCACCACGCCGTGGACCCTTCCCTCCAACGTCGCCCTCTGCATGAACCCCGATGAGGACTATGCGGAGATCATGGACGGAGAGGGGACGCACTACATCCTCGCGGAGGCGCTCGTTCCCAAGTTCTTTGAAAATTACACCCTCGTTTCCCGCAAAAAGGGAAAGGAGTACGAGTACACCGGGTACGAGCCGCTCTTCCCGTACGCCCTCGGCACGTTCAAGGAGAAGGCGTTTTACGTCACCTGCGACGGGTACGTCACTCTGACGGACGGCACGGGCGTCGTGCACATCGCCCCCGCGTTCGGCGAGGACGACTATAAGGTCGGCAAGAAATATCATCTGCCCGTGGTGCAGCTCGTCAACGAGCGCGGCTGTTTCGACGGGCGCTGCCCCGAGGTGGACGGCCTCTTTGCCAAGAAGGCGGACAAGCCCTTGATGGATATTTTGGAGAAGAAGGGGCTTCTCTTCAAGAAGATCCCCTTCGAGCACAGCTATCCCCACTGCTGGCGGTGCGACACGCCCCTGCTCTATTATGCGCGCTCGAGCTGGTTCATCGAGGTGACCAAAGTCAAGGAACAGCTCATTGCGAGCAACCGTTCGGTGAATTGGATCCCCGAGACCATCAAAGAGGGGAGAATGGGGAACTTCCTCGAAAACGTCATCGACTGGGGGCTTTCGCGCGACCGCTATTGGGGGACCCCGCTCCCCGCATGGGTGTGCGAAGAGTGCGGCCACTTCGACGTGATCGGTTCCCACAAGGAATTGAGCGAAAAGACGGGCGCTCCCCTCGACATCGAGCTGCACCGTCCCTACCTCGACGGCCTCACCTGTAAATGCCCCAAGTGCGGCGGCGTGATGAAGCGCACCCCCGAGGTCATCGACTGCTGGTTCGATTCGGGTTCCATGCCCTTCGCGCAGTATCACTATCCCTTTGAGAACAAGGACCTCTTCGAGGAGACCTTCCCCGCCGACTTCATCTCCGAGGCGGTGGACCAGACCCGCGGGTGGTTCTATGTGCTCCTCGTCATCTCCACCATTCTCTTCGGCAAGGCGCCCTTCAAAAACTGTATCGTCTTAGGGCACGTCAACGACCAGAACGGCGTCAAAATGAGCAAGCACAAGGGCAACGTCGTCGATCCGTGGACGGTGCTCTCCAAACAGGGCGCGGACGCCGTGCGGTGGTACTTCTATACGGGCAGCGCGCCGTGGATCCCTTCGCGGTTCGGACCCGAAGCCGTTTCCGAGGTCCAGCGCAAGTTCCAGGGGACGCTCTGGAACACCTACGCCTTCTTCACCCTCTACGCCGGGATCGACAAGTACGACCCGAGCAAGTACGACTTGAAGAAGTGCAAGCTCTCCCTCATGGACAAGTGGGCGCTGAGCAAACTCAACACCCTCGTCAAAAACACCGATAGGCTTCTTTCGGAGTACAACATCACGGACAGCGCGCGGGCGATCCAGGAATATGTAGACGAACTTTCCAATTGGTATGTCCGCAGGGGGCGCGACCGCTATTGGGGACCCGAGATGACGGAGGACAAGGCGGCGGCGTACACGACGCTCTACACCGTGCTGGTAACGCTTGCCAAACTGCTTGCGCCCTACACCCCCTTTATGGCGGAGATGATGTATCAGAACCTCGTGCCCGCCTTCTTTCCCGAAGCGCCGCAGTCGGTGCATCTGTGCTCTTTCCCCGTGTGCGATGAGAGTTTCCTCGACCCCGCGCTCGAAGAGGGGATGGAGGAAGTGCTCCAAGTGGTGGAACTCGGCAGAAGCGCGCGTGCAAGCGGCGGCGTCAAGAACCGCCAGCCGCTCCCGGAGATGATCGTCGCAAGCGACAAGCCGCTCGATTTAGGGGCGGAACTTGAGGCGGTCGTGCTCGACGAACTCAACGTCAAGACGCTGCGCTATTCGGCAAGCGCGGGTTCGCTCGTTCAATACACGTTAAAGCCGCAGCTGAGGACGCTCGGTCCCAAGTACGGCAAAAAACTGAAGCTCATCTCGGAGTTTTTGAGCAAGTGCGACGCGGGCAAGGTCGTTTCCGCAGTGCGCGAAGAGGGGAGCTACACCGTCGATCTCGAGGGCGAGGTGACCCTGCTCGAAGAGGACTTGCAGATCTTTACGGAATCCGCGGCGGGGTACGCTTCGGCGGCGGGCGGCGGCGTCACGGTGGCGCTCAACACGGCGCTTTCCGAGGAGCTTTTGATGGAAGGTGCCGAGCGCGAGCTGGTTTCCCGCATCCAGACGATGCGGAAGGAGGCGGGTTTCGAGGTGACCGACCGCATCGAGGTGTACTACACGGCGGAGGGGAGAGCGCGCAAAGTGTTGGAGAGCGGCGGCTTCGCGCCCGATGTGCTTGCAAGCAAGGTGGCGCCCTTTGGCGGCGAGGCGGGCTTTACCAAGGAGCTTGACATCAACGGCGACAAGGCGACGGTCACCATTGTAAAACTGTAAATTAGGATGAAAGAAGCGCGGTGCGGGCAAAATTGCCCGCGCCGCGCGTGTGTTATATATCTGTCATTTCGCCCGCCCGACATTCTGTTTTTGTCATTTCGCCCACAGCCGCATACTCTTTTTTCGTCATTTCGACCAAGGGAGCGAAGCGACCGCGTGGAGAAATCTCAACCTTATTATAATGCGGTAGAGATTCCTACTTCGTCGCTACGCTCCTCGTGCCGCGCTTGGAGGATCAGAACTTCGCGCGGGGCGACTGCGCTCGGAATGACGTTTACGTCACCCTGAGCAGCCGAGCGTAGCGAGGCGCAGTCGAATGGGTGACAAGTGGACCATGTTTCGACTTCACTTCGTTCCGCTCAACATGACGTGATTTTATTGCCCACCCCCTGAATCCGTTTTGGCGGCAGGGACCGCCAAAACCCCGTCGGCGAGGCCACGCCTCCTGTCGCGGCGTCCCTCACAGCCCACTGGGCTGTTGAGAGAATGGCGCCGCTCCACCCCAATGGAGGGGGTCTTTTACCCTCTCCGTGGGAGAGGGGTAGGGGTGTGGGGCGTATTCTGAATACGTCACCCTGAGCAGCCGAGCGTAGCGAGGCGTCGTCGAATGGGTGACAAGTGGACCATGTTTCGACTTCACTTCGTTCCGCTCAACATGACGTGATTTTATTGCCCACCCCCTTGATCCCCCTCCGCAGGAGGGGGTAATGGCGTCCCCGTGAACGGGGGCAGGGACACAAAAAAAGACCTGTCGTTGCGGACAGGTCCTTTTTTACAGGTTACAGAAGGTCAAATTCTCTTGTCGGCGTGATAGGAGGTGTGCAGGACCTCGTGCGCCTTGTGGCTGTTCGGCGCGCCGAAGTATTCCTTGTACAACACGTCCATCACGGGACTGTCGGAGGAGCGGCGGAGCTTGTTCGCCTTGTCGCTCGTATAGAGAGCCTGCGCGCGGAGCGATTTGAGGTCCGCCGTGTTGCGGATGCTGTCGGGCAAGGTCGGCTGGCCGCCGCCGTTCACGCAGCCGCCGGGGCATGCCATGATCTCGATGAAGTCATACTGCTTCTCACCGCTTTCCAGCTGCCTTAAAATGGTTTCCGCATTCGCAAGCCCGCTGGCGACCGCCACGCGCACGGTATGGCCCGCCACGCTGTACGTCGCTTCCTTGATGGGGGAAGTCCCGCGCACTTCGGGGAAATCCACAAGTTCCAGCTTGCCGTCGAGCATCTTTGCCGCCACGCGGAGCGCCGCTTCCATCACGCCGCCCGTCGCGCCGAAGATCGTCCCGCCGCCCGAGCAGGTCGCAAACGGGTCGTCGAACGCCTCTTCGGGCAGCTCTTCAAGCTTGATCCCCGCCGTCTTGAGCATGCGCGCAAGTTCGCGGGTGGTGATCGCCGCGTCCACTTCGCCGTTCATCTCGGGGCGGTGGCACTCGTACTTCTTCGCCGTGCAGGGAATAACGGATACGACAAAGAGATCCTTGGGATCGACGCCGTTCTTCTCGCACCAATAGCTCTTCAAAAGCCCGCCGAACATCTCCTGCGGGGATTTGCAGGTGGAAAGATGGGGGATCATCTCGGGATGCTTCTGCTCCACGAACTTCACCCATGCGGGGCAGCAGCTCGTGAACATGGGCATGGGTTTGCCCGTTTGGATGCGGTTCAGAAGTTCGCTCGCCTCCTCCATGATGGTGAGGTCGGCGGTGACGTCCATGTTGAACACATAGTCGGGCGCAAGACGGCGGATCGCCGCGACCATCTTGCCCTCCACATTGGTGCCGACGGGAAGGCCGAACGCCTCGCCGAGGGTCGCGCGGACGGAGGGAGCCGTGAAGAACGCCACTTTCTTGTTGGGATCGGAAAGCGCCGCCCAGACTTCGTCCACGGTGGTGCGCTCCTTCAAAGCGCCCACGGGGCATGCCACGATGCACTGCCCGCAGCCGACGCACACCGATTCCATGAGGGACATCTCGAACGCGCTGCCGACGTGCACGGCATATCCTCTGCCGATGGGGCCGATGGCGCCGACCGCCTGCTTCTTGCACGCCGCCACGCAGCGGTTGCAGTTGATGCACTTATCGCGGTCGCGCACCACATAGGGCGCGGACAGGTCGAGCGGGGTGTCGAGCGTTTCGCTCTCGAAATATTGGGGATCGCAGCCGTACTCGGTGGAGAGGCGCTGCAATTCGCAGTTCCCCGCGCGCTCGCAAGCAAGGCACTCCTTCTTGTGCTTGCTGAGCATGAGTTCGAGGGTCATCTTTCTGCTCTTCCTGCACTTTTCGGTGTTCGTCTTGACTTCCATGCCCTCGGAAACGGGGTACACGCAGGCGGCGACAAGGCCGCGCGCGCCCGTCGCTTCCACCAGACAGAGGCGGCAGGAACCGACGCAGTTAACGTCCTTTAAGTAGCAGAGGGTGGGGATCTCGATATGCGCCGCACGCGCCGCTTCGAGCACGGTGGAGCCTTCGGGCACAGTGACGGGGATGTTGTTGATCTTCAAATTTACCATATTAGCCATTGTTTTCACCTCACTTTCTCTCGACTGCCTTGAACTTGCAGTTCCCTTGGCAGACGCCGCACTTGATGCACTTTTCCGTATCGATCGCAAAGGAGGCAAGCTTGTGCCCGGGCGCCACATAGCCGGTGCGCGCGATCGCGCCGACGGGGCAGTTCTTTGCGCACATGCCGCAGCCGATGCACTTCTCCTTGTCGATCGTGAAGGACAAGAGCGCCTTGCACACGCCCGCCGTGCAGTGGTGGTTATAGATGTGATCCTCGTACTCATTGCGGAAGTGGTGCAACGTCGAGAGGACGGGGTTGGGCGCGGACTGTCCCAAAGCGCAGAGGGAAGAACTCTTCATGTGCTCGGCAAGTTCCTCGATCTTGGTGAGGTCCTCGGGCTTCCCCTTGCCCTCCGTGATCTTGGTGAGGAGCTGCAAGAGCCGCTTGGTGCCGATGCGGCAAGGCGTGCACTTTCCGCAGCTCTCGTCCGCGGTGAATTCGAGATAAAACTTGGAAATATCCACCATGCAAGTGTCCTCGTCGAGGACGATAAGCCCGCCCGAACCCATCATGGAGCCGATGGCGACGAGGTTGTCGAAGTCGATGGGGGTGTCGATGTATTCCGCGGGGATGCAGCCGCCCGAGGGGCCGCCCGTCTGCGCGGCTTTGAACTTCTTGCCGTTCGGGATGCCGCCGCCGATCTCTTCGATGATCTCGCGGAGCGTCGTGCCCATGGGTACTTCCACGAGGCCGACGTTGGTGATCTTGCCGCCGAGTGCGAACACCTTGGTGCCCTTCGACTTTTCGGTGCCGATGGAGGAGTACCACTTCGCCCCCTTCATGATGATGGGGTTGATGTTCGCCCACGTTTCGACGTTGTTGAGAATGGTGGGCTTTTCAAACAGACCTTTCACGGCGGGGAAAGGAGGACGGGGACGGGGTTCGCCGCGGTGGCCCTCGATGGAGGTCATGAGCGCGGTTTCCTCGCCGCAGACGAACGCGCCCGCGCCGAGCCGGATCTCGATGTCGAAGTCGAACCCGAGGCCCAAAATGTTCTTGCCGAGCAGGCCGTATTCATGCGCCTGCTTGATTGCAATTTTCAGGCGTTCCACGGCGATGGGGTATTCTGCACGCACATAGATGTAGCCCTGGTGCGCGCCGATCGCATAGCCCGCGATGGTCATCGCTTCGAGAACGCAGTGGGGGTCGCCCTCGAGCACGGAGCGGTCCATGAACGCGCCGGGGTCGCCCTCGTCGGCGTTGCAGCAGACGTACTTGACGTCGCCCGCCGAGGCCTTGGCAAAGCTCCACTTTCTGCCCGTGGGGAAGCCCGCGCCGCCTCTGCCGCGAAGCCCGCTGTCCAGAACTTCCTTGATGACGTCGTCGGGGGTCATCGTGGTGAGGACCTTTTCGATGGCGGAGTAGTCGCCCGCGGCGATCGCCTCTTCGATGTCCTCCGCCGCGATCACGCCGCAGTTGCGGAGGGCAATGCGCATTTGCTTTTTATAGAAGGGGGTCTCCGCGAAGGGGATGATGGAGCCGTCCTCGTGGACGGTGCCCTTGTAGAGAAGCTCCTTTACGATCTCGCCGCCCTTGACGAGGTGCTTTTCGGCGATCGTCTTGGCGTGTTCGGGGGTCATCTGCGAATAGAAGGCGCCCTCGGGATAGACGATCATGATGGGGCCTAAGGCGCAGAGGCCGAAGCAGCCCGTCTTGACGATGAGCACGTCGTCGATGCCAAGCTCCCGGAAGGACTGTTCGAGCTGGGCGATGACCTTTGCGGAGTGGGAGGAAGTGCAGCCCGTACCGCCGCAGACGAGCACCTGTTTGCGGTAACCCGTGTGTTCCGCCATTTTTTCGCCCTGTTCGCGCACGACGCGGCGGACCTCGATGAGTTCATGTTTCTTTTGACGGATGGCGTCCAATTCTTTGACTGTCATTCAGGCTTCCTCCTTCTTGTATTCTTCGAGGATCGTTTTTACCTTTTCGGGCGTGAGTTTGCCGTAGACCTCGTCGCCCACCATCATGACGGGCGCAAGGCCGCAGGCGCCCACGCAGCGGCAGCTGTCGATGGAGAACAGCCCGTCCTCCGTGCATTCGCCGCATTGGATGCCGACCTCTTTCTCGATCGCCTCCAAGACCTTATCGGCGCCCTTCACATAGCACGCAGTGCCGAGGCAGACGCTGATGCGGTGCTTTCCCTTGGGCTTTAAGGAGAACTGCGAGTAGAAGGTGACGACGCCGTACACCTCCGAGAGGGAGATCCCCAAGCCTTCTGCGATCGTCTTTTGCACCCCGATGGGCAGGAAACCGTAAATTCCCTGCGCTTCTTGCAGAATGTGCATAAGGCAACCGGGTGTCGAGCGCGATTGTTCGATGACGGCCTTCAAAGCGGCTGCTTGTTCGGGCGTCCCGCACGCTGCACAATGTTCCATTCCTTAACCTCCTGTAATCTTGAGCGCCCGCCTGCTGCGCGGTTTTTCTCCTCAGAGCACGCAAAAAACAAGCGCGGCGCGCGTTATCGGAGGTATTATATCATAAACAAAATCTTTTTTCAAGAGTCTTTCTAACAAATATAAGAAAAAAACGCAGAAAAAATTGCCCATGTCAGGGCAAGAAAGGAAAAGAGGGGAGTAGCCGCCGCTTGCTGTCCCTTTTAGGGAAAGTGGCATGAGCGGAGCGAATGCCGAAAGGGTTTCACGAAAACCCCTCAGTCACTCACTACGTTCGTGACAGCTCCCCTGCGAGGGGCGCCAAGTGCGGTAGAGATGTTTCGACTTTGGCTGACGCCTCCGCTCAACATGACGTGATTTTATTGCCCACCCCCTGAATCCCCCTCCGCGGGAGGGGGTACCCCTTTTCGTCATTTCGACCAAGGGAGCGAAGCGACCGCGTGGAGAAATCTCACTTGGCTGCCCCTTGAGGGGGAGCTGTTGAGCGTAGCGAAACTGAGGGGGTGTTTTTGTTTACGACACCCCTTCCGTCTTGCCGCCGTTGCGGCAAGCCACCCACCCCTCGAGGGGTGGGCAAGGTGCTCCTCCTGAGGAGGAGCACCTTGCCCCTTCACTTCGCCGCCAGGTAGTTTTCGAAGATGATGTTGTCCACATATTGTCGCGCCTGCGCCTCATCTTCGGGGGAGCGCACCGTCCATGCGAGCTTTGCGCCCTTGAACTTCGTCACGCAGCGCTGCGGCAGCAGCCAAAAACCGTAACTCACAAAGTCGGGTTTTACCCAAAAATTGAGTTTGAGGCGGGAGAGCAGGTGCGCCTTGATCTTCCACGAAAGGGGGTCGCCCTTTTCGCTCATCTTTGCCTGCGCAAGCACGCCGCACGGGATCGCGGGCGCAAGCGCTTTGTACGCCTTTGCGTAAAACGGGTCGAAGGATTGCACGGCATATTCCCCCTTGTAGCCGATCTTTTTCATCACGGCAAGCATGGCGGAGGCGATCGTCTTTCCCTTGACCCCCTTCATGTTTTTGATCTCGATGAGAAGGGGGACCCTCCCGTTTACGAGCGTCAGAAATTCCTCGAAGGTGGGAATGCGCTCCTCCGTGCCGCCGAGGCGCAATTCTTTCAGCTCTTTCATCGTGCAGTCTTTGAGTTCGCGCTTATCCCCCGTCATGCGCTTTAAGTTGTCGTCGTGAAAGACGGCGATCTGCCCGTCCTTGGTGAAGTGGATGTCCGTTTCGATGGCGTAGCCCGCCTCGATCGCTGCCTCGAAGGCGGCGGGGGAGTTTTCGGGCTTGGTTTCGTCGTGCAGGCCCCTGTGCGCGACAGGCAGGGTCTTCAAAAAGTTTTCCATGCGGATATTGTAGCAGAAATTTCGGGAATATGCAATGATTTTCCCCCGCGCCTTGACAGAAATTGCCTTTTATGGTAAACTATTGTTGGGTCGGAGGCCTTTATGCCGCCCTCGGCGATCTTCGGAATGTGAGGTCATGATGGAAAAGAAATCGTTGCAACCTTTGGGGCGGGGCGGGAAGATCGCCCTCATCGCACTGGGAAGCCTTTCCGCGCTCTCGGCGTGCCTTTGGCTCGGGGTGTCCGTCGCCTCGCACGGCGAGGGCGGATATGTGCTTCTTTTCGCGCTCTCCCTGCTCGTATCGGCGATCCTTTGGGGCGTTTTCCTCTTCCGCCGAAAGGAGCGGTCCTTAGATACGCTGGCGCTCGGCGGCAGGGCGCTCGCCATCACCGCGCTTGTTCTTTCCGTAGTCGGCAGCGTGGGCTTGATCGTCGCCTTGAACCTCCGCGGCGCGATAGCGACCGCGTTCTCCTGCGTTTCGATCCTTGCCATTCTTGCGGGCGTGATCATGGGGATTGTCGCCGCCTGTATGAGCAATGGGAACCGCGGCACGCTCGTCCTTTCGCTCATCGCGGCGCTCTTTCCTGTTGTCGCTTTTTTGGCCGTCATCGGGCTTCTTCTCGTCGGGGTTCCCGTCATCAGATTTATGTGATATGAAGCGCAAGACGTTTACAATTTTATGGTACGTTATCAGAATTTCGGTCACGGCGGGGGCGGTCGCGCTCGCCGCGTTTTTGCTTTGGCGGTATGAGTACTTCTCGCAATTTTCCGAAATCGACAACTTCGTCGGCATGCTCCCCGTGCTGTTTGCGCTCATCTTCGTCGGCGCGCTTGCGGGAGCGCTCTGGATGAAACATTCGCGGCAGTTTGCGCCGCTCACGATCTTTCTCGCCGCCCTCGTCGTGCTCTCCGCCTGCCTCTATCCCACGGCGCTCTCGGGGAGCTGGTGGAGGGTGGAATATTCGCGGGAGGGGAGCGACCCGCCGCTTTCCGACTACGACCCCTACACGGGCACAAAGACGGCGCGGCTCGACGCGCCCGCATCCCTGCAGATCGAAGAACGGTTGCCCGTTTTGGACGGCGCGCTCGCCCTCTATCCCGTATATGCGGCGTTTGCCGAGGCGGTCTATCCCGAGGAAGCCTGCAAAGAGGAGGGCGCGGTGCAATTCACGAACACGGTGGAGGCGTTCCAACACCTCGTGGCGGGGGAGCGGGACGTCTTTTTCTCCTCCTATCCCGCCGACAGCCAGCTCCGCCTTGCCAAGGACGCGGGCGTGGAGCTTGAAATCACGCCGATCGGCAAGGAGGCGTTCGTCTTTCTGGTGGGCGACGAAAACCCCATCGACGGACTTTCCCGCCAACAAATCTACAACATCTATTCGGGCAAGACCGCCCTTTGGCAAACGCTCGGCTGGAAAGAGGGGGGCGAGATCGTCGCGTTCCAACGCCCCGAGGGATCGGGCAGCCAGTCGGGGATCCAATCGATTATGAAAAAGGCGGGCTTTCCGCTCGCGTCTCCCCGTCCCTTCGACCCGAGCCTTGTCGGGACGAACAGCCTCATGGATCAGATCTCGGTCGAGCGGGAGGGGGTCATGCCCGCTCTGGGCTATTCCTACCGTTTCTTTGCCACGACGATGCGCCCCAATCCCCACGCGAAATTGCTGAAGATCGACGGGATCGCGTCCACCGCCGAAAATATCCGTTCGGGGGCATATCCCTTCACGGTGAATTTCTATGCCGTGACCCGTAAAGACCGTTCGGAAAATACCGCCCGCTTCCTCGAATGGGTCCTCTCGGAGGAGGGGCAGACCCTCGTCGGGCGGGCGGGCTACGTTCCGCTTTGATCCCTTTTGCCGAAAAGACAGTTTCCCGCGTCCGCCGCTGCCCGTGCGAGATCCAACGGGCGGCGGCGGATTTTTTACGAGGGCCGCGCAATCGGTTGCAAAGTTTGCGGAAAAAAGGTATAATGGAAAAAACAGGAACAAGACATCTATGGCAAGACCCAACCGCAATTTACGCAATTTTTGCATCATCGCCCACATCGACCACGGCAAGAGCACCATTGCCGACCGCATCATGGAGCTTACGGGGCAGGTCAGTAAGCGGGACATGGAGGAACAGCTCCTCGACAGCATGGACATCGAGCGGGAGCGCGGCATCACCATAAAGCTCGCGCCCGTCCGCATGTACTACACCGCCCTCGACGGGCAGGAGTACGAATTCAACCTCATCGACACCCCGGGGCATGTGGACTTTACCTACGAAGTTTCCCGTTCCCTTGCGGCGTGCGAGGGGGCGCTCCTCGTCGTGGACGCCACGCAGGGCGTAGAGGCGCAGACGCTTGCCAACGTCTATCTCGCCCTCGAAAACGATTTGGAGATCGTTCCCGTCATCAACAAGATCGACTTGCAATCCGCGCGGATCGACGAGGCGAAGCAGGAGATCGAGGACGTCATCGGGCTGGACTGCGAGGGCTGTCCCTGCGTTTCCGCCAAGGAGGGGACGAACATCCGCGACATTTTGGAGGCCGTGGTAAAGCAGATCCCGCCCCCCGAGGGGGACACCGAAGCCCCCTTGAAGGCGCTCATCTTCGACAGCTATTACGACAACTACAAGGGGGTCATCCTCTTTGTCCGCCTCAAAGACGGCAGCGTGAAGGTGGGGGACAAGATCAAGGCCGCCCTCTCCGAAAAGACGTACGAAGTCACCGAAGTGGGGGCGTTCGCACCCTTTTTGCAGCCCAAGGAGAGCTTGCAGGCGGGGGAAGTCGGCTACATCGCGGCGAGCATCAAGAGCATCGAGGACGTCGCCGTGGGGGACACGGTCATCGCGGCGGACAAGCCCGATACGCCGCCGCTCCCCGGCTACAAAAAAGTGCAGCCCGTCGTCTTTTGCGGCATCTATCCCCTCGACGGGAGCAAGTTCCTCGACCTCAAAGAGGCGATCCTGAAATTAAAGCTCAACGACGCGTCGCTGACCTTTGAACCCGACAACTCGGTGGCGCTCGGCTTCGGCTTCCGCTGCGGCTTTTTGGGACTTCTGCACATGGAGATCATCCAGGAACGCATCGAGCGGGAATTCAACTTGGACATCATCACGACCGCGCCCTCCGTGTCCTATCTCGTCCACAAGACGGACGGCTCGAGCTTTTATGTGGACAATCCCTCCCATCTGCCCCCGCCCTCGGACATCGACTACATGGAGGAACCCATCGTCAAGGCGGAAATTTACTCCCCGCCCGACTATTTGGGCGCCGTCATGGACCTCTGCCGGGACAAGCGGGGGACCTTCAAAGACATGACCTATCTCGACGCGCGTCGGGTGAAGCTCGAATACCGTCTGCCCCTCAACGAGATCGTGTACGACTTCTTCGACGAACTCAAATCCCGCACGCGGGGCTATGCGAGCTTCGACTACGAGATCGCGGGATACGAGAGGAGCAAGCTCGTCCGTTTGGACATTTTGCTCAACGGGGAAATCTGCGACGCGCTCTCGCTCATCGTGCATGAGGACAGGGCGTACCCGCGCGGCAGAACGCTGTGCGAGAACTTAAAGGACGCGATCCCCCGCCAGCTGTTTGAAATTCCCGTGCAGGCGGCGATCGGCGGCAAGATCATCGCGCGCGAAACGGTGAAGGCGGTGCGGAAGGACGTGCTCGCCAAGTGCTACGGCGGCGACATCACGCGCAAGAAAAAGCTTCTGGAAAAGCAGAAGGAGGGCAAAAAGCGGATGCGCCAGATCGGCACCGTGGAGGTCCCCTCCGAAGTGTTCATGCAGATTTTGAAGACGAACAAAGACTAGTTCACGAAAAATCTTGCTTCGCAATCTTTTTCCGTGAGGGGTCCAGCCTCGGATCTCATGTAGCACCGTCGCCCGCGCACAGTCTGCCTTGCGCAGACACTAAGCCGTGAGAGTGCGGCAAATTGGGTCGCCCACGGCGGAAGTGAATTCCGCCTAAGGCAAGTATTCTAAAATGTCATTTCGAGCAGAGCCGCAGGCGCCGTCGAGAAATCTCCACCTTGCTGTCCCTGAAGCGTCGTCGAATGGGTGACGTCATATTTCGACTTCGCTCAATATGACGTACGGGGAATTCCCCCAGTCACCTTTGGTGCCAGCTCCCCTACAGGGGCGCCGAGTCCTCTTGCTGTCCCTGAAAGGGAAAGTGGCGCGAAGCGCCGAAAGGGTTCTCGGAACCCCTCAGTCACTCACTACGTTCGTGCCAGCTCCCCTGCGAGGGGCGCCGAGAACGTACCCCCTCCACCGGAGGGGGATCCAGGGGGTGGGCAGGGATTCGTGTCCCCAAACCGTGTCATCTATGACTGATTTCGATCAAGCCGTCTATGAATACTTAAAGACCGTGCCGCGGGGGAAAGTCGTCACCTACGGCATGATCGCCCATGCCATCGGCAGACCTCGGGCAAGCCGGCAGGTCGGCAATGCCCTCCACCGCAACCCCACGCCCGTCGTCGTGCCCTGCCACAGGGTCGTCAACCGCGAGGGACGGCTCGCGCCCGCCTTCGCCTTCGGCGGGACGGACATGCAGGCGCAGCTTCTCCGCGCCGAGGGCGTGGAAGTGATAAACGGCTACGTCGACCTGATGAAATATCTTTGGGAGGGGAACTCATAAGAGTTGGAGCGAGCCACATCAGGTGGGGGAAGACCTGCCCCCTTTGAAGGGGGCGGGTGGCGCGGAGCGTCAGGTGGGGGAAGACCTGCCCCCTTTGAAGGGGGCGGGTGGCGCGGAGCGTCAGGTGGGGGA
>CANQWX010000022.1 GCA_947627665.1 uncultured Clostridia bacterium
AAAGGGTTTCTGAGAACCCCTCAGGCTCGGCTATCGCCTCGCCAGCTCCCCTACAGGGGCGCCAAGCCCTCAGTCACCCACTTTGTTCGTGACAGCTCCCCTATAGGGGCGCCGAGATGCCCACCCCCTTAGTCCCCCTCCAATGGAGGGGGGTATTTGGTGGCGCGAGAAAAAGATTTTTCGTGAATATTACTTAAAATATCTCACGGCGCTCTCGAACAGCTTCATGTCGTAATTGCCCGCAACGTTCCGGTACAGCCCCGCGCCCGTCCGCTCCGAATGCCCCATCTTGCCGAAAATGCGCCCGTCGGGCGAGAGAAGCCCCTCCACCGCAAACGCGCTGCCGTTGGGATTGAAGCGCACATCCATGGAGGGTTCGCCCCTTCCGTCGACGTACTGCGTCATGATCTGCCCCTTGGCGGCAAGCGCGCGGACGAGCGCCTCGTCTGCCGTGAATTTCCCCTCGCCGTGCGAGATGGGAACAGAATACACCTCCCCCGTCCGCACGCCCGTGAGCCACGGGGAATTCACCGAGGATACGCGCACGTTGACGATCCGCGACTGGTGCCTGCCGATGGTGTTGTAAGTGAGCGTCGGGCAGCTTGCGTCCGTTTCCATGATCTTCCCGAAGGGCACAAGCCCGAGCTTGATGAGCGCCTGAAATCCGTTGCAGATCCCCCCCATCAGTCCCGAGCGCGCGTTCAGAAGCTGCTCGACTTCGTATTTGACTTCCTCATTGCGGAAGAATGCCGTGATGAATTTTCCCGAGCCGTCCGGTTCGTCCCCGCCCGAAAATCCCCCGGGAATGAACACGATCTCGGTATAGCGGCAGAGCCGCGCAAATTCCTCCACCGAGCGCGCGACCTCCTCCGGCGTACGGTTGCGGATGACGAAGGTCTTGGGTTCGGCGCCCGCCGCCGCAAAGGCCTTTGCGGTGTCGTACTCGCAATTGGTGCCCGGGAACACGGGGATGAGCACCCGCGGACGGGTGTACCTGACGTCGGGCACGAGGAGGGAGGGACGGGAATAGGAGAACTTTTCCGTCTTGCCCGCGGGGGTGGGCACGCGGGTGGGATAGACGGCTTCGAGGCGGCTCTCGTAGACGGACTGCAACGCGGCGAGCGGAACGCTCTCCCTGCCGCGGCGGATCTCCGCCTCCGCCGTCGTGACGCCGAGCGCGACGCCCAAGCGGACAGGTGCGTTCAGCTCGAGCACGAACGCGCCATGCAGGTAGCCGAAGATGCGTAAAAGCGGCGTTCTTGCGCCGAACGCAAAGCCGATGCCGTTCCCGAGGCACGCCTTCAAGACGCCCTCCGCGACGCCGCCGTGAACGGGCGTAAACGCGGAAGCGACCTTCCCCTCCCGCATGAGTTTTGTCACCCGTTGGAAGTTTTCGAGCAAAGAGGCGGGCACGGGCAAGCCGTTTTCGTCGTATTCGGGCGCGAGCAGCACGACCTTGTGCCCCGCGCCTTTGAACTCGGGCGAAAGGGCAAAAGAAGCCTTTCCCGCCGTCACGGCGAAGGAGATGAGCGTGGGCGGGACGTCGATGTTCTCGAAGGTGCCGCTCATGCTGTCCTTTCCCCCGATCGCCGCCACGCCGAGGTCCATCTGCGCACGGAAGGCGCCAAGGAGCGCCGCGAGGGGCTGCCCCCAGCGCTTGGGGTCCTTGCGGGGCTTTAAGAAATATTCCTGAAAACTCAGATAGACGTCCTCGAACCCCGCGCCCGCCGCAACGAGCTTGGAAACGCTCTCCACGACGGCGAGATAGGCGCCGTGATAGGGACTCTTTTCGGCGATGTGGGGATCGCCGCCCCAAGCCATAAAGGAGGCGGCGTCCGTGCGGCCCTTCTCCACCGGGATGAGGTGCACCATCGCCTGCGGGGGGGTGAGCTGGTTCTTCCCGCCGAAGGGCATGAGCACGGTGCCCGCGCCAATCGTCGAATCGAAGCGCTCGCAAAGTCCCCGCTTGGAGCAGACGTTGAGATCGCCCGCGAGCGCAAGATAGCCTTCCGCAAAGTTCGCGGGCAACGGCTTTTGATAGTCCTGTATCTTTTCGGGTGCGGCGCAGGTGTGTTTCTCCGCGCCGTTGCTGTTGAGAAAACTGCGTTTCAGGTCGACGACCGTCCTGCCGTTCCACCGCATTTTCAGCCGCGGCTCCGCCGTGACAGTGGCGACGGCGGTCGCTTCGAGGTTCTCCTCCGCCGCGAGCGAGATGAATTTTTCGGCGTCCTCCGCCGCCACGACGACCGCCATGCGCTCCTGCGATTCGGAGATGGCAAGCTCGGTGCCGTCGAGGCCGTCGTACTTCTTGGGCACGAGGTCGAGGTCGATGTCAAGCCCGTCGGCAAGTTCTCCGACGGCGACGGATACGCCGCCCGCGCCGAAGTCGTTGCAGCGCTTGATGAGAAGGGTCGCCTCGCGGTTGCGGAAGAGCCGTTGGAGTTTCCGCTCCTCGGGCGCGTTGCCCTTCTGCACTTCCGCCCCGCAGCGGGTGAGCGATTCGAGGGTGTGGGACTTGCTCGAACCCGTCGCGCCGCCGCAGCCGTCCCTGCCCGTTCTGCCGCCGAGGAGAATGACCTTGTCCCCGGGGGCGGGGACCTCTCTTCTGACGTTCCCCGCGGGCGCTGCCGCGATCACGGCGCCGATCTCGAGCCGCTTTGCGGTATATCCCTCGTGATAGATCTCGTCCACCTGTCCCGTCGCAAGCCCGATCTGGTTGCCGTAGGAGGAATAGCCCGCGGCCGCCGTCGTGACGATCTTGCGCTGGGGAAGTTTGCCCGCCATGGTCTCGGATACGGGCCGCGTGGGATCGCCCGCGCCCGTCACGCGCATGGCGGCATAGACGTAGCTCCTGCCCGAGAGCGGGTCGCGGATCGCCCCGCCGATGCAGGTGGCGGCGCCGCCGAACGGCTCGATCTCGGTGGGGTGGTTGTGCGTTTCGTTCTTGAAAAGGAGAAGATAGTCCTCGTCCTTGCCGTCCACGTCCACCTTGATCCTGACGGTGCAGGCGTTGATCTCCTCGCTCTCGTCGAGCTTTTCGAGCCGCCCGCGCTTTTTGAGAACTTTCGCGGCGATCGTGCCGATGTCCATCAAATTGATCGGCTTGGTGCGGCCCAGCTCCCCGCGCGCGGCGAGATATTCTTCGTAGGCGGTCTGCAACAGCCCGTCCTCGAAGCGGACTTTGTCGATGGTGGTGAGGAAGGTGGTGTGGCGGCAGTGATCGGACCAATAGGTGTCGAGCATGCGCAGCTCGGTCAGGGTGGGATCGCGCCCCTCCGCGCGGAAATAATCGCGGCAGAAGGCGAGATCGTCGGCGTCCATGGCGAGGGAATATTTTTCGATGAGTTCTTGGAGCTTCTCCTCCCCGAGCGCGGTGAAGCCGGCGAGGATCTCCACCTTGTCGGGCGCGGGATGGGCGATCTTGAGGGTCTCGGGCTTTCCGAAGTCCGCCTCCCTGCTCTCCACGGGGTTGATGACATACCGCTTGATCGCGTCAAGTTCCTCCTCCGTGCAGCCGCCGTACACCGCATACACTTTCGCCGTGCGGATGAGGGGGCGCTTCCCCCGTGAAATGAGCTGGACGCACTGCGCCGCGCTGTCCGCGCGCTGGTCGAACTGCCCGGGCAGGTACTCCACGCAGAACGCCTGCGCGCCCGAGAGATCGGCTTCCTCCGTGGCGACGTCCATCTGCGGCTCGGAGAACACCGTCCTCACCGCCGTGCGGAAGAGCTCCTGCGTGATGTCCTCCGCGTCGTAGCGGTTGATGACCCTGATCCGCTGCACGTTCACGCCCAAAAATTCGCGCACGTCCGAGAGCAGCTTTTGCGCCTCGTTGTCGAAGCCCGCTTTTTTCTCAACGTAGATCCTGTAAACCATGTTCTTGCTCCGCTATGTTTTTCGGACGCTTTCCGCGCGGCGCCCCGCGTCACTTCAACGCGCTGAGCGCCCTTTGTCCGATGTCTTTGCGCATATAGGCGTTTTGGAAACGGACGCGCTCTGCCAAGGCGTAAGCCCGTCCGACCGCCTCTTTCAGCCCGTCCGCTGTGGCGACCGCGCCGAGCACCCTGCCGCCCGCCGTGACGAGCTTTCCCTCCGAACGCTTTGCGCCCGCAACGTAAATTTCCTCCCACGGCTGTGTTTCGGGAAGCGATATTTCAAAGCCCGTTTCGTATTTTTGGGGATAGCCTTCGCTCGCCACCACCACGCAGCAGGCGGCGCCCGCCGAGAAGCGCACCATGTCCGCCCGCAGCGAGCCATCGCGGCATGCCTGCATGACCGTGAGAAGGTCGCTTTCGAGAAGAGGCAGCACGACCTGCGTTTCGGGGTCGCCGAAGCGGCAGTTGTATTCGATGACCTTTGGCCCCTTGGGCGTGAGCATCAGCCCGAAATAGAGGCAGCCCCGAAACGTTCTCCCCTCTTGTTTCATCGCACGGACGGTGGGCAGGAAGATGGTATTCATGCAGACGTCTGCGATCTCGGGGGTGTAATAGGGATTGGGCGCGACCGTGCCCATGCCGCCCGTGTTGAGGCCCTCGTCGCCGTCTTTCGCGCGCTTGTGGTCCATGGAGGACACCATCGGCACCACCGTTTCACCGTCCGTAAAGGACAGGACGGACACCTCGGGGCCGCTTAAAAACTCTTCCACGAGGACGCGCGCGCCGCTCTCGCCGAAGATCTTTTTCACCATCATGTTTTCCACCGCCTCCTCTGCCTCGGAGAAGGACCCGACGATGAGCGCGCCCTTGCCGAGAGCAAGCCCGTCCGCCTTGATGACGGTGGGATAGTCGCACGTTTTGAGGTAGGAAAGCGCCTCCTGCGGGTCGGAAAAGACCCGCGCCTGCGCCGTCGGAATGCCGTACTTTTCCATGAGCTGTTTGGAAAAGACCTTGCTGCCCTCGAGAACGGCAGCGTCTTTCCGCGGGCCGAAGCAGGGAACGCCGAGCGCTTCGAGCCTGTCCACAAGTCCCATACAGAGCGGATCGTCGGGGGTGACGACGGCAAAATCGGGCCTGTGCTCTTTGGCGAAGGCGGCGATGCCTTCGAGGTCGGTCGCCTTGATGGGCACGCATTCCGCGTCCTGCGCGATGCCGCCGTTGCCGGGGAGGCACCAGATCTTTTCGACCGTTCCGTTCTTTTTCAGCGCTTTGACGACGGCATGTTCTCTCCCGCCGCCTCCGATGACCAAGAGGTTCATTCCATGCTCCTTTTTTGTGATTTGTTTGCGGTTTCGATCGCCTCTTCTCCCACCCCCCTACCCCCCTCCGTGGGAGGGGGCACATAAGGCGCCCCTATAGGGGAGCTGTCACGAACGGAGTGAGTGACTGAGGGGTTCTCCGAGAACCCTTTTCCCCTCGCGTTGCTCGGGTACTTTCCCTAAAAGGGACAGCGAGAAACGCTAATCTGTTTTTCTCCAATTACTGCGCGGAGCAGGGTTCCCCTGCGGCAGCGCACACAATTTGCCGCACACTTACGGCTTAGTGTAAAAGCCGAGCGAATGAGAGGATAACTCGGTTGATGCAGGAGGAAGGTTTCCTCGCACAATTCTTTTCGAAGCGTAGCGAGCAAAGAATTGTGCGAAACCCTTTCAGTGGTGGAACAGCCGCATTCCCGTAAAGCACATCACCATGTTGTGCTTGTCCGCCGCGGCGATGACGAGGTCGTCGCGCACCGAGCCGCCCGGTTCCGCCACATAGGTAACGCCGCTCTGATGCGCCCGCTCGATGTTGTCCGCAAACGGGAAAAACGCGTCGCTGCCCACGGAAACGCCCGTTACCGTTTTGAGATACGCCGCCTTCTCCTCGCGGGAGAACGGTTCGGGCCGCACGGCGAAGTTCTTCCGCCAGACGTCCTCCCCCGTCACCTCCTCGGGCGTGTCCGAGAGATATAAGTCGATGATGTTGTTCTTTTCGGGCCGTCCCACGCCCTCGGCAAATTGCAGGGAAAGCACCTTTTCGTGCCGCCGCAAATGCCAGAGGTCCGCCTTCTGCGCGGCAAGCCGCGTGCAATGGATGCGGGACTGCTGCCCCGCGCCCACGCCGATCGCCTGCCCGTCCGTCGCAAAACAGACCGAATTGCTCTGCGTGTATTTGAGCGTGATGAGCGAAAGGATGAGGTCGGTCGCCTTCTCTTCGGGCAGTTCCTTGTTGGCGGTCACGATGTTGCCGAGAAGCTCGCGGCCGATCTTGAAATTGTTGCGCCCCTGCTCAAAGGTCACGCCGAACACCTGCTTGCGCTCGATCTCCGCGGGCGTGTAGCTTGGGTCGATCCTGATGATATTGTAGGCTCCCTTGCGCTTTCCCTTCAAAATTTCGAGCGCTTTGGGGGAATAGGCGGGCGCGATGATGCCGTCCGACACCTCGCGGGCGATGAGCTTTGCCGTCACCTCGTCGCACTCGTCGGAGAGGGCGATGAAGTCGCCGAAGGAGGACATGCGGTCGGTCCCCCTTGCCCTTGCATAGGCGCAGGCGAGAGGAGAATCGTCAAGCCCCTCGATGTCGTCTGCAAAACAGCTCTTTTTGAGGTCGGGCGGAAGTTTTTTGCCGATCGCCGCCGACGTGGGCGAAACGTGCTTGAAGCTCGTCGCCGCCACAAAGCCCGTACTCTCTTTGAGTTCCTTGACGAGCTGCCACGCGTTGAAGGCGTCGAGAAAGTTGATATACCCCGGCCTGCCGTTCAAAATTTCAACGGGCAGGTCCGAGCCGTCCGCCATGTAGATGCGGGCGGGCTTTTGGTTGGGATTGCAGCCGTATTTCAGCTCGAATTGTTTCATGCCGTCACCTCGTGTATTTGTTCAGGACGATCTGTTCGCTCTCCCCCGTTTTGAGGTCGTAGCTGCGGCAGACGAGGGAAATTTTGTTGTCCTCGTCGAGGGAACTCCAGATCTCCTCCGCAAAGGCGGAGAGGCTGTTCCCGATCTTCACAGGCACAGGCTCCCCCGTGAACGAGGGAAGCGGGTCGCCGTTTTTTGCATAGGTATGCAGAAAATGCCCCCTTCCGTTGACCCCTTCGTAACAGAAGAAGGAGCGGTCGCACTTTTTGCCCTTAGGGTCGGCGCTCTTTAAGACCGACATCTCATAGGAAAAGTCCGCCGCCTTCTTGGGAAGGCGCAAGAGCGCGCTGATGCGGGGGGTATAGTTGGGTGCGTCGGGTTCGAACGTCCGCCCCATGAGCGCGTGGCGGAAACAGTGCCCCGCTTTTAAGGACTGCTCGATCGTGTCCGTCTGGTCGCCGTTGGTGACGATGACAAAATTGCCCACCGTTTTCACGGCGGAATAGATGATGAGCGAGGGGTCCGACACTTTGGCGGGGTCGAAAGGCTCCGTCCTCACCTCTTCGCCACACACGGTAAAGACGCGGTTGCGGGAATTTTCGCTCCTGCCCATGATGAAATAGGCGAATACCGCCTTTTTGCCGTCGCTCGATTTTCCGACGACGATCCCCCGCCCGGGATAGGCGTTGTTTTTGAGGATACGTCCGAGATTTTTGCGGATATAGCTCATATTTGTCCTCCTGCCAATTTTCGGCATACTTCTTCCACTGCTTGGGGGAAGATCACCCACTCCGCCTCGCGCATCACCCGCTTTTGCAGGCTCTCGGGGGTATCGTCCGCTCTTACTTCCACCGCCTTTTGGGCGACAATGGGTCCCCCGTCGCACTCGGCGGTGACGTAATGGACGGTCGCGCCCGTCACTTTTACGCCCGCCTTTAAGACCGCTTCATGCACATGCGATCCGTAAAAGCCCTCGCCGCCGAAGCTCGGCAAAAGCGCGGGGTGGATGTTGAGGATACGGCCCTCGTAGGCGGAAACGAACGCAGGGCTGAGTATCGTCAGAAAGCCCGCGAGCACGATCAGTTCCGCGCCGTATTCCCGCAGGACGGAACGCATTTTTTGCTCTCGCAGGGCGCGGTCGGGGACCTCTTTGCGGTCGACGACGGCCGTGGGAAGCCCCGCCCGTTTTGCGCGTTCGAGGGCGAACGCCTCCGCATGGTCGGAGAGCAGGAGCACGATCTCCCCGTGGGGGATCCGTCCCGCCTCCTGCGCGTCATAGATCGCCTGAAAGTTCGTGCCGCCGCCCGAGCATAAAATTGCAATGCGTACCTTTTTCATCCTTCGAGAAGCACGCCTCCGTCCGTGTGCACGAGTTCGCCGAGGAGATAGGCGTCCTCGCCGTTTTTCCGCAGGATGGAGAGCGCCCTGTCGGCGTCCGCCGCGGCGACCGTGACGGTCATGCCCACCCCCATGTTGAAGGTGTTGAACATGTCGTGCACGGAGATGTTCCCCCGCTCCTGGATGAGAGAGAAGATCGCGGGGGTCCTGACGTCGCTCCGCTTGATCCGCACGCCCACGCCCGCGGGGAGGGAGCGGGGCATGTTCTCGTAAAAGCCGCCGCCCGTGATGTGAGAAATGCCCCCTGCCTCGACCTCCGAAAGGAGCGCGAGCACGGGTTTTACATAAATTTTCGTGGGGGTGAGAAGGGTCTCGCCGAGCGGCTTGCCCCCCAGCTCTTTGACGGGCGCCGAGAGGTCGCAATGCTCGACGTCGAGCGCCTTTCTCACGAGGGAAAAGCCGTTGCTGTGCACGCCCGACGAGGGCAGCGCGATCATGACGTCCCCCGCCTGCGGCGGCCGTTTGCCGACCATGCCGCCGCGGTCCACGATGCCGACGGCAAAGCCCGCGAGGTCGTAGTCCTCCTCGGGCATGATACCGGGGTGTTCTGCGGTTTCCCCGCCGATGAGGGCGCAGCCCGCCTGTACGCAGCCCTCGGCGACCCCGCCGACGATCGAAGCGATCTTTTCTGGCTCGTTCTTGCCGCAGGCGATATAGTCGAGGAAAAAGAGCGGCTTTGCGCCGCAGCAGATGATGTCGTTGACGCACATCGCCACGCAGTCGATGCCGATCGTGTCGTGCTTGTCCATCAGAATGGCGATGCGGAGCTTGGTGCCCACGCCGTCGGTGCCCGAAACGAGCACAGGCTCCTTCATGCCCGAAGGATCGAGGGGAAACAGCCCGCCGAAGCCGCCGACGTTTTCCAGCCCCTCGCCGAGGGTGCGGCGGATGTGCTTTTTCATGAGTTCCACCGAGCGGTACCCCGCGGTGATGTCCACCCCCGCCTCTTTATAGCTTTCGCTGTAACTTCTCTTGTCCATGTCTTATCCTTCCTTCTTTTCGCGGAACTTGGGATTTTCGCTGATGGGCCGCTCCCAGCGTTCGAAGCGGCTCTTGGCGGTCACCGACGGCTCCTCGGTGGGATAGTTCCCGTCGAAGCACGCCGTGCAGAAGCCCGTGCCGTCGCCGCCCGTGAGGTAGGCGACCTTGGCAAGGTCGAGATAGCCCACGCTGTCCGCGCCGATGATCGCGGCGATCTCCTTCGGCGTGTGGTGGCAGGCGATGAGATTTTCCCGCGAGTCGATGTCCGTGCCGTAGTAACAGGGATTGAGAAAGGCGGGCGCGGACGAGAGGAGATGCACTTCCTTCGCTCCCGCGCCGCGCAGCATCTTGACGATGCGCGCGCAGGTGGTGCCGCGGACGATGCTGTCGTCGACGAGCACGACCCGCTTCCCCTCGATGGCGGAACGCAGCACGTTGAGCTTGATGCGCACCCTGTCCTCGCGGGCGGCTTGTCCCGGGGCGATGAAGGTCCTGCCGATGTATTTGTTCTTGATGAAGCCGATGCCGTAGGGGATCCCCGAGGCTTCGGCATAGCCGTAGGCGGCGTCCAGACCCGAATCGGGCACCCCCACCACGATGTCCGCGCCGATCTTGTACTGCCCCGCGAGGAACCTGCCCGCCTGCTTGCGCGCCTCGTGCACCGAACAGCCCTCGATGACCGAGTCGGGGCGGGCGATGTACAGATATTCGAAGACACAGAGATGTTTCCCCCTGCCGCAATGGGAGCGGTCGGAGAGGACGCCGTCCTTGGTAAAGACGAGCATCTCGCCCGGCTCCACCTCCCGCTGTAAGACGGCGCCCACGGCGTCGAGCGCGCAGCTCTCGGAGGCGACGACAAAGGCCCCGTCCTCCCGCTTTCCGAAGCAGAGAGGGTGGAAGCCGAGCGGATCGCGCACGGCGATGAGTTTGCTCGGGGACATCACGAGGAGGGAATAGGCGCCCTTGAGTCTGTCCATGGCGGAGAGCACCGCCTCCTCGATGGAGCCGCACCGCACGCGCTCCTTGGTGATGATGTAGGAGATGACCTCGCTGTCCGAGGTGGTGTGGAAGATACTGCCGTCGTTTTCGAGGACGGAGCGCAGCTCGAAGGCGTTGACGAGATTGCCGTTGTGGGCGAGCGCCATGTTGCCCTTGAGGTGGTTGACGACGATGGGCTGGGCGTTTTCCCTGCCGCCGCTGCCCGTGGTGGAGTAGCGGACGTGGCCGATCGCCATGTTCCCCCCGCCGAGGCGGGAGAGGGCGTCCGCCGAGAACACGTCGTTCACAAGTCCCGCGTCCTTATGGGTGCGGAACACGCCGTCGTCGTTGACGACGATCCCCGCCGATTCCTGCCCGCGGTGTTGCAGGGCGAATAGCCCGTAATAGACCGTGGGAGCTATCTCCTGCTTTTGGGGTGCGAATATGCCGAACACCCCGCATTCTTCATGGATCTGTGACATAACGCCTCCTATGAGTGTCCCGCCTTCTGAGCGGGACAATTCTTGGCGCCCCTTGCAGGGGAGCTGGCGAGGCGTAAAGCCGAGCCTGAGGGGTTCTCGAAAACCCTTTCGGTGCTTTGCGCCACTTTCCCAAAAAGGGACAGCAAGAGGTTGAGATTTCTCCACGCGGTCGCTTCGCTCCCTTGGTCGAAATGACGGATAAGGGGCAGCCAAGGACACACATACCCCCCCCTCCTTGGAGGGGGCAAGTATGGTTTCTTCCGCTTTCCTTGCTTTATTCCCCTGTCACGCGCTTGAAAATTTCCTGATAGGCCTCCTCGACGCCGCCCATGTCGCGGCGGAAGCGGTCCTTGTCGAGCTTTTCGCCCGTTTCGGCGTCCCAGAAACGGCAGGTGTCGGGCGAGATCTCGTCGGCGAGCACGACCGTACCGTCGGGCAGCCGTCCGAATTCGAGCTTGAAGTCGATGAGCCGCACCCCGAGGTGCAGGAAGTATTCCTTCAACACCTCGTTCACTTGGAACGCGTACTTCTCGATCGCGGCAAGCTCCTCTTCGGTCGCCAGCTTTAACGCGAGCGCATGATAGCGGTTGATGAGCGGATCGCCCAGCTCGTCGCATTTATAGGAAAATTCGAGGGTGGGCGCGTCGAACACGATGCCCTCGGGCACGCCGTACCGCTTTGCGAAGGAACCCGCCGAAACGTTGCGGATGATGACCTCGAGCGGAACGATCTTCACCTTTTTGACGAGCGTCTCCCGCTCGGACAGCTCCTCCACGAAATGGGTGGGCACGCCCCGCTGTTCCAGAAGCCGCATGAGCAGGTTGGACATGCGGTTGTTGACGGCCCCCTTGCCCGCGACGGTCCCCTTTTTCAGACCGTTGAAAGCGGTGGCGTCGTCCTTGTAGGAAACGATGACAAGGGCGGGATCGGCGGTCGCAAACACCTTCTTCGCCTTTCCCTCGTAGAGCTGCTCCTTCTTGACTGCCTTTTCCATGGTTTTATTTCTCCTTGTAAAATGATCTGCGTCTTTTATTTTTCGTATTTTTGGGAGATCTTTTTGTCCTTTGACAGGACAGTTTCGGCGGCGTCCCTGCGGAAGCGCGCAAGTTTTTCGCGCAAGCCCTCGTCCCCAAGCGCTAAGATCTCCGCCGCGAGATAGGCGGCGTTTTTGGCGCCGTCGACGGCGACGGTGGCGACGGGAATGCCCGAGGGCATCATCACGGTGGACAGAAGGGCGTCCATGCCGCCCAAGGCTCCCCCGCTGACGGGGATCCCGACAACGGGCAGCAGGCAATTTGCCGCGATCGCGCCCGCGAGGTGCGCCGCCATGCCCGCCGCGCAGAGGATGACTCCGAAACCGTTCTCCGCGGCGTTTTCCGCAAACTCCTTCGCCTCGGCGGGGGTGCGGTGCGCCGAATAGACATGCACGGCGTAGGGAATGCCGAATTCCTCCAACACGCCGATCGCTTTCTCCGCAACGGGAAGATCGGAATCGCTCCCCATGATGACGGCAACTTTTTTCATAGACGGAAGCTCCTTAAAAAACAAAAGAGCAGTTTTTCTCTGCGCGAAAAAAACTGCCTTATTCCAAAACGGACGATTTGATTTTTTCTCCCCGCTTGCGGCGGGAAAAAGCGCCTGCTCTGTTCATGTCACCATTATAGTACAGCGGCACGGCGGAAGTCAAGCGTTCGGCGAGTGAAAAAAAATTACGGATTTTGTGACATTGGAAAGGGCGTCTATCCCCGTCAGCTCTGGTTGAATTTTTTGCGCACGAGCCAGTCGGTAAACCGCTCGGGGAGAAGCTTCCCCGCATAGCGCAAGAGCATGTTCTTGCCGCCCGCCGCCGTCACCGTGGGCGGGTTGCGCTTGGCGGCGAGCTTTAAGATGCTGTCCGCCACGAGCGAGGGCGCCATGCCCCCCTGTTCCATGTTCGCAAGCGCCGCCGAGGCCTTCTTCACCGAGGAAGTGTATCCCTTGCTCTCCGCGGGATCGTACACCCGCCTGCTGTAAGTGAAGTCGGTGGAGGTCCCGCCGGGGAGGAGGGCGCACACCCGCACGCCCTGCGGCCTCAGTTCGATGTCCGCCTCCCGCGCGAGCATGCAGAGCGCCGCCTTCGAAGAGGAATAAAATCCGTCGTAGGGAATGGGGAAATCGCCGCCCATGGAGCCGACGAGCACCGCGCGCCCCGCCCGCTTTTTGAGGTAGGGCGCCGCCGCCCGTATCGCCTCGATCGCGCCGAAGTAATTGACTTCGAACAGATACCTGTAATCGCCGCTCTTGGCGTGTTCCAGCGGCGCCGCCATCGAAAAGCCCGCGGAGTAGACGAGCAGGTCGATGCCGCCCGCCTCTTCGCCGATCTCCCCGATCGCCCGCTCAAGCTCCCCCTCCTGCGCGGCGTCCGCCGTAAGGGAATGCACGCGCTCTCCCTTGAAGGGCGTGCGGGAAAGATTGAACACCGTATAGCTTTTCGCCTGCAGTTTGAGCGCCGTTTCCCTGCCGATGCCCGACGACGCCCCCACGATGACCGCCACCCGCCTTCCTCTGTGCGAAGGGGCGCGCTCTTCCTCCCGCGCCGCGGCGGGAGCGGGGTCCTTCTTTTCCTCCGTCTGTTCCTTGATTTCCTTTTTCATCATGTTCCATTATGGACAGACGGAAGATTTCTATTCAGCCGAGGGCGATGTCGAGCAGCATCATAAGGCAGAAGCCGAGCACCACCCCCACCGAAGCGAGCGTCTTGCTCCGCCCGAAGCATTCGGGAATGAGTTCGGAGCAGACGACGGCGATCATCGCGCCCGCGGAAAAGGAGAGCGCCCAAGGCATAAGCCCCTCGATCATCGCGGCGGCGAGCGCGCCGAGCACGCAGGCAGGGATCTCCACCGCGCCCGATCCCTGCGAAAAGAGAAAGCTCTTGAAGCGGCTCATGCCGCTTGCGCGGAGGGGAAGGGCGACGCACGCCCCCTCGGGAAGGTTCTGGACGGCGATCCCCACTCCCAAAAGCAGAGCGGAGATCGCGCCCGCGGCGCCGCCGCAGCGGGCGAAGGCGACCCCCACCGCCATCCCCTCGGGAATGTTGTGCAGGGTGACGGCGCAGTACAGAAGGGCGCACTTGCCGTCCCCCAAACGGCGGAAGCGGAGATGGGAGCGGGAGAGCGCGAGATCGGACAGGATGATGAACGCCCCGCCGAGCAGAAAGCCGAGCGTGACCGTGAGATAGGGCGGGAGCGCGGAGGGATACTCCATCGCGGGCAAAAGAAGGGAGAAAAAGGAAGCGGCGATCATGATGCCCGCCGCGGCGCCCGTCGAGAGGGCAGAAAAGGCCCCTTCTCCCCTTCGGGAAAGAAAGACGGAGGCGGCGCCGAGCGCGGTCATGAGATACATCACGAGAGAAACGAGGAGCGCCTGCAAGACAGGGCTAAGGGACAAAAACCATTGCATTCGTAAGACCCCCTGCCGCGGAAATTGCCGCGGTACAGTCACTCCATCCTATTCGCCGCGTCCCTTTTGCGTGAAAAAAAAAGCGCCCGCGCTTGCGGACGCCCTTGCAAGAATGCCGTTTTATCTTCCGAACCGGTAGGAGGTCGACGAACAAAACGTTTCCCCCGCCTCCAAAACGGAGGAGAAGATGTCCGCATAGGCGGGCACGTTCACGTTGTTGGGAATGGCCTGCGTTTCGAGGCAGAACGCCGAACGGGGGCCGTAATACGCCGTCTTGCCCTGTTGTTTCAGCCCGTTGCCCGTATACAGCTGCACGGCGGGGAGGTCGGTGAAGCAGCTCATCACGATCCCCGTGCGCGGGCTTTCGGCGACGGCATAGCGGACAAATTCCCGCTTCCTGTTTTTGAGGAGGAAGCAGTGGTCGTAGCCGTTGCCCCGTTTGAGGTCCTCGTCGTCCGCGCCGATGTCCCGCCCGATCGTCTTGGGCGTGTTGAAGTCGAAGGGCGTGCCCGCCACGCTGCGAAAATCCCCCACGGGGATCATGGCGGGATCGGTGGGCACGACCGTGTCGCTGTCCAGCCAGAGGGTGTGGTCGAGCACCGTTCCGCTCCCCTCGCCGCCCAAATTAAAGTAGGTGTGGTTGGTGAGGTTGACCGCCGTCTTGCGGTCGGAAAGGGCGCGGTAGGAGATCTTCAGCTCCCCGTCCCGCAGGGTGTATTCGACGCAGACCTTCAGATTCCCGGGGTAGTTTTCCTCGCCGTCGGGGGAAAGGATCGCAAGGCGGAGAACGCCGCCGTCCGCGCCGCCCTCCCAGATCTTTTTGTCGAAGCCCCGCTGGCCGCCGTGCAGGTGGTTGCCGCGGTCGTTGCAATAGAGGCGGTATTCCTTCCCGTCGAGCACCAGCCTGCCCCCCGCGATGCGGTTGCCAAACCGCCCGATGAGCGCGCCCAAATATCCCCTGTTCCGCTCGTAACCCTCCACGTCCGCATAGCCGAGCACGACGTCGGTGGGGTTTCCGTTACGGTCTGGCACGACGAGGCTCTGCACGATGCCCCCGAGCGAGAGCACGGTGGCGGAACAGTCCCCGTCGCGCAGCGTAAAGGCGAGCGTTTCCCGCCCGTCCGCGGTCTTTCCGAATCTCCTTGTTTCGATCATATCCCTTTCCTCCTTAAACTTCTGTGATCTCACACGTTCCTTCGGCGCGCGGCGCCGTGTGATACACGTTCTCCCTGCCGAAGACGCGCGCCATGTTCCTGCCGTATCCCTCCGCCCCGTCCGCGCGGACAAAGGCGATCACGGCGCCCGCAAACCCACCCCCCATCGGGCGGAAGGCGCCGTCTGTGATGTATTTCTCGCTCAGCTTTAAGGCGAGCGCAAGAGGCTGGGAGATCTCCCCCGCCACATAGCAGTTCTGCAGATAGCCGAGGCTGCTCTCCCCGCTGGCGCGGACGGCGGCAAGAAAACCCGCCGCGTCGCCCTCGCGCAGGGCGCGTGCCGCACGCTCCACCCGTCCGTTCTCCTCAAAGAAGTGGAAGGCGCGCAGGAGAGCGCGGTCGCTCACCTGCCTGCGCAGGCGGGGGATCGCCTCCTTCAGTTCCTCCTCCGAACATTCGCCGAGCACGCTCTTGCCGAGCGCCGCAGCGACCTCCCCCATCTCGCGGCGGATGTCCGCATAGTGGGACGTGAGCGCCGCATGCGAGCCGCCCGTGTTCGTGAGCACGATCCGGTAGCCCGCGGGCGCGGGAAGCCCCGTCACCGACGGCGCAGCGGGATCGGAAAAATCGATCTTGTTCAGCCCGCCGAACGCGATGCCGCACTGGTCGAGCAGGCCGCAGGGCTTGCCGAAATACACGTTTTCGGCGTACTGCGCCGCCTTGGCGCACTCGAGCGGGGACACCCGCCCGCCGCAATAGAGCGCGTTGAGAAGCTGCGCCACGAGCACTTCGAACGCCGCCGAAGAGGACACGCCCGCACCGCGGAACACCGTGCTGTGGGTCACGGCGGAAAATCCGCCCACGGGATAGCCGTGTTCGGCAAAATAGCGGAACACCCCCCGCGCGAGCGCGACGGATCTCCCCTTCTCCCGTTCGCGGCTTTGCAGGTCGCCCACCGAAAAACGCACGGGCGAAAACGCCTCGGCGCGGATGTCCGCCACGCCGTCGCCGCGGGGCGACGCCAGACACAAAATATCGCACGAAATGGCGGAAACGAGCACCTTGCCGCGGTTGTGGTCGGTGTGGTTGCCGACGATCTCCGCCCTCCCGGGAGAGGAAAAGACCCGCGCGGGCATGCCGCCGAATTGCGTCTTGTAATAGTCTGTAAGCGCTTCGAACCGCTTGCGGTCGATGGCGATGTGCGGCATATCCCCTCCTCTGCGGCAGCCCTCCCTTCCCCGCGGGAAAGAGCGTAGCCCCCGAATGCGTATTATATCACACTTCCCGCCAAAAGTAAATAATCTTTTGCAAAAATATGCAAGCTGAAGTCATGCATAAAAAATACCTGCCGCTCACGCTGGCGCTGGCTGCTCTTCTCACCGTGCTTGCGGCGGCGGGGCTGCGCGCCATGACGCAGGCGGCGCCCGCCATCAGCCTCGCGGCGGAGGAAAAAAACATCTATCTCACCTTTGACGACGGTCCCAGCACCGTGGTGACGGGACGGGTGCTCGACATCTTGAAAGAGGAGGACGTGAAGGCGACCTTCTTCATCGTGAGCGACCGCGTGGCGGGGCGCGAGGAAGTCCTGCGCCGCGCCGCCCGCGAGGGACACACCCTCGGCGTGCACTCCGTCAATCACGTTTATACGCAAATATACGCCTCCGAAGAGGCGTTTCTGCACGATGTGGAGGAATGCGCCGCCGTGATCGAGCGGGTGGCGGGGGTCAAAGCGCGCGTGTACCGCTTCCCCGGCGGGGGCAACGCCAAGCGCGAACGGTACCGGGCGCTGCTGCGGGAGCGGGGCTACCGCGTGATCTCGTGGAACGCCGTCTGCGGGGACGAGGAGATCCCGAACGCCACGGCGGAGACCCTCTTCCGCAAGAGCGTGGAAACGGCGCGGGGCAAGCAGCCCGTGGTGCTTCTGCTGCACGATTCCGCGCCCCACAAGCAGACCGCCGCGGCGCTTACGGACATCATCCGCTACTTTAAGCGGAACGGGTATACTTTTTGCCGCTTTTGAGGGGACGTTTGCCCCGTCTTGGGCGGAGGCTTCTCCGCACGGCAACGCCTTCTGCCGCCTTATAGAGTTCTCCGAGGGGAATGACGGCGAGAGAGCAGGCGAACACGAGCGCCCACTGCACGCCCGTGAGGGGCACGACGCCGAACGCGCGGGAGAGGAATGGCTCGGCCGTGAGCAGGACGTTCAGCAGGATGCCGAGCGCCGCCGTGAGCAGCAGGACGGGGTCCGAAAACATCTCCTTGGGCGAACTGACGCCGTGTTCCTTGCGCACGTTGAAGGCGTGGAACAGCTCCGAAAAGGAGAGGGTGAAGAAGGCGCAGGAGGACGCCGCCGCATTCCCGAAAGCGTGCAGGGCATAGAGGAACAGCCCCACCGTCGCCGCCGCTTGCAGGACGCCGAGGGTGCCCATAAAGGCGAGCGAAGCGGGGGAAAGCAGCTCTCCCGCCGATACGGGCGGTCCTTCCATCGTCCCCCCCGCACGCTCCGCGCCGAGGGCGAGGACGGGAAGGGAGTCGGTGATGAGGTTGATCCACAAAAGCTGCGTGGAGGTGAGGAAATCGTACCGCCACAAAAACAGGGTGGCGACGAGCACGGCGAGCACCTCGGCAAGGTTGGTGGCGAGGAAGAAGGAGATCGTGCGCTTGACCCCCGCAAAGACGCTCCTGCCCTCCTCGAGCGCGCGCACGATGGAGGAAAAGTTCCCGTCCGTGAGCACCATGTCGGCGGCGTCCTTGGTGACGTCCGTCCCCCCGCCCATGGCGATCCCGATGTCCGCCGCCCGCACCGAGGGCGCGTCGTTGACGCCGTCCCCCGTCATGGCGACGACTTCCCCGCGCGCCTGCAACGCCCTGACGATCTGCTGTTTGTGCTTGGGGGAAACGCGCGCATACACCGAGATCTCCCCCGCGCGGGCGGAGAGCGCCTCCCCCATTCCGTCCAGTTCCTCTCCCGTGACGATCTCGCCGCGGTCCTTTGCGATGCCGAGCTGCCGCGCGACGGCAAACGCCGTGTCCGCGCTGTCGCCCGTGATCATGACCGTCCTGACGCCCGCACGGCGGCAGGCGGCGACCGCCTCCTTCGTTCCCTCCTTGGGGGGATCGGCCATCGCCGCAAAGCCGAGGTAGACAAGCTCCTCTTCCCTCGGTTCGCCGCGGAAGGCTCCCTCCGCAAACACGAGCACCCGCTTCCCCTCCTGCGCAAAGCGGGAGATCTCCCGCAGGACGCGCTCCCGTGCCTCCGCGGGGAAGGGACGCTCCCCCTCTCCCGACGCGGCGCGGGTACAGAGGGGAAGGACCGCCTCCGCGCCCCCCTTTACATACAGCGCGGCGCCCTTTTCCGTTTCTGCCGCCACGCTCATGCGCTTGCGTTCGGAGGAGAAGGGAATGCCGCCGAGCCGCTTTCCCTCCGCAAAAAAGCCGACGCGGTCGGCATATTCGAGCAGGGCGATCTCGGTGGGATCGCCGAGGTAGCCGCCCGCCTGCCCGCGGACGGTGTGGCACAGCCGCATGCAGGTCAAGAGCCGCCTCTGCCGCGGCGCGCCCGTGTAGCCCTCCTCCGCGCAGTCCGTCCCGATCGCCGTCACCGTCATCTTGTTGCGGGTGAGGGTGCCCGTCTTGTCCGTACAGACGCAGGTGCAGCTGCCGAGCGTTTCCACCGCCGAGAGCTTGCGCATGACGACGCGGT
Organism: uncultured Clostridia bacterium; assembly: GCA_947627665.1. GTDB lineage: Bacteria > Bacillota > Clostridia > Christensenellales > Borkfalkiaceae > Gallimonas. Next base: position 18,904 of record CANQWX010000022.1, read on the forward strand.
CCTTGCTCAGCCGCCGCACGCCCATGGCGAGAATGACGGTGACCGTCGCCCCCAGCCCCTCGGGGATCGCCGCCACCGCGACCGCGACCGAGGTCATCAGATTTTCGAGGATCCCCACCCGCCGCGCGAGCGATCCGCACAAAAAGAGAAGCGCCGCCACCGCAAATACCGTGACGGTGAGGAGCTTGCCCAGCTTCTGCACGAGCTTGTCGAGGGGGGAGGGAACGGGGACGGCGCTGTGCAAAAGCCCCGCGATCTGCCCCATCTCCGTCTGCATGCCCGTGGCGGTCACCACGCAGCGCGCCGTGCCGCCCACGCAGAAGGTGCCGCGGTGCACCGTGTTCGCGCGCTCCGCCAAGGAGGAGGAAGTCACGGGGCGGTCGGATTTTGCGACGGGCCTGCTCTCCCCCGTCAGCGCCGCCTCGTCCGCACGGAACCCCTCCGAGGAGAGGATGCGGCAATCGGCGGGAACGCCGTCCCCCTCCGCGAGTTCGATGACGTCCCCGGGCACGAGCAGGGCGGCGTCGAGGACGGTCACCTTGCCGTCCCGCACCGTTTTGGCGGTCGGCGCCGAGAGCTTTTTGAGCTTGGCGATGGCGGAATCCGCGCGGTATTCCTGCACGAAACCCACCACCGCGTTGAGCAGGATGACGGCGATGAGGATGCCCGTATCGGCAAGCTCGGAGGGAGTGCGGGAAAAAAAGGCGATCGCCCCCGACAGCGCCGCCGCCCCGAGCAAAATGAGGGTCATGAGGTCCTTGAACTGTGCAAAAAACAGACCCGCGAGGCTCTTTTTCTTGCCCTCGCCGAGTCTGTTTTCTCCGTATATCTTCCGCCGCGCTTCCGCCTCCGCGGACGTCAGCCCGCCCTCGCTTGCCGCGAGCGTCTGCAACACCTCGCTCTTTGTGAGCTTGTACATTTCCTTCATACCCTCAAGGTATGCGGGAAAGAGGGCGGTTTATGCGTGCGCGGTCACCGCAGCGTCATCTTGCGCTTGACGACGAGATAGAACAGCAGCGCCGCCGCCCCGAGGGCGCACGCCACGCCGAACACGATGGAGAGGATGAGGTAGACGCGGGACGCCGTTTCCACCGCCACGACATAGCGGGCGTGCAGAAGCGAATCCGCCGTGAACACCAGTGCGTCCTCTTCCCGCTCCGCTTCCACGCGGATGAGCGTGCCGTCCTGCCCCATCAGAAAGAGGGTGACGTCCTTGTCCGCAAATTCCTCGGACAGGGGGATGCGCACGGTGAGTTTGCCGGGTCCCTCCACCACCACGCCCTTCTCCTGCAAGGTGATCTCGTACACCGCCTGCGCCTCGAGGCTCCCCTCGAGATTGACCGTCAAAACCTGCGTGACGTCCTCCGCGTTCAGACGCCATGCGGGGGGAAGTCCCCCCTCCCGCGTGACCGAGAAGCCTTCGTTTCCCTCGGCCTTCAGCTCCAAACGGAGCACGGTGAGGCGGGTGAGGAATACCGCCGCGATCTCCTCGTAATTCTCGCGGTCCGCGACCGCAAAGGAGAGCCGCACTTCATAGACGCCGGGAGAGAGCGCCGCGGCGTCGAGCGGGGCGCCGCCGCATTCCGCCAGCACGTTCACCCCGCTTGGCAGGGAGGGCACGAAGCGGCGCGCGTCGAAAGCGCTTCCCTCGGGCACGCTCTGCTCTTTGACCTGCTCCGCGGAGAGGGAAACGACGTATTTTGAAACCTTGACGGAAAAGACGGCGGAGATGTCCCCCGCGCGCACCGTGATCTGCGCGTTGCCGTTCTCCCGCTGTGCAAGATCGCCGTACAGCGTGTAAAAGTCTTTGATGTAATCCTCGCAGCACGTTTCGCTCGTTTCCTGCGCCGTGGGGCAGAGCGTCCGCGAAATGCCGTCGTCGTAGATCCCCTTAAAGGTATAGCCCCCCTCCGCGGTGAGGGCGGTGAGCGGACTGTCGAAATAGACCTTGGGCGGATATTGCGGGGTCTTGACTTCGATCGCGGTGAGTACGGGCACTTCGACTTGCAGCGTGAGCGTATCCTGGGCGCTTTCGCCGCCCTCCCCCGTCGCCGTGACCGTAAGCTCGCCCGTGCCCACTTGGAGCGTCCCCTCGACCTTGAAGGAGATCTCCCCCGCGTAAGGGACGCCGTTCTCGTTGGTGCCCGTGACGGTGACGTGCTCTGCGATCGCATTCGGGTCGGTGGTGGGAAAGACCTTTCCGCCCGTGTACACCGCCTCGACGGAGGCAAGGGGCGCGAGGATCAGGCTGCCGCCCTCGGCGACATAGCGCTTGTCGTCCGCCGTAAAGACGCCCGAACTGTTTTCGTCCTCCGCCGCAAAGGGATCCTCGGGGGAGATGACCGTGACCCCCGCCCGTCCCGTAAAGCCGTTGAGGGCGATCTTATTTCCCGGGGAGAGGAAAATGTTGCTGTCCCCGCCGTTGCCGTCGGTATTTCCTTCTACCACGGCGCCGCCCGCAAGGGTGAGCTTGCCCGTGACGTAGATCCCGCCGCCGTCCTTGGTGGCGGTGTTGCCCGAAACTTCGCAATCTTCGAGCAGAAGGCTGCCGCGGGAATCGACGTAGATCCCGCCGCCCTGTTCCGCCTTGCCGCCCGCGATCTTGCCGCCCGTCACGGTAAGCCCGCCTTCGACTTTGAGCACGGAGCCGCTCTCCCCGCCGAGAGAGAGGGTGTGGTCCCCGAGCGCGAGGGTCATGCCGCTCCCCGAAACGGTGAGAGAGCTATCCGTTTGCACGTCGGAAAGGAGGGTGAGCGTCGCTCCCTCCCCCCAAGCGCCGAAGGCTTCCCCGAAGGAGGAATATTCCCGTTCGCCCACAAGGGCGACCGCAGGTTCCCCGTCTTCCCCGTCCGGAGAGTCCGTAGCGTCCGCCGCAGCGGTCCGCCCGCGCGGAGAAAACAAGCCGAAAAGTCCCGCCGTAAACAAAAGCGCCGCAAGCAACCATGCCGCGGAAATCCATTTTCCGAAAGTTTTATCCATACAAAATACCGTTCTTTTGTTTGGTTTTCTTTATTATAACACAATATATGGAGAATTGCAAGCAAATAACGCGCGCGTCCCCTTTTGCGCCGAAGAAACAAAAAAGCAAAAAAAGCAAATGCTTTCAAGAATGATAATGAGAATGATAATGAAGATGAGAATGAGAATGTAGATGATAAAGCAAAAAAAGCAAATGCTTTCAAGAATGATAATGATAATGAGAATGATGATGTAAATGAGCAAAGCCGCCGCAGAAACCCCCTCCCGCGGAGGGGGTAATACTTGCCCACCCCTTCGAGGGGTGGGTGGATTGCCGCAACGGCGGCAAGACGGAAGGGGTGGCGTAAATAACACCCCCTCAGTTTCGCTACGCTCAACAGCTCCCCCTCAAGGGGCAGCCAAGAAATACGCGCCCCACACCCCTACCCGTTTTGGCGGCAGGACCGCCAAAACCCATCGGCGAGGCCACGCCTCCTGTCGCGGCGCCCCTCACAGCCCGCTGGGCTGTTGAGAGCACGGCGCCGCTCCACCCCCACGGAGAGGGTGGTAGTAGAACCCTCTCCATCGGGTGGGGGGACAAGGCGCATAAAAATGCGGCGGTCTCCCATACTTGTGCTATGAAAATTTCGGGTTCTCTCGAAAAGGATGTCGCCGCGCTCAAAAAGCTCCTGCCCGCCGAGGACATCCTCACCTTTGAATTTACGTCGGCAAAGGGCGTCGGCTTTGCGGCGCTGTTCGCCGACCCCATCACCGACAAAGAACTCCTCGGCGAACAGGTGGTCCGCCCCCTTCTCCGTTACGAGGGGGAACTCTTTGCCGAGAGCGTCAAAAAGCGCATCACCTCCCCCGAGGTACGCACCGAGAGCGACCTTGAAAAACTCTCCGAAGAGATCCTCGCGGGCAACCCTGTGCTCCTTTGGGAGGGCATGGACGAGGGGATCATCACGGGCACCAAAAAAGTGTTCGTGCGGGCGATCGCCGAACCGTCCACCGACGTCGCCGTCAAAGGCCCGCGGGAGGGATTTATCGAGGACATCAAGATCAACACTTCGCTGGTCCGCCGCCGCCTGAAAACGCCCGAGCTGAAGATCGACTTCCTCAACGTGGGGCGGCGCTCGCAGACCTACGTCGCCGTGTGCTATCTTGCGGGCACCTCGGTGCAGAGAACGGTGGACGAAGTGAAGAAAAAACTCGGGGCGATCGACATCGACATCGTGCCCGATTCTTCCTATCTCACCCACTTCCTCTCCGCCCGTCCCCGCTCCCTTCTCAAACAGGTGGGGACGACGGAAAAGCCAGACATCTTCTGCGCGAAGATCGCCGAGGGCAGGGTGGGGATCCTCGTGGACGGCTCCCCCATCGCCCTCACCGCGCCCTATCTTCTCATCGAGGACTTCCAGTCGAGTGAGGATTACTTCGTGCCCTCCTACCGCGCGACCTTCACCCGCCTGCTGCGGCTGCTCGCCCTGCTCGTCGCCATCTATCTGCCCGCCTTTTACATCGCGGCGCAGCTCTTTAAGCTGCAACTCTTCCCCGTCAAACTGCTCATGACCATCTCGGGAAGCATCCGCGACATCCCCCTCTCCCCCTCGCTCGAGATGCTCCTCGTCCTCTTCGTGCTCGAAGTGCTCAACGAGGCGAGCATCCGCATGCCGAAGTATGTGGGCATGGCGCTGAGCGTCGTGGGAGCGCTCGTCCTCGGCGAAACCGCCGTTTCCGCGGGCTTTGTGTCCACCCCCGCGATCATCATCATCGCCTTCAGCGGGATCGGGCTGTACGCCGTGCCCAACCTCATCGAGCAGACGAGCGTGCTCCGTCTTGTCATGCTCCTCGTGGCGGGCAGCGTAGGCACCTACGGCATCATCCTTGCGACGGCGTTCGTGCTCTTCTATCTCGTGACGGCGGAAAATCTCGGCGCGCCCGCGCTCGCGCCCTTCGCGCCCCTCGTGGGAAGGGACTTGAAAGACAGCCTCGTGAAGTACGAACTCGGCTCCCTCGGCCTGCGCCCGCGCACCCTCAAGAGCAAGAACAAGAGGAGGCTCGGCCATGACTAAGATCTCCCGCCGCCAGCTCTTCTTTTTCCTCGCCTTCATGGCGCCCGTCGGCAAACTCATCGTCATGCCCGCGCGGCTCGCCCGCGTCTGCGGCAACGACCTCTGGCTGCCCGCGCTGGCGCAGTTCCTGCTGCAAGCGGCGGCGGTGTTCTGCGTCCTTCTCCTCGCAAAGCGCGGAAAGAGCCTGTACGAGCTTCTTTCGGGTTGCCTCGGCAAGATCGCGGGCAAGGTGTGCGTGCTACTCGTGGGGGCGTTTCTCCTCTTTGCGGGGCTGCTGCCTTTGCTCGAGGAAAAGCTCTTCGTGCAGGGCGTGTTCTACGATACCCTGCCCTCCCTCCTCTCCTTCGCGCCCTTCTTCCTCTTCTCCGCCTACCTGTGCAGCAAGCCGCTCGCCAGTTACGGGCGGATCTTTGACCTGCTCGCCCCCATCGCGGCGGTGGGATTTGCGGGCGTCATGGTCTTTTCGGCGGGCAACGCGGACTTCGGTGCGGTCCTGCCCGTGGGCGCCTCGGGTCCCGCGGCGATCGCCCGCGGCTTTGCCGGCTCCTTCGCGTGGTTCTTCGACGCCGCGCTCCTTCTCATGATGCTCGGCAAGATCGAATACAAAAAGAATATGGCGTGGCAGGGTGCGCTGTGCTACCTCGGGGGCGGCGCAGCGGTCGTCCTCTTCCTCATCACCTTCTACGGCATCTTCGAGGGCACCGCCTTGAACCAGCTCTTCGCCTTTACCAAGACGAGCAAGTACTTTTCGGGCTTCACCGTGCTCGGCAGGGCGGATTATCTGTTCATCTTCCTGCTCTCCCTCGTGGCGGCGTTCTACACCGCCCTGCCCCTGACGGGGGCGATCGAGAGCGTCTTGCAGGCGTTCGGCAGGCCCGCCGCCCTGCCCGTTTTGCTCTCGGTGGGGCTGTCGGGAATATACTTCTTGCTCGTCTATCTCTTCGATTACCGCTTCGGCGACGTGATGCGCGCCGTGACCGAGCAGGCGTTCTGGCTCTTCCCCGTCTTTACCCTGCTCCTGCCCCCGCTGCTGCTGCCGCTGAAAGGGAGGAAACATGAGAGCGCGTAAGTTCTGGAATACCGTCCCGATGAAGCTGTGGCTGCTCCTGCTCGCGGCGATCCTCTTCTCCTTCTTCTCCAACGACTTCGGGCTGGTGGACATCCAAAAGACCGCCGTGATCGTCGCCGCAGGCATCGACAAGACGGAAAACGGCTTCTCCGTCACCTCGCAGATCGCCGTGCCCAAGGGCACCGACCGCGCGCAGGGCGGCACCTCGAGCGTGAACATCACCACGGAGGGACCGACCGTTTCCGACTGCATCACCGCCCTCTTCGGCAAGACAGGCTGGGTCCCCAAGCTCGTGTTCTGCGATCTCATCCTCCTCGGCGAAGAGGCGGTGCAGGAGGACGTCATCGCCTATCTGAACTACTTTCTCCGCAATGAGTACATGCCCGATAACTGCCTGCTCGCCGTGTGCGAGGGAAGCGCGGAGAAGCTCCTCACCTCCCAAAGCGCCATCGACGACGCCTCGTCGCTCGCCATCGAAAAGCTCTTCTCGGACGCCGCCGAAAAGTCGGGCAAGGTGCTCACCAACACCCTGAAAGACTTCGCCATCGGCTATTACGGCGTTTCGGAGAGCAGCTATCTCCCCTTCGTGAAGATGGCGCCCCAAAAGGGCGCGGAAGCGGGCGGGGACTCTTCGGGCGGCTCGGGCGGCTCCTCGGGAAGTTCGGGAAGTTCGGGCGGCGCCGAAGAGCAGATCTACACCGCGGAGGAAACGGCGCTCTTCCTCAAAGGGAAAATGGTGGGAAAGCTCCCCGCCGAACAGACGCTGGCGCTCTCCCTTTTGGAGGGGAACGTGTTTGCGGGGACCTTCTCCGCGCAGGAGAACGGGCAGGCCGTGACTTTGACCGTCATGCGGAACAGCGGCGGGGTGTCCCTCGACATGAAGGGCACGCCCACCGCCAAGCTCTCGGTGGACGTCACCTGCCGCCTCTGCTGCCGCGGCACCGCCGCGCCCATCGAGGACATCTCCTCGGACGTCGTTTCCCCCGCGGTGCTCGAGGACGCGAACAAGGTGCTCGAAGGGTATCTCGGCGCCCTCTTTGAAAACTGCAAACAGACGGGCTGCGACTTCCTCGAACTCAAAAAGAGCCTGTACCGCAGCTCCCTGAAAAAATACCGCGAGTGGAAAGACTACCTGCTCGACACCGTGCGCCCCGAGATCGTGACGGACGTGAAGTCGATGAAATAAGAAAACCGCCCCCCATGCGCACATGGAGGGCGTTGTTCATTCAGTTGTATGGGGCAGCCGCGTCTGGCGTTTTTGCTTTTCGCGGGGAGTTACGGCTTTTGTTTGGGGATCGTTCCCCTTGCGGCATGTCCTGCTCCGCGCATTCGGTCCGCCGTCTTATTTCCTTTCCGCCCCTTCGGTACGGTTGTACATCGGTGTGTCCTCCCTTTACTTGATCTTCAAGCATCCGAGATCTTTCATAACGTTGTACCTCCCGTTATGACGTTTGCGGTGACCTGACCTCCTCACCGATCACCCTGCGATAGGAACTTTTCCGTTTCTTTTCGTAAGGCATGCTCTGTGATCTTAGGCTTTCCTGTCCATTGGAGTGGTCTCCTTGTGGGAAATTAACATTTTTTGTGAGCCTCTTTCCCTTTTCTGACTTCATTATAACATAGTTTTTGCGTTTGTCAAGGGGTTTTCCGAAAATTTTCGAAAAAATTTTTTTGCGGGGGAGCGGCGCCCGCCCGTATCCTCCCCGCTTCGACAAACAAAGACGGAATATCCGCCGCCTCGCGTGCCGCTGCCATTTATAATGGAACAAAAACCCCGCGAGGTGACAAAATGAAATTCCCCAGACCCAAGCTCCCGCCCTTTTCCCTGAAGGCGGCGGGACAGTATGCGGCGCTCTTTGCCGCCATGATCTTTATGAACTTTGCGCTGCCGCAGCACGAGCTGTGCGCCTTCCCCCTCTTTTACGCCGCCCTCGGCTGCGGCTTCGACCCCCTTCTGATGAGCGCGGGCTACCTCATCGCCTCCTCCGCCGCGCTGAGCGCCTACGCCTCCCTCGCCGCCGCCGTCCAGGCCGCCTATCTGCTCCTCCTCTTCACCTTGTACAAGAAGCTGGGACGGCAGATGCGCCTCGAACGCCTCATCTATCTCGTGCTCGCGCAGCTGCCCTTTGTCTTTCTCTTTCCGCACAGCGGCTATGAGATCCTGCCCTTCTCCCCGCTGCTGCAAAAGCTCGTGATCGCCACCGCCCTCTTCTTCCTCTCCGTCTGCTTCGAGGGCGGGCTATCCTCCCTGCTTTCCCGCGTGTTCCGCTGCCGTCTTTCGGCGGGGCAGCTCGGGGAGCTTCTGCTGCTGTGGCTGGTGGCGGGACTCGGCGTATGCGGCGCCCTCGGGCAGACCGCCTATGCCTGCGCCGCCCTCGCCGTGCTCCTTTCGGGTTCCGTGCTCCTTTCGGGTTCCGCCGCCGTGCCCTTCGCCGTCGCGCTCTCCCTTCCCCCCTGCCTTGCGAGCGGAAGCGTCCTGCCCCTCGCCCTCTACGCCGTCTATGCCTGCGCCGCCGTGCTCCTCTCTCCTTACGGGAAGTACGCCTCCGCGGGGGCGTTCGTGCTCGCCTATCTCGGCGCGACCCTCCTCGGCGGGGGATTTTTTGCGGACGGCATGCAGATCTTCCTCTCCCTTCTGCCCTGCGCCGTCGCCGTGGCGGTCACCCTCCTCTTCCCCTCCCGCCTCTATGCGCAGGTGAAAAAGAGCCTCCTCTTCTACCGCGAAAACGCCCTGCCCCGCGTTGCCATCAACCGCAACCGCCGCGCCGTGGGCGAGCGGCTGTACGAAGTGTCCGCGCTCTTCCGCGAGATCGAGGGCGCCTTCCTCGGCGATCTGCCCGAGGACAATTCCGCCCTGCTCCTCCGCGAAAAACTCACTTCCACCCTCTGCCGCGACTGCCCCGGGCGCTTCCGCTGCGAGGCGGAGAACGTCGGCGAGGGGCTGGACAAACTCATCGCCATCGGCTATGCCAAGGGACAGGTGAGCCTCGTGGACCTGCCCGCGGGCGTGAGCGCGCAGTGCGGCAACGCGGCGGGGCTTCTCTTCGCCTGCAACAAACTGCTCGCCAGCTACCGCACGGCGGCAAGAGATCTGCAAAGCGCCCGCGAAGGACGGCAGCTCCTCGCCGAACAGGCGCACGGGGTGAGCGAGATCCTCCGCGACATCGCCCTCGAACAGAGCGAGGAATATGTCTTTTCCGAGGGAGAGAGCCAACTTTCCCGCGCCCTCGCCCAAAACGGCATCATCAGCTCGGAGATCTTTGTCTACGGCGAGGGAGATACCCTCACGGTGAGCATGACCCTCTCCCCCGATACGGACGGAAAGACCCTCTGCGCCGTGGCGGGAAAGGCGCTCGGCACCCCGCTGGCGCTTGCGGAGAAGATCCCCCTCGCGGCGGGCAGGGCGTGCTTCCTGCTCAAACGCAAGCCCCCCTTCGACGCGGCATTCGGCATCGCCTGTCGCCCCAAACAGGGGGAGACCGCCTGCGGGGACGCCTATTCCATCCTCCGCATCGACGAGCGGCGCTTCCTCGTCGCCCTCTCCGACGGCATGGGCAGCGGCGAGAACGCCCGCGACATCTCCGACCGCACCCTCTCCCTGCTTGAGAGCTTTTACAAGGCGAAGATGCCCTCCGACACCGTGCTCTCGACCGTCAACCGCCTCATCGCCTACCCGCCCGAGGAGAGCTTCTCCTGCCTCGATCTCGCCGCAGTGGACCTCGGCACGGGGGACGCGGACATCGTCAAGATCGGCTCCCCCATCGGCTTCATCCTCTCGGGAGAGGAACTCAGGGTGCTCGAAGGACAGTCCCTGCCCATCGGCATGCTCGACGCCGTCCGCCCCGCCACCATGCGCGCCAAGCTCGGCGAAAACGACTTCCTCCTCTTCATGAGCGACGGCGTGACCTCCGCCTACGGCTCCTCGGCGGAACTTTACGGCTACCTCGGCGCGCTCAGGCCCGTCAATCCGCAGTCCCTCGCCGAAGAAATTTTGCAGAACGCCCTCTCCCGCTGCCGCGGCGCCGCCGCCGACGACATGACCGTGCTCACGGTCAAACTGCTGAAAAGCGCATAAAAAAACGCCCCGCGGCGGGCGGAGCAGGTCCCTTTCGGGGGAGCAAGAATATAAATTTATGCATGATATAATAAATAATTATACTGCAAACAGTTGACATTCCCGACTTTCGGCTGTATAATAGAGAAAATTGCTCATCCTCACTGTGGGTAGCCGTGCGTTCCGTTTTCGGGCGCGCGGCTTTTTTTGCGCAAGACTAACGCGGAGAGGGAGCGTTCCAGAGCGCGGAGGAGCCGACGAGCGGCTCACGCGCTTCGAGGTCGGACCGCCAGCGGGCGATCTTCTCCGCCGCCGCCTCGTCCCAGCCCCATTCGCGCGCCTTCTCCGCGAGAAAATCGTTGTTGCGCAGTTCCCGCGCGTGGCAGTCGAAACCCAGCGGCACATAGTAGGCGTCGCGCGCCGTGCCCGTGCCGAAGCCCGACACCGTTTCCACTGTGAAGAAGTAGCAGTTCTTGGCGTAGTACAGGTTCCAGCCCGCGTTCTTTTCGCGCAGCGCGGCAAGGTCGCCCTCCCGCTGGCGGGGCAGAACGGCGCTTCCCCGCCGCTCCGCGAGCGCCGCGCGCATCGCAAGGCAGGAGATCGGGCCTGCGCCCTCCGTAAAATACCCGCCCGTCGTGGGGTCGAGCATACACCAGCGGCCCAACCGCCTGTCGTAAATTTCGGTGACGACGTGGTTGTCGATGTCGTAGGGAGAATTGGGATACAGCCCCACCCGCCGCGCGGGAATGCCGAGCGAAAGGCAGCACTCCGTGAGGATCTTCGCCTTGCAGGCGCAGTTCAGCCCGCGGTCCCGCCGCCCGAAGGCGTATTCGAGCAGGGCGAGCGCGTTGTGGGGCATGTTCTGCGCCTCGGTGAGCGAGAAGTCCCCCTCGTGCAGAAGATTGGGCGCCAGCCAGCGGCAGAGGCGGAGCGCCATCGGAAATTCGCTCCCCTTGCCCGCGATCTTTTCCAGCCCGTATTTCTTGCGCAGGACGGCGAATTCGGGGCAGCTGAAATGATAAAACAGGGGGACGGGTTCCCCCTCCGAGAAGCGCATGCTGTTGAACAGCATGCCGCAATAGATCTCAAAAAGCCTGTTGTCCTGTTCGCGCCGCTCTTTTTTGGTCATCTCCTCCTCCCCCGAAAGGCTCTGCGGAACTTCCGCGGCGCCCTCCGCGCTAACTTTCCCGTTTCGCGGGGCGCAATACCGTCACCTGGCAGCTCTCCATCGTCAGAAGCGCTGCCTCGTGCCGTGCGGGCGACGTCCCCGCGCAGGCGGAAGAAACGACCCGCACCTCCGCCTCGGGCAGCGCCGCCTTGATCAAAAGGGCGTTGCTCACCACGCAGATGTCCGTACACACGCCGCACAGCGTGATCTCGCCGTAGCCCCCCTCCTTGACGTATTCCGCCAACGCGGGGCTGCCGAACGCGGGTTTTTCAAAGACCGTTGCGCCCGTGCGATACACTTCGGGCAGGATCTCCCAGCCCGCCGTGCCCTTTCTGCAATGGGGAACGGGCAGCCGCCGCCCCTCCTGCGTCAGCAGATAGTCCTCCCCATGCGTATCGGCGGTGTAGACAACCTCCGCCGCCCCCCGCACGAGTTCTTGTACCCGCGGCACGATCTCCCGCGCCTCGGGGGTGCCGAGCGCGCCCGTGACGAAATCCGCCTGCATATCCACAACGACGAGCAATTTTTTCATAGATATTTTTTCAGCTCCTTGATGACGGGATCGGCGATGTAGCGGCAGCCGCGGTGGGTGGGATGCACGCCGTCCACGGTGAACTGCGAAGGCGCGATGTCCTGCGTCAGCCCGCGGAAGATCTCGTCGAGCGGGATGAGCGTGAGCTTTTCGCGCGCGGCGATCTCCGCGATCGCCCCGTTGAATTGGCCGAGCCAGGGACGGAGGCGGGCCTTGTCGTCCATATTCAATGCAAAGGGCTGGAGCAGAAGGAGCCGCGCACCCGTGCCCTTGATGATCTCCACGAGGCGGCCGTAGTTCGCGGCGAACTCCTCAAGGGTGACCCCCCTCCCGCTGCCCGGCAGCAGGAAGCGGTGCCAGACGTCGTTGATCCCGACGGCGAGCACGACGATGTCGGGATGTTCCTCCACGACGTCCCGCTGTACCCGCGCGAGAAGTTCCGCTGTTCGGTCCCCGCCCACGCCGCGGTTGACAAGTTCCAATTCGGCGTCGGGATAGAGCAGCCTCAGCTTGCCCGCGGCGAGCTTCACATAGCCCTCGCCGAGGTCATACGGGTCGGAAAGGTTGCGGTTGGACTCGGTGACGGAGTCCCCGAAAAAGACGATCTTCATGGTGTTTCCCTCTATCGGCGGCTTACTTGCCGTATTTTTCGCGGTACATTCCGATGCACTTTTCGATGATCTCGATGGCGTCGTCGCGGTGGGCGATCTCCTTGACCGTCGTCTTTTTGTGCTCGAGGGACTTGTACACCTCGAAGAAGTGCATCATTTCGTCAAAGACGTGTTTGGGCAGTTCTTTGATGTCGTAGTAATCGTTATAGGTGGGGTCCTTGTGGGGGATCGCAATGATCTTCTCGTCCAAAGAGCCGCCGTCGATCATCTTGATGACGCCGATGGGATAGCAGGACACGAGGGTCATGGGATAGATGGTTTCCCCCGAGAGAACGAGCACGTCCAAGGGATCGCCGTCCTCGGCGAGCGTGCGCGGGATAAATCCGTAATTGGAAGGATAGACCGTGGACGTGTAGAGAACGCGGTCGAGGCGCAAAAGCCCCGTTTCCTTGTCAAGCTCGTACTTTGCCTTGCAGCCCTTGGGGATCTCGATGAGCGCCTCGAAGGATTTGGGGGCGATCCGCTTGGGGTCGATATCGTGCCAGATATTCATATGTTTCTCCTTTTCGGAAATAGTTTATCATATTTTTTGAACGCCTGCAAGAGTACGGCGGAAATTTTTTCGATTTTTTTATTTTTGGGGGAAATATACTTTGACAATCGGAAAAATTTATGCTATGATGGAATGCGTAAAGAAATTTGCTCACGGATAAAGATTTTGCGCAGCAAGAGATTTTTCGTGAAAGATAATTTTTTTGCGCGAGAAGAACCACGCTTCTTCGCTGCGCGACACAATTTGCCGCATACTTGCGGCTTCTTGTAAGGCAAGGCGAAAAAGAGGACAAGAACGTTAAAACAAACAAGTAAATTTCCTCACGGAAAAAGATTTTGCGCAGCAAAAGATTTTTCGTGAAAGATAATTTTTTTTGCGCGAGAAGAACCACGCTTCTTCGCTGCGCGACACAATTTGCCGCATACCTGCGGCTTCTTGTAAGGCAAGGCGAAAAAGAGGACAAAAACGTTAAAACAAACAAGTAAATTTCCTCACGGAAAAAGATTTTGCGCAGCAAAAGATTTTTCGTGAACATGCAGAAGTACCCAAGAGGCTCAAGGGGCTCCCCTGCTAAGGGAGTAGTATCAGTGAATGGTAGCGCGGGTTCGAATCCCGCCTTCTGCGCCACGGAAAGGCACCTTTGGGTGCCTTTTCTCGTGGCGCAGAAGGCGGAAAAAGTGGAAACGCGAGGTCGTCGCGGGTTCGCGCGAGGAGGCGGTTACGGAAGATATCGGTCTTCCCCGTTGCACGCCGCCGACGAAGCTTTCGAGCGAAGCGAAGAAAATCCCGCCTTGCATCCCTCTACCCTACTTCTTGGCACCTTTGGGTGCCTTTTCTCGTGGCGCAGAAGGCGGA
>CANQWX010000023.1 GCA_947627665.1 uncultured Clostridia bacterium
TCGAACCGCCGACCCTCTGCTTGTAAGGCAGATGCTCTCCCAACTGAGCTAAACTTCCGACTTGCTTGATTATAGTACCACATTCAAACGGAGAAAGCAAGCGTTTTTCTTTTATTTTATGAATTTTTTGCGAAAAAATTTCCGCTGCCGAAGCTCGCTCCTTCCCCGCGGAACGGGCAAAAAAGACGGCTCCGCCTCGTCCGGCTGCGGAACCGTCCCTTTCTTTGGTTTTTCCTCGGTGCCCCTCTATTACGCTTTTTTCATAATGTATGGCCCCCGCACGGCAGATCAAGCGGCCTCTTCTTGCACAAGAACGCTGAATTGCTGTCCGTCCGGAAGGATCATGCAGATGCAGGCATTTTGTTCGAGGATCTTGCCCTCAAAACAGACGGAGAGCATGTCCTTGATCTCCCCTACCATGTCCGCAAGCGTAATTTCCTTCATGGCGCCACCTCCTCTGTTTTTCTTTCGCAAAAAGAATATAACAAAATTTTTAAGACGAATTCACAGAAAGTTTGTCGAACCGTGACCGTTCGTGTAGAAGATGTGGAGAGCTATCCAATAAATTGTGGGCGGGCGGCCGAGAAAGATAAAAAGCTGCGGCAGAAAATTGCAAAAAAGCGCACAAAAAGCGGGCGTTTTGCCTTGACAGGACCGTTTGGACTTTGCTATAATAAAGACGATGCAGGAATCGCCTAGCGGTATGGCGCCAGCTTCCCAAGCTGGTTCCGGCGGGTTCGACTCCCGTTTCCTGCTCCATGCAAAAACGGGGTTATGCCCCGTTTTTTCTATAAAATCGTTAAAATTGCCTTATTTTTGCTTTTTTCAATTCTTTTTCCCCCAAAAAAGTTTCTCCCTTCCCCCAAAAAATGTCCTTCTTAAATTTCAAGCCGCCGGGAGGCGGCTTCCTTTCTTCCAGGCTTCCGATGACGGCGGCGCCGCGCGCCGCACCGCTTGGACCCGGCGGCACCCATTCCGCGGTGCCGCTTATCTTTATGAGTAAGTATATATAGGTATAAATAACTGCGCGACTTTTGCTACCACTCACGGTGACTTTTTATACCGCCGGCGAGGTATCTTTCATACCTTGAAAGTCTGAAAAATCGTACAGTATTTTTTCCATAAAGAAACTCCCCTGCCGATGCGGCCGGCAAGGGAGTTCCACGCGCCCTTTTTGATACGCCGAAAAGAGCGGCGCCCCACTCTTTCTGTCAGCTATTCAGTTCGGCTGGAGTTCAACGGGAATGCTTTCATGTCTGCCCTCCTCGTCGGAAGCAATCGCACATTCTGCCGTCGCTCTTGCGGAAGCCCGTATCCTCACACGCAGCGCAGAGGAACTTCGGCTTCAGATCCTCTTCGGAGAACCCGAGCTGTGCCATGCGCCGGGCGCGCTCGGTATAGACATCGGCAAGCTCTCTCTGAAGCCCGGGCAGGCGGAGAGGTGCAAATACCTCCGCTTTTGCCGTTTCGATCTCAAGCTGCTTGCGCCGGCGGTCGAGTTCGAAGTAGCGGCTGTCGGCTTTCAGTTCATTCTCTAACTTCTCTACGCGGTCCCGCTCGGCCGTCTGAAGGCGGGAATAATACCCCTCGCGCTCGATCCGCATTTCCTCCGCAGTTTTTCTCCGCGAAGAATTCCCCGCATCCCTTTCAAAGGCGCGTTTGGCTTTGCGCAGCGCCCTCTCATTCGGGATATAGGAACTGAGCTTTGCCCCGTTGATCCCGCGCGCTTCTTTCGGGCGAAAGATGAGCTGAAGCCCCAAGAGCAGCTTGATCGCCTTGCGTACCGTCTTGGACGTGTAGCCAAGCGTCCGCGCGATCTTTCTGTCGGAGCCTTTGAACCCGCCGTTCTCATGATGCGTTTTGATCAGGCCGAGAACGGCCACCGCACTCTTGGGCAGATAGGCAGGCACACCGTCTTTCCCGATGAACTGCGTATGTAAAAGATAAAACTCTACCGTAAATGAGGGCAGCGTCTGCCGGGGGGCCTCGGAGGTTTCGTCCTCCTCTTCCGCGGGAAGGTATTTATAGCTTGCACGGAAACGGTTCGATTTGTCTTGGCTGAAGGCCCCGCTCTTCGTGGCGGCACGGATGGCCGCATTGACCGTGGATCTCGAATAGTGCAGCTTTGTCTGCATCTCGCTGAACGACATCGCACAGCGCGCCTCCGGTTTCCCTTTCACGCAGGAGAACGAATAGATGAGCGATCGCACAAGGCAATCGGAGAAACGTTTCGCCGACTTACAGAACTCGTAAGGAACGCGCAAATAGCCGTCCTCGTCCGGGACGTTGACTTGAGGGATATTCGGTTGGGCTTTCAGCATTGCCATTGTGATACCTTCTTCTTAGAGCGGGCGCGTGAGAGCGCCGCGCAAGCGATTGATGAGCTTGTCCGCAAGCTCGAGGAGAACGTCTTTGTAGAGATTATCTGTGAAATCCTCGCACGCTGCGCAGAATTCATAGACCTGCGCGAGATGAAAGAGCGCTTCCGCCAGTTCTTTGACATTGCCCTTCATTCACGCCACCTCGCAAAGCTCGCTTACACGGAGCTTCTCGTGCGGGAGAAAACATCCTCCGCCGCTCATACGGATCATATACGGGATGCCCGCCCTTCCGCAACGCTCGAGGATCCCCTCATAGTGCAGCTGCGGAAAACTTACCAGAACGAGCCTCACATGCTTTCCGATGAGCGCTTCGAACCTGTCCTTCAATTCTCCGATCGTTTTCATTCTCTTCCCTCCTCTAAATTTTTTTCAAATTCGCTTGACAATTCCCGTGGAATTGCATATAATAGCATTAGCTAAAGTAAACAGGACGTCCCATTGGTTTCTTTTGGCGTAGGCAGAACCTACGTCGTTTCTTTTTTATTGGCGCTCTTTTTTCGCAAAATCTGTGATCTTGTTTGCAAGCGACTTACTAACGTAGGTCGCTTTCCCTGACTTCGTTTCGATATTCTTTGCCTCCATCTTCTTGAGATCGATCAGTGCGCCCTTGGCGTCTTTGACAAAATATTCACGTTTTACCCCGGAGGGCATATCGACGTTGGGGAGCTTGACCATAAGAAGGTTGCCCTTCTTGATATCCGCCTGCTTTCTCGGTTCGATGACGTGCGTCATCTGGATGAGGCGGGTCTGCTTGCTCTTCTTGTCCTTATAGGCGGCGTAGATATGCGCTTGCTCGGGCTTATACTTATTTTTCTGCGCTTCCGATATCGGCTTGAAGATGAATTTGTTTTTGATCGTTACGAGCTTCATGATTTTCCTCTTTATGCGCTCTGCATGAACACGACTTTTTGCGTGAGTTTGTAGCCGACGTCTTTACCCAGGGAAACGATGTATCCGAGATCCACGAGCTTGCGCACGTTGTAGCGCACCGTGTCCACATGGACATGGAGCTGTGCCGCAAGTTCGGCGAACTTTACGCGCTTGGGCACCGCGGCCGCTTCGCCGCCGAACATTGCAGCGAGCAGCCGAAGATGTATTTCTTTTGCATTCGGATCGATCACGATCGCTTTCACACACATTTGCTATCCCCCCTGCCGCTTGCGCCGAAGCGTTTCGGGCGGCCCTTTGACCGACTGAAAATTTTCCCCATACGCTGCGCTCCGGGAAAAATTTTCAGACCGCTCATGCGGTTCGGCATCATCAGGAGCGTTCGCCGCCCATACCCCGCGGCGGCAGTGCATCTTGCCCGCCGTTGGTCAGCCCGCCCACAAGGGGCGTGCATTCCCACACGTCGGTCTAAGCTCCACTGCCGCCGCGGGAAATGTATACGGCTCTTGTCCTGTTAGAGCCGCACTCTCCGCGCGCGGGTCCCTCAGTCTGTCGCGGCAGCCGCTTTTTCGGCTTGTTTTTTGCCCTTCTCGCTTTCACCTTTCTCTTTCTTCTCCTGCTTCTCGCTCCACTTCTTTCGTGCCTCTGCGATCAGAATTTCGCGCTTCTTTGCGAGCCGCTGTTTCATCTGGGCAAAGTTATCGCCCTCCGTGATCTTCGGCAGCGCTTCCGTCAATTCTTCGAGCAGGCCCTGCGCGGTCTTCTTGTCGAACTGCTCCTCCGCGTCATGATAGAACTGCGTAAGCGTGCGGACGAGCAGATCGAGCGCGCGCTCCTGTTCTTGCCCGCTGAAGCTCTTCAGAAGCTCTATAAAGAAGTAGCTGCGCTGTTCCAGAAACTCATCGAGGTAAGGGTCAAGCCCGTGGTAGGACGGAACGTCCTCAAGCCCGCACGCGCTATTCGCCGCGCGCTGTTCCATGAACGGTTTCCAGCCCGCCGTGCGGAATGTCTTGGCATATACCTTTGCGTTTGCGATGAAGAGCTTCGACTTGCTCAGCGCTTCACCATCGCCGTCCTGCTTCATTGCCTGCTCCACATTTACCTTGTTGAAATGCCCGCCGAACTTGTCGCGGATGTAGCGGTAGTGGTCGAAGATCTTGCCGCAAAGGTGCATCAGCAGATAGGTCAGAAGCGATGTGTCGCCGCGCCGCAAACGGACCGGATCATAATAGCCTTCCCCGAAGAGCTTTGACGTCATGAGATACAATAGCTCTCCGAACGCAAAGAACGGCATCACGATCTTGTCACGGCAGCGCTCGCGGATCGTGATGACGTCGCAGAGTTCCTTGCCGTTTGCGCCCCAGCTCCCAGGGCGCTGCTCATCCCCCACATAACGCGCGAAGGGAATATTGTATACCGTGCCGAGATGCCCCATGAGCTTGAACAGGTTGTCCCGTTGGTCGTTGAGCACATTCGCATCCGGGCTTGCTGCGCTCATCCCGCTGTGGCTGAATTGGTTGCCGCGCTCTTTGCCCACCTCCGTTTCGGCCAGAATGCCGAATTCGAAGCAGTCCTTGTATTCGCACCCCGGGTCCACCTGTTTCCCCGGGCGGATGAGGTCCTGGTTGAGGATCTTCGAAAACTTCGACGCGCCGGGCGGATCGGGATCGTGGCGGAAGAAATCATCCCGCCATTCGGGGAAGTTCCCCAGATCGATCTGATCGTCGTCCGACCGCACGGAGAAGTTCGATAGGATGAGCATCGGCTGTATGTATATCAAGTAAAGCTGTGCATAGTCCCTCAGACATTCTTCGATGGTATCGACGCCGAGCGCGCTTTTATAGGTCACCCTGAAATGCTCCGTGTCATAATTGAAGAGCGGATATTCGAACCGCACCGCACAGCATGAGCGGTAATGTTTCCTCAAGGTCCGAAGCCACCGTTTGCCGCCGCTTTTCGCATTTTGGATCATCCCGTCCGTCCACTGCCGCAGGTGATAGAGGTTGCGGAAGCGCCGCCGGCCGTAATCTTTGCGGATCATTTGCTCGAGAACGATCCAAGGGAAGTCGGGAAATTTTTGCTCGATGTCGCGCATCCCCTTTTTGGCGTTTTTACGGGCAGTCGCGGCAAGGCTCTTCACGATCGACACGAGGGTCGTCGTCTTTCCCGTGCGCGGCGGGCCGCAGATCAGCATGTTTACCCCACGCTCCTCGAGGAATGCCCGCATATCGTTTTCATACTTCTCGAGCAGACGGTATCCGATCTCTTTCCGTGACATATCGAACAGCTTCAGCCCGGCGATCGCCCACACCCACAGCGGCAAGTAGCGGAATGCGAGAAAGAGATCATACGCGAGTTTCACGATCTGTACGCCGAAGCCCAGCGAAAGTTCCTCGGTGAACAGGAAGAATATGTAATATGCCAACGCCTCGAGGAGGACGGTGTAGACGTTCAGAAAGAACAAGAGGAGCAGAACGCTCGTTCGGTAGTACTTCTTTCTGCTTGCGAAGAATTTTACAAGCCCGCGCAAGTACTTTCCGACCGGAAGGAATACATGCTGCCGTACCGCCAGAAAGATCTCGAGAGGCTTCGTCCTCGCCCCGTGTTTGTTGTTGGTCCTCCGGAACGAGAGGATGCCGATCAGCACAACGGTAAGAAGCGGGAACAGCGCCCACAGCAGGGCATAAGAAAGATCCGAGAACAGCTTCCACAGCAGCTCAAGATAGGCGAAAAAGTTCAGCTTTGAACAGAATAAGCTCCCGAACGTTTTGGCGATCTCCCCGAATTCTTCGAGCGCCCTCGGAAAGCCCTCCACCATGTTCTTGGGCAGCGAGGTCACCGTAGGCGAACCCGCGATACTGAAGAAAAGATCTCTCAGCGCTTCCCAAAACCGCAGAAAGCTCCCCGGCGCGCGGAATATCCCGAGCAGAAAGATCCCCGCAACGATCGCGGCCGAGAGTATATGATAGCTGATGTATTTTGCACGGCGCAGCCCCGCACGGTGCGCTCTCCGCCATTCGGAGCGCTTCCCGCAACGGATCGCCCGCCGTACACTGCGGCGATGTACACGGAGATGCCGGCGTTGGATACGGCGTCTTTTCCGTTCCGCTTTCTTTTCGGCGCGGAGCGCCTTTCTTTCTCCCCTCTTCTTCATCGTTCTACACTGCAGCGCAAGCTGTGAATACTGCGTAGCCGAGCACGAATAGCACGGCAAGATATAGGATCACTCTCAGAAACAAACGCATCGGATATTCTTCTCCCCCTTTCATCATAACGTCCGGCCGCGGAACAGCGGCGCAAGAACCTCCCACAGCCGCGCACCCACGAAGATCCACGCCGCAAGCACAACAAGGGCAAAGAGCGTGACGGCGATCGCCACGGCAATATACACGCCCTTCGCTGTCTTTTTGACGATCTCCGCCCGCTTCTTCTTTTCCTTTTTCATTCTTTACTGCTCCCAGATCCACAGGCCGCCCTTCACGGCCAGATACACGGTAAGTACGGCGATCGCCACAAACGCAAGGAATATGACGAGGCCCACTACGAAGCTCAGCGCGCCCGAAATGCCGCTTGCGATCTTGCCCGGTTCGTATGCCTTCTTCTTTTCTTTTTTCATTGCACTACTCCCGCTTGTTGTTTTTCGGTTTCTTCATGATCGACGCGCCCTTGTCCATGCCCTTCAGCGTAAAGGAAACGATCAGCAGCGCTACGATCACAAGCAGTACGATCGCTATAATCTTGGCTATCGTGGCACCGTTATTTTTCTCCTTTAGGAAAACATCCACATCGTCAAAGACGTGGATGGGCGACTGTACGACGGGAATAACGGTGAGTTTGCCTTGGTTGTTGTAAGTGACTGTCAGAATTTCAAAGCCGAGGAACACAGCCTCCTGTGCACAGGAAATGGGATACTCCGTCGTACTCACCGCCCCGCTACAATTTCCATGCCGCTGGACGTGTAAAACTTCCTGCGTGTAGTCCGTTACGGCAAAGCGGAACAGGTAGACCTTCTTTCCGTTCGTCATCTCTTTCTTCGCCCATGTTCTGAACTCGGACACATCCCGCTCGTTGAGTTTTAAGGCGTTTGCCACTTCGCTGTCGCTGTATGTAGAGGAAATCGCATTTGCCTTGACTTCTTCGATGGGCTTGAAATCGTTGATCTCCCACTTCGTGCCGTTATCTACGCCGTACCACCAATTCAAGAACCTGTCCCAGCCCGTGAGGGTGCTGTCGTAGCTCCTCAAATCAAACGTCGCGTCTGTGTCGAACTCGATGACATTCTCCCCGCGCTTCACTTGCTGTCCGTCGCCGTGAATCGCCGTTCCGTCCGTAAACAGCGCGTCGCTATACCCAAGCAGTTTGAGGTAAGGATCGGTGCTTGCGCCATGCTTTTTGGAATAGTCCTCGGCATAGGACAAAAGCTCGTCCGTCGTGACCTTGTTTTCGCCTGCGTTCTCCACTTGAAACAGCCAATCAATTTGGTTTACGACCTTGCTCACATTGTTGGTGTAGCCGTTGTAAAATAGTCCCTGTTGAACATAGAACGGTGCTTGAAATACAGCGTAAGCCCAATCCCAATAAAAGCAATCGTCGTCCCCGTTCAGCCCGCCGACATACTTTGCAAAGTCCCCGAATCCGTAGCCGATGTCGAATACGTCTTGCTCGGACATTGAGGAAATATCCACGCCGATATAGGGGGTGAACGCTTCTTTGAGTTCCCTGCTCGACGTCACATAGATGGGTTGGGTCTGATACTCATACCACTTCGCCTTGATCTTTTGCAGGATACCCAAATCCTCGCCGGCGCGGTCAAAGAGATCGTCCTCGTCTACCGAGAAATACACCGTGTCGATCTGCCATTGATGGTTTGCGCCGAGGGACGATTTTCCCGTCCGATAATAGGTCTGGTTGGTAACTTCTTCGCCCGCTTCGTTCGTGTGGTGCAGGGGAATTTCGAGCGTTACGAGGTCGTCCGCCGTACACTCGAGCGTGCTTTTCTCGCCCGTGTACTCGCCGCAGTTTTCGGCATAGCCCGTCCAACGATAGGTGAGAGATACGGAGTAGTCCGTAGGCGTGTTCTCACCCTTCGCCCAAAGCTGGATCGACGAAACGTCATACCGCCGCGTTCCCGAATGCGCCTTTGAGTAGGCGGTCGCCATTGCCCGTAGAGAGGATGTCGCCGCAATCTTGAACTTATAGAAACGGTGATTGTCCGTACAGTCCAAAACGGTCATGGCGTATTGCCCGTAATCTTCGGGAGAGCCGTCCGCCTTGTACTTCGTCGCCATTTCCACCGTGTTTGCGAGCGCGTCTGTTTTCAGATCCTTTTCCGTGGGGTTGTAGACGTACAGATACAGCCCGTAGGCTTCCTGCAAAAATGCTTTCTCCGAATAGCAATACTCTTGAAAGGAAATAAGCGTTGCTTTTCCGAGCGGATCTTTCGGATATTGCAGCACATCGATGTCCGACATATCGTCCTCGATGGGCGTTTCGTCAAAGCTCGCATACTCGCTCGCTGCGGCAGCGGAAGTGCTGTACATAGCGGAAAGACCCGCCATGCACAGCATAAACGCCGCGGCAATGCAAGCCGCAAAGCTCCTCATGATCTGTTTCCCGCGTTTCGCCATATCAACCTCCGTGCGTTGCTCTTCCGTATGTAACAAGGATCGTTACGCTCTCCCCGGGCATCGTAAACTGTCTGTGCAGATAATCCGCGTCCCAAGTCCATGGGATCTGTAGACCGCTTTTCGTTTTGATGACAATGTCCTTCAGATCCTGATACGGGCTTTCCCCGCTCCATTCCCAGGAGAAGGAAACCGCCTCTCCCGCTTTCGCATAAGCGGGACAAACTACGTTGGTCGCCCAAGTGCCCGCGCCGGGCGCAAAGGAAAGCTCAATGCCGAAGGTGTCGGTGACGACGGAAAAGGCGATGACAAAGCGCACCGCGTCGTTGTACGAACTCACCTGCAGCAGAAAGGGCATTTCGGGAAGATCGTCCGCAAGAGTGATCTCCTGCCCGTCATAGACGCTTTGGAGGACGTCCGCCATGCTGTGGTAGTCCTCCGGGACCGTGAAGGTAAAGCCGTCCGCCTCCTGCTGCAAAGAAAAATACTCCTCCAGCCCCGCTACGAGCCGCCAGGCAAAAGACAGGCCGTTCGCTTCGAAGTCAAAATCCGCTTCGGGGTTGGGCACGATCTTCACGCTGTACTCCCGCGGCTCGGAACCCGGGCGGTCAAAAGTGTAGCCGACGTCATAGCGGACCTTCTCGCCCGCCGCATACTCCGCATGGCTCTTCTCGGTCAGGATCTTCTCCCCGCCGCGGGCGATGTAGAATGTCTTGAGATCTTCGTTGAACCCGTTCGTATAGCGGTAGAGGAATACGATCCCCGCCACAAGCACCGCAAAGAGGATCAGCCATACGATCACCGTGACCGCCTTCTTCATGTTCCGTTACCTCCGCTTCTTCTTAGAAACCAGACAGATGACGCCTGCCACGATCAGCACGCCCGCAAGCGTTCCCGCCGCGACCGCCAGCCACTTCAGCGCAGACGGCTTCTTTTCCGCTTCCTTTGCCCCGCAGACCGTGCATTCGCCGTTCTTGAACGTATGCCCGAGGGCAGGTATTTCAAGCACGCCCGCCTCCGCCTCTCCGTCTTCGTCTGCGAAGTCCTTGTTGCAGCGGGTGCAGTGCCAATACTCGTTCCTGCCGCTCTCGGTACAGGTCGCTTCCTGCTTCTCGTGCTTCTGCATCTCATGCCCGAGGGCAGGTATTTCAAGCACGCCTGCCTCCGCCTCTCCGTCTTCGTCTGCGAAGTCCTTGTTGCAGCGGGTGCAGTGCCAGTACTCGTTCATCCCGCTCTCGGTACAGGTCGCTTCCTTCTTCTCGTGCTTCTGCATCTCATGCCCGAGGGCAGGTATTTCAAGCACGCCCGCCTCCGCTTCTCCGTCTTCGTCTGCGAAGTCCTTGTTGCAGCGGGTGCAGTGCCAGTACTCGTTCATCCCGCTCTCGGTGCAGGTCGCTTCCTTCTTCTCATGCTTCTGCATCTCATGCCCGAGCGCGCCGATGTTTACGTCCTCGAGCTGTTCCGTTCCCTCTTGATCCGCGTAGTTCAGTTCACAGAGGGAACAGTGATAATACGTTCTCTCGCCGCCCTCCGTGCAGGTCGCCGTGCATTCGTGCTCCGTCATCTGATGCGAGAGCTTTTCAAGGCGGCGGTTCTCCCAGGTACAGGCATTCCCCGGTTTGAAACCGCCTGCGCCGTCACTGATGACCATAAAGTACTTCCCGCATTTGTCGCACTGGAAATACGCTTTATGGCCCTCCTCCGTGCAGGTCGCCAACTTTTGTTCGTGCATGCTGCACGAATGGTTCCCGTCGCCGCAGTCTTCTTCATAGGCCGCAGCGCCTACGGCAGTCCCCGCATACAGCATAAGCCCCACGATCAGCGCAAGCGCCGCGCACAATGCCGCAAGAACGCCAAGCCTCCGTTTTGTCATCTCCTTCATCTCCTTATCTCCTTCTTAGCGGGGTCCGATCTCCGCCCCACCGTACTCTTCGGGACGCTCTCTCCCGCAATGGACCCGCTGCCGTACTTTGAGCGTGCAATCCCGCACCGAGCCTGTAAAACGGTATATCGCTTCGATGACGTCTACCTCGTCCCCGTGCGCGTCGTGCCAGCCGCCGAACAGCTTGTACATCTTCTTTGCCGCGCCTTCGCTCAGACCTTCCGTCAGAGGGGGAAACAGCATGCTGTCCATTCCGATATAACAACCGCAAAAGACCGTACGCTCCCTCCCGTCCTCCTGCAGCTCCACCAATACGGGCGTTTCCGCATCTGCGCTCAGCCCCGCCAATTGGGCAAGGACCTCTTCATCCGCTTCTCCCTGCTCTTCCGCATATCCGCGGAACGAGGCGATGAACTCCTCCGTAAGACGGTATGTGCTCTTCCGTATCCCCCACGTCAGCTTCTGTTCCTCCGTGTACGGATAGTAGCCCGCCTTCTCCACGGTGTACCCCCAGTTCTCCCGCTCGAAGTTCTCGTCGATCATCAGATAGGGGCCGGCGATGGTGAAGGTATCATAGCCGAAATAGGAATTCGCTCGCACGACGTTCCATGTACGGAAATACCCTTGGAAGCTCTCCACCGTTTTCAGACAGCCGCACAGGCATTCCCGCGACCCGTTGCCGTCTGTACATACGATCTTGATCCTCGCCCCGAACGGTGCCAGGTAACGGATATTCAACGTCCCGCCCGCAGGGATGAGCCGCACATAGTCCGTTACCGCCTTGCCTGCCGCCCATCCGGAGGCGGGGTCTTCCCACTCCGCCGTCCATGTCACGCCCGCCTTTGTCGCCGTGAGCGTTGCGCCCGCTTCGCCCCCGGGGACATACAGCAGCTCTTCCGCACTCAATGTGAAGTCTGCCTTCCCAGGGTCCGGGTCTGGATCGGGATCGGGATCGGGGTCCTGCGGCCCGGCGGGAGGGACAGAAGCCTCTGCCCCGCCGCCGAATACGATGCTGTTCTTGTCCAGCTCGACCACCACCTCGGGGTCTTTGCCGATGGGCGGGTCGTCCTCAGACCCGTCATCCTTGGCGCATTTCACAACTACCGCAAGGAGCGCGATCACGATCAGCACCACCGCAAGAAGCAACGCCGCGATCCCGAATGTACTTCTCTTCTTCCTCTTCGCGCTCATCTCTCACCTCCTTAGAAATAGAACGGGCTGCTCCCTTCCCGCTTGCTCATTCGAAAAAAACGATGTTGCTTTTATCAACATCGACGCTCTTTACGTTGACGGGTTCTACCTCGGGATCGAGATAAAAGTGATAATCCACCGAACCGTACTGCAAAGCAATCGTGAGCGTCGCTTCGATCGGATTTTCCGCGGAAGACAGAGAGGACACAAAGTTATAAAGATAACTGCCGTTTGCGGTTGCCGAACTGCCTAAATACTGAGTCACAAAATGATTCGATGTATTATCTGTAGGCCCGCCGGCAGCCATTTTGAAAAGCATATTCCACAAGCCCAGATCACACGTTTCCTGCATGGAAAAAGCGCCAACGTTGCTCGATACAGTGAGCGAGTTCGCGTCGCTAAAGGAATAGCCCTGAAGGAAAGCATCGCTATATTTCAAAGTTACGGTAATATGCTGAATGGAATTTTCAACCGTGCCTTCTCCCCAAGTTACTTCATCGCTCGGGAAATAGAAATAAGTATAGCACCACGCCCCCGAGTTCGTAGGAGTAAAGGTTTTCGTAGTGGCATTGGGCATATGGAAAGAAACCGACGCGCCCTCCGTCACGGCGACCGAGGAAAACGACGACTCGGGAGAAGTCCCGGAGAAAAGCTTCGTCGCCGCTTTCATCTTATAGCCCGTAAGCGGCTTTGCATAATCCAATGTAACGCTTGCCGTCTTGGTGGGGTCCGCAACTGCTTTCACCGTCAAAACGATCTGCGTGGAAAATGCCTTTAAGCATGTCAAAGTCGCAGTCGTGTCCGTCGTACTCATGGTGACGTACTCCGCAAGCGTTGCGGAATTGCTGCTTTTCCATTTTAGTTCAAACGTAACGTACTGAAGCTCCGCCGGCGTGTTGCCGGAAGTGTCTTTGACCGTCGCTTTTACCGTCTGCCCGCTCAGCGCGGTGGGCATGATGCCGTAGGCCGCATACTCCGACCGCGGGATCTCCATGCTCACAAGCGAGATGCCGTTCTCTTCCTGCGCCTCGGGCAGCACCATGCCGCCGCTTGCCGATACTTCTTCTGCGACCTTCTCTTCCTTATGCGACTTTACGACAAGCCCGAGCGCCACGCTCAGAGCAAGCACCGCCACGAGCAAAAACGACACGATGGTCAGCCAGCCGCCTCTCGTAAGTTTCCCGCCCTGGACCAAAGATACGTTTACATCCTTCTTCATTTCGTTGCCTCCTTATTTGTTCGTCGTTACGGTGAGCAGGTCCGCATACCCGAGCACTTCGATGAGCGATACTTTGCCGTCTTCGTCCGCCGTGGGCGTGATCATGACCTTCACCGTCTTCGCGTTCTCCGGAACGCCGCTGCCGTCGTAGTCCCCCGTAAGCTCCGCGCTCGCCGAGAGAAACTTGCCGTCTTTGTCATAGAAAAAGAGCTGATATTTGATCTTCGCGTCCTTTTCAAGCTCACACTTCAACCCGTCTACCGTCACGCCCTTGCGCGTGCGGATCGCCGTGTCGCCTTTCTCTTCCTTTCCCTCCGCATTCAGAAGCCCGATCTCATACGCTTCCCCGCCGAGCTTTTGTGCGGTGGATCTGCTCACGGTTACTGCCAGGCCAACGATCGTTGCGATCATGGCGATCATGAGTATCGCAAGCAAAACTCTTTTCCACAGTCCTTGTTTTTTCATTTTTTCTCCTTTCAAAATCAATGATATTTTCTCGGGTCTCCCCGTGTCTGGACGAGGCGCGCGCCGCTACGGCGCCCGCCGATGAATGTTTGCTCAAACTTCTTCCGTTTCCTCTGGCGCGTCCCGCTGCTTGCGCGTGCGACGCGGCGCAGCGGCGGGTTCGCTTTCTACTTCCGTTGCGGCCAGAATGTGTTCCGCCGCATCGATCAGTGAAGATGCCGCCTTGACAAGCTCCGCACGAGCTTCTTCATCCGGCTCGTCCGGCAGCTGCTCTCTGACTTCGATCTCGATACCGCGGATCGCGCATTCGATCTCATGCAAAGCATGGCGCCGTTCCCTATTCATCGGATCTTACCTCCTTTTCATATTTCCGCCTCGTTACCGAGGAGATCTTCCGCCGCTCTCCCCTCCGGAGAGCGGCGTCCGTCCGGACACCGCTCTCTTTTTGAGGAGAGAATATTGCCGCAGCGCGCTTGGCGCCGCCGGCATTGGTGCCGATCCCCGAGAATTGAACTCGGCCTCCCCCTCTCCTTGATCTTCTTGCCAAGGCCGTCATTTGAGAGAGTGCACCCTCGATCGGCATGTTTTTTTTGGTATTCCCTTGTTTCATTTTCTTCTCCCCTCCGCGCGCCTGCGCGTATGAATAACAAAAACGACAATTTATCGTATTTGTGATAAATTATAATCGACAGCTTGTCGTTTGTCAAGAGTTTCACGACAAATTGTAGTAAATTTTTTCAGAGGATTGATATGTTGATTTCAATGCGGCTCAAGGAATTACGGCTTGAAAAAGAATTGACCCAAAAAGAACTGGCAGAAAAATTGGGGATTACGCAAGATAGTATCTCGCTATGGGAAAAAGGAAAAAGAATACCCGATACTGGATATATCATAAAACTTTGTGAAATTTTTCAAATTAGCGCAGACTACCTTCTCGGGCGCACCGACGATCTCGGTACCCCTGTTCCCGGGAACGCGCCGCAATACTCGGCGGAAGAACAAAAACTTATAGACGATTATAGAGGGTTGGCACAGCCCCTCAAAGACATGCTCCAAAACCTTATCAAAACTTGGCAAGGCGAGGCTACTGAACCAATTCAAAGGAGAAAAAACAGATGAAAAACGAAAAGAAAATGCAAAATCCACCGACACAGGTAAAACCAATCAGCTGTCCTCGGTGCGGAAGCACGGAACTCGCTTTTGTTACACACTACCAAAAGGAACTATTGCTTCGAATCGCTTGTTTGATCTGTACGATAATTTCACTTTTTATCTTCATTATAAACATAGCTCCGAGTGCCTTTATTCCGAGCAGTAGCCTTGCACCGAACGATACAATTCCATTTTTCATTTTTGCAGTTTTAGCTATTGTCTTTTGGATTGGTGCACTTATACGGGAAACCGAAACGCATGTGCAAGCAATCTGTAAAAACTGTGGCTACATTTGGCTGCTTAATTAAATCGCATCAAATTCTTAATCAATTTTTGCCATAAAAATTGATTAAAATTATTTAATAAAACTGTTTGATATAATTTCTCTAAGGGAAACTTCCCAAAGGAGATATTATATGTCGTTTTTGACCGATGAAGAAAGGCTCGAGCTGCTGATGAGCGCCATGACAGCGCTCGGAAAGCTCTATCAAGACTTCGCACATGCGCCCGCTCTCACGCTCGCGCATAAATCAGAAGTAAAAAAAAGGCGGCAAACCCTTTCCCCGAAAAGTACGAACAACATGACGGGGTATGGCTACTGCCGACAGCGAAAAAGGAGGTGACGCCAAAAGAGGCGGGCAAAGAAAAAGAGAAAAAGGAAAATAAGGCAATTCCCAAAAAAATCGAAAAGGAGATCATGAAATTGCCAAATCAATCACAACTGAAAATCAAAAGAGCAATCGAAAAAAAACCGCGTTTCCATAAGGGAATTTATGAAAAGCGGGCGCGTATCAACGGGATCGACATCTATGGCGGAGCCAGGGATGTTGAAACTTGTGAGGCTACGTTCTGGGACGATCTCACGCACAAGCTCAACCTCTTCCATGAAGCGCCGACTGAAGAGGATCACCTCGACAAACGTCTGAAACGATCTATGACTTTCGGAGAGTTTGCGGAAATATGGTTGAACGATGTTTTCCGACCGGCGGTCGTTCCGAAAAGTTTTAATAACGAATTTAGTCGCTACCGCAAACATATTCTTCCCGTGTTCGGAACAAAGCGCTTAACAGACATCAAGCCGATCGACTGCACTCTGTTCTTTAACGAACTGCGAAAGAAAAATATCGAGCGCACGGCGGAGAGCCTTTATAGCATTTTAGATCGCATTTTCCGATTTGCGGTTGATAGCGATCTCCTCCCCAAAAACCCTATGCAGTCGATCAAGCCTATCAAGCATGAACGTGAACACGGAGATCCGCTCACCAAGGAAGAGGAGAAACAGCTCCTCGAAGCGATCAAGGGGCAAAAGTTTGAAGCGGTCATTGTCTTGGCGCTGTACACCGGGCTTCGCCCATGTGAGTATGAAACTGCACATTTCGAGGATGACTTCGTAGTCGCGCAAAACCGCAAGCAAAAAAATCAGAAGAAGATCGTTTACAAACGGATCCCGATCACTCCCATGCTCGCGCCCTACGTTGAACTCATCAAAGACAAAATGGCTCAGTGGGAAGCCTACAGTAAAGAGCTAAACGTCTACAAATTTTTCAAAAAAGTTATGCCCAATCATAAGCCATACGATCTGCGCACCACATTTTCTACCCGCTGCCAAGAATGCAAAGTCTTGGAGCAGGTTGTGCAGCTCTTTATGGGGCATTCGGCAAAAACACTGCTCGGGAGAGTTTATACAAAATTCGATGACGCTTTCCTAATTAAAGAGGCGCAAAAAGTAAAATATTGATTTTCCCCCAATTTATTCCCCCAAAAAAGGAGAACGCAAAGAGGGAGAAACGGCAGATTTCGCGCCAAAACTGCACTATTTTTACTGAATTTGCCCGATATATCACTAAATTCAGGGTTCGACTCCCGTTTCCTGCTCCAAAGAGGCGCGCCCCAAGAAATGGGGCGCGCCTCTTTGGAATTTAAGAAAGGAATAAGGGAGTCGAGGGTGGAGGCGAGCACAAGCCGTGCCCTTTCACGCACGGCGAAGGGCGAAGGTTTGCGGGTACCTGCCCGCAAACTGAACAGCACGGTGTGCTGTCCACCGGGGCGCGCCGCCAAAGGCGCGACTCCCGTTTCCTGCTCCATAAACGGATAGCGCCCATGGGGGCGCTATTTGTTTATATGGCAAGGAGAGGAAAAAGGAGTCGAGGGTGGAGGCGAGCACAAGCCGTGCCTTTCACGCACGGCAGCTTTCTTGCCGAAAATTTTCAAATTCGCTTGACAATTCCCTCGGAATTGCATATAATAAAAGTACCTAAAGTAAAATAGGACGTCCCTTTGGTTTTCTTTTGGCGTAGGTCAAGCCTACGTCGTTTCTTTTTTATTTACGTTTTTCAAATTTTGCTTGACAATTCTCTCAGAATTGCATATAATAAAATTGCTAGTTAGGCAGACGGGTCCGTAGGTACCTGCGAGAACCGTCACCCGGGCGCGCGAAACCAGTACGCCCGGCTTTTTTATTTCTTAAAATTTTTCTTCCACCGTTTCTTGACTTTTTCATAGCTCGCTCTATGCCCCTTAGTATCATTTTGAATTTGCTCATAAGTGCGGGCAAATGCCGACCAAACGCGGGTTTCCACCCGCGTACGAGGGTGGCACGAGCAACGCGAGGGACGGAAGGAGCGTCGCTTTATTAGAATGACACCCCCTCAGTTTCGCTAACGCTCGACAGCTCCCCCTCAAGGGGCAGCCAAGGATTTATTCGCCCTTTCATCGCTCTATACTTCTTTCGATTTTTCTGTTCATCGGCAAAGCCTCTCTTGAACCACGCGACTATCGCGTGGTTTTCAGTTACCAAAAAACGGCTCCCGAGTGTCGGGGGCCGATATGGATAAGTTAATCGTCAAGCTCTTTTCGTGCGGAAATTTGGTCGCGCCGTCCATATACGGCTGCTGTCACAGTCACCGTTTTACGCGCTTCATCGACGAGATAATAAACGAGGAAGTCTTTTATGCTGAGCTTAGTTCACCGTTTCGGAAAGCTGCGAAAAGGCAAATGGCGTGATCTTAACTTCGTATTCCATGTCCGATCCCTTTGCGAAGCTCGCTGAAAGCGGCGTCAAGCTCTATGCCCTCGCCTGCGGCAGCTTGAGAGTAGCCCTGCTCCATCATCGCGTCGAATTCCTTCTCGCTCATGGTATCCCGTGTGGGGAGTTTGGGGACGGTCAGCGGATAGGGAACGCCGCCCGTATAAATGATCTGCCGATACAGCGTGTCGATGAGAACGGAAACGGGCAGCCCGAGCTTTTCGAGTACCGCCTCTGCTTGCTGTTTGATTTCGGGCGCGACCCGAACGGAAACATTCGCGCTTTTGTTTGCCATACTGTCACCTCCAGGAATAGTATAGCACATTGTATTGCAAATTGCAACACAAAAAGCTATTTTCAGCGTCGATTTATGGAAATTTTCAAACGGTCTTTTGCAATTGCCTTTCCGCGCGAAAAAGCCGCGCGGTCACAATTTGTATTTTGCCGTCAGTTTGAGAATGGTGGCGAGGCAGTCGTTGATCCGCCGCACTTCCTCTTCGCCGAGCGGGCGGCCCTTGCAATTTTCGAGCGTGTTGCCGAGCGCGTCCGCTTCCAAACGGTCGCTCGCGCTTAAATTGCACCTCTTCAGCTTTTCCAGCAGCGAAAGCGCATGCCCGAGCCGCACGGCGTCCTCTCCGCTCTCTCCGCTCTCCGCGGCGTCCTCGGCCGCACTGTCCTCTGCGGGGACTTCCAGCTCCGCATGGAACTTGCGGTACATCTCTTCCGCCCGCTCCGCACCGTTCGCCCGGCGCGGGAAGGGAATGAGAAAGAGCAGCTTTACAAGCACGGCGAGCACGACGTAAAGGCCGAGATAGACAAACAGCTCTCCGCCCGCGCCCGCCTCGCACCCCGCGAGGAAGGCGGCCGCGCCGCCAAGCCCCACCGCAACGGGGAGATAGGCTTTCTCCTTGTGGAAAACGGCAAGCAATAGCCCCGCAACGAGCAGCAGCGCGGGACAGAGGATGAGGGAAACGAGGTCGGGCATCGCCCCTCCGATGAGTTGCACAAATTGCGAAAATTCTTTCATTCCATTTTACTCCGTATAGATTTTACCCTGCCGTCAGGGTATGATACGACATGATTTTGTCGAAAAACGTGATACGTGCTCACATTTCGACTTCGTAAAGTCCATAGATATTCACGAGGCGGGCGCGGATGGTGCTTGCCTCCACTCCCTTGATCTTTGCCACGGTCTTGCGGTAAAGGTCGATCTGCGCGCGGTAGTCCTCGCGGATGCGCGCCGCGTCGTGCGAGGAATATTTGTAGTCCAAAATGAGATACCCCTCCTCGTCCTCGCAGAGCAGGTCGATGGCGCCCTGCAACACGATCTCGTCCGCGGCGTCCGTCTGGAGCGCGGGAAGTTCGCGGGCGGGCAGGGAAACGAGGAAGGTCTGCTCCCGCCACACCCGTTTCCCCTCCAGCGAGGAGATCGCGGGAAGGGCGAGGATCTTTTGCAGCTTTTCCACGTCGAGCAGGGCGAGTTCCTCCGCGCCGAGGACGCCCTCTCTTTGCATGCGGGCAAGCTCCTCCTCCGCCCCTTTCCCGAAGCGGACGTGCTCCAAAAAGGCGTGGTAGGCAAGCCCTTCCTCCACGGTGGCGCCCTTTCCTCCCGCCGCCGCGGGCGGAGGCGCTTCCTCCCGCTCTACCCGCAACATGGCGGTGGCGGAACTCTTGACGGGAAGCCTTGTGCCTCCTTCGCCCGGATAGGGCTTTTGATAGACCGCTTGGAGCTTTGACAGCATCTCCGCGTCCGCGCGGTAGAAGAGCGGCGAACGGGCCGCGGGAGGCAATTCCTCCCCGCCGTCCTGCACGAAATACTTTCCGCAGGCGTAAAAATCGATAAAGTCGGAAAAGCGCTCCGCATAGCGGGGTGCGAGGGCGCCCTTCCGCTCGCGGAACAGAAGATGCAGGCGGTATTTGGCGCGCGTCATGGCGACATACAAGAGATTCAGCTCCCCCTTGACCGTTTCCTTGTCCTCGAGCATGAGAGCGGCGCGGCGGAGCACCGTTTCGTGCACGGTGCGGGAGGAAAGATCGAAGCTCTTGGGCGCAAAGAAGAAACGGTCGGAAAAGAGCACCTCGTCCCGCTCGCTGCCGCGGAAGGCGGTATCCAGCCCCACGAGGAACACGACGGGATATTCAAGCCCCTTGGAGGAGTGCATGGTGACGACCTTTACGGCGTCCTCGCCCCCCGCCTCGGCGTACTTCACTTTGTAGTCCATCGCCTTCAGACGGCGCAGAAAGGCGTTGACCGTACCCTCGCCCTCTTCGGCGAGCCGCCGCACCCTTCTCAGGCGCGCGTCGCCGTCCTTTTTGGCGGCGATCTCCGCTTCCAGCCCGTCCGTGAGCAGGCGCGCGATCATCTCCGCCGCCGTCTTTACCCGCATGAGATCGCGGTAATGCGCGACGTTTTGCGCAAACGTATCGAGTTTTGTGCAGATCACGTCCCTCTCCCGCTCATGCGCCGCGGCATATTCGCGGCAGGCGGCGCGGAAGGTGGGCGCCTTGGGACGGGCGAGGCGGATGCGGGCAAGCTCCCCTTCGGTAAAGCCGCCGATGCGGGAGAGAAGCGCCCCCGCAAGGGGAATGTCCTGTTCCCCGTTGTCGAGATAGGAGAGCCAATCGATGAGAAGGCGCGCCTCCCAGAAGTCGCATATATTGACATTTGCGGCGGTGGAAACGGGGATCCCGCGCTTGCTGAGTACCGAGATGATGTTCTCCGTGGCGCTGTCGCCCGCGCGCACCAGCACGGCGATGTCGCCGAAGCGGAGGGGCTTTGCGGTCTGCGCGTCGGGGTCAAACCACACCGAACCGACCTCTTCCTCGATGAGGCGGCTGATGAGTTCCGCCTGGCTGTCCGTGCGGGGCGCCGCCCCGTCCGTCACCGAATAGATCCCGCGCGCCGTCTTTTCCTCCTTGCGCTTGGGGACGTTGTGGAAAAACACGCCGCCCTCGTAGCTGCCGTAACGGCTCCCCCCGCGCATCGGCGCGTCGCGGTAGGAGATGCCCGCGCTTTCCTCCGTCATGGCGTAGGAGAACACGCGGTTGACGCATTCGAGCACCGCCCTGCTGCTGCGGAAGCTCTCCGTGAGGGAGAGCGCACGGAATTCGCGGCACTTGTTCATGAAATATTCCGAACGGCTGCCGCGGAACGCATAGATGGATTGTTTGGCGTCCCCCACCAAAAAGATCTCCTCGCCGCCAAGGCGGGTGATGAGTTCCTCCTGCGCGGGGTTGACGTCCTGGTATTCGTCCACGAAAATATAGCGGTACTTCTCCCGCAGGGCGGCGCGGGCGTCCTCCACGGAGAGCACTTTCAGCGCAAGGTGCCCGAGGTCGTTGTAGTCGAGCACGCCCGCCTCCTCTTTGAGGCGGCTGTACACCCCGTCGAAGCGGAGCAGAACGGCCGCCAGCGCGCGCGCCGTGCCGCAGCCGTCGAGATAGCGGGCATGTTCCTCTTCGCGCGAGGAAAGCCCGCCCAGCTCCGCATACAGCGCCTTGACCGCCGCCGAGAGCCTGCCGCCCTGTTTCAGCCGCGCCAGCAGCTCCCCCTCCGCCTTTGCCGAGGAGGGCATGCTCGCCACCTTGGAGATGGGATGGGACGCGAGCGAGAAGAGGTCGCCCTCCGTCAGCGGCTCGGCAAGGGCGATCACCTGCTTCATGACCTCCGCCGCCTTGGGGCTTGTCTTGCCGAAAAATTCCGCCTGTTCCCGCGCGTTTTGCACGAGAAATGCCGCCCGTTCACGGACGTCTGCGGCAAGGACGCCGCACACCTCTTCGAAGCCGTCCTCCGTGCCGATCTCTTTCAGCACGGAGAGATAGTCCGCACGCTCCCGGAGTTTTCCGTAGAGGGAGAGCAGGATCTCCCGGAGTTTTGCGTCCTTTTTGTTGCGGAAATAGACGGACAGCAGGCGCAGGAAATCGGGATCGCGGCTTTCATACCCCCATTCGAACACCTCGTCGAGCGCGCGCCCCAACAACAGCGCGCCCTCGTGGTCCCCGTCGTCGATGACGCGGAAGGCGGGATCGACGCCCGCGAGATAAAAATGGGTGCGCACGAGCCGCGCGCAAAAGGCGTGGATGGTGGAGATGTCCGCAAGGGGCAGCGCGGAGAGCTGGGCTTTGAGCCGCGCGCGCTCCTCCGCGCCGCTGTCCGCGATCTTTTTGACGATCGCCTGCCTCAGCCTGTCCCGCATCTGCGCCGCGGCCTTTTTGGTGAAGGTGACGGCAAGGATACGGGTGACGTCCGCCCCCTCCATGATGAGAGAAACGAGCCGCTCGATCAACACGAAGGTCTTTCCGCTGCCCGCCGAGGCGGACACGATGACCCTGCCGCGCGAAGAGATGGCGCGCGCCTGTTCTTCGGTGAATTGCACGCTCATGCTTCCCCCCTTTCGCGGCGGACGGCCGCCACGATGTCCGCGCACCGCACGGCGCCCTCTTTCCGCGGTTCCCCGACGAAGCCGCAAAGGGATTTCAGCTTGCAAAAGCCGCACGCGTCGCCGTAGGGCGAGGGGGAGATGTTGCCCGCGCGCATTTCGTTCTCCGCTTTCTGGGACACGAGAAGGGAATAATCGAGGAAGGCCTCGAAGTCCTCCCGCGGCATGCCGCTGCCGTCGTAGCCCCCCTTGAACAGCTCGCTGCTCCCCTCTTTCAGCCCGACGTCCATGCGGGAGATCACCTCGTTTTCGCCGCAGTAGAAGCCGCGCATCTGAAACCGCGGCTCCCCTTCTTTGGCAAAGGCGTCCGCCGCGGGGAAGTAAAACGCCCCCGCCGCCCGTTTGCCGTTCGCCGCCGCCCGCAGATATAACTCGAGTTGCAATTTTCTGCCCGTATAATAGGCGCCTGCGCTGTCCTCGATCTTGCCCGTTTTATAGTCGATGACGCGGACAAAGCCGTCCGCTTCGTCGACGCGGTCGGTCTTGCCCGACAGAGAAAGTTCCTTTAAGGCGATCTTCGCCTCCGTTTCGGTGACGCGGAACGCGGAACGCGCGAGCTGGCGGTATGCCGCGGCGGTCACCGCCTCCGCTTCGCCGAGCAGCCGCTCCGCCGTATATCTGCCCGCGCCCGTATCCGCGAGCGCCGCAAAGCGGGCTTCGAGCAGTTCCTGCGCCGCCGCGCGGGCAAAACGCCTGCACTCCTCCTCCGTCGAAAAGCCGTTGAAGAGGGGCGCCGCCTTTTCCAGAACGGCGTGGACGAACGTGCCCGTATCGGTGTCGAGCACGGGGCGCTCCTGCCGCTCCACCAGCCGCAGGCTGCGCGCAAACCCCGCATAGGGACACTCGAAATAGCGTTCCAGAAGAGAGGGAGAGATATCCGAGGAAAAGATGAGCTGCCCCGCCTCGGGCGTGCGCGCGTTCCCGTCCGCGAGCTTCCCCTCCACAAGCTCCTTCGGCTCGCCGAGCAGGGCGTAAAGGGTGGAAAAGCCCTTGCTGTCCTCCTCCCGTCCCGCGCGGAAGCCGTTCTGCAAAGAGAGCATCCTGAGCGTGGCGGGCTGCCGTTCGCAGCAGTCGTAGGGGAAGAGGTCGGGCATGTTCGGCATCTCGAAGAGCGACTCCAGATCGGAAAAGATCTCGCTCGGCTCGGTGTCCTCCCTGCCGCGGCGGAGCGGGCGGGACAGATAGAGCGCCTCCGTAAAGGCGCAAAGGTTTAGCCCAAGCCCCTCCCGCGCCCGCGCGTTGACCTGCGCGATGGCGGGTTCGATCTCCAGACGGATGGAGGAAAGCGAGGCGATCTCGCCGTCCGTGATGACCGCCGTGTCCTGCGCGACGCGGGGAAGATCGCCCGTAAGCCCGCTCGCAAACACGATGGGCGCGCGGCAGAAACGGCTCTCGGTGAGTTCCCCCACGAACACTGCGTCGAGATATTGCGGGATCATGGAGATTTCGAGCGCAGAGAGCGAACTGAGCAGCCCGTCGCAAAATTCCCGCGCCGTAAGCGGGCGTTCCCCCGCCACGCTCTCGATCTCCGCCAAAATGCGTTCGAGGGGATCGAGGGAGAGGAACTGCCGTTCCGCGCCCGAAAACGCCTCTTGCAGCTCCGCCGTGCGGCGGTCCGCATCCGCGGCCGTGCGAAGGGCGCGGATCGCCGCGGCATACTCTTTCCCCTTCCCCTTGCGCGGGAAGAGTTCCAAAAAGGAGAGCATCCTCTCACGGCAGGCGAGAAGCTCCTCCCGGTCGTAGCCCTCCGCGGATCCGCGGATCTCCCGCTTGACCCCGCCGCGGTAGGCGCCGTAGCGGAGCAGATAGTTGCGGTAATTGTCCCCCTGCCCGAAATAATAGCTCGAGGCGATGGCGTCCGCCTCGTCGGGCAAGACGCCGTCCGAAACGGCGGCGAGCAGATCGAGCACGAGAACGCAGAACGGGTGTTCGGAAAACGCCCTTTTTTTGTCGGCAAAGAAGGGGATGCGGTACGCCCCGAATACCTTTTCCACCTGGAAAAAGGCGCCCTCGGGCACGAGCACGACGATGTCGCGGTAGCGCGCCCCTTCGAAAATATGTTTTTTGATGAGCGCGGCGATGACGGACAGCTCCTCCGCCTCGTCCGCCGCCGTAAAACGGCGGATCTTCTGCGTGCGCATGCGGGTCGCGGAAACGCCGGGGGCGAACAGCCCGTCCCGCAAAAGCCGCGCCTCGCCCGAGAGGGTGTCCGGCGCCCATTCCCGCACGGCGTCGCCGCATACCGCCGCAAAGCGGTGCAATGCCTCGTTGGTGTAGAGTTCCGCTTCGCCCGCAAGAAAGATCCCCGTGACGCTGCGGAAGGAGCCGAGCGCCGCCTTTACCCCCTCGAGCGCCTGTTTGGTGAAGGAACGGAAGCCGAAAAACACGACCCCGTCCCCTCCCTGCGCCGCGAGCTTTTCGGGCAGGAGGGCAAGATAGCCGCTCTCGTCGAGAATGCCGCGCGCTTTGAGGCGCGCCTCGTAGCGTTCGAGCAGCAGGGCGAGATCGGAGAGCTTCCCCCCGAGCGCTCCCTCCGCGCTCTCCGCGCCGCTTCTGAGCATCGCCGCGTCCACGCGGGAAGCGGAAAGCTGGGCGATCGTTTCATACACCGCCTGCGCCGCCCGCGGACGGAAACAGCGCAGCTCCTCCGCGCATTCGGCGAGCAGAGAGGAGATCTCGAGCACCGATCCCTCCTTGGAGAGCACCCCGGGACCCGAAAGATAACGGGCGAAGGTGGTGACTTCGGTGAGAAAAGTGCCGCCGCAGGCGGAAAGCACCGCCCGCTCGGCAAGCAGCGTAAAGCGGTCCTCGCAAAAGATGAGCGTGCGCTCGCCGCGCGCCTCTCTCTCCCGCACGATCTTGCCCAAACAGCGCAGTGCGTCGTCCAATGTAGCGGCTCCGATGACCTTGTTCATGCTTCTTCCTTTCGTATAAACTTTCCCGCGGGGGCCTGTTTGTCCCCCTTCCCCGCGGAAGGCACCCCCATTATACCACAGACGGGCGAAAAATTTCTCATATTTTCACCGATTTGTTTTTACAAAGGAGAATTTTTATGCTATAATAGGCTCACGATCGTAATTTTTTTTCGGAGATGCCATGAAAATACGAAAAATCGCAGGGCTTTTCCTGCTTGCGCCGCTCACCCTTTGCGCCGCGTGCGCGGGCGGCGTGCAGCATATGGAGATCAGGACAAACTGGTACCGCAACACCTTCCTCGGGGACGACATCCGCGGCACCCGCGAAACGCTTGAATACGAGGTGACGATGCCGAGCGCCGAGGAGGGCGGCTCCGCCGAACACAACGGGCTTACCGCCGAATACACCGGCGGCGTCTATACCATGTCGCTGAAAAACGCCACCATCGAGCTTGACAATGCCGTAAAAGAGGAGGGGTACGTTCTCGAAACCTCCCTCTCCATCGACGTCAGATTCACCTATGGGGGACAAACTTCCGCCGCGTTACACGACGTGGTGACTTCCCGCGTGGAATTCCGCTCCGCGGGGGAAAATCTCAAGCCCGTTTACAGCACCAAGACGGCGCATACCCACGTCCCCAACGACGTGCCCTCCTCTCTGGAAACGAGCTATGCGGAATACCATTACACCTATGAGGTGGAGTACGACGACGGGCTGACCCTCGCCGCGGTCACCTTTACCGACCACCTCGCGGGCAGCAACGGCAAGGTGCCAGAACCCGTAAAGAGCGAAGTCGACATAGAGGGCAAGAGCACCTTCCTCGACAACGAACAGATCCTCTTTGCGCTGCGCGGCGTCAATTTGCTCTCCGCGCCCGTGTTCCGCACCCTCGACCCCACGATGGGCACCGTGCAGGAAGTTTCCCTGCGCCAATCGACGACAGAAGTGAACGAAGCGGTCCATGCTTCCTTCGAACAGAACGGAGAGCCTTTCTCCGCGGAGTCCATCGCCGCCTACGAATGCGCGATCGGCTACCGCAACAACATCGGGCAGGAACGGACGATCGTGTTCGCCAAGACGACGGACCCCAACGAAAACGTCTACCGTAACGTACCGCTCCGCATCGAGTACCCCATTCTGCGCTCCCTCGGGAAGCTGCGCTATACGCTGAAAAAGGCGACTTTCAACGATAAGTAAAAAATCCAAAAGGCAGAAGGCAGCCCGCCGCGGGGACCGCGGCGGGCTGCCTGCTTTTTTCGCGGAAAGACGCTTTATTTTTCGTAAATTTCCCGCTTGAGCACGCCGATGTAGGGCAGATGGCGGTATTGTTCGTTGTAGTCAAGCCCGTAGCCGATGACGAACTCGTTCTCGATATAGAAACAGTTATAGTCGGGCGCGATGTCGTATTCCCGCCGCGCCGCCTTGTTGAGCAGGGTGGCGATGCGCACCGAGGAAGCGCCCCGCTCCAAAAGCAGCGCCTTGAGATTGGCGAGCGTGAAGCCGCTGTCGATGATGTCCTCCACGATGATGACGTCCCGTCCCTTGACGTCGCGGTCCAGATCTTTTCTGATCTTGAGCTTCCCCGAGGACACCGTGCCGCTGCCGTAGGACGAAACCGCCATGAAATCAAGCTCCACGGGCATGGTGAGCCGCCGCACGAAGTCGGCATAGAAGATGATGCTCCCCTTCAGAATGCCCACCACGAGCGGGTTTTTCCCCTGATAGTCGCGGTCCACCGCCTCGGCGATCTCCCGTACGCGGGAATTGATCTGCTCCTCGGTGAGTAAGACGCGTTCGCAATCTTGGTGTAGTGTTTGCATGTTGTATGTTCTCCTTTGCAGGTTTTTTATAAGGTAGTTGCGGGCAAGGGTCCGACTGGGCTGCCCCAAGGCTGCTGCGGTTTTTGCCCCCTCCCCTACCCCTCCCCCGCGCATTTGCGCGGGGGAGGGCAAGAGAAAACCTAAAAATATCCGACCCGTTTGGTCTTTTCGGTCACTTTGACCTTGTCCGAAATTTCGACGCCCTTGACGACGAGGATCTCCGACCCGCATGCCACAAGGGTCAGCCTTCCGCTCAGCCGTGCGGAAATTTTTCGGTCCGTCAAGAACTTCTTGAGGGTCTTTTTGCGCCCGCCGTAGGGGGTGATGAAGTCCCCCTCCCGCCGCGCACGCACGACGCACCCCGCGGGAAATGCGTCTAAATCGGCGCGCAGCCCGGGGCGGGGGGCAAGAACGAAAAAGTCCTCTGCAAACGGGCGCTCCTCTATGGGCTTTGCGCTTTCGTAATAAAACACGATGTTCCCGTACTCCCGCGCGGCGGTCTTTCCGCACGGCAGGCATACTTTTTTGCCCGTCTGCAACGTTCTCAGCTTGGCGATCTCCTCTAAATTCGCGGACGTGTAGTCGGTTTTCGCCCCCATACAGACAAGGCACGCCCGCATAAAGAGCGGCTCGGGAAGATCTGTGGGGACGAGCATGTCCCCGTGCGCGCCGACGCATTTGATCTCCTTTTTCGCAAGGTCGGTGAGGTATTCGTCGTCCCGCGCGCACTGCGCCGCAAACCGCGCGAGGTGTTCCGCCGCGTTGCCGTGAATCTTTTCAAAGGCGGGCAGCACGGTATGGCGGATGTAATTGCGGGTGTACGCTTCGTCCGAATTGGTCGAATCCTCGATGTGCGGAAGCGAATTTTCACGGACGTATTGCAAAATAGCCCCGCGCGAAACGCCGAGGAGCGGGCGGACGAGAAAGGGAAAGTTTTGGATCGTCTTCATGCCCGCGGGAGAAGTTCCCCGCGCAAGACGGAAGAGGATCGTTTCCACGACGTCATTTTGATGGTGTGCCGTCGCAACGAGGTCGGCCTCGTCTTGATCGATGAGTGCTCGGAAAGCGTTGAGCCGCGCGAGCCGCGCCACGCTCTCGACGTTCCCTCCCCCATTCTCTTCGATCATGGCGGGTACATTTACCCGCACGATCTTGAGGGGCACCCCCCACTCCTTGCAGAGAGTCTCGCAGAACGCCATGTCGCGCAGGGATTCCTCCCCGCGGATGCCGTGTTCGACGTGGATCGCGGAGAGAATAACGCCGTATTCTTGCATACGGGTGTAAAAACAGTGCAGAAGGCACACCGAATCGGCGCCGCCCGACAGCGCGACGCACACCCGCTTCCCCCTGTACTGTTCCATATCGAAAAGACCCATCTTCCCCTCTTGCCAATACTATTTCGTTTGTGTTTTTACCGCCTTGCTCTTCCGCGTGGTACAGGAAGAGAACTGCACACAATGCTTTGCCGCTTTTATTATACCATAAACCGACACGAAAAGCAAGCGGGGCGGATAGCCTGCAAAAGATTTCATGAGAAGGGGCCGCCGACGGGGCATTGCGCCCCGTCGGCGGCCTTCCTGGAATTTTGCCGTTATTCGTCGG
This sequence comes from uncultured Clostridia bacterium, assembly GCA_947627665.1. Lineage (GTDB taxonomy): Bacteria > Bacillota > Clostridia > Christensenellales > Borkfalkiaceae > Gallimonas. The sequence continues at coordinate 28,605 of CANQWX010000023.1, forward strand.
CGGGCAGTTCAAAGAGATACACTTTTCCGATATTGATCCCCGGGGTCCTCAATCCGTCGCCCCCGTAGGAGTATGTCGGATGGGGATCGTCATCGAATTTAAGAATATAAAAACTTGTGATCCCGACATTCCCCTTATCTCCCGTGTCTTTGGCGCACCAATAGAACGCCATGCGGAATACGTCGGTCGTCGTTGTGACATCGCTCGACTTTACATACCATTTCCGCTCGATGCCGCTGTCCTTATCTCTATCCGTGATCAAACCGTTCTTCGTATAGGAAAGGATCTCCCCGTCATAATATTCAAACAGCGCGTCGAGGCTTTCGTCAAAGCCCAGAAGCCCCGCTATGGCGTTGGGCGCGAATAGCTCTTTGATCCCTTCCTTGTCCCCGTCTTGCAGGCGATTGAGAAAGGTTTCGAGTTTATGCAGCGCGTCGTCCTCGTCCGAATCGATAAAAAATCCCATGGGAATACACGCCGCCATCCCGACAGAGGAGAACAGCAAGACAAGCGCGATCAAAATGGCAAGAAAGCATTTTTTCATTCGATTTCGTCCTTTTTACGCCTATCCAAGATATACCTGAACGCGGTCAGATCAAATTTAACATAAACAGCAGGTGCATCAGAGGAAACGCCACGATCAGGCTGAGATAAAAGCCGATCAGCACTCCCATGCCGTATTGCGAACGGGTCCGAACAAAAATTGTGCGATAGTGGTCCGTCTTTTTGAAAATATCATTTTTCCTTGCAGTGTTCAAAAAGTATTGCCCCAAGAAAACTCCTGCAAGGCCCGTTATAACAAACATGAGCATTATGGGAAGAAATAAAAGAAATCCCGGCTCTTCGATTTCTTTGGGAAACGAGCCAAACAACAACGAAATGATACTCACCGCCGCGCAGAGTACGACCGTTAAAGCGATCTTTCCCTCCAACAGCAAAAATCTGTTTTCGAGATACCGATCGAGAGGCTTGTTCTTCTTGTTCTTTGTGATGTCGATCTTTTTGACCCACACGGGAAAACGGATCAATTCTATGATAAAGAGCGGCATGGCGGCGAAGAAAGTGAGATACAACAGTCCGTCAAAAAAATAACTCATATTCCCTTTCTCCGTTTCTGATTGCTTTGCCGTTCCCCTTTCTCATATCATTCGGCCTTTACTTTCCTCCATTATAGCACATTGTGCGAAAATAGGCAAGACGAAGAAACCGATTTTGTTGCGCCGCGCCGCCCGCTTTGGTTAAAGCGGGCGGCGCGGCGGCTTTTCGCGGCGATCGGGCGCGGACAGGTCGCTTTTCCGCCCCGTCGGGCGCTCTGGCGGCGCGGGTTTTTCAAAAGAAAAAGAATTTTTCGAAATCCTTCCAAAAACGATTGACAAAACGTGCTTCTTCCGTTACAATAAATAAGCTATTCCGAGTCGGAAAGCAATATCGCGGGGTAGAGCAGCCAGGTAGCTCGTCGGGCTCATAACCCGGAGGTCGTAGGTTCGAATCCTACCCCCGCAACCATTTATGGCGATGTAGCTTAGTTGGTTAGAGCGATCGGTTCATACCCGATAGGTCAGCGGTTCGACTCCACTCATCGCTACCAAAAAAACAAGGCGAAAGTCTTTTTTATAGAATGTGGCCCCATGGTCAAGCGGTTAAGACACCACCCTTTCACGGTGGTATCATGGGTTCGAATCCCGTTGGGGTCACCATCAATAAATTGAGCGTCTTTTGGACGCTCAATTTTGTTTTGTAGTGCCTGTCGAGGAAAGCCTCGGTCGGAAACGACCGAGGCTTATTCATGCCCCGTTAAGGCGCACGGCCCCCGCCAAAGCGATAAGAGGAAATCTTGACGCGGGCACAGACGCCTGATATAATATTTTCAAAACAGCAAAGGGGTGTGAAAAAAATGAAACAAAAGGAATTCAGGTATCAAAGGCAAATCGGAAACACGGTCTACACCGTGATCGTAAAAGAAAGCGACACGGCAAAAGAAACCCCACAAAACAAAATCAAAAAATTGATCGAACGTGGGTGTGACAGCATCCTATTGGAACAAAAACAGAAATCGAAAATCGGCTCTGCCGAATGGCTGTAATTTACGGCTGTAATTTTCGGAGGCATGGATAGAAAGAAGCTCTACAGGGACAACGTGACGGGAATGTTTTCCGACGAACGCTTTGAAAAACGCACCGAAACGTGTGAAGCCGAGCTGCAAATCGTCTATCCCTATGCCAAAACGGGCGGCATTCCTGCCATGCAGGCTCTTTTCTTACCCTTTTGTGGCGCCGCCGGTGATACCTTCGACGTAGTAGCGCTGGAGGAAGATGAAGAGGAGGGTGACGGGG
>CANQWX010000024.1 GCA_947627665.1 uncultured Clostridia bacterium
GGGTTCTACCCGTGTGAGAAAGTGGCATGAGCGGAGCGAATGCCGAAAGGGTTCTCGAAAACCCCTCAGGCTCGGCTTACGCCTCGCCAGCTCCCCTACAGGGGCGCCAAGTCCTCAGTCACTCACTGCGTTCGTGCCAGCTCCCCTACAGGGGCGCCGAGTGCGGTAGAGATTCCTCGGCTTTACAACACACCCCCTTCCGTCTTGCCGCCGTTGCGGCAAGACGGAAGGGGGCTTTTCGATTATCCTGCAAAGTGAAGCACTTCTTCGAAAATTTTATCGGGGGAGAGCACCGTCTTGAAGCGCGGCGCCTTGTATCGCAACGCCCGAAGGCTTTCGGGTACCTTCATCGCCGTGATCAGATGGATGCGCTTGACCCCTTTGAAACTGTCCTTTACATCGTTGCCCGTCAGCGCATAATACACCGCCTGCGGACATTTATAGGGACTTGCCGTGCTCACCACCACCATCGGCCGCGGCTCGGCATGGATGTCCTCCGCCCGCTTGCGGCAGTACTCCCGCGCAACGTGCATCGCAACGCCCGTGTGCGTGTCCAGCGGGTAATTGAATTCCTCAAAGAACTCGTACACGCACTCCACCGTGTCCTCTTCGCTCGCATAGCCCGCGTAAAAGTTCTGCGAGAGCGCCTTCAGCTCCTCGGCGCGGAGGGAATACCGCCCCGGGTTGGCGAGCGAACGCATCCGCTCGATCGTCAGCGCGCTGTCCCTGCCCGAGATCTCGAAGAGCAGCCGCTCGAGATTGGAGGACACGAGAATGTCCATAGAGGGCGACATGGTGCGGTAGAAGGGCCGCTTTTTATCGTACACGCCCTTGCGGAAGAAGTCCGTGAGCACGTTGTTGCGGTTGGAGGCGCACACGAGCGTGCCGACGGGAAGCCCCATCCTCCGCGCATAATCGCCCGCGAGAATGTTGCCGAAATTGCCCGTGGGAACGGCAAAGTCCACCGCGTCCCCCATGGCGATCTGCCCCGACGTGACGAGGTCGCAATACGCCGAAAAGTAATAGGCGATCTGCGGCAGCAGCCGCCCGATGTTGACGCTGTTCGCCGTCGTGAGCAGCACGCCCTTTTCCCGGAGCTTGTCCCTGCACTCCTGCGAGCGGAAGATCTTCTTCACCGCCGACTGGCAGTCGTCGAAGTTCCCCTTTACGCCCACGACGTCCACGTTTTCGCCGTCCTGCGTCACCATCTGCAATTTCTGCATTTTGGAAACGCCCTCTTCGGGATAGAACACGGCGATCTGCACGCCCTCTGCGCCCGCGAAGCCCTCGAGCGCGGCCTTGCCCGTGTCGCCGCTCGTCGCCGTGAGCACGAGCATCTTTTCCTTGACGCCCAGCCGCTCACAGCTCTTGCGCAGCAGATAGGGAAGCACGGCGAGCGCCATGTCCTTAAAGGCGCAGGTGGGGCCGTGGAACAGTTCCAGAAGGAACAGCCCGTCCTCGATCCTGACGAGGGGCGCGGGGTCCTCTCCCTCAAAGCGGCCGTAGGCGGCGTTCAGCGTCGCCAGCAGCTCGTCCTGCGGGAATTCATCCAAAAATTTTCCGAGGAGAAAGGCGGTGCGCTCGGGATAGTTCATGGAGAGCAGCTGCTCCAGCTCCTCTGCGGAAACGGACGGAAAGGTCTCGGGGACGTACAGTCCTCCCCCCTCCGCCATGCCGCGGACGATCGCCTCGGCGCCCGAAACCGCCGCGCCGCCTCTCGTACTGATGAATTTCATGATGCCCTCCGTGATCCTGCCGATGATCTCTTTTTTATACGCCGAAACCGTCCCTGCGGCGGGACGGAACAACGGTCTTGTCTTGATTTGATTTCCCCTTCCGCGGGAGGGGGGTAGTTCTTGGCGCCCCTCGCAGGTGGAGCATTGCTTTCTGCCAACGGTTGATAACCGTTGGCGCAATGCGACATGAGTGAGCGCATTTGCCGCGCGAACGGTGACCGAACACGGGCTTCTACCCGTGTGAGAAAGCTGGCACGAACAAAGTGAGTGACTGAGGACTTGGCGCCCCTTGCAGGGGAGCTGGCGAGGCGATAGCCGAGTCTGAGGGGTTTTCGAAAACCCTTTCGGCTCACTACGTTCGCCACTTTCCCTAAAAGGGACAGCAAGAGGATGAGATTTCTCCACTCCGCCTTCGGCTTCGGTCGAAATGACGAAAAAAGAATGTGCGGCTTGCGTACCCCCTCCTTGGAGGGGAACTAAAGGGGGTGGGCAATAAAATTACGTCATATTGAGCGGAACGAAGTGAAGTCGAAATATGGTCCTTATTATAATGACATCACCCATTCGACGACGCCTCGCTGCGCTCGGCTCGCTACTTCGCCTGCGGCTCGTGCCGCGCTTAGAGAAACAAAACTTCGCGCGGGGCAGGGTGACGTATTAGAACACGCACCTCACCCCTACCCTCTCCTCAGAAGAGGGTTTTACACATACTTCTTGGCGAAGTCGGGAAGCTCCTCTTCGGTGCAGCTGCAGGTGATGTACAGCTGAAGATCGCGCAGCTGCGCCACCTTTTCCAACATGTAGAAGAGCTGCGCCATGTCTTTGATGGCCTTGCCCGCAATGCGCGCCACGCCGTCCACAAATACATATTCGTTATCGTAACTGCCCGCGATAACGCCTTTGATAAAGCCGCAGAGCGCGTCCTCGCCCGCGACGGAATAATCGGTAACGTCGATAAAGCGCACTTCGCGCTTTAAGTCATACATGTAACGCTTGGTGTCGGTGAGGAAAACCAGATGCCCCTTGGCACGGTCGACCGCGTCGTTCGCCGCGGCGATGATCCTTTTCGTTTTTCCGCTTCCTTTGGGTCCGCAAATGATTTTGATCATGATTACCTCCTGATGCGCTTGTCGGGCGCCTTTGATATTCTTATTGTAACAACTTTCGGGCAACTTTTCAAGGGTTTTATGAAAATTTTTTTCGCAATTTTCAGGTGAGCGCCGCCAAAAACGCTTCGATGCGGTCCAGCCCCTCGAGCATGTCTTGCAGGGAGAGGGAATAACTCAAACGGACGCAGTCGTCGGCGCCGAACGCCTTGCCCGGCACCACGGCGACCTTGGCGCCTTCGAGCAGGCGATCCGCAAAGTCCACCGAGTCCACGATCTGCTTGCCGCGGAAGCTCTTCCCGTACACGCCGCCCACGACGAGCATGGCGTAGAACGCCCCCTCGGGAATGATGAGATACACGCTGCGCATCTTGGCGATGCGCCCGATCATCTTCTGCCGCCGCTCCGCAAAGCGCGCCACCATCTCCTCCACGCACGCCCCGGGGGAGCCGATCGCCCGCAAAGCGGCGTATTGGGCGATGGAATTGGGGTTGCTCGTCATGTGGCTCTGGAAGGAGTCGACCGCCTTGGCAACGTCGGGCGGGGCGGCAAGATAGCCGATCCGCCAGCCCGTCATCGAATAGGTCTTGGAAACGCCGTTCACGGTGACCGTTCTGTCCTTCATTTCGGGCGAACACGCCGCAAACGAGAAGGGTTTTGTGGACCCGTATACGAGTTTTTCGTAAATTTCGTCGGAGAGGACGAAGATGCCCGCCTTTTCGCACACGGCGGCGAGGGCGCGCACCTCCTGCTCCGAATACACCGCCCCCGTGGGATTGCAGGGGGAATTGAAGATGAAAAGTTTCGTGCGCGGGCCGATCGCCTCCCGCAGCTGTTCGGCGGTGATCTTGAAGCCGTTCTCCTTGCGCGCCCGCACAAAGACGGGCACGCCGCCGCAGCACTTTACCGCCTCGGGATAGGTGAGCCAATAGGGCGAGGGGATGATGACCTCGTCCCCCTCGTCGAGCAGGGCGAAGCAGGCGTTGAAGATGGAATGCTTGGCGCCGTTCGAGATGACGATCTGCGACGGCTCGTACAAAAGCCCGTTGTCGCGCAAAAGTTTGTCGCAGACCGCGCGGCGGAGTTCGGGCAGCCCCGACGAGGGCGTGTATTTGGTGTACCCCTTGTCGAGCGCCTCCCTGGCGGCCTCCACGATGTGTGTGGGCGTCGGGAAGTCAGGCTCCCCCACGCCGAAATTGATCACATCCTCGCCCGCGGCCTTCATCGCCTTTGCCTTGGCGCTGATGGCGAGCGTGAGAGAGGGCGAGATCGTCCCGATGCGTTTTGCAAGTCTTTGGATCATATCTTTCTCCCGTGCTTATTCCGTTTCGGCGAGCTGCCGTTCGCGGTCCGCGCGGGCAAGCGCGTCGATCATGCCGTCGAGATCGCCCGCGAGCAGCTCCTCCATGTTGTGCAGGCTCAGCCCGATGCGGTGGTCGGTGACGCGGCTCTGCGGAAAATTGTAGGTGCGGACGCGCTCGCTCCTGTCCCCCGTGCCGACGAGGCTCTTGCGGTTTAGGGCCTCCGCCGAGTCGCGGCGGCTGCGCCAATAGTCGTAGAGGCGCGCTTTCAGCACACGGTATGCCTTTTCTTTGTTTTTGAGCTGGCTGCGCTCGTCCTGGCAGGTGACGACGATGCCTGTGGGAAGGTGGGTGAGGCGGATGGCGGTCTCCGTCTTGTTGACCTTCTGCCCGCCCGCGCCCGAGGAGCGGAAGAGATCGACGCGCACGTCCTTTTCGTCCAGCTCCGCCTCCACGTCCTCCGCTTCGGGGAGCACGGCGACCGTCGCCGTAGAGGTATGGATGCGCCCCTGCGACTCCGTTTCGGGCACCCGCTGCACGCGGTGGACGCCGCTCTCGTATTTGAGCCGCCCGTAGGCGCCCTTGCCGCTGATGTTGACGATCGCTTCCTTCATGCCGCCAAGCTCCGTTTCGTTGAGGTCGACGGCTTCCCACTTGAAGCGGCGGCGTTCGCAATAGCCGCGGTACATGCGGTACAGGTCGTAAACAAAAAGCGCCGCCTCCTCTCCCCCCGCGCCCGCGCGCAGTTCGAGCGTACAGCCGCGCTCGTCCCGCCGGTCGTTGGGAAGCAGCAAAAGACGGAGCTGTTCCTTCCTCGCAGCGAGCTTCTCCTTGCAGGCATAGCCCTCCTCGAGAAGAAGCTCCCGCATTTCGCCCGTTTCCTTTTCCGCCTCGGAGAACGCGTCCGTCATCTCCCGCTCCGCCGCAAGGCAGGCGGCGTAGGCCTGGGCGATCTCTTCGATCTCCGCGCGCTCCTTGGAGAGCTTCGTCCACGCGTCCATATCGGCAAGGACCGCGGGATCGGACAGCTTCTCCCCGAGCGAAATATATTTGTCGTAAATTTCTTTTACTCTATCCATATGACCGAATACGTCGCCCTGCCCGTGCCCTCTTTACGTCACCCTGCCCCGCGCGAAGTCCTGTTTCTCTAAGCGCGGCACGAGCACGAAGTGCGAAGTAGCGTAGTCGAATGGGTGACGTCATGATAATGAGGACCATATTTCGACTTCACTTCGTTCCGCTCAATATGACGTGATTGGGGAATTGCCCACCCCCTGAATCCCCCTCCCGAGGAGGGGGTTCCGTTGCCCTCTCCGTGGGAGAGGGGTAGGGGTGTGGGGCGCTCGCTGTCCCTGAAAGGGTGGAGCTGTCACCGGAGTGGTGAACATTTACACGTCATATTGAGCGCAGTCGAAATATGACGTCACCCATTCGACAAGCTCAGGGTGACGTATTAGAACATGCCCACCCCCTTTAGTCCCCCTCCAGTGGAGGGGGTTCCGTTCTTTAGTCCCCCTCCAGTGGAGGGGGTATTTGGCGCCCCTCCTTAGGAGGGGCAAAAAAGGCGTTTCCTTACGAGGGGGCTTGCCCGAGGAACAAGCTCAAAAGACGATCTTTACCACTCTCTCCTTGCCGCCGAGGTCCTTGACGACCATCGCATAGTCGCAGCGCGAAAAGATCTTGAGAATGTCCCGCGCCTGGTTTTCGCCGCACTCGAGAATGAGCATCCCCCCGCGGACAACATATCGGTTGATCTTGCTTGCGATACGGCGGTAAAATTCAAGGCCGTCCTCCCCGCCGTCGAGCGCGAGATGCGGCTCGAAATCGCGCACCTCCCGTTGCAGCGTGGGGATCTCCGACGTCTTGATGTAGGGCGGGTTCGCCGTGATGAGATTGTATTTCCCGCGGATGTTCTCGAACAGGTCGCTCTTGATGATGTTGACGTTCGCCTTGTTCATGCGCACGTTCTTGCGCGCGACTTCCAGCGCGTCGTCCGAAATATCCGCCGCCGTGACGGAAATGTTCCTGTCCTTGGCGCATTCGCAGGCGACGGCGATCGCAATGGCGCCGCTGCCCGTGCACAGGTCGAGCATCTTGTCCCCCTCCGAGAGGGCGGCGATCGCCTGCTGCACCAGGATCTCCGTTTCGGGACGGGGAATGAGCACACGGCTGTCCACTTCGATGCGGTAGCCATAGAATTCGGTGTTGCCGAAGATGTACCAGAGGGGCTTGCCCGTAAGCCGCTCCTCATAGAGCGCCAAAATTTGCCCGCACTCCTTTTGGGTGATGACCCGCTCTGTTTTAAGTTCGCTGCGCGGCACGTTCAGCGTGAGCGAGAGGATCCACTCCGCGTCCGCCTCGTCGATGTCCTTCTCCGCAAAGTGCTTCTTCATCATTGCCTGCAATTTGGAGAGCTTGGTTTCGGTGACGAAGGTCTTTTCGGGAGAGTCGGGGTCCGCGTCCATCGCAAGCACCTTTTCAAAAGCGAGGATGGCGCATTCGATCATCTCGTCCGTCGGCTCGCGGGTGGTGAGCTTTTGGAGCAGATACCCCGGCGCCTTCAGCGGGAGCACGACGGGGCTTTGGACCTTTGCCAAGAGGCGGAGCACTTCGTAGGAAACGCCCGCCACGATGGGCAGCATCACAAGTTTGAGCAAAAATTCCACGATCCTGTCGAGCACGCCGTTCTCGATGGGCACATAGGCGTTGAACAGCCAGCCCACGACGGCAAACAGCGCGATGGAGATGATCATCACGATGAAGAGGAAGGTGGTGCCGCAGCGGTCGTGCATGCGGGAACAGCCCTTGACGTTCTCCACCGTGAGGGGCATGCCGTACTCATAGCAATTGATGGTCTTGTGCTCCGCGCCGTGGTAGCAATAAGTTTCCCGCAGGGACTTGAAGAGCAGGGTGAACAGGATATAGCACACGAAGATCACGAGGCGGAAGCCGCCCTCGAGCAGATAATACCACACGCCGCCCTTGGGAACGACGGCGGGGAAATTGTCAGAGATCAGCCGCGCCAAAAACTGCGGAAGAAGGATGAACAGGGCGAGCGCGATGACGACGCCGAGGCAGGTGGCGATCACCGTGACGATCTCCGAAACGCTCACCTTCCACTTTTCCGCCACCCACTTATTGAGCTTGGGGGGCGCCTCGTCCTCTACGATGGCGACTTCCGAACTGCGCAGGAGCGCCTGCATCCCGCCCACGAGGGACAGGATAAAATTGACGACGCCGCGTATGAAAACAAAGCGCATCCATTTTTTCCGCTCCTCGGGAGGAGTGATGCGCTTGGCCTCCATCTGCAGCTCGCCCTTGTCGTCGCGCACGACGGTCGCCATGCCGGTCTTTCCCCGCATCATGACGCCCTGTATCACCGCCTGGCCGCCGATGTATGTTCTGTTGGTTTTTTTCTTCATGCTTGCGCGCTCTCCGCTGCGGAAATAGCAAAACAGCCCCGCTATCGTGAGGCTGACGTGCATTAGATACCGTATCTCTTCTTGAACTTGTCGACGCGTCCGCCGGTATCCACGAGCTTCTGCCTTCCCGTGAAGAACGGGTGGCACTTGCTGCAAATATCTACTTTCAGAATTTCCGCGTCTTTGGTGGTACCCGTCTTGAACGTTTCGCCGCAGGCGCAGACGACCGTCACCTCGTGGTACTTGGGATGGATGCCCTCTTTCATAATGAAATTACCTCTCGAATAGTCTTAGGCGCATGCTTTCCAAACATGTACGCTTCCTTATTATAGCCGATTTTTCCCGCCCCGTCAACTGATTTTTTCCTTTCCCGCCATAAAATCTCGGCAGGGCGGCGCAAAAATTTTCGTTTTTTGCGCGGAGAAAAGGGCGCCGCCGAAAATCGCTTGCATTGCGGGCGCTTTTGCGGTATAATATGATAGAATAAAGCGGAAACCAAGAAAAGGAGACAAATGAACGTTTGGAAGCTGACTGCGGCAGGCAATCTGGTCAAAAGTGAGGAGGACCTCGTCCCCGAGGAGGGAAAGCGGCGGGTCCGCGTGACGAAGGTCTTTCTCAACCACGAGGACGCCATCCTGAGCCGGGGAAAGCGGCGGGTGAAATACCCGCTCGTGCTCGGGCGCTTTGCGACGGGCGTGATCAGCGACGAGGGCAGCGCGCTCTTCCCCCGCGGCACGCGCGTGCTGCTGCATTCCTACCTCCCCGCGGAGGACACGGGCACGGAAAAGCGCTCCTTCATGGAGGACGACTTCCGCATCCTCGGCAGGACCTGCGACGGATTTTTGCGGGACTTCGTGTATGCCCGCGAGGACGAGATGACCCTTCTCCCCGATTCCGTCAACGACGAAAAGGCCCTCCTTTTGTACCACCTCGCCCTTGCGCAGGCGACGGTGGAAGTCCTCAACGCCAAGCGGGGCGAGCACATCGCCGTCATCGGCGCGGACATCTTGGGCGTGTTCGTTTCCCGCCTGCTCATCTACCGCCAGGCGGCGCCCATCCTCATCGATCCCCGCAAGGACCGCCTCGACTTCGCCCGTGCGCGCGGGGTGTACTACACCTCCCCCACCGACGAGAGCCTGATGGGGCTTGTGGGCACCGTGACGGGCGGACGGCTCGCCGACGGCGCGGTGTTCATCACCGGTTCGGGCGCGGCGGACGTTTCCCTCGCCGTGAACGTATGCGCGCAGGAAAAACACATCGCCTTTGCGGGCCTCGGGGAGGACACCATCCCCCTCGACCTCTCGGGCGTCCTCAAAAAGCGGCTCACCGTGCACGGCGTGTCCGACGGGACGGAAAACCTCGAGATGGCGATCAACCTCATCGCCAACAAGAGCATCGATCTGTCTGCCTTCCGCTTCCACATACTCGGGACGGACAAGATCGCGCCCCTCCTCGGCGAACTCGCCGAACGGCCCGACCGCCCCGTCAACGAGATCTGCATCATCAACATGCTGTAAATTCCCGCCTGCGCTCCTACATACCATGCGCAGACGTCTTTTGGGAAGGCTGCTCCCCTGCGGGCTTGTCCTTCTCCTTCTCCTCGGGGCGGGGATCTTTCTCGCCGTCAAATTACCCGCGGCGCTCGCGCCGCTCGCGGCAGGCGAGCGCCTGCTTTCTCTTTGCGCGGGGGTGTACGTCCTCTCGGCGGCGCCCGCGGAGAGCAAGCCCTACCGCCTGTTGCTTTTGCTCGTGCCGTGGCTCGGCGCAGCCGCCTGCTTCTTCCTCGGCAGGGAAAAGGACGCGCCCGCCCGTCCCTTCGCCCCCTTCCCGGACGGAAGAATGAACGCCGCCGCTTCCCTTGCGGCAGGGTGCGGGCTGCAAGCGGGCTGCCTCAAGAGCGCGGAATACTTCTCCTCGGGCAAGGAGATGAGCGTGCGGCTCTTTGCCGACCTCGGCGCCGCGAAGAAGGAAATTTTGCTCGACTACTACATCCTCGCCCGCGGGCGGTTTTTCGATACCGTATTGCAAATTCTCGAACAAAAGGCGGCAGAAGGGGTGCGGGTCGTGCTCGTCGGCGACGGCTTCGGCTGTGCGGGGCTTTCCCGCCGCTTTTTCCGCCGTCTGCAAGCCCGCGGCATCGAGGCGGCCGTATTCCGCCCCCTGCGCCCCTTCGCGCCCGCGGGGCTTAACCTGCGCGACCACCGCAAACTCGCCCTCATCGACCGCTCCGTCGCCTACACGGGCGGCGTCAACCTCGCCGACGAATACACGGGCGACAAGATCCGCTTCGGCCACTGGAAGGACACGGCGGTGCGGCTCTTTGGGGAGGCGTGCGCGCAATTTGCCGTCCTGTTCGGGGAAAAGGCGCCGCAAGACGCCCCTCCCCGCGGCACCCTTCCCTTCGTCCCCTTTGCCGACGGCACGGGCGGCAGGCGGGTGGGCGAAGAGCTTTTGCGCTCGCTCATCTCCGCCGCGGAAAGGACCCTCGACGTCTGCACCCCCTACTTCGTGCCGGGCGACCGCCTGCTTGCGGCGCTCTGCCTCGCGGCGCGGTCGGGCGTGCGGGTGCGCCTCATGCTCCCCCATATCCCCGACAAGAAGGGGGTGTTCCTCCTCTCCCGCCACTATGCGAGAAAACTTGCCGCGGCGGGCGGGGAAGTCCGCGAATACCGCGACGGCTTTCTGCACGCCAAGAGCATCGCCGCGGACGGGGAATACCTCTACATCGGCTCCTACAACCTCGACCGCCGCAGCCTCTTTACGCAGGCGGAGTGCGGCGCCCTTTTGGGGGACAGCGGGGTGACTTCCGCCGCCGCGCGGGATTTTTCCGCCCTCTGGCAGACGGGCGTCCCCCTGCCGCGGGAGCGGCCCCGCGAAAAACTGCTGCGCGCGCTCCTCCTTCCCTTTGCGCCATGGATCTGAAACGATGATAAAACTGATCGCCACCGACCTCGACGGGACCTTGCTCGACGACGGCAAGAGGCTCCCCGCGGAGATATTCGGGCTTATCCGCCAACTGCATGATAGGGGAACGCTCTTCGTCCCCGCGAGCGGGCGGCAATACGCCAACCTGCAACAGCTGTTTTTCCCCGTGCGGGAGGAGCTGGTCTTTGTCTGCGAGAACGGCGCGCTCGTCAAATACCGCGGCAGGACCCTCCACATCGACCCCGTGCCCGACGCGGACGCGGCGGACGCGCTCGCCGGGATCCGCGCGGCGGGCGGGCTGTTCCCCCTGCTCTGCGGAGAGGACAGCGCCTACATAGAGAGCGATGCGGAGCCGTTCCGCAGCCTGTCGTACGCCTCCTACACCCAATGCGTGCGGGTGGAGCGCCTCGAAGAGGTCCTCGGGCGGGAAAAGATCTGCAAGATCGCCGTCTACGACCCGCTGCCCGCCGCGGAGCACGGCTTCCGCCTGCTCCCCTCCCTCCTGCCCGCGCTGCGCGTCACCCTCTCCGGCCCCGAGTGGTGCGACGTTTCGGCGCCCGCCGCGGACAAGGGCAACGCCATCGCCTTTCTCCGCCGCCGCTTCGGGCTGAAACGGGAGGAATGCGCCGCCTTCGGGGACCAGATGAACGACTATGAAATGCTCCTCTCCTGCGGCTTTTCCTATGTGACGGAGAACGCCTATCCCCCCTTAAAGACGCTGATCCCCAACGTCATTCCCTCCAACAACGACGGCGGCGTGATCGCCAAAATAAAGGAGATCTTAAAAGAACGATGAAATTCCTCATTGCCTCGGACATCCACGGTTCCGCCTATTACTGCCGCCTTTTGGCGGAGCGCGTAAAAGAGGAGGACCCCGCCAAGATCATTTTGCTCGGCGATCTTCTCTACCACGGCGCGCGCAACCCGCTGCCGCGCGAATATTCCACCCTCGGCTGTGCAGAACTGCTCAACGGCATGAAGGACCGCCTCCTCTGCGTGCGGGGAAACTGCGACAGCGAGGTGGATACCCTCGTGCTCGAATTCCCCATCGGCGCCGCGTATTGCATTTTGCCCCTCGAAAACGGCAGGACGGCGGTCTTTACCCACGGGCACGAACTTCCCGCCTGCCTCAAAAAGGGCGACGTGCTCTTCAACGGGCATTTCCACGTCCCCGCCTTCGAGGAACGGGAGAACTGCACCTATGTGAACTGCGGCTCGGTGTCCATTCCCAAGGAAAATTCCCCCCATTCCTATCTTGTTTTGGAGGGGACTTCCCTCATCTGGAAAGAAGTGGAAACGGGGGAAGCATTCCTGCGCGCGGAATTGTAAAAAAAACGCGAAAATTTTTGATTAACCCCTTGACAATCTTCCGAAAAGCATGTAGAATAATAGTTACAAAATATAAGGAGATATTGATATGGCTACATGGTTCAACAAACAGAGCAGATTGGTCCAAATTATTCTGCTGTTGATCCCGGTCGTGAACTGGGTCGTGGAAATTCTCGTAAGATGGTCGGCTTTCCTGAAAACGAAGAGCCTGATTACTTTGATCGTTGCGATCCTCTGCACCTTCTTCGGGCTTGCATTCGGCTGGATCGACCTCGTTTGGTGCCTTCTGTTCAAGCACCTCATCTTTGCGAACGCGTAAAGACCGAAGCCCGTCCCCCGCGGACGGGCTTTTTTTATGGCAAAATGATAAATTTTTTTTGCTATCCTGTTGACTTTGATGAAAATACATGCTACAATGGGCATGATAAAAAAATAATCGTATAAGGAGAAGAAAAAATGCAAGATCTTATCAAAAAAGTAAACGATTTGCCGCTTATCGTAAAGTTGCTTCTTTGCATCCCCGTAGTAGAAATTTTCTATAGCGTATGCAGAGTTATCAACCAGTTGACGAAGGGAAGTATCAATATTCTTTATCTGGTCCTGGCGATTTTGACTATCTTCCCCGGCGCTGCATTTATGTGGGTCGTCGATCTTGTCTGCGTATTGCTCAACGGACACGCATTCTTGCTCGGTTGATCAAAAAAGAAAACAAGAGGGCTGTTTCATCCGGAACAGCCCTCTTTTTTGTTGCGTTCATTTTCAAAGATCGAAGGCGATCGCCGTGACGTCGTCGTCGAACGCGCCGCAGAAGGCGAGGAGCGCCTCTTTGAGCCGCGAGATGAACCGCTCGGCGTTCGCGCTCCGCTGCAACACGTTCTCTACCCGCTCCAAGCCGAATTGCTCGCCCTTGTCGTTCCTGCTCTCGAGCACACCGTCCGTCAACATCACGAGAATGTCCCCGCGGCGGTAGGAGATCGTCCTGTCCTCATAGCCGAACCCCGGCATCCAGTTGGATACGGGGGGAGCGCTCATCACGATCTCGTCGATCCCCGTGGCGCTCTTCAGGAGAATGGGCGCGTTGTGTCCCGCCACGCAGTAGCGGACGCGCGACTCCTGCTCCTCGATGCGGACCGCCGCCGCCGTGATGTAGGAGCGCTCGTCCAAATTCAGCTCCTGATACTTGGCGTTGAGGCCGCGGAGCGCCTTTGCGGGAGAGGGTTCGCTCCGGTCCCAGCCCGCCTTGACGAAGGCGGAGAGCATGCCCGCCGAGATCCCCTTTCCCGAGACGTCCGCCAAAAGCCCCATCGTGCAGCCGCCTTGCAGATAGACGTCGGGAAGGTCCCCGCCGATCTCGCGGCAGGGTTCGAACATGAAGGAATAGGGCACGCCGCCGAAGGGCACCGCGGGCGGCAGAAGGCGCTGCTGGATGTCCTGCGCGGAATACATCTCCCGCGCGATCTCCGTTTCGTAGGAGCTGTCCACCACGCCGAGGTAGTACTTCCCGAGGGGCTGCACCTTGACCCGCAGCGGGACGTTTTCCCCCTCCGCGTTGCGCAGGACGACGAGGCGGAAGGCAAGCCCCTTGCCCGCGATCGCCTCGCAAAAGAGGGCGCGCATGGGACAAAAGGCGCACTTCTCCCCCTTGCCGCAGACGCCCGCCTCCGTGCAGGCGACGGCGTCTTTCAGGCTCCCCTTTCCCTTGGAAGAGGGGAAATAATCGCGGAAGGCGCGGCTCGCATACCGCACCCGAAGGTTTTTGTCCACAACGATCGCCGCCGTGGGAATGCTGTTGAGTACGCTTTTATAGAGATTCATTTCAGTTGCGGAACATCTTCAGCCCGCCGTGGACGAGCTTCACTTCGAAGGAGTCCCCCTCGTACAGCTCGCCGTCGTATTGGGCGGTGAAGGGAGCGCGGAGTTCGAGCTTTGCCTCGCGGCAGGAGATATGGCGGGTGATGGGCAGGGTGAGCACCTTTCCCCGCATGAGCTTGATGAGCGCGCCGAGCTTGTGCTTGGGGCACTCCACATACACGAGTTCGAGCAGGCCGTCGCCGAGCTGCGCCGTGGGGCAGATGGGAATGCCGCCGCCGTACTGCTGCCCGTTGCACGCCGAAGCCACGAGGAACCGCCCCTCCTCGCTCTTGCCGTCCGCGGTCACCCGCACGTCAAGCCCGTGGAACTTGCGCAGCGAGGTGAGCAGGGCGAAGAAATACTTGCTCTTGCCGTGAAAATGTTTCATGTGTTCGCAGCGGAGCAGGATGTCCACATCGATGCCCACGCCCGCGATGTTGAGGCTGCGCAGGCCGTTCGAGAAGGAGAGATAGTCGGTGTCCTTCGGCTCGCTCCCCAAAATGAGGTCGAGCGCCTTGATCCCGTGCGGGATGCCCGCCGCCGCCGCAAAGTCGTTGCCCGTGCCCGCGGGGATCAGCCCGAGGACGCACGCGGCGGGGTCTTTCAGCCCGCAGAGGACGTCGTTCAGGCTTCCGTCGCCCCCCACGACGACGATCGCGTCCTCTCCCGAAAGGTTTTCCGAAAGTTGGGCGGCGATCGATCTTCCCTCCCCCTTCTGCGAAGTGACGAAAAAGCGGTAAGGGAGCTTTTCGCGCTCCATGCGCTCCTGGATACGGCGGTGCAGCTTGGCGCCTCTCCCCCGCAGGGGTTTTGCGATAAAGTAAAACATTCTTTTTTCCCTTTGTAACGTGCTTCGGCTTTCATTATACAACATCGCGCGAAAAATTGCAATTTGTTTTGAAAAATGGTATAATATTTTGCCGAGGAGGTGCCCACCCATCATGAAAGCCTTTTTACCCGACGATCTGATCGCTCTGGCGGAGCGCTGCGACGCGCCCCTCTACCTCGTGGGCGGCTGCGTGAGAGATCATCTCGGCGGCCATGCCCCCACGGCAAGCTCCGACTACGACCTCGCCTCCCCCATGACGGAGGAGGAACTGCTTTCCGCTGCCGTTGCCTGCGGATTTACGGCGACGGCGGTCTACCGCAACACGGGCACGGTCAAGCTCCAAGGCCCCGGCGGCACGGACTACGAGTTCACCCGCTTCCGCTCGGACAAGTATGTGCGCGGCTTGCACGCGCCCTCCGAGATTGCCTTTACCGATGACATCTCCGCCGACGCCCGCCGCCGCGACTTTTGCGCCAACGCCGTCTATTACGACGTCCGCAAGGGGGAATTTTGCGATCCGCTCGGCGGCATCGCCGACATCCGCGCCAAGCGCCTCCGCACGGTGGCGCCCGCCTCCAAGGTGTTCTCGGAGGACGGCCTGCGCCTCCTGCGGCTCGCCCGCATCGCCGCCCAGACGGGCTTTTCCCCCGACGGAGAGTGCCTCGCGGGCGCGAAGGAACATGCGGCGCTCATCCGCGACATCGTGCCCGAGCGCGTCTTTGCCGAGCTTCTGCTCCTTTTGCACGCCGCGGAAAAGCAGGGCGAACGGCAGGCCCCCTACCGCGGGCTGTGCATTCTGAGGGATACGGGCGTTCTCAAAGAGATCCTGCCCGAGCTTGCCCTCGGCGGCGGCATGCCCCAGCGCCCCGACTTCCACGACCACGACGTCCTGGAACATTCCCTGCGCTGCGTGATGTACGCGCCGCCCAAGATCGCCCTCGCCGCCCTTCTGCACGACGTGGGAAAGCCCGCCTGCTATCGGAAGAGCGGCAATTTCCACGGCCACGAGGAGGAGGGCGCCCGTATCGCGCAGGAGATCCTCACCCGCTACAAGGCGCCCAAAAAGCTCACGCGGGAGGTGTGCGCGCTTATCCTCTTGCACGGGCGGGACTACGATCTGAAGATGCGGGAGGGAAAACTCAGGAGGGAGCTTGTGGAGCAATACGCCCTTCTGCCCGATCTTCTCGCCCTCAAACAGGCGGACTATTCCGCCTGCAAGGACGACCTCTCCGAGGCGCCCGTGCTCAAAAAGTGGCAAGGTCTTCTCGGGAAGATGCGCGCGGAAGGGGTGCCCTTCACCCTCTCCGCCCTCGCCGTGGACGGAAACGACCTGCTCGCGGCGGGCGTGCCGCCGCAGGAAGTGGGAAAGACGCTCGAAGCGCTCCTTTTCTACACCGCGCAGAACGGGCGGCTCAACACCCGCGAAAGGCTGCTCAAACACATCGGACGCGCCCCGCAGTGACGCTTTCATGCGAATTTTTTGCACAAACACGGCAAAACGCGTTGACTTCTCCCGCGGAATCGTGTAAAATGAAGCATGCAAAACCTTGCGTGCCCCCAAAGGGTACGCCGAATAGACCGGGAGGTGAAAAAAATGCAAAAGTACGAAATGCTCATTCTGCTCAACAGCGAGCTGACGGAAGAGGCAAGGGAAGCGGAGCTTGGCAAGTACTCCAAGATCGTTACCGACATGGGCGGAACGGTGGAGTCGCTCGACAAGTGGGGCGTGAAAAAGACGACCTATCCCATCCGCTTTAAGACCGACGCCTTTTACGCACTGATGACATTCGTTGCGAACGGCCCCGTCGTTGCAGAGCTTGACCGCGTTGCGGGCATCTCGGGCGACTGCCTTCGCCGCATGATCACGAAAATCGACTAAAGAAAGAGGACAGTATGAACAAGGTGTTTTTGATCGGAAATCTCACCCGCGACCCCGAACTTACCGAAACGGCGGGCGGCGTGAGCGTATGCCACTTTGCGATCGCGGTCAACCGCAGCTACACCGGCTCGGACGGCGAACGCCAGACGGACTTTTTCAACGTCACCGCTTGGCGGGGACTTGCCGATACCGTCGCACGCTATACGAGAAAGGGCAACAAGGTGGCCGTTTCGGGCAGCATCCAGATCCGCAATTACGAGGACAACCAGGGACAGCGCCGCACCGCTGTGGATGTGATCGCACAGGACATCGAGTTCCTCACCGCAAAGAGCAGCGGCTCGGAGGATGACGGTTACGAAGCTCCCTCGCCCGCGCAGAACGCGCCCGCGAGAAAAAAGCCCGCTCTGCAGTCGTTTGACGACGACGGCGACATTCCGTTCTGAACAGACGGAGCCATTCAAAAAAATTAAGGAGAATTCATCATGGAAGAGAATGAAGTGTTAGAAGAAGCGCCCGTTTCGGAGCCTGCCGAAGAAACGCCCGCCGAGCCTGCTCCCCGCGAAGAGGAGCCGGCGCAGGAGCAGGAGGAAAGACGCGATCCCCGCGACCGCGGCGAACGCCCCGCAAAGAAGGGCTTTAAGAAGTCGAATTTCAAGAAAGTTTGCCTCTTCTGCCAGGAAAAGACGGCAAAGATCGACTATAAGGACGTAGGAAAGCTCCGCAAGTACGTTGCCGAGGGCGGCAAGATCCTGCCCCGCAGAATGACGGGCACTTGCGCCAAGCACCAGAGAGAGCTTGCGATCGCCATCAAGCGTGCGCGCATCGCCGCCCTGCTCCCCTTCAAGGCAGACTAAACGCAACAAAAAGAGAAAGCGTTCCCCCAAAACGGAACGCTTTTTTGTTTTTAGGACGCCTTCTTGGGGATCCCCCTCGGGAGGGGGTGGGCAAGCCCTCTCCTAAGGAGAGGGTGCCGAGCAACGCGAGGCGGGTGTGGTGTTCTCGGCGCCGTGCGCTGTTCTTATAACGTCATGTTGAGCGGAGGCGTTAGCCGTAGTCGAAACATGGTCCACTTGTCACCCATTCGACTGCGCTCAGGGTGACGTAAACGTCATTCCGAGCGTAGTCGTCCCGCGCGCCGTTCTGTTTCTCTAAGCGCGGCACGAGGAGCGTAGCGACGAAGTAAACATCTCTACCGCACTTTAATAAGGTTGAGATTTCTCCACGCGGTCGCTTCGCTCCCTTGGTCGAAATGACGAAATGGGAACATGCGGGCAGTCGAAATGACGAAATGGGAACATGCGGGCAGTCGAAATGACAATAAAATACTTGGCTGCCCCTTGAGGGGGAGCTGTCACGAGCTTGCGAGTGACTGAGGGGGTGTTATTTACGGCACCCCTTCCGTCTTGCCGCCGTTGCGGCAATCCACCCACCCCTCAAGGGGTGGGCAAGAGAGGCTCCACCCTTTCAGGGACAGCAAACGCCCCACACCCCTACCCCCTCAGGGGGTGGGCAAGGGGCGCGGAGAAGATAGTTCTCGACTACAAAAAAGTCAGAGGTTGCCGGGGGGCGGGGATTGGCGCGGCGCCTCTTCGGGCAGCTTGTTCTCCCCCAAAAGCACGGCGGGCTTGATGGCGTTTTCGCCGAATTTTTCGCGGATCTTGTCGACCGCCCCCTCCACCCTGCGCCGCTTGGGATCGCTGCCGAACAGAGAGAGCTGCGCGGGCGCGTTGACGCTCTCGAGATGAATGGCGCTCACCGTGAGCGCTCGGATGGGTTTTCGCCAACCGTATCGCGTTTTTAACAGTTCCGTCGCCGCTTTGGCGAGGTCGGCGGCGCACTGCGTCGGCTCGGAAAGCAGCTGCTGCCACGACTCGAACCGCAGGTCCGCGTCCCGCGCCGTCACCTGCACCCCCCGCGCTTGCAGGCCGAGATAGCGCAATTTTTGCCCGATGTCCTGCGTGAGCGCGACGAACACCACGTCCGCTTCCCCGACGTCCGTGAGGTCCGCGACGCAGGTGACGCCGTGCCCCACCGACTTGACGGGTTCCTCTTCCCCCACGCGCGCCACGGGGGAATCGTCCTGCCCGCGCGCGTATTTTTGCAGCATGGCGCCGTTTTTGCCGAGCTTGCGCTCGATGAGGTCGGACGGGGCCTTGGCGAGATCGCCGATGGTGACGACGCCGAGAAGGCGAAGTTTTTCGGTGGTCGCCCGCCCGCAGAAGAGAAGGTCGGAACAGGGCAATTTCCACACCGTTTGGCGAAAATTCTCCCGCCCGATCTCGGTGACTGCGTCGGGTTTCTTCATGTCCGAGCCGAGCTTTGCGAACACCTTGTTGAAGCTCACCCCCACGCTCACCGTGATGCCAAGCTCTTTTTTGACGACGGCGCGCAGCTCGTCCGCAATGGCGCGCGGCGCCATCGGGCAGCCCGTGACGTCCAGCCAGCACTCGTCTAAGCCGTAGCCCTCCACGCGGTCGGTATAGCGCTCGTAAATTTCATGCAGACGGCGGGAAAATTCCGCGTACACGTCGTGATGGGGCGGAATGATGACGAGCTGCGGGCAGAGCTGCTTTGCCTGCCAATTCGCCATGCCCGTCTTGACCCCCGCGCGCTTGGCAAGCTCCGATTTCGCAAGCACGACGCCGTGGCGGTTCTCCGCCGCCCCGCACACCGCGATCGCCCTCCCCTTGAGTTCGGGATGGAGCACCGCCTCCACTGAGGCATAGAACGCATTCGCGTCGCTGTGTAGGATTGCTCTGTCCATGTCTTTATTGTAAAACAAACGTTTGAATTTGTCAAGCGTCCGGCACGCCCAAATGTTCCCTCCCGCTTGACAGAATGCGCCCTTTATGGTAAAATCGCGGTAGAGAGCGGCAGACAGTGCCGAAAGGGTTTTATGAGAACCCCTCAGGCTCGGCTATCGCCTCGCCAGCTCCCCTACAGGGGCGCCAAGGTTTCTTGCTGTCCCTCTTAGGGAAAGTGGCATGAGCGGAGCGAATGCCGAAAGGGTTTTACGAGAACCCCTCAGTCACTCACTACGTTCGTGACAGCTCCCCTGCGAGGGGCGCCGAGTGCGGTAGAGATTCCTCGACTACGCTCGGAATGACATTTACGTCACCCTGAGCGTAGTCGAATGGGTGACGTCATGATAATGAGGACCATATTTCGACTTCACTTCGTTCCGCTCAATATGACGTAATTTTATTGCCTACCCACTTAGTCCCCCTACAAAGGAGGGGGTGGAGGTCCCGATGAACAAGACAACAAAAATCGTGCTGTTTTCCCTCTATACGGCGCTCAAGATCGCCCTCCTCGCCGTGACGGTCTTGTTCTTTTTCCTCTATTATCTCCTGTTCGGGCGGATGTTCCCCGCGAACATCTACTACCTCTCCTACCTGCTCATTCCGCTTGCCCTTCTGTTCTTTACGGCGTGGCTGCTCCCCAAGAGCAAGGTGCGCAAGGGATTTTGGTGGAGCGTGCTCGCCCTCTTCCTCGCGGGCGCGGTCGCCCTCTCCGCCTGCCTCGGCTACAACGCCTACATCGGCTCGCTCACCCTCCCCATGCCCGCGGACGGCGCGATCGACCCCTACGAATATCTCGCCTTCGACGAAAATTCCAAGATCGCCCGCCTCGGCAAACCCGCCTCGCTCCGCTTTTCCGCAGCGCAGAATTTGCCCGTTCTCGACGGCGCGGCGGCGTTCTTCCCCCTCTATTCCTCCTTTACGGAGGCGGTCTACCCCGAAGAGGTGTGCAAGCTGAATGCAAAGGACAGCCCCTACCGTTACAGCAACACGATCGGCGCATACAGCCATCTCATCGAAGGAAACGCGGACATCATCTTTGTCTTTGGCCCCGACAGTGACCAAAAAGCGTACGCCGAGGAGCAAGGGGTGGAATTTGAACTCATTCCCATCGGCTATGAGGGGTTCGTCTTTTTCACCAACGCCAAAAACCCCGTGAAAGACGTCACGGCGGAAGAGATCAGGGACATCTATGCGGGACGGGTGACGAATTGGAAGGAGCTTGGCGGCAAGAACGAAAAGATCCAGCCCTTCCAGCGCAACCGGGGGAGCGGCAGCCAGACGGCGCTTGAGGCGTTTATGGGGGATGTCCCCCTCATGGACCCGCCCACCGAACTTGTGAACGACTTTATGTGGGGGATCATCGAAAAGGTCTCCGACTATATCAATTACGGCGGCGCGATCGGGTTCTCCTTCCGCCAATACGCCGAAACGCTGGTGGGAAACGAAAACATCTCCTTCCTCTCGGTGGACGGCGTGGCGCCCACCCGCGAAAACATCGTAAACGGGAGCTATCCCATCCGCATGCCCTTCTACGCCGCCGTGCGGAAGGGAGAGCGCAGCGCGGAAGCGGACGCATTGCTCGGCTGGATCCTCTCCGACGAGGGGCAATCGCTTGTGGCCGCTTCGGGATACGCCCCGCTGTAACGGCAGAAATGAAAAATGCGGCGGCGCGGACGACCTTCGTCCGCGCCGCCGCGCTATGTTTCTAAAAAATATCCTTGGCGACGGGGGTGTAAAAGAGCTTTTCCACCGCGGCGGGGTCCTTGGTCTGCGCGAGGATCCACATCAGCTTTGCCAAAGCGCTCTCGAGGGTCATGCTGCGCGCCTCGAGCACCCTGCCGCAATCCAGGAGCCGACGCCCCACCTCGTAGCTGCCGAGGGAGCTGCCCTCCCGCTCCACCTGCGTGGAAACGACGACCGTCTTGCCTTTTTCGAGGAAAGCTTTGAGGCGGGCGAACAGTTCGCCATCGCCGTAATTGGGCAGCCCGCCCGAGCCGAACGTTTCGAGGATCAGCCCGTCGCAGTGCTCCGCGAGATAGTCCAAAATATCCGCCCGCAGCCCCGGGAACATCTTCAGCACGAACACCTTGGGGTCGAGCGCATGGAAAAAGCGCGCCGCCTGCGGCTTTTCCTCGCGGATGTAGTAGAGCGGCTTCCCGTCGCGCAGCACGGCGATGTCGGGGAAATCCACGCTCGAAAAGGCGTTGTAGCTGCGGGTGCGGGTCTTTTTGGCACGGGTGCCTAAAATGACGTTCCCGTCGAACACCACCTTGACCCCCGCCGCCTGCCCGTCCGTGCAGTAGGTGAAGGCGTCGACGAGGTTCTTGCGGGCGTCCGTGTCCCGCAGATAGACCGACCGCTGCGAGCCTGTCAGCACGATGGGCTTGGGACTGTCCTGAATGAGATAGGAGAGCGCCGCCGCCGTGTACGCCATCGTGTCCGTGCCGTGGGTGACGACAAAGCCGTCGAACGCGGCGTAGTTCTCCTCGATGAGGCGGGCGATCTCCAGCCAATGGGTATAGTAGACGTTGGTGCTGTCGAGATTGAAGGGTTGCAGCTCCGTGACGTTGCAGATGCTGCCAAGCTCGGGCACGCTCGCCACAAGCTCCTTGGAGGTGAGGGCGGGCTTCAGCCCCCCGCCGCTGTTCTTGGAGGCGATGGTGCCCCCCGTTGCGATCATGAGAATGTTTTTCAAGTCAGCTTCTCCTTGAGAAGGGACAGAGTATCCCCGTCTACCCCCTCCGCTGCGAGGCGCCCGTCCCGCAGAAAGGCGTACAAGTTGCGGAACGCCGCCTCTCCCTCTCTGCCCGAAAGCAGCACACAGCCCGCCGAATGGGCGATCTCCCGATAGAGCGCGGGATCGTCTGCGGCGTATAAGAGCGTCTTGGTGACGCCGCAAAGCGCGATCTCCGCCCTGTCCGCGGGAAGGGACTTGGAAAGTAACAGCCTGCCGAAGGGGGTGAAGTGCTTTTCGTCATAGCGCACGCCGCCGAATTCCAGCAGTTCCGCGCCGTCCAAAACGAGCTTGCGCGCGCCGTACTTCGCCGCGACCTTCTTGATGAGCCGCAGGTCGTAGGGAGCGTCCCTTTCTTCGGCGGAGAGCGTCTTTTCCACCCGCGCCTCCTGCAACCTGTCGTGCACGCCGACGGGAGCCAGCACCCGTTCCCCTTGGGAGAGCGCAAACTCCGTCAAATACCAATATACCCTGTCCGAGAGGTTGCTATCCGCGGTAAAGCGGAGCGCCGCGAAGTCCCGCTTCAACCGTTCCCGTCCCTGCGGGCGGAGAGGGAGAGCACTTCCCCGATCTGCCGCCGCACGAATTGCTTGTATTGGTTGCTCTTCGATTCAAACAGAATGTAGATCCTGCCCTCTTCCTCGAAGATCTCCTCGCTCATGCAGGGCATCTCAAACGTGGCGGTGAGGTTATCCTTGCCCAAAATGTAGAGGGGCACGCCGTTCAAGGTCCCCTGCGGCTCGCCGCCCACGGGGTTTTGATAGAACCACAGCGTGGAATCGGGCAGCCCGTAAGAGGTAGAGAGGGCGATGCCCCCTTCCCAAACGGCAATGCCCTGCACCTGCTCCCGCACGGAGAGGGCAAACACGGGCGTTATGCTCTTGACCCCGCCTTCCGCGCTCTCGTCCGCCTCATAGGCATAGACGACGCCGTAGTTCGTTTCCCCGTCCGCGACGGCGATGTGGTGGCTTTGGTCGGTCTCATAGTTGCCGGGGCGGTAGAACTCGCCCGCGTACAGCATGCCGCCGTAATAATAGCAGTAGGCGACGCTGCGGAAGCCTTCGACCTCGAAGCCGTCCTTGACCGTCACCGCGCCGCCGTCCTCCGCCGCGAGCGCGTCGGCAAGGGAGAAGCGGATCAGCTTCTTCCCGCTCGCCACGACGAGATGGCTCTCCGTACGGGTGATCCCGCCGAAGTGGGTGGAAATATCCCCCTTTTCATCCTTGAGGGTGACGTATTTCGGCTCCTTTTCCCCGCCGAAGAAATACACCCGCGAGGGTTCGCCCTTGATGTAGCCGCTCATCGCAAAGCGGTAGCCGCTCTCTTGGGGCATCGGGCACAGGCCCTGCGGGGAAAGCCCCGAAGAAAGCCCGGGGATCTCCGCTTCCTTCTGCGCGGCGGCGTCGAACGCGGAATAGTCCGCGCCGAAAAACCACACCGCAAGAAAGACCGCCAGCGCCGCAAACAACACGAGCACCACCGTGAGGAAAATAAACCTTCTCTTGTGTTTCATGATTTCTCCTTATTTTACGGCCAGAAGGCCGCTTGGAACGCCCGCGGGGGAACGCGCCGTCCGCGGAAAAAGGCCGCGGCATCGCCGCGGCACCTCGTTTATTTTTCTTCCGCCGCACCATCGGGCTGCTGCGCCCCCTGTGCGCCGTTTTGCTCTTCCCGCCGCTTCTCCGCCCGCGGAAGCTCCCGCAGGCAGACGGCAATACAGGCGAGGAAAAAGCCGATGACAAGCCCGCCCACCGCGGCGAGGACGAGGCTGATGCCCCCCTCCCGTGCCGCCTGCGAAGTGGAAAAATATACGCTCGTTTCCTGTTCGTAGAGGGCGTTGCTCACCGCTTGCAGCTTGGCGGCCGCGTCCTGCAATTTTTCGTAGATCTCGTCCAGCTGCCCTTCGAACGCCCCGACGTTCTCCTCGGTGAGCGCCTTGAGCTGGCTGTCGATCTGCACGTTGCGCACGAGCAGGGCGGCGAGCGTTTCCGAGAGGTCGAGCGGCTGCGAACCGCCTGTGGGCTGGACTGCGATCTCTTCCGCCGCCAGCGCGATCGTGGACGGGATCTCCCCGAGCGCCCGTTTGAGTTCCTCGATCATGGCTTGGTTCTCTTGCTTTTCCGCTTCAAGCGCCGCCCGCTGCGAAGCGATCAGATCGGGCAGCACATAGCCGTTCGTTTCCAGCTCGCCGAGCAGAGCCGTCCGCACCACTTCGCCGAAGATCACGTCCGCCGCCGCGCGATGGTTGGAGAGCGTCTTGCCCGCCACGGCATAGTTGCCGCGGTAGAGCGCGATCCACTCGTCATACTGCGCGAGAATGTCCTCTTTCTGGCGGGTGAGCAGCTCGATCCTGCTCTCGTAGTCGGCGTTGCGGAAGGCGCTCTCGTCGAGGGTGTAGCTCACCTGCCCCGCCTTCTCGACCGCCTCGATGAGGGGACGGCGCGCAAGCGCCCGCAGAAAGTCCGTCGCGGCGGTCCTGCCCGAAAAGTAGCCCGCCTCCACCGAGAGGGTGTATTCCCCCGTCGGGGTGCCGTCCGCCGAAACCGATTCCGAGATGGTGACGCCGTCCTTTTCGAGGAGCTTGTCCACATCGATCTTTTCGAACCGTCCGTCCGATTCCTTGGTCGCCGTGAGCATGTCGAGAGAGATGATGTCCCGATAATGGAAGGGGGAACCGTCGGGGAATTTCCCCGTGCCCTTCCCGGGATAAAACAGCGTAAAGGTGAGGCTGTATGTACTGCCTGACGGATTGTAAAGAAATTGCGCCGCAAGCACCGCGAGCGCGGCGAACGCCACGGTGACGATGAGTACGATCCAAAGACGCTTTTTGATCGCTTTGCAAATTTCGCCGAAGGTCACTCCGGTCCCACGGTTTTCTTCCATGCAAACTCCTCCGCTTCCGTTATGGCTTTATTATAGTCTTTCCGCAAAAAATAGTCAAACAATTTTCCCATAAAAGCGATGAGCCGCCCCCAAGCGGGAAAAACTGTTAGAGAAATACTTGACAAGCGCGGTTGCGCGTGCTATAATTCCCATGAAATTAGTAGGAATAAGGAGAAGGACATGTTTGTTTATGCCGACAACGCGGCGACGACCCGCGTCCGCCCCGCCGCGATGAAAGCCTATCTCGAAACGGCGGAGAGCTACTTCGGGAATCCCTCCTCGCTGCATTCGGCGGGACAGAGGGCGAAGGAGGAGCTTACCCGCTGCCGCGAAGGGATCGCCGCCTGCCTCGGCGCCAACCCCGGGGAGATCTATTTCACCTCGGGCGGGAGCGAATCGGACAACCAAGCCATTCTGAGCGCCGCCTATTCGGGCGCAAAGAAGGGAAAGAAGAAGATCGTTTCCACGGCGATCGAACATCACGCCGTGCTGCACACGCTGAAAAAACTCGGCAAGGAGGGGTTTGAGATCGTCCTGCTGCCCGTGGGCACGGACGGCATCGTCAAGACCGCGGATGCGGAGAAGGAGATCGACGAAAACACCTGCCTCGTTTCCGTGATGCTTGCCAACAATGAGATCGGCACGATCCAGCCCGTGGCGGAGATCGGGGCGCTCTGCCGCGCCAAAAAGATCCCCTTCCACACGGACGCGGTGCAGGCGGTGGGACATCTCCCCGTCAACGTCAACGATCTGAACTGCGACTATCTCGCCCTCTCGGGGCATAAGTTCGGCGCGCCCCGCGGCGTGGGCGCCCTGTATGTGCGGAGGGGCGCTCCCCTTCTCAACCTCATCGAGGGCGGCGCGCAGGAGAAAGGCAAGCGTGCGGGCACCGAAAATCTGCCCGCCATCGCCGCGATGACGGTGGCGCTCGGGGAAGCGGTGCGCGAGCTTCCCGCCTACATGGAAAAGGTTTCGGCGCTGCGCGACGAACTCATCGCAAACCTGAGCAAGATCCCCCACTGCGCCCTCAACGGCGACCCGAAAAAGCGGCTCTGCGGCAACGTGAGCTTCTGTTTCGAGGGCATCGAAGGAGAATCCCTCCTCCTGCTCCTCGACGAAGAGGGCATCTGCGCCTCCTCGGGTTCCGCTTGCACGTCAGGCTCGCTCGATCCTTCCCACGTCCTGCTGGCGATCGGAAGAGTGCACGACGTGGCGCACGGCTCGCTGCGGCTCACCCTCTCCGCCGATACGACGGAGGAAGAGATCGCATACATGTCCGAAAAGATCCCCCAAGTCGTTGCCTATCTGCGGGGCATGTCCCCCGTCTGGCGGGACCTCAAAGAGGGCAAACGGCAATATATTCTCTGAACAAAGCGAGGTTTTTTATGTCCTTATACAGCGAAAAAGTCATGGACCATTTCAAGCATCCGCGCAACGTGGGCGTCATCGAAAACGCCGACGGCGTGGGCGAAGTCGGCAACGCCAAGTGCGGCGACATCATGAAGATCTACCTCAAGATCGACGGCGGCATCATTTCGGACGTCAAGTTCGAAACGTTCGGCTGCGGCAGCGCCATCGCCTCAAGCTCGATGGCGACGGAGCTGATCAAGGGAAAGCCCCTCTCCGAGGCGCTCACGCTCACCAACAAGGCGGTCGCCGAGGCGCTCGACGGGCTGCCCGCCTATAAAATGCACTGCTCGGTGCTCGCCGAAGAGGCGATCAAGGCGGCCATTCTCGACTACTATACCAAAAACAACATCCCCTACGACGAGAGCCTCTTCCGCGAAACGTCCTGCGCCCACTGCGAGGATAAGCCCGAATGATCGTTTCCGCCAAGGGACGATATGCCCTGCGCGTGATGATCGCGCTTGCGGCGCGCGGGAAAAGCGGACCAGTCCCCCTGAAAGAGCTGTCTGCCAAGGAGAGCATTCCGCATAAATTTTTGGAGCAGATCATGGCCGAACTCGTAAAGGCGGGGCTTGTGGAAAGCTCGCGCGGCAAGAACGGCGGATATTCGCTCACCCGCCCGCCCGAGGAATGCACCGCGGCGGACATCTTGCGCGTGACGGAAACTTCCCTTGCGGCGGCGGAATGCACGGCGGGGAGCGGCGACTGCCCGCGCGCGGGCGTCTGCCCGACCCTTCCCATCTGGCGCGCCCTCGACGAGGTGATAGACGATTGTCTGAAAAGGTTTACTCTCGCCGAATTGGCCTCCCCACGGCTTTGATAAAAAGTGCGGGACAGATGTGCATAACGCGCATCGTCCCGCACTTTTTGTCATTTTAAGCGCATCGTCCCGCACTTTTTGTCATTTCGAGCGCAGGCGTTAGCCGAAGTCGAGAAACCTCTACCCTCGGCGCCTCGTTAGCAACCCCCTCCAATGGAGAGGGATTCAGGGGGTGGGCAATTCCCCAATCACGTCATATTGAGCGTAGTCGAAATATGATGTCCTTATTATAATAAGATTGAGATTTCTCCACTCCGCTCATTGCATTCGCTTCGGTCGAAATGACGAAAAAAGAATGTGTGGCTCGCGTACCCCCTCCTCGGGAGGGGGACTAAAGGGGGTGGGCATCTTGGCGCCCCTGTAGGGGAGCTGTCACGAACGTAGTGAGTGACTGAGGACTTGGCGCCCCTGTAGGGGAGCTGGCGAGGCGTTAGCCGAGCCTGAGGGGTTTTCGAAAACCCTTTCGGCATTCGCTCCGCTCATGCCACTTTCCCTAAAAGGGACAGCAAGAGGTTGAGATTTCTCCACTCCGCTCATTGCATTCGCTTCGGTCGAAATGACGAAAAAAGAATGTGCGGCTTGCGTACCCCCCTCCATTGGAGGGGGATTCAGGGGGTGGGCAATCCCCCAATCACGTCATATTGAGCGTAGTCGAAATATGATGTCCTCATTATAATAAGGTTGAGATTTCTCCACTCCGCTCATTGCATTCGCTTCGGTCGAAATGACGAAAAAAGAATGTGCGGCTTGCGTACCCCCTCCATTGGAGGGGGATTAAAGGGGGTGGGCAATTCCCCAATCACGTCATATTGAGCGGAACGAAGTGAAGTCGAAATATGGTCCTCATCATTATAATGACGTCACCCATTCGACAGGCTCAGGGTGACGTAAAGAGGGCACGGGGCAGGGTGACGTATTAGAACGCGCCCCACACCCCTACCCGTTTTGGCGGCAGGGACCGCCAAAACCCCGTCGCGCTCTTACAGCGCTCCTGTCGCGGCGCCCCTCACAGCCCACTGGGCTGTTGAGAGAACGGCGCCGCTCCACCCCCACGGAGAGGGCCTACCCACAAAAGAACAGAACGCCCGTTAAAAGGCGTTCTTTTCTTTCTCACGATTGTCGCAAACATACCGCTGTATTGGAATTTTATCAAGTCTGATTAGACTTGTCAAGTACTTTTAGACTTGTTTTTCGTATAATATTTATGTGAAATTTGCGGAACGATTAAAAGAATTAAGAAAGGCGCACAACTTGAGCCAAATGCAGTTAGCAAAACAGCTGGGGATCAGTCAGTCCGCAATCGCCAAGTGGGAATTAGGAAAAACTGAACCTCCCGCTTCGGCGGTTATATTGATTGCAACATACTTTCATGAAACAACCGATTATCTTTTAGGTATTACCAATTAAATTAACAAAAGAAAAGAACGCCAAAACGGCGTTCTTTTCTTTGTTGGAAGGTGGCAACTACCTATCCTCCCGGGGATAAGACCCAAGTACTTTCGGCGTGAGAGAGCTTAACTTCTGTGTTCGGGATGGGAACAGGTGGATCCTCTCTGCTATCGTCACCACCATGGTATATAAAGCGCTCTTCGCGCGTTATATCATGGTTCGTCGCCTCGGTTTTCCCCTCCGGCGACCCTCAATTTGCCTCTGCCCTACGCTTCCAAATTATGTAGACATGTAGGCAAGTTTCCTCGTGAAAAAGATTGCTAAGCAAGATTTTTCACGAAACGCAAATTGACAACTGCACA
>CANQWX010000025.1 GCA_947627665.1 uncultured Clostridia bacterium
GTCATCTTCTTTTTCAAGCTTTGGATCGAACACCTCAAAGACCGCGGCGTGTTCCGCCTTCTGAAAGACGGTATAAAAATCGGGGGCAACAACTTCGACCGAATTGCTTTTGGAATCTTTGAAATTGATCAAGTTATTTCGTTTCCCCGTATCCAACAACAGCTCCGCCCATTTGTCGAGTTTTGCGGTATCCATAAAATCTCCCTTGAAAAATGCTTATACAGTTTAATTATAGCATATTTTCTACAGTTTTCAAAGGGTATTTATGCCATTTCGACAAAATTTTCCGATTATGCCCAAAAGGCGGGTTTCCCGCTTATCGGGGATGGCAAAGTACAAGAAAATGGTTATGCCCCGAAACGTGCCCCAAACGGCGACAAAGAACAAATTTCTAACTAAATATTATACATAAATATTCGTAAAAGAGCACGAAAAAGCGGATATTTTATGCAAATATCCGCTTTTCTGGTGCACCTTCAGGGACTCGAACCCTGGACCCACTGATTAAGAGTCAGTTGCTCTACCAACTGAGCTAAAGGTGCATTGCATATTCCATTTACTTCTCCGTATCGGGGAGAGGAGAGCCTTCAAAAAGTGGTGGTCCATCCGAGATTCGAACTCGGGACACCTTGATTAAAAGTCAAGTGCTCTGCCAACTGAGCTAATGGGCCAAGTGGCTGGGGTGGCTGGATTTGAACCAACGAATGCCGGAATCAAAATCCGGTGCCTTAACCTCTTGGCTACACCCCAAAAAAAGTGTGGGGCGGGCGACAGGATTCGAACTTGCGACCTCCAGAGCCACAATCTGGCGCTCTAACCATCTGAGCTACACCCGCCATATATGGTGCGCCTGAAGAGACTCGAACTCCTGACACACGGCTTAGAAGGCCGTTGCTCTATCCACCTGAGCTACAGGCGCATTCTGTACTCATGTGCGAAATTGGAGCGGGTGATGGGAATCGGACCCACGCGGCCAGCTTGGAAGGCTGGAATTCTACCATTGAACTACACCCGCATTCAATCAACGCTCGTTCATTCTATCAAAGTTTTACAAACTTGTCAATTGTTTTCGCCCTGTTTTCAAAATTTTTCCGAAATATATTTTTAACGACTTTCTGATTTCCGCGGCGAAAGCTTTGCCTCGGCGGTTGACAATTTCTCCGCTATATGTTAGAATGGGTTCGTTCGAAATAATAAGGCGCGCTTCTTGGAAAGGGGGACCATGAAAACATTATTCGTGACCGACCTCGATGGCACTTTGCTCACCAAAGAGCAGTGTGTTTCCGCGTACAGCCGCGAAAATCTCAATCGCCTCATCAACGCAGGGCTTTTGTTTACCTTTGCCACCGCGCGCTCGGCGGAAAGCGCGAAAAACGCGACGCGCGGCCTCAATATCGGCATTCCCGTCGTTTTATATAACGGCGGGCTTCTCTATGATTTCCGCACCGACACCACCCTCCGCGCCATTCTCCTGTCGGACGAAGAAAAACGCTATATCCTCGACGTTCTCGATACGTTTGACATCCGTCCCTTCGCCTATGCCGCGCAGGAGGGGAAAGAAAAGGTCAAATGGATCGCCGAACGGGAAACGGAGGGCATGCAGCGCTACCTGTACCGCCGCCGCGGAGAGAGCCGCCTTGCGCCCGTCCATTCCGAGGCGGAGCTACTCGGCGACTATGTCTTTTACTTTCACTGCATCGGCGCGCGGGAACTCCTCGAAAGGGCCTGGAACATTCTCAAATACGATCCCCGTTTCATCTGTATCTTTCATCAAGAGATGTATCAGAACGACTTTTGGATGGAGATCTCGCCCCGCGAGGCGACCAAGGCGAAAGGCGTCACCTTCCTGCGGCAGCATCTCGGGTGCGAAAAGGTCGTCTGCTTCGGCGACACCGCCAACGACTCCGATATGTTCGACGTCTGCGAAGAAAAGTATGCCGTGATGAATGCCGATATGTGGCTCAAGGAGAAGGCTACGGGCGTCATCGGCTACTGCGAAGAGGACGGCGTCTGTAAGTGGCTGATGGAAAACGGCCTGCGCTCATAAGAACATCCAGACCGAACGGAAGCCCATATAAAAGCCGTAAACGTTCAGTACGGCAAGCACGGGCATGGCGATCATGAGCAGCAGATTGCCAAGGCGGTAATGCATGGCAAACATGGAGATATAGATCGCCGCCGCGCCCCCCAAAAGGGCTGCGAGCAGTAGTTTTCCGTCGCCGCCGAGCGTTCCGTCCGCCTCATAGTCGTCGCGCTGTGTTTTGACAAGGCGGAAAGAATAGAAATTTACGGCAAGGATATACACCGTCAGCAAGATATAGAGCAATACCATAGCACATTCAGTATGTGCGGAGAGAAAAAAGATATCAAAAGGAACGGGACCCCCGATCGCCAGAAAGCACAGAGGATCCCGAGGGGAGAGAGCCGTGGAATCGTTGCGAGAACTTTATAAGATCGGGAAGGGGCCTTCCAGCTCCCACACAATGGGGCCTGAGCGCGCCGCAGAGGACTTCAAAGCCCGCTATCCGCAGGCGGAACGTTTCCGCGCGACCCTTTACGGTTCGCTCGCCTATACGGGGAAGGGACATCTGACGGACGAGATCATTCTCTCCACCTTGGCTCCCAAGCCCTGCGAGATCGTGTTCAATTACGAAAAAGAGGACCTTCCGCACCCCAATATGCTTGATCTCGAGGGGTTCGCAGGGGATGTCTGCGTCGGAAAGCAGACCTATCTTTCGGTTGGCGGAGGCACCATCCAAAGGCTCGGCGAACCCGAAATGACAAAGGGAGATGTCTATCCTTTCCGCAATTTCGAAGAGATCCTCGCCTATTGCCGCGAGAAGGACTGCACGCTCGATCGGGTGGTCTATGATTTTGAGGACGACGGCATCGGGGATTTCCTGCTTGAGGTATGGCGGACGATGCAGGCGGCGATCCTGCGCGGACTCACCGCAGAGGGGGTGCTTCCCGGGAAGCTCGGGGTGCTCCGCAAGGCCAAGACGCTCTTCGAAACGGTGGACCGCGAAGAAACGCCCGCGCAGATGGAAAAACGGCATCTGTGCGCCTTTGCGTTCGCCACGAGCGAGGAGAACGCGAGCGGGGGGACAATCGTCACGGCGCCCACCTGCGGCGCCTGCGGCGTGCTGCCCGCCGTTCTCTTTTATCTGAGCAGGATGCACGGCTACTCCGACAAACGCATCGTGGCCGCGCTGGCGGTCGCAGGGCTTGTCGGGATCACCGTCAAACAGAACGCCTCCGTGAGCGGGGCGGAAGCGGGCTGCCAGGCGGAGGTGGGAACGGCGACGAGCATGGCTGCCGCTGCGGTCTGCCGCCTTTTCAACGCGCCCGCTGGGGAGATCGAGTACGCCGCGGAAATCGCCCTCGAACACCAATTGGGGCTTACCTGCGATCCCGTGTGCGGTTACGTCCAGATCCCCTGCATCGAGCGGAACGCGGTCGCGGCGCTCCGAGCGCTCACCAGCGCGGAACTTGCCAAGGTCCTGCACGGTACCAGAAAAATCTCTTTCGACCTCATCGTGCATACCATGTATGAAACGGGAAAAGACCTCAACGCCCGCTACCGCGAAACGAGCGAAGGGGGACTTGCCAAGAATTACAAAGTAAGCTGAATACCGAAAAAGCCTGTCCACGCGGACAGGCTTTTTCATATACAGAAGAGTCATGCCTCTTTGGGCATCACCTGTTCCTCGAGCGCCTTGGCAAGCTGGTCGGGGCACGAGGTGTTCTGGCGGCAGCGGATCCCTTTCAGAAGAGGAATGACCTCCTCTGCGGTCCTGCCCTCCACAAGACGGCTGATGCCCTGCAAATTGCCGCTGCATCCGCCGATGAATTTGAGATTGTGGATACGGTGCTCTTCGTCCAGATCGAAGACAATCTGCTTGGAGCAAGTGCCTTTCGGAGAAAATGTTATCATAGTGTTACCTCTCAGTCAACAAGCGTTTCGTATAGTACGGAGTAGACCTCCGAAGCCTTGTCCTCCCACTTCTTGTAGATGTAGCTCGCCGTCTTTTTATCGGGAACGACAAATTTGAGTTCGAGCATGGGTTGCATGGGGGCAAGGATCTTCAAAAAGACCGTATAGGTGCCGTCTGCATTCAAATAATAGTCGGACTTGCAATCCTGTCTGGTACGGAACTTCGCGCTGTTATTTTTGATAAACCGCGAGATCTCCTCGCGGAGGCTCCGCGGTATGTTGATGTAAAAGTTTGCGAGCGTTTCCCTGCCTTCCGTTGTGAGCGTATAGAGGGGATCGTCGCTGCTCGGGATCTCGCAGATAAAGCCGTCGGACAGAAGTTTATGGATGAGCACCATGCAGTCCATGTAGTTGATCCAATCGTTCGAGGACGTACACATGTCGATCAAGGTGCGTTCGGAAAGAGGGCATTCCATCTTGTCGAATACAAACAGCAGTATTAACTTGTTGACGGAAGTTTCTCCCTTTACCTGCATGCGGGTCTATTCCTTTGCTTTTTCTGCTCTATTAACGTAAATTGCCGCTTAAAGAGGCTTTAAGCGGCGCTTTGCTTATCGTTTTCCTTTCGGTCAAGCTGCAAATTTCTGAAGGCGGGCGAGAAGCTCCGCGCAGTCGTCGCTGTAAATTTCCACGGTGAGGGGTTTGCTCAGATCGAGGCTGAAAATGCCGAGAATGGACTTTGCGTCAACGACATATTTGCCGCTCTTCAAGAGGATCTCGCATTCGCAGCTCTGCGTGATCGCAACAAACTCTTTCACCCTTTGTGCCATTTCCAAAGAAATTTTTAAGGATTTCATGATCGATGTTCCTCCAACATCTGATTTTTTCTTTATTATACCGAAAATCCATGATAAAATCAAGATATTTTCGAAAAATTCTTTAATTATTTTGCGATTTGTGCTATAATGGCAAAAGAAAGACGGAGAGGAATCCGATCTGCCGAAAAGGACGGAACGAAAATGGAAGAAAATAACGGAAAAATGCAACGCTTTTTTACCGCGTGCGACGAGCTGATCACGGGGAAATTTATTCTTGCGGACACCAAAATAGGAGAACTGCTTCGCGCCATCGCTACCTGCGACGAGCTGAAGGGACTGTTCGCCGCCGTCACGCAGGGCTTTGATTATCCCGCGGCGAAGCAAGCCTATCTCAAACAACCGGGGCAGGGCGGCAGATATACCCGCGGCGAAGCCTATCTTCCCGCCGAGCGCAGCGACGTGCTTGCTTTCGTCTTTTGCCTGCTTGTCGAATTCGACAACGGCACGATGAAATTCAATGACTTTTTGCTCCGTTACTTTTACGAGGACGGCAGCTACACGGCGAGCTACGCGCTCTTTGCCGACCGCATGATCCGTCCCTTCCGCGACATCGTGCGCGATTGCTATCCCGCGGCCGAAAGGCAGGGCCTTCCCGAACGCAAGCGCAAGCAGGAGGAAAACCGCCTCGAAAAACTTGCGGAAAAGATCGCGCTGGAGCGCACGCGCATCGCTTCGCTTCCCCTCGGCAAAGAGGACGCGATCGCCGCGGAAATGATGCTCAACGAACTCTATGCCGCGGTGGGAAGAGGGGACTACGAAGAACTCAAGGCGCTTCTTTGCGGGTATCTTTACTTCCTGCAAGTGACGGATAGCTCCGCCGAAAACAGCAACGAAATATTCCGTTTGGCGGGAGAACTATAAACAATGGACACTACCGAGCGGACGGTCCGCAAAAATTATCTCTACAAAGGCAAGATCGTCAACCTGCGCTGCGACGACGCCGAATTGCCTAACGGCGCACCCTGTAAGCGCGAGATCGTGGAACACCCCGGCGGCGCCGCCGTCCTGTGTGTGGAGGACGGAAAGGTCGTACTCGTGAGGCAATACCGCTACGCCTACGGCGAGGAACTGCTCGAGATCCCCGCAGGAAAGCTCGATCCCGATGAGGATCCCGCCGTCGCCGCCCGCCGTGAGCTAGAGGAAGAAACGGGGCTTGTTGCCGATCTCGTTCCTTTAACCGTGCTCTATCCGACGCCCGGATATTCCAACGAAAAAATTTATATTTATCAGGCAAAAAATGTACGGAAGGGGGTCCGCCACCCCGACCAAGACGAATTCCTCGATGTGATCCCAATGCCCATCGAAGAGGCGATCGCACGGATAAAGAGCGGCGCGATCCGCGACGCAAAGACGATCGCAGCCCTGTTGCTCTATGAACAAAATTAGCGGAAAGCCCTCCTGAGCGGGAGGGCTTTTTTTACGGGACCGGATTCAAAACGCCGAATACCTTTGTCAGTTGTTGCAGCCGCAGCCGCCGCCGAGAATGGTGCGCAAAGTGCCGTTTTTCCACATGCAATAGAGAAGCGCGATGAGGATGGGCAGACCGCAACCGGTAAACACACTCGAATTGAAAACATTCCCATACGTCCCCAAGATGAGCAGGATGATGAGGATCCAAAGGCCGCTATTGCCTTGCAAACAGCTATTCATAGTTTTTCCTCCTTGATGCGGCGGGAAGTATGTAATTTTTTTCTCCGCACCGCTTCTACTCTATGCTATGTTTCCGATGGAAAAAATGTTACCCCAAAGGTCTTTCATTTAGTTGCAAACTATTTGATTATTTGATATAATTATGCGGAAGTTCCCCGCAAGCGGAGAGATACGGAAACGATCTCATCCGTCTTGGGAACATCAAATACTTATTTTTCACGGATATTCTGTCATAGAAATCCGATGGAGGGAATTGAATATGGTAAAAAGCGGCATGCGGCAAATGTTCTCCGCAAAGAACATTGCCTACTTCTCGGTCCTTGTGGCGCTCATCGTGCTGTTCCAATGTCTTGCGGGCTTCGGTCTGTTTACATTCGGCTCCACGTCGCTGAGTTTCTCGCTCGTGCCCATCGTGCTCGGCGGGATCGTGCTCGGCTGGCAGGCGGGCGGGCTACTCGGACTGCTCTTCGGGTTCATCGTGCTGATGTTCGGCGTGTCGGGAACGGATGCGTTCACCGCGACCCTTCTCGCCAATGTCCCCGTGATGACTGTTCTCATCTGTATCGTTAAGGGGGTCGCAGCCGGGATCGTTCCCGCTCTCTTGTACCGCCTGATCGCCCCGAAGAACACGCTTGCCGCCGTTTTTGCGGCCGCGCTCTCCGCGCCCATTGTCAACACAGGGCTGTTTGTTTTGGGTTGCCTCTGCATAACAGATACGATCTCCCTCTTCCAAGCGCCGCTCCAGATGGAGGGCATGAACATCTTCGTGTTCATTCTCGTCGGGATCGTGACCTATAATTTCTTTATCGAATTTGCCATCAATATCGTGCTTGCTCCCGCTTTGCACCGCGTCGTGCTTGTCGTGGAAAAGCAGATCGATAAAAAGCACAACGACAAACTTTCCGCGGAGCAAGGAAAAACGCAGCCCGCAACGGAGAACGATCCATGATCCTCTGCATCGACGTCGGAAATACCAATATCAAATACGCCGTGTTCGACGGCGACGACTTGAAGCTCTCTTTCCGCGTGGCGACCGATCTGAAAAAGACGTCGGATGAATACGGCACGCAGCTCCTTGCCATGCTCGGCTATAACGGGATCGAAGCACGCTTCATTACGGGAGGGATCATTTCGTCCGTCGTGCCCTCGCTCGATTATACGCTCGTACACACGCTGGATCTCTATCTGCACATCCAACCGCTTCAAATCGGTCCCGGCATCAAGACGGGGCTGAAAATGCGGGCGGATAACGCGCTCGAGGTGGGGGCGGACCGCATCGTCAACAATGTCGCCGCGCTTCGGAAATACGGCTCGGGCCGACCCATTGTCATCGTCGACTTCGGCACCGCCACAACATTTAATATCTTGAACGAAGCGGGAGAGTTTATCGGCGGCGTCATAGCTCCCGGTATCAAGGGTTCGCTTGAAAGTCTGATCAGCGGCACGGCAAAACTGCCGCGGGTGGAGATCGAGGCGCCCAAGAGCGTCATCGCCACCAATACCGTCACCAACATACAGGCAGGCATCGTGTTCGGCTTTGCGGGCCTTGTGGAATATATTGTCAAAAAAATCAAGAGGGAGCTTGGCAGAAACGATGCGCTCACCATTGCGACGGGAGGTTTCTCCGAAACGATGGCACACGAAACCAAGTGCATCGACGTCATCGACAAGACGCTCACCCTCTATGGCTTAAAATATCTCTATGATTTGAATTTTGGGGGGGGAACCAAATGAAAAAAGTAGGTGTAGCCATTCTCGGACTCGGTGTGGTGGGAGGCGGAACTTACCGCATCCTGACGGAGCACAGAGAGTTTTACCAAGCGACGCAGGCGATCGACATCAACATCGAAAGCGTGCTCGAACCGAACGGGAAGAAGCTGAAAGAACTCGGCGTTCCGAAAGAGCTTATTGCGCACAACATTGCAGAAGTCGTCTGCGATCCTGACGTCAATCTCGTCGTAGAGTGCATCGGCGGCGTCGAGGCGGCGCGGGAATATGTGCTCGACGTGCTTTACAGCGGCAAGACCGTGGTCACGAGCAATAAAGAGCTCATCGCCAAATACTACCACGAACTCGAACGCACCGCAAAGCGCCACAACGCAGGGCTGTATTTCGAAGCCAGCTGTGTGGGCGGCGTGCCCATTCTCCGCACCCTGCTCGACGGCGTGCAATCCAACCGGATCACCTCCATGATGGGGATCATCAACGGGACGACCAATTACATCCTTACAAAGATGACGGAGGAAGGCGCCTCCTACGGGGAAGCGCTCCGGGAAGCGCAGCGGCTCGGTTATGCCGAAGCGGATCCCGACGCGGACGTGGAGGGCTTCGACGCGGCATATAAGTTATCCGTCCTGTCCTCGCTCGCTTTCCACACCAAGGTGCCGTACACCAAGGTCCTGCGCGAGGGGATCACGGACGTGGCGGCCGAGGATATCGAGCGCGGCAAAGCGCTCGGATACCGTTTGAAGATGCTCGCCATCGCAAAACAGTCCGAAACGGGCGTAGAAGTGCGTGTACATCCCGCCTTCATAAAAAAGGAGCATCCGCTCGCTTCCGTTTCCGGCAGCAACAACGCCGTATTTTTGACGGGCGATTCGGTGGGCGATCTCATGCTGTACGGCAAGGGCGCGGGAGATCTTCCCACGGGCAGCGCCATCGTGAGCGATATTCTCTATGCCGCGTCCCGCTCGGAGCCGCGCTATTCCACCTTTAAGAACAATGCAAATCCCGATAAAGATATAAAATTTGTCACGGATTTTGCAAGCGCCTACTATATGCGGCTCTCCGTGACCGACAAGACGGGCGTGCTTTCGAAGATCGCGGCGATCTTCGGGAAGAACAACATTTCGATCCTCGAACTGCTGCAAACGCCCGAAAACGATGGGGCTACGGTCGTGATCGTCACGCACGAAACGCATGAAGCCGCCGTCAAGAACGCCGTGACAAAGCTGAATGCGTCGGAGATCGCAAAAGTCGAAGCCGTGCTTCGCGTCGTATCCTGAACCAAAAGCGGGGCGAATGCGCCCCGCTTCCCTTTTATGAAGAAAGCCTTTATCGTCGTAAACGCCTATACCGCTTCCGCACACGAACTCAACCAGCCACGGCGGATCCGCGACGAACTTTCCAAGCTCGGCGTAGAAACAGAGATCGTGCGCAATTCTCCCGCGCTCGTACAGAGAGAGGGGGATTTTTGCGTATACCTCGACAAGGATAAATATATGGCGCGCCTCCTTGAGCGGCGGCTGCGGCTCTTCAACCGCGCGGAAGCGATCGAACTTTGCGACGATAAGCTGCTCACCTACCTCGCGCTCGGAGACCTTCCGCAGCCCGAAACCGTGCCGTCGTTGCTCTGTTACACGGAGAATGCCGCGCCATCCGAAGCTCTCTTGGAAAGCGCGGAAGCGCTCGGATATCCTCTCGTCGTAAAGGAATGCTTCGGCTCGCTCGGAAGGCAGGTGTATCTTGCAAGGGACAGAGGGGAGCTGCTTGCGCTCTCTGCCCGCCTTTTGCACAAGCCTCACCTGTATCAGAAGTTTATTGCGGAAAGCGCGGGACAAGACCTGCGCGTGATCGTCATCGGCGGAAAGGCGGTAGCTGCCATGAAGAGGACCGCAGCCGCCGACTTTCGCTCCAACGCAGAGCTTGGCGGGAAGGGGGAGGCGGTCGTTCCCGACGGACGCGCCGCCGCGCTTGCGGAAGAAGCCGCCAAACGCCTTCATCTCGACTATTGCGGGGTCGATCTGCTCTGCGGCAAAGACGGCTACCTGGTGTGCGAGGTCAATTCCAACGCCTTCTTCGGAACGTTAGAAACAGTCACAAATATCAATGTTGCCGCCCTTTATGCCCGCCATATTTACAACGAAATCTATAAAAATGACATTTAACATAGTATTATGCCAGACATAATATAGCAAAAAAGCCCTCAGATAAGGGCTTTTTTGCTATAACAGCACGGAAATATCCGCGTCGATCAGCAGGGAGCGTTGCTTGATCTCGTCCGGGCAAACAGCTTCCATATTGACGCATATATAAGTCGCCGACGGATTTTGTTGCGTAAATTCCCAAAAAGGATACTTGATGATAGCAGGCGTATTCCAGCCGACGCCAAGCTCCAGATATACGACCCGCTTTTTGCGGCACTTCCCGAGAAACTTACGGTAATTTTCGCAGGCGTGCCGCCAGCCGTCGTCCTCGACGAAATGGTCGTCACTGCGCAAATTCATTGCCATCGGCCTTCCACAAACGGGACAGCGCGGAATAAGTTCCGACGGGATCTTCATCTCCCGCTGCTCTTTCATCATGCGAAACACGGCATCTCGGTTGTCATACGTTTTTCCGTGACAGGGGAGGGAACATTGAAACGATCCGTAGTCCCCCTGCGTATAGAACAGGCGGCTTTTATCAAAGCCCGCTTTTTGAAAACAATGATCGACATTGGTCGTGATCACAAAATAATCTTTGTCTTTCACGCGTTCCAAAAGCCGCCGATAGATCGGCTTGGGAGGATCTTGATAGCGGTTGATGAAGATGTAGCGCGACCAATACGCCCAAAACTCTTCCTGCGTCGGATAGGGGTAAAAACCGCCCGAATACATGTCGTGGAAGCCGTACTTTTCTTCGAAATCGGCGAAATTCTCTTGAAAACGCTTCCCCGAGTATGCAAAACCTGCCGCCGCAGAAAGTCCCGCTCCGGCACCGATCACCACCGCCTCCGCGCTATCGAGCGCGGAGGCGGCTCTTTGGAGCCTTTCGACAAGATCCATTCCTTACAGCAGGGCGTCTGCCGCCGTGTAACCTTCCAGCGAATTTGCTTTCACCTGAATACAAAGATACTTGATGCCCGCCTTCTCCGCGGCAAACAGCTGCCGCTTCGCCGAGGGCGCAACGCGCAGCCAATCGCCCGCGGCAAGAGGGACCGTTTCGCCGTCGATCACCGCTTTGCCTTCACCCTCCAAAACGGCATAGATCTCCTCGTTCTGCTTGTGCGCATGGACAAAGGGCACACACGCGCCTGCGGGCAACGAGTTTACGCTGATCTCCGCGCCCGTCAGATGCAGCAAGTCGTGCAGTTCGACGCGGGCGCTTTCGGCCACCGTCGTCTTTTCGAAATTCTTCATGAGATACCTCCGAAATATTTGATGGCTTCATTATAACGCAGCAAAACAAAAAAATCCCATAGGTTACAAAATGTTTACCTCGTTTTTTTCGGTCTGCGGCTTGCGGTCTTCGGAAAAACATGCTATAATCCAAAAAAAGGAGGTCCTCATGCTGACCAAGGAAGAACTGCCCGAATGCCCCGTAGCCACTACGGTGCAGCTCATCGGCAACAAATGGAAGATGCTGATCATCCGCGACCTGCTCGAAGCGCCGCGCCGTTTTTCGGAACTTTTGCATAGTATACCGATCAGCAAAAAGGTCTTATCCGACAATCTCCGTGCTTTGACGCAGGACGGCCTCATCGAGCGCGAAGCCTGCTCCGGAGTGCCGCCCCGCGTCACTTATTCGCTTTCGGCGCTCGGGAGTTCCCTCCGCCCGATTTGGGAGGCCATGGAAACGTGGGGGACCGAATACAAAAACAGCTTATAGACAGCAGCCGCCCCGCGCACAAGCGCGGGGCGGCCACATTTGATTCGAGTTTGATTGGCATTTAGCCGAAAATCAGATTGATCAGGCGGCCCGGCACGACCACGCACTTCTTGAGTTCTTTGTCCGCCGTTTTTTCCATCACTTCGGGGAGCGCAAGCGCAAGTTTCTGGATCTCTTCGTTGCCCAACCCGTTTTCGATCATCGTCTTGCAGACGATGCGGCTGTTGACCTGCACGGCATATTCCGTTTCATCGAGCACGAGCGCATTGGGATCTTCCTTCGGATAGGACTGCTCGAACACCGAACCCTTGCCGTCCATTTGCTCCCAAAGCTCCTCGCAGAAATGGGGCGCGCAGGGCGCCATGAGCAACACGAGGTCTTTCACGGTGTTCTTCAGCAGCGTATAGTTCTTCTCCGCAAGTCCGTCATACTTATAGATCGCGTTGACGAGTTCCATCAGTCTTGCGACCGCGGTATTGAAGGAAAATGCCTCCATATCCCGCGAAACGCGGCTGATGGCATAGTGGCGGGCGTAGTTCAATTTCTTCTCCTCGGGACCCAACATGCCTCCGCCGGAGGGATATTCCGCCACCTTCAGTACGATCTTCTCCACGCGCTCCATGAAGCGCGCGATCGCCTTGATCCCGTCGTCGCTCCACGGGCCGCCCTCCGTATACGAAAAGCCGAACATCAGATAGAGGCGGAAAGCGTCGGCGCCGTAAGTTTCCACATATTCATCCGGGGAAACGATGTTTCCGTGCGATTTGGACATCCGATTGCCGTCGGGCCCCAAGATCACGCCCTGATGCACAAGGCGGAGGAACGGCTCGTCGAAATCGAGATAACCCATATCCCGCAACGCTTTGGTCAAAAAACGGGCATAGAGAAGGTGCATGCAGGCGTGCTCGGCGCCGCCGACATAAGTATCCACGGGAAGAAGCCTGTCGACTTCCTCGCGCCCGAACGGTTCGCGTTCGTTCTGTGCGTCTGCATAGCGGAGGAAATACCAGCTCGAACAAACGAACGTGTCGAGCGTATCGGCTTCTCTCGTCGCTTCGCCGCCGCAGACAGGGCAGAGGGTGTGCATGAATTTCTCATGCTTGGCGAGCGGGGATTTTCCGTCGGGACGGAATTCCACGTCGTAGGGGAGCCGCACGGGGAGTTCCTTCTCGGGAACGGGCACCGTGCCGCAGACGGGGCAGTAGACGATGGGGATGGGTGCGCCCCAATAGCGCTGGCGGGATACGAGCCAGTCGCGCAGGCGGTAGTTGACCTTTTTGCCGCCCTTGCCGAGCTTGGCAATATGATTGGCGACGGCGTCGCGCGCCTCTTCCCCGTACAGGCCGTCAAAGCTGAGCGACCCGACCATGATGCCGTCCCCCGTAAAGGGCAGGACCGTTTCGCCCTGCGTATTTTCAATGACCTTCACGATGGGAAGCCCGTACTTTGTCGC
Source organism: uncultured Clostridia bacterium (assembly GCA_947627665.1). GTDB lineage: Bacteria > Bacillota > Clostridia > Christensenellales > Borkfalkiaceae > Gallimonas. The sequence continues at coordinate 13,505 of CANQWX010000025.1, forward strand.
AAAGGCAAAATCGCGCTCGTCGTGCGCGGGGACCGCCATGACCGCGCCCGTGCCGTAGGAATAGAGCACATAATCGGCAAGATAGACGGGCACTTTTTTGCCGTTCATGGGGTTGGTGCAGTACGCCCCCGTGAATACGCCCGTCTTTTCGCGGGCCGTGGAGAGGCGTTCGATCTCGTTGACTTTGGAGGTTTCGGCGATGTAATCCTCGACAGCTTGGCGCTGTTCGGGCGTGACGAGCTTGCGCGCAAGGGGATGTTCGGGCGCCAAAACGACATAGGAAACGCCGAACACCGTATCGCAGCGCGTCGTGAACACGCGGATCTTATCTCCCGTGTCGCAGTCGAATTCGATCTCGCAGCCCGTGGACTTTCCGATCCAATTCTTCTGCATGAGCTTCGTCTTTTCCGGCCAATCCAAGCCTTCAAGCCCCGTAAGAAGCTCCTCGGCATATTCGGTGATCTTGAAGAACCATTGCGTCAAGTCCTTGCGCACGACGGTCGTACCGCAGCGTTCGCAAGCGCCGTTGACCACCTGTTCGTTGGCAAGCACGGTGGAGCAGGAGGGACACCAATTGACGGGCGCTTCCTTGCGATAGGCAAGGCCGCGCTTATACAGCTGCAGGAACATCCACTGCGTCCACTTATAATAATCCTCTTCGCAGGTCTTGATCTCTGCCGACCAGTCGAACATCGCTCCCATAGCGCGGAGCTGGCCCTCCATCGTGGCGATGTTGCGCTCGGTGGAATCCTTGGGGTGGACGCCCGTCTTGATGGCGTAATTCTCGGCGGGAAGCCCGAAGGCGTCAAAGCCGATCGGCTGGAACACATTGTAGCCCTGCATCCGTTTGAAGCGGGCATAAGAATCGGCGGGTCCGTAGTTGTACCAATGCCCGATGTGCAATTTGGCTCCCGAAGGATAGGAAAACATTTCCAAGATATACTTCTTGGGCTTGTCGCTCCTCTCATCGAAATTGTTGAACTTGGCCTTTTCCCATCTGTTTTGCCATTTGCGTTCAACATCTTTCATATTCATAAAAAACCGACCTCGAAAAAAATTTATCGTCACTTTTGATTTTACTATTGACGCAGAGAAAAGTCAAGCAATTACACTTTATTTGGGGAAAATCATGCCAGTCTCCCCAAAATAGGGGAAAGCGGAAGTAAAAAATATACTCCCGCTCCCGTCCAATGGCAGATTCGCCGCCGAACATCCGGTTGATCGATAGTTTTGCAGTGGCCGCCCGAGGACAAAGACAGTATGTGCCGTTCCGCAGCTTTTACGCGGCCTTTCCCAAGCCGTTCGGGCAGGCGGCGCACAAAAATTTTTGCCGCGTTCCCCCGAAGGAAAAAGCGGGTAAATAAATCGCCGTTTTCGGCATACAATAAGGTTGTGGCTGAAATCACCGTTACGGAGGAGCTTGCAAAGAGCGCCTATATTACCTATCTATATAATGCCGTTGCAGCGCCCGTCCAAAGGGCGGGCGGGAGAGGGGAACTCGCGTTCGGAGGAGAGCGCGCGGTCCTCCGGATCACCGTAGAGCATGCGGAAAAGGAACTTCGGAACTACCTTGCCGAGAAGATCGCGGAGATCATCGACGTCGGCTATAAATACGGTTTCTTGACCGAACACCTGCGCGTCTGCCTTGCCGCACGGGAAAAGCGGCTGCTGTCGGCGGCCCTCATCGCCGCCGACTTCGAGGGGGACTGTTCCTTTATTAAGCGGAAACTCGAAGGAGCGGAGGAGTATTGCATAGACGGCTTTTACCGTTTCCGCCTCACGGCGCTGCGCGAAAAGTGGATCAAGATCCTCGAGTACATTCCGCAAAGCTTTTCCGCAGCCGACCTCAAACACTTCTGCGACTTTTTGGTGGGGGAAAGCAGGCGGAAGATCTACATCAAGGGAAGCGCCGTATTCGGAGAAAACTTCATGCCGCTCAGGCGCAGCAGGCTCACGGGAAAAGAGGACCCCGAAACGGAGATCATGCTTTCGGACGCGGGCTTTGTGTATTGCCTCGGAGAGGTCGAAGCCTCCATCGAAGATTTTTTGCAAAAATATTATGCGGAGCGCACGGTATTTTCTTGACAAACAGGCAGCAGATGTCTATAATGGATATACGAAGGACAAGTAGCGCCTCCCGTTACTTTCAGAGAGCGGATCCACGGCTGAAAGATCTGCGGTAAGGGGAGGGAACGCGAAACCGCCTCCGAAGCGTAAAAATTTCATAAGAAGCAGAGCGGTCGGGGAGCTGTTCCCCGGCAATTAAGGTGGAACCGCGCAAGAGAGATCGTTTGCGTCCTTAAAGATCCGTTTTTTCGGATCATTTGAGGGCGTTTTTGTTTTTTTGGGGAATTAGCATAGTACTATGCGTGACATAATATCGACAAAAGGAGAGCAAAAATGAAGATTACGCTGAAAAATGGGGATATTCTCGAGCTTGCGGACGGCGCCGACTGCATGGAAGCCGCCAAGACGATCTCCGAAGGGCTTGCGCGCAACGCCGTGGCCGCCAAGGTGAACGGGGAACTCGCCGATCTTTCCGCACCCTTACACGAGGGGGACGCGCTCGAGATCGTTACCCTGAAGGACCCCGAGGGGCTTCATGTATACCGCCACACCTGCGCCCATATTTTGGCGCAGGCGATCAAGACGATCTATCCCACCTGTAAACTTGCGATCGGCCCCGTCATCGACAACGGCTTTTACTACGACATCGACTTCAAGACGCCCATCACCATGGACGACTTTGCCAAGATCGAAGCCGAGATGAAGAGCATCATCAAGAGCAATCTGCCCATCGAACGGTTCACGCTGCCGCGCAATGAGGCGATCGCCCTGATGAGCAAATACCATGAAAATTATAAGGTGGAACTCATCCAGGACCTGCCCGAGGGCGAAACGATCTCCTTCTATAAGCAGGGCGATTTCACCGATCTGTGCAAGGGGCCGCACCTTCCTTCGACGGGCAAGATCAAGGCATTCAAGCTCGTTTCCATCGCGGGAGCGTATTGGCGGGGGGATGAAAAGAAGAAGATGCTCACCCGCATCTACGGCACCGCCTTCGCCAAAAAAGAGGAGATGGACGAGTATTTCCAGATGCTCGAAGAGGCGAAAAAGCGCGACCACATCAAGCTCGGCAAAGAACTCAAGCTCTTCGCGCTCCTGAACGAAGGCAAGGGCTTCCCGTTCTTCCTCCCGAACGGCATGGTTCTGAAAAATACCCTCATCGACTATTGGCGGCAGATCCACAGAAGAGAGGGCTATGTGGAAGTGCAGACGCCCATCATCATGACTCGCTCCCTCTGGGAGAACTCCGGCCACTGGGACCACTATAAAGATAATATGTACACGACCAAGATCGACGGGGAGGACTGCGCCGTCAAGCCCATGAACTGCCCGGGCGGCATGCTCGTGTACAAGCTCTCCCCGCACAGCTATAAAGACCTGCCCATCCGCATGGGCGAACTCGGGCTTGTCCACCGCCACGAGAAGAGCGGACAGCTCCACGGCCTCATGCGCGTGCGTTGCTTCACGCAGGACGACGCGCACATCTTTATGCTCCCCGAGCAGATCACGCAGGAGATCAAGGGGGTGGTGCGCATCATCGACGAAGTGTATTCGCTCTTCGGCTTCAAGTATCATGTGGAGCTTTCCACCCGCCCCGAGAACAGCATGGGGTCGGACGAGGACTGGGAAAATGCGACGAACGCGCTCATCAAGGCGCTCGAAGAGCTTGGGCTGCCCTATGTCGTCAACGAGGGCGACGGCGCGTTCTACGGCCCCAAGATCGACTTTCATCTCGAAGATTGCATCGGCAGAACATGGCAGTGCGGCACCATCCAGCTCGACTTCCAAATGCCGCAGCGCTTTGAACTCGAATATGTGGGAGAGGACGGCGAAAAGCACCGCCCGATCATGATCCACCGCGTCGTGTTCGGCTCTATCGAGCGATTTATCGGCATTCTCATCGAGCACTATGCGGGTAAATTCCCCGTCTGGCTCTCACCCGTGCAGGTGAAGGTGCTGCCCATCACCGACCGCGCCGCCGACTACGCCGCCCGCCTCGCCGCCGAGATGAACGCGACGGGCTTGCGCGCCGAAGCCGATCTCAGAAAAGAAAAGCTCGGCAGAAAAATTTTGGACGCCGAGAACGAGAAAGTGCCCTATAAGCTCGTCGTGGGCGACAAGGAAGTGGAAGATGGCACCGTTTCCGTGAGAAAGCGCGGCCAAGGCGACATCGGCAGCATGAAAAAAGAGGATTTCATCGCGCTCTGCAAGGACGAGGACGCCCGCAAGATCGTTTTCTGAAACCAAAGCAGCAGGCCCCGCCGTGCAAAATAATTTGCATAGCGGGGCAAAATCTTTCCGAAACTTGCGAAAAAACGTTGACAAAGCCGCCGAAAGTGTGTTATAGTATGTTATAGTCAAAGCAGAAGCGAACCTTCTCTCCGCCAGCCGCAAGGTCTACGGGTCGATAACAACCAACGAAGGCGCGGTCTTTCCGCGTGTGGAATGGGATTATCGGGGTCACGCTGACGCGCGACCCCTAAATTTTTTCTTTTTGAGAGGAATATGGCAGCTAAAAATCAAACGCAGATGAATGGGGATATCCGCGACCGCGAGATCCGCGTGATCTCGCAGACCGGAGAGATGCTCGGCGTGATGAGTCCGCGCGAAGCGCTGCGCATCGCCGAAGAAGAGGGCCTCGACCTCGTTAAGATCTCGCCCGGCGCCGTGCCGCCCGTGTGCAAGATCATGGACTACGGCAAGTTCAAATTCGAGCAGGCCAAAAAGGAAAAGGAGAACCGCCGCAACCAAAAGATCGTCGAACTAAAGGAAGTCCAGCTCTCCATGACCATCGACGTAGGCGATCTTGCCGTAAAAGCCAAGGCCGCGACTAAGTTCCTGACCGCGGGGAACAAGGTGAAGGTTTCCATCCGTTTGCGCGGACGCCAGATGGCGCATGCGAACCTTGCAAAGGACGTGATGAACAATTTCTATCTCGGTCTGCAAGAGATCGCTTCCGTCGAAAAGCCCATGAATATGGAGGGGCGCAACATCATCATGATCCTCGCGCCCAAAAAGCAAGCGTAAACTCCCGCCGTGCGCTGCGGCGGAAGCAATAAATTCAGTAACATAATTTGGAGGATAAAGATATGCCGAAACAGAAATCGCACAGCGGTTCCAAAAAACGCTTTTGGCTCACCGGCTCCGGCAAGGTCAACAGACCTCACGGCGGTAAGAACCACAAAGCGGAAACCAAGAACAGAAAGAGAAAGAGAAATCTTCGCCAAGTAGTCCTCGTGTCCCCGACGCAGGCAGACACGGTGAAGAAAATGATCCCCTATAAGGATTAACGGAGGCGCAAGACTATGAGAATCAAGAGAGGCGTAAACGCCGTTAAAAAGAGAAGAAAGATCTTTAAGCTCGCCAAGGGCTACTTCGGCAATAAGAGCAAGAACTACCGCATCGCCCGCGAAGCGGTGATGAAGTCGCTGAGCTATGCTTATGTCGGCAGAAAACGCAGAAAGCGCGATATGAGAAACCTTTGGATCGCCCGCATCAACGCCGGGGCACGGGAAAACGGTCTGTCCTATTCCAAGCTCATGCACGGCTTGAAAGTCGCGGGGATCGACCTCAACCGCAAAGTACTTTCCGATCTCGCCATCTCCGACGCAGAGGGCTTCACGGCGCTCTGCGAAAAGGCGAAAGCGGCACTTTGACCATAAGATGAGAGAGCCTTTTGCATGAAAAAGGCTCTTTTCGCACCGAGAGATACATGCTGATCCTTTCCCGCAACAATCCCACCGTCAAGGAACTTTCCGCGCTCAAGGAAAAGAAGGGCAGGCGGAAATACGGCGCCTTTCTCGCAGAGGGCCAGAAGATGGTGCGCGAATGCGTGAAGAGCGGCATGGAGATCGTCCGCATCGCCATGCGGGAGGACTACTGCGGAGAGGATCACGGTCTGCCCGCCGTCCTCCTCGGCGCGGACGCGATGAAAGCGGTCTGCGATGAGAAAACGCCGCAGGGGATCGTCGCGGAGGTGAAGATCCCGTCCTTTCCGCTCAAGGCGCCCGAACGGAGCTGCATCTTGCTCGACGGCGTGTCCGATCCGTCCAATGTGGGCGCGATCGTGAGGACCGCGGTCGCGGCGGGTTACGAAGAACTGTATCTCATCGACTGCGCGGATCCGTATTCGCCCAAGAGCGTGCGCGCGAGCATGTCGGGCGTATTCTTTGCAAAGCTCGTCTGCGGCTCCCGCGGCGAGATCATGGAAGCGCTCGGCGGGATACCGCTGATCGCGGCGGATATGAACGGCGAGAATGTATTCGCTTTTTCTCCGCCGCCAAACTTCTGCCTCTGCATCGGCAACGAAGGCAACGGGCTTTCGGAGGAAGTGCGCAAGGCGGCAAAGTACACGGTATCCATTCCGATGGGTCCTCACACCGAGAGCCTAAACGCCGCCGTTTCCGCAGGCATTTTAATGTATGAATTGAAGAAACAGGGAGGTTAATCAAATGTCCGGTCATAGCAAATGGCACAATATACAGGCAAAGAAGGGCAAGGCGGACGCCGCAAGAGGCAAGATCTTCACCAAACTCGGCAGAGAACTTGCAGTCGCCGCCAAGGGGAATCCCAATCCCGCCACCAACAGCAAGCTCGCGGACGTCATCGCCAAGGCGAAGGCTGCCAATATGCCCAATGACAACATCGAGCGCTCCATCAAAAAGGCAGCGGGCGAAATGGGGGATAAGGATTATAAGGAGCTCACCTACGAGGGGTACGGCGCAGGCGGCGCGGCGGTCATCATCACCACCCTCACCGACAACATCAACCGCACGGCGAGCGATGTGCGCGCGATCATGAGTAAGTGCGGAGGCTCCCTCGGCATGACGGGCTGCGTGTCGTACATGTTCGACAATAAGGGGCTTATCGTCATCGAGCGCACGCCGACGCTCGACGAGGACACCGTCACTGAATACGCCATCGACGCAGGCGCGGACGACGTGGTCACGACGGACGATGTATTTGAAATTTACACCGCTCCCGAGGCGTTTTCCGAAGTCAGAAAGTACCTCGAAGAAAAGGGGCTGAACTTCTTGCAGGCGGAGCTTTCCATGATCCCGCAGAACAAGATCTCGCTCGAAGGGGAAAAGCTCGAGCTGTTCCAAAAGATGCTCGAAAAACTCGACGAGAACGACGACGTGCAGGAGATCTATCACAACGTCGAACTCCCCGAAGAGGAAGAAGAGGAATAAGTTTTACAAAAAATACGCCGCCCGAGCGCGAACGCGCTCGGGCGGCTTGCCATAATGCGCACAAAAAGTCAAGATTTCCGCGCCCGAATGTGCTAAGCTATCGGCAAGGAGAAAAAAATGAGGACGAACGACATTCAAATCGCGCTTGCTTACATCGAAGAACATTTGGAGGAACCGCTCGGCGCCGCACAAATCGCAAGCAAAGTATATTCCTCCACCTTTCATTTTCAGCGGGCATTCGGGATCGTGTGCGGGATCCCCCTCAGGGAATACATTCGCCGCCGCAGGCTCTCCCGCGCCGCGCTCGATCTCATGAGAGGGGAAAAGGTACTCGACGTCGCGCTCAGATACGGCTACTCGGCAAGCGAGAGCTTTGCCCGCGCGTTTATGAAATTCCACGGCGTAAAACCCGCACAGGCACAGCGGGGCGCGCCCGTCAAAAATTTCGCTCCCATAGACCTTGCGGAAGGGAAAACGAATTTGGCGTGCGAGATCAAGGAACTCCCCGCAAAGACGCTCGTCGGGTACAAAGCGCGCTTTCACGGCGCCCCCTTCGGGGAAGAACGCCTTCTGCAAGAGCATGCCTTTTACGAGAGCACCCGAGGCAAACAGTGGCTGCTGTTCGGCGCGGGCGGGGGAAGAGCGGAGGAATACGCCGTCGTTTCGGATGTTACGGAGGAGGGCTACGATTACCACATTGCTTATGAACTCGACGAATGGGCGGAACGGGTGGTCTTCGATCCTGCCGTCACGGGCATGGACACAAAGCGTTGCGGTTTTGAGGTCATACGCCTCCCGCAATGCCGTGCGGCGGTATTCCAGACGCCGAAAAGCGTTCACCCGATCGCCGATTATGCCGCGCTCCGCGCCGCGGTCATGCACCTTCTCGACCGCTATGACTTTGAATTCGCCGACGCGCCCGAGCTTGTCGTCTATCACTGGCACTTGCCGCAAAAAGAGGAACGTTTCATCGAAATTTGTCTGCCGATCGTATAAAAACCGCCGCGCGCCCCGCAATGTTTGCGGGGCGCGCGGCGACCGTAGCGGCATGTGTCACTCGAATATCGCGTTCAGCCAATCGATGAAGCCGCTCACAAGCGTGGAAAAATCCTTTCCGTCCACCTCGGCGGCGTCCCAAAGGCGGTCCACCGTGCAAAGGGCTTCCAACCCGTAGTTGGTATAGAGGTAGTCTACGAAAGCGATCTTGATCAGATCGTATTCGGAATAGAAGTCGGAACGGTCGTTCAGCTTCTCGTAGGTCGCGCCGTCGCGGCAGACGCGCGCCAAAACGTATTTGATGTAGGAATAAGTTTCTTCCGTCGGCGCGCCGAACGCTTTCAAATAGAGTTCCTTTGCCTTTTTGAAATCCTCGAACTGTTCTTTTGTCGTTTCTTGCGGGTTACATTTATCGTGGTACGGTTCTTCCCGCACAAACACGTTGTAGTACATTTTGTTCTCCCACGGCATGTCGGGCGAGAGGTGGGCAAAGTACTCGGGCATGGCCTCATTGAGCGTCCAAACGTAATTTTGTCCGCCCGCGATGATCACGGCGTGCGCAAGTTCATGCGCGAGCGTACACACCGTATTGCAGACGATGTAAGGTCTTCTCTGCTTGTCATAGTCCAGATAGCCCGCAAAGGAAGAGCCGTCGCCGTGCAGAAAGTCATAGCCGCTGCCGATGCCGCCGAGATAGAGGTCGATGGGTTCTTCGAACTTCTCCACGCCCCATATCCCCCGCAGCCACTCCATGTACCGCATGCCGCCGCGCGCAAACTCCGTCAGCACGGGATAGGCGAGGGAAAAGTCCTCTTCCTCGTAATAGCGGTCGACGTAGTCCCGCGGGAAGAGATAGCGCAGTTCGCCCGCCTCCAGGCGGGTCGCATAGTAGTTATCGCCCACAAGAAAGCGGTATTCGGGCAATTCCACGCCGTATTCTTCGAAAATATCCGTCCAGTCGTCGGACGAAGAGGCAAGCAAGCCGTCAAGCGTATCCGCGGAAAGCCACGCCGATGCGATTTCGTAGCCCAAGCTCCACGCGGTGTCGCGCTCCTTTGCGGACGTTTCATAAGTCGCATAGAGAGGATATTGGAGTTCGCGGCAATAGGGGAACTCTTCTAATTTTTGCGCAAGCGCCTTGCCCGCATAGCGCGGCTTCTCGCCGAGGAGATAGGAACTTACACCCGCATATACCCCGAAGGGTAGCTCCTCGCCGTCCTTGTTTGCCAGAAGGCAGGCAAGAATAAGCGCGGGGCTGTCGTCCGGATCGATCCAGATCTCCTCGCCGTAGACATGGGTGACCGCGGCGGAGGAGAGATACACCGTGCCGCCGGTGGGGCAATAGGGCAGAACTTCCTTCACGTTGTCGATGGCCCCGTCCACCTTGCCCGCACGGTCTTTCGACCAATAGTAAAATTTCCGCCCGTCCTCTTGATACAGACGGTCGGGAAACAGCCCGTACCTTTCGGGCAGACAGAGATACTTGTTGTTCTCATAGAGATAGCCGCTCGGGTAAGCGCTCTCGCCCTCATATTCGCGCGCACAGCCGAAGAGGGGGAGCGCAAGCGTTCCCGCCAGAAAAAGGGCGGCGATCCGACATGCTTTCATGCCTTCATTATGACATAGCGGCACAAAATTGTCAACCGCAGCAAAGAAAAAAGCCTCTCGGATGAGAGGCTTTCGCTTATTTTCGTTTCCCGAGTTCGGGGATCGCGCCGAGCAGAAAATATTCCGCCGTGGAATTCTTCCTGATGCGTTCTTTTGCCTCATCGGGGGTGCACCAACGCACCTCTTCGATCTCCTCGTTCAAGGCGATCTCCGCGTGTTCGTCCGCCGTCACGATGAAGTTGAGCATCAAGATGTCCTTTGCCTCGTGGTAACGCGAGCCGAAATACCGCCATTTGAACGCGCTCAGGCCCGTTTCCTCCTTCAGCTCGCGCGAAACGGTCTTTTCCGCATTCTCGCCCTTCTTGATATACCCCGCAAACAGCTTGTAGTCCTCATCGCCGACATGCTTCGCCAACAAAATCTTTGTTTCGGAACGGTTCACGACCGTCATCGACACCGCTACGGGGAAGAAGGGGAACTTGAATTTCTCACAGCGCGGGCAGAAGGGCACAAGTCCTTCGTTCTCCAGAAAGCGCAGCGTGAGTTTTTCGCCGCAATCTCTGCAATACATGTTCTTTCCTCCCTTTTTTATTTTTCTAATTTTACTCCCTTTTCAAAAAGTTGTCAATCTGTTTTTGCAAAAATCTTGCAAAAAAAAGGTAAAATATTCCAAAAAATTATAGATATGCACAAACCCGCATTTGTCGGAGGGGAAAAGTTTTTGTTGATATTCGGGGGAAATCTTCGGGCTTATGCTTGACTTTCCGCACAGATATATTGTATAATGAAATGTATTTTGTTTTCGGCGTTTTTACGGAAATTTTTTCCGTGCGCGCGCAAGGAGAAACCGATGCTCACATCTGTCTGCGGGATCAATTGGGGCGACGAAGGAAAGGGGAAAATGGTAGACCTCCTCTCCGAGGACTATGACATCGTCTGCCGCTATCAGGGAGGCAACAACGCCGGCCACACGGTCATCAACGAGCGGGGGAAATTTATTCTCAACCTGCTTCCCTCGGGGATCTTGCGGGAAAACGTCGTCAATGTCCTGGGGCTTGGCATGGTCATAGACATCAAGCACCTCACGGAGGAGGCGAACCGCCTGCGCGAAAAAGGGGTGAAGATCACGCCCGAAAATCTGAAAATTTCCGACCGCGCGGTCATCACCATGCC
>CANQWX010000026.1 GCA_947627665.1 uncultured Clostridia bacterium
CCCCGTCACCCTCCTCTTCATCTTCCTCCAGCGCTACTACGTCGAAGGTATCACCGGCGGCGCCACAAAAGGGTAAGGGAGATCATACAACCAAAATGCCCGCAGACGGATGCTTTAAGCAGACGACGGCGGGCTTTTTCTTTGGAATGAAGTGATAAAAAATCACGGAAACAGAAAAATTCTTTCAAAAAATTCTTGCAAAAAAAATTTTTTGGGTGTATAATAAAACACCAAACGAAAAAATATGCAGGGGAAGGGAAGAAAAGAATGATACGGGTAAAATTCAACAACGAACAGCTCTCGGTCAAGGAGGGCACGCGCGTTCTCGAGCTGGTGGAGCGGGGGGAGAGGAAAAATCTCGTCGTGTGCCAGGTGGGCGCGCAGATCAAGGAACTCAATTACCGTCTTTCGGAAAAGAACGACGGAATGACGATCAAGCTGCTCAACCTCAACAATGCCGAGGCGGGCAGGGCGTACCGCGCGAGCCTGCGCTACATCGTCGCCATGGCGTTTTACAACATCTATCCCGACGTCAAGATCCGTTTTTCTTACAACATCTCGCGCTCGATCTTTTGCCGCGCGCTGACCAAGAGCTTCAACATGGCGCGGGCGGTGGAGGCGATCTCCGCGGAGGTGGAGCGCATCATCGAGGCCGATCTTCCCATCGAGCGGGTCACCGTCACGATCGCGGAAGCGACCGAGATCTACAAAAAATTTCACCTCGACGACAAGATCGAGATCCTCAAATACCGCCCCGAAAACACGGTACATCTCTACAAATGCGGCGATTATTACAACTATCTGCACAACTACATGGTGCCCTCCACGGGCTGTATCCACAACTACACCATCACCCCTTACAGCCCCGGGATCATCATCCAATATCCCCGCCACGACCTCGACGCCAACATTCCCGAATTCGAGGAGGAGGCGACCTACTGCAAGACGTTGCAGCGGGCTTACGACTGGGCGGAGCGGGCGAAAGTGCAGACGGTCGCCGACATCAACCGCAAGATCGAGCGGGGGGAAGTGCTCGAATTCGTGCAGATGTGCGAGGCATACCACAACCGCCAGCTCGCCGAGCTTGGCGACGCCATCGAGCGGGAGATCGAGGACGTGCGCCTCGTTGCGATCGCAGGCCCCAGCTCGAGCGGAAAGACCACATTCTGCAACCGTCTGCGCATCGAGCTTCTTTCGCGCGGGATCGACCCCGTCACCATCTCGATGGACGACTACTATTTCGAGAAGGAAAAGATCTGCGAGATACAGGGCAAGCCGCTCTCGGAGCTTGACCTCGAGCATATCGCCTGCCTCGACATCGACCTCTTCAACAAGGACCTCTTCGACCTCATCAACGGGGAGAAAGTCACGCTGCCCCGCTTCGACTTCAAGAGCGGGCGCAGGGTCGCGGGCAGGACCATCCGTTTGGAGCAGAACGTGCCCATCATCATCGAGGGGATCCACGCGCTCAACGAAAGGCTCACGCGGTCCATTCCCAAGCACCGTAAATTCAAGATCTACATCGCGCCGCACACCCAGCTGAACATCGACGACCATTCGCCGCTCTCGGTGACGGACGCGCGGCTCATCAGGAGGATCGTGCGGGACATGAACTTCCGCAACTGCCCCGCGGCGAACACCATCGACATGTGGCAGTCGGTGCGCAACGGGGAATTCCGCTGGATCTATCCCAACCAGGAGAACGCGGACTATGTGTTCAATTCGAGCCTCGGCTACGAGATGTGCGTGCTGAAAAAGCAGGCGATGGAGGCGCTCCAGCAGATCGACGCAGCCGCCCCGCAGTATCTCGTTGCGAACAGGCTCATCAAGACGCTCAAATATTTCCGCGACATCGGGGACGATTCGATGATCCCCTGCAACTCCCTCTTGCGGGAATTCATCGGCGGGAGCTGCTTCGAAGTATGACCGCCGCGCCGTGCGGAAAAAAGCGGATAATTATTCATTTTTTTGCATACTATAAGAAATTCTAATATCCGAAACAGCGGACATCAGCGGAAAGCGTGCAAAGTGCGGGGATGTTTTCTTGACATTTCCGCACATTTTTCGTATACTATACATGGAACGACAGTTTGATCTTTCTACTCTTCGGAGGGCATCATGAAAACATCTTTGGGAAAAATACTCATCGGAGCGGCGCTTTTGGCGGCGCTGTGCTGCGGCGGCATACTGACCGCCTGCGGCATCGGAGAACATACGCATACCTTCGGGGCGTGGCAGGAAGTCGTGCCCGCCCAATGCGAGGTAAACGGCCTCAAACGGCGGGTCTGCACGGTGCAGGGCTGCAACAAGGCGGAAGAGGAGGACATCTCCGCCCTCGGGCACGATTGGGGGACGTCCAAGGTCACCGTTGAGGCGACCTGCGAGCACGGCGGCGAGCGCACCCGTACTTGTAGCCGTTGCCAGGCGACGGAAACGGAGCAAACCGATCCCACCGACCACAATTGGGAAACGTACGAGGTCCTCAAAGAGGCGGCCTGCGAGGTGGGCGGCAGGGAGCGGCAGATCTGTTCCGACTGCAACACCGAACGCACGGTGGATACGCCTCCCCTCGACCACGATTGGGGCGATCCCGAGATCGTTTCCCCCGTCACCTGCGAAGATGCGGGGCTGGAAGTCAAGACCTGCCGCCGCCCCGGCTGCAACGCGCGGGAGGAGAAGGAACTTCCCGCCATGCAGCACCAGTGGAGGAACGCGGAAGTCCTTTCGCCCGCGACCTGCGAAAAGGCGGGCGAGCAGAAGCAGGTGTGCAACCGTCCCGGCTGCGGGCAGGAGCAAACGGTGCCGATCGGCGCCCTCGGGCACGCCTGGCAGGGCTATTATACGGTCGATGAGCAGGCGACCTTCGACCATGCGGGTTCCAAATCCTATCATTGCAGCCGCTGCGACAAAAAGCAGGGGGAAGTCACCATTCCCAAACTGGACAAAAACACCCCCATCGAATATGAGTTCCGCACGCTCCGCAACAACGGCGAACTTCTCTCCGTTCCCACGATGACGATCGTCGTAAAGGACGGGGACGGGCAGACGGTCGCCCAAAGCACCCCTGCGACGATGAACGGCGGGGTGTTCAAAGCGGACCTGTTGCCCAAGTCCTACACGGTCACGGTGGAGAACGCCCCCGACGGCTACTCCTGCCCGTCGGCTTACAGCGTCACGCCCTTCGATCCCTATTGCAACGTCTATCTCACGGCGTCGCTGCGGGAGGGGACGCCCGCGCGCTACACCGAGGGCGCGGTGATGTACGATTTCACCGTTCCCGCGGCAAATTCCACGGCGGGGGAGATCAAGCTCAGCGAGCTTTTGCAGAGCAAGAAGATGGTCCTGCTCAATTTCTGGTATGTGGGCTGCACCTATTGCGAGGAGGAATTCCCGGGCTTGCAACGGACGTATGTCAAGTACATGGATTCGGCGGAGGTCATCGCCATCAACTGCCCGCAGTCGGGGCAGGCGGGGACCTTGCAGGAGATGAGGGACTACGCGGGCAGCTTGGGCGTCAAGCTCACCTTCCCGCTCGTGCAGAACGCGGCGGTCAGGCTTTCCGCTCCCTTCGGCGTAAACAGTTATCCCACCACCGTCGTCATCGACAGGGAGGGCGTCGTGTGCGAGATCCTCGTGAACTACACCTCGGAGGCGGAGTTCGAGCGCATCTTTGCAAAGTACACCTCGGACGACTATCTCGTGGAACGCGCGCCCGCTGCGGCGGCGGAAATCATGCGGACGGAGGCGATCCTTCCCTCCAAGCGCAAAACGGCTTAAAATCCCGCAAAACGGCTTAAATATCCCCGCCCGTCGGGCGGACAAAAAATCGGCAATACAGAGGTAAGCTATGAAACGCAAAAATTTATTTCTGACGGCGGTCGCGGCGCTCGCGCTTTTGTGCGCGGCGGTCTGCGCGGCATGCTCGGACGATGTCACCCTCTCCTTTGAAACGAACGGCGGCGTTTCCGTTCCCGCGATCACGGCAAAGGCGGGGGATGAAGTCACGCTTCCCGCCACTTCGAAGAGCGGGTCCGCCTTCGCAGGGTGGTATGCAAGTGCCGACTTCTCGGGCGATCCGCTCGGCAGCACGGTCACGGTGCCCGAAAAGAACGCGACCTATTACGCCAAGTGGGAAACGGGCTACGAGGTCCGCCTCGAGCTTGACGGCGGCGTCATCGGGGGAGATACTTCCCTCTGGCTGGCGGCGGGCGCGAATGTCTACAACGCGGTCAAGGAGATCGTGCCCGTCAAGAGCGGGCTGAGTTTCGGCGCGTGGTTCTTGGACGGGAGCGAGCTTGGCTCCTCCTACCGCATGCCCGCGAAAACGGTCACCCTCACCGCAAAGTACAAGGTCGGCTACATCATGCAGGTCTATCTGCAAAATCTGAGCAGGACTTCCTATCGGCGCAACGACGCCTTGGAAACGGAGGGGAAGGGGTATGTGGATACCGAAGTTTCCCCCGAGGCGCCCACCGTCCCCGATTACAGCCTGCAACCCGCGCCCGAGGGCGCAAACCCCGTTTCCACCCTCCTCTTGTCGGAGGATGCGGAGCGCAACGTCTATTCCTTCTATTACGACCGCAACGAATACGTCGTCTACTATGACGGCAACGCCCCCGCGGGCGTGACGCTCACGGGCGCAACGCCCTACCAGACGGTCGTGTTCGGCGGCAGCGTCGATGTGCAGGAGAACGGCTTCGCGGCGGAGGGCTACCGCTTTGCGGGTTGGGCGCTCTCGCCCGACGGAGAGGTCGCCTATCTCCCCGGCAGCGCAGAAAAGGGGACGGTCCGCGTCGACGCGCCCGTCAACCTCTATGCGCTGTGGGACCGCGGCTACACCGACCGCTTCGGCAGCGACGATCTCGTGTTCTTCCCCCGCACCGAGCCGGACCGTGCGGTGCTGCGGCGCGGCGGCGTGGAATTTTACGGCACGAGGACGGGGAACGCCTTCCTCTTCACCACCCCCTCGGGCATCGTCCTCCGCGGCACGGCGCTCGGCGGCTCTTTCAGCTACGAGAGGGAGGACCTCGCGGGCACATATATCCTCTATGACAACTATCCCCATCCCACCGATGAGGACTTCGACACGGAGGACCGCTACACGGAGAGCTGCACGCTCGTGGTCGATGCGCAGCTCAACGCCGTGTACACCAAAGACGGCGTCGCCAAGAACGGCACCCTCACCTTCGAACCCGACAGCGGGGACTATCTCTTCACCCCCGACGACGGCTCGGCGGGCTTCCATACCGTCATGAGAAAGTCGGAAGAGAGGAACGTGTTCAGCATCGGCGGGTCGGAGTTCGGCTACTATGTCGCGGGCGGACAGATCCTCATTCTCGACGGCTACGGCACCGCCTTCCTCGAACTCTACATCGAGGGGCAGTTCGTGCCCATCGACGGGCTGTACTACATTGAGGGCGACGGCATGGCGTCGGGCTACAACGCAAGCAGCGGTTCGGCGACCTATTACAGCTATAAGATCGTCTGCTGGCTCAACGACGAAAACGGCTATCTCTCGGACGGCGCGGGCTACAAGGTCTTTTATCTGTGCATGATCCCCAACGTCGACACGGTGGAGGGGCAGAGCTACGGGAGCTGTTTCTTTGCGGATACCTCCCGCGGGACCTACGAAAACGGCATGGAAACTCTCGTTCTGGACGGACACGGCTACTATGAGGACAGCGCCGTATACACCGACGGCGAGGGGCACACGTTTGAAGGGCATTACACCGTTTCGGCCGACTTTGTGAGCGGCTCCGTCGCCGAGATCAAGGGGGAAAACGGCGAGGTCAGGCGCTTCCGCCTCTCCTCGGACGGCTCTTTCAGCGCGTTCACCGACCCCGAGGTCGCCTATCACGAATATTACCTCTTCAGCGGCGACTCCATCAAGCCCGTCCTCCTTGTGCTCTTCGAAGAGGAGCACGACGGCGTCCAGGGCAGCAAGCGCGCCGAGATGTACGCCAACAATTCGCGCGGGGTCGGCACGCATGCGGGGAGCGGCTATGTCACCTTCGCGCCCGTGCAGGACGGCTCTTCGGTCCTCTTATACACCTTCCGCAGGACTTCGGTGGATCACGGGTTCCAGGACGTCGTTCCCGAAGAGATGCAGTTCATTCTCACCACCGTCTACACGAATAACAACATGGATTACGGCGCCTATGTCGTGTTTGAACAGGACGGCGTCAAAAACTATAAGGTGATCGACGTTCCGAATGGCACCGTCTGGGCGAACGAAACGGTGACCGTCGAAGGCGAAGGCTCTCTCTACTTCGTCGGCGGCGACGTGATCCCGTGCGGCTTCCTCATCGAGCACGACGAGTACTTCGGCGACGACTACGGCGAGATCACCTATCTGCCCACGCCGGGAGTGGAAACGGGCGAGAGCGAGCTGTTCCTGCTCAAATCGGGCGGCGACGGCGGTGCCGACTACACCGCGACCCCCGCGGCGGGCATTCCCGTTTCCTATTACTTCTTCGATCCTCAATACGGCATCGAAAACGGCCTGTTTGTCGATCTCGTGCTCGGCGCGGACGGCAGGGCGGCATTCAACGAAACGGGCACGGGCGAGGAGTGGACGATCGGCACCTACCGTCCCGCGCAGAGCGGGCCTTCCGTCACCACCTTCGGCGCGCCGGTCTATGAGCTGGTGCTGGGCGGAACGGTACGCTTCACCTTTGTGCTCGGCACCCTCAACGTCATGGGCAATGTGCTGGAACAGAGCTATTTCCGCAACGTGGGCAAAGAGGGCGCGTACAGTGCGGAGGATGGCGGCACGCTGCTGCTCGACGGCTTCGGCGCGGCGCGCTATACGAAGGGCGGCGAAGCGGTGAGCGGCTCCTACTACTTCGCGGAGGAGAACGTCGTCCGCGTGACGGCGGCAGACGGCACCCATTGCGAATTCGAACTCACGGGCGGGAGCGGCTTCCTCGCGCTCGACAGCGCCTATGGGGAATGGAACCTCGTGGACGGCAATTTCTTCCCCCTCAACAACCATTCCGTCATCTCCTTCGACGGCAAGGGGACCTATATCATCACCGACAACTACGGCTCGGGCAGCTCCACGCAGGGGCGGTACGCCCTTCACGACGCCGCCTACGACGAGTATGTCCTGTATCTTGCGACCATCAACGGGCAGAAGAGCAACTACTATGTCCGCTTCATGGATATGCAGGAGTACGGCAACATGAACTGCGTGGTGTGCAGCAGGGCGGCGGGCGTGTATACGGACGACGACTATAACGTGCTCTCCGTCAACGGCTACGGTTCGGGCGTGTTCAAAGGGGACGTCTACGACAGCCACTGCAATTTCTACACCATCGACGCCGAGGAAGGCTTCTTCTACCTGCTGTTCACCGACCAATACACGGGGTACGAGGGACTCATCCTGCACGTTTTGCTCGACTATGAGGATGGCTCCTTCCGCATTCTCGAGAACACGGACTACTACGGGAACTTCCTCTATATCGCCTCCGACTTCGACACCATCGCCTTCCGCGACGACGGCGCGGGCTTCATCGGCAACCTCATCAACGGCGACTATCTCGTCACGGAGGACGGCGTCACGCTGTATGAGGAAAGGAACGGGGCGTGGATCGTCCACAAGCTGCCCGCCTACGGCAGCGATGTCGGTTCGATCGTATACGAGGGCAAGACCTATTACCGCTTCGACGGGACGGTGTTCACGGCGGAGGGGTCGGTCAAGATGCTCGACGCAGATCAAGCTCCGCAAGTAAAGACGCCCGAGGTGAAGGCGACCATGCACCTTCCCATCCGCCCGCGCAGCATCATCAATTTCGAAGTTTCCTTCGAGATCGGGGACAACGAATACGAGGGCTTCCTGTTCAGCACCTATACGCAGGGCAAGATCGCGCCCCGCATCGAGTACAACGACTTCGTGTACGACATCGACTTTACGCGCGGCGATGACGGGAAATGGACGTTTACCGTTAAAGACGGCGGCGTCCGCACCTTCACGCGGAACGATCTCTCGGAGATGTACTACAACGGAACGGCGGCGAGCGGCACGGAATACCATCAGGGCGGCAAGCTCGTGAGCACCTTCAACGGCTTCGGCTCCTACGAGCTGGAGGAAACGGTGTACAGCGGGAACTTCCTCTACCTGTACGACAAGGCGAAGCCCGACGGCAACGAGATCGTGTTCCGCGACATCCCCGCAAGCGAGATCCGCACGGTCGGCCGCTACAACCTCGGCAGCAGCTTCGGCGGCTACCACGACCTCCGCGAGATCGTGTTTACGCACGCAAACAAACAATATGCCATCGACTTCTTCGAATACGAGAGGAGCGGCTCGGCGACGACGGCGGACAGATACGTCTATATCCTGCAAGGCTTCTACGAATACAGCGAGGCGGAGGCGGACGGCGGCTATGCGCTCGGCGTAAAATACCTGCTCCACGCCAACCTGTCGGGTTCTCCCGGCTACGGCGACGACACGGCGATCGGCAAGCCCGTGGCGGTCACCCTGCTCCATGACGGCAAGCCCGTGGTGGCTCTCATGAGCGGCAGCCGCTACGGCGGCAAGGGCGCGTGGCTCGTCGAAAACGACGGCGGCAGAGTGGGCGCCGCCTACCTCATCGGCTTCGTCTACGGCACGGAAGAGAGCGCGGGCAAGGTTGTTTCCGCCACCGTGCAAAAGGGCAGCTTGCAGACGGTCGGGCTGACGGCAAGTTACAACTTCTATCTCTTCGTGGACGAGGACGGCGAGATCGGCGACGTCATGATGGCGCGGTACGGGGAGACCCCCTTCGTGAGCGTGACGGAACTTTCCCACCAGGGCAACGTCTGGACCTTCCTCGGCAGGGAGATCGAGAGCGAACCTCTCCGCCGCTATACCCTCACCTTCGTGCGGGGCAGCAGCGGAAATTACACGGTGCACGTCGAACCTGTCGTCATCGAGGAATAACGGCAAAGCAAAGCGCCGCTCCCACGGCCCATTCGGGACCGTTGGGAGCGGCGCTCTTTTTATCGATTGCTCTGCGGCGTTCAAAGGATCCCTTCGAGCAGAATTTTCGTGCCGATGGCGACGAGGATCACGCCGCCCAAAAGGCCCGCCTTGTCCGAAAAGCGGTCGCCGATACGCTTTCCCAAAAGGACGGCGGCAAAGGAGAGGGTAAAGGTGACGGCGCCGATGACGAGGGCGCACAGCGCGACGTGCATGCAAAGCCCTCCCGCGGCGTCGGCGGCGAGCAGGGTGACCCCCACGGCGAGCGCGTCTATGCTCGTGGCGACGGCCTGCAACAAAAGTTTGCCCGCCCCGAGCGGCTTTGCGGCGGCCATGCGGCTGCTCTCCCGCGTTTGGTGCCTTGCGCGCGTTTCCCGCACAAAGTCGAAGATCATCTTTCCGCCGATGAAAACGAGCAGCGCAAAGGAGAGCCACGGGGCGATCTTCGCCACGAGAGAGGAGAAGGCATAGCTGCAATAATAGCCGATCACGGGCATGAGGAATTGGAAGAGCGCATACGCTCCCGCCACCGCGAGCATTTTCCACAGGCGCATCCGCGGTTCCGCCATGCCGTTTGTCATACTCACCGCCACCGCGTCCATGGAGAGCGCGACGCCGATGAGAAGGATCTCATAGACAGCCATATCTGTTTATTCTATCCGAAACGCTTGTATTTGTCAAGCTTTTCCGTTATAATATATACGCGTAGACCGCCGCGGTTATCCCACGCCGCAGGGACAGAAAAAGGGAGGAGAGCGCTTTGAACATTGTCGGCTATGTGCAAAAGTACGGGGACAAGAGCTTCGCGGAGGAGCCGTTGAACGAGGTGGACAGCCTCGTCTTTTCCGAACTTTCTTATCTGAACTTTACGGGGATCGTGCGCTATGCTCCCCCCAAGCACACCTTGGGCGAACTTGCCCGTACCGCCGCGGAAGAGCTGATCGCGGACACCCTTCTCCCCAAGGGCAACCGGAGGCTCCTCGAAGCCATCTTAGGTAGCAAGCGCTTCGGCGGCGTGCAGGTCGGCTACTTCCACGAGCACAACGACGCGGAGCGGGAGATCCGCTTTGCCGCCGTCACCTTCCTCTGGGAGGAGGGCGCCTACGTCGCGCTGCGCGGCACCGACGTCACCCTGCTCGGCTGGAAGGAGGACTTCAACATGGCGTTCCGCGCGAGCATCCCTTCGCAGGAGCTTGCCGCGGACTATCTTGCCGACATCGCGGAAAAGACCCCGCTCCCTCTCTGGGTGGGGGGACACAGCAAGGGCGGCAATCTCGCCCTGTATGCGGCGGTGGGCGCGCCCGCGCCGCTGCAAGACCGCCTGGTCGCCGTCTACAACCACGACGGGCCGGGCTTCCGCGAGAGCATCTTCGAGAGCGAGGGGTATCTCAGGATCGCAGACCGTGTGCACAAAACGGTGCCGCACGACTCGCTCATCGGCATTCTTCTCTTCCACAGCGAAGAGCGGAAGGTGGTGCTGAGCCGCAGCGTGCTCATCGGGCAGCACAACCCCTTTGCGTGGGAGGTAAAGGACGGCACGGGCTTTACGGAATTGCCCGAAACTTCGCGGAATTCGCGGCATGCCGACGTTGCCCTGCGCGACTGGATCGCGGAGATGAGCGACGCCGACAGGCGGCTGTTCGTCAACGCGCTCTTTGCGGTCATCATGGGGAGCGGCGCCGCCACCGTGCCTGAGTTCAAGACGGGCTTCTGGAAAAAGCTGCGCGGCATGAGGCGGGCGTATAAGGCCCTTCCCGAACGGGAGAGGGCGATGATCGGCAAGGGCGGAAAACAGCTCTTGAGGATCTGGTTCCGTTCGCTGCGCAAGCGCGGGAGCGAGGATTAAAGACAATCAAAAGAGGGCGGGGCGGCAGAATTTTTCTGCCGCCCCGCCTTTTCGGCAAGCGCCGCGCGCTCAAAAGAACACGCCCCGCGCCGCCTCCTTGGTCTCCTTGTCCGCCGCGAACGGGATACGGGTCGTGTAGCCCGCCTTCGCCGCCACGATCTGTTTGGTGGGCCAGACGAAGATCTCGCGGTTCCAGGTATTCACCGTGTCGTTGTACACTTCGCGCGCCGCCGTGATCTCCCGCTGCAAGTAGGAATTCTGCTGCATCGCGTCGGCAAGTTCGCGGTGCGCCTTGAGGTCGGGATAGTTCTCGAAGGCGATATTCACCGAACGGGCGATGTTTTCCACCTTTTCGGAATACGCCATGCGCGCCTCGTCCCCCTCCGCGGCGGAATTGCTGCGGTACTTGGCGATCTGCGTGAAGGTCTCCTTGTCGAGGTCGATCGCCTTGTCGAGGAGCCGCGCGCAGTTTTGCAGGATCTGCACCCGCTGCTCGAGGTAATTGTCGATCTGCGAGGCGTCGTGCTGGATCTTCTGTTGGAGCTGTTGGAAGTAGTTCTTTGCCTTCGCCTTCATGATGAGCCAGACGATCCCGCCGATGACGGGCGGCAGGAACCACCAGATGATGTCAAAGACTTTGGAACCTGCGCCCACCGTCACGGGCAGCTGTTTTGCGATGACCTTTACGTCGTTGCCCTCTGCGGGCGCTTCGGCGCTCATTTCGTCAAGTTCGTTTGCCATATTTGTTACCTCCGAAAAAAAGAATCGTTTTTATCCCGGCGCGCCCGTCCGAAGAGGGGAGCGCGGCCTTCACCATGTTTCGTCGAACCCCGTATCGGCGCCGTCCGTCACGCAGCACAGAATGCCGTGCGAATAGCCCGAAGCGATGTACTTTTGCAGCGCGTCGCGGTACTTTCCTTCCCTCGCCTCGCGGTAGAATTCCCGCTCCGTAAGCCCCAGCCGCTTCAATTTCACGGTCCGCGTATCGGAAACGGGCAGATATTCCACCCACGGCACGGGGATGTCGTGCATGTAGCCGTCGCCGCCGAATTGGCTGACGTGATCGATCCTCTGGTGCGCTTCGTAGGCGTTTGCCGTCACGCGCACGCAATCGCTCTCCCCCTCGCGGGCGAGGAACGCCGTCTTTAAGATGCTCTGCGTGGCGGCCGTCGCGGGGGCAAAGACGGCGGCGTCCAGGCGGTTGACCGCATACTCCGTTTCCCGCTGCGTGAACATGCGCGGATAGCTGTCCTTGTAGAGATATTCCCGCGGCTTCTGCTGGGTGTAGAGCGGAATGGAGAGGAGGGGGGCAAGGTCGAAGTAGAAGGAGCGGAAG
This sequence comes from uncultured Clostridia bacterium, assembly GCA_947627665.1. Taxonomy (GTDB): domain Bacteria; phylum Bacillota; class Clostridia; order Christensenellales; family Borkfalkiaceae; genus Gallimonas. Next base: position 12,145 of record CANQWX010000026.1, read on the forward strand.
TACTGCTCCTGAAAGTCGAGGAACCGGCGGCGGGCGATGTCCACGCTGTAAGAGCGGTAACGGTTGCCGTTTTCGTCCATGTCCCAGAGGGCGGAATGTTCCGAGAGGATGTAGTTCATACATCCGTCCTTGATCATGCGGAAGTCGTCGCCGTAGCCCTCCGCGTCCTTGAGAAGGGCGAGCAGGTTCTTCTGCGCGAGCGGGGTAAAGAGGAGGCGGAACTGCACTTCATTGTCGCGGTCGAGCGCGCCGAAGAGCACGTCGAATTCCTCGTTCCCCATGCCCGTGAAGGAGCCGCCCGCTTCCATCGCTTCCCGCTGTTTGCGGCGGATGCGCTTCGTCCCCTGTTTGATCTTGCGTTCCCGTTCCTTTTCGCCGAGGTCCTCCGCATGCGCGGGCGTGCGCGTAAAATGCAGATCGGGCGCGGCGTCGTTGCCGTAGAGGAGCCGCGTGCCCGTGCTGTAAAAGGGTTTGGGCTTTACGACGGACGCCGTGAGCGTCTGCGAGTGGTGCTCGGTGACGAGGTTTCCCTTGGAGTCGGTGTGGGTGGTCGTCCAGTGGATGACGATGGAACCCGTGTAGGTTTGGCTCCCCATGCGGCAGACGAGGTCGCGCTCCACCGCAAAGGGATTGCCCTCGATCTCCCCCGTGAGGATGCCGAGGGTGGACGACGCGGGATCGTCGTCCTTCCCGTAGCCGTACTTGCCGTTCAGGTAGTCGTAGCGGCGCATGTCGAAGTAGTCGTCGAGCACGATCTTCGGCACCGTTTGGCGGATGAGCCGCTTGGTCACGTCCCCCTCGAACAGCGCGTTGAGCGGTTCGGTCTGCTTCCACGCCGCGGCGAGAAGTTCCTCCGCCTTGGCCTGCCGCTGTCTGCGCTTTTCCTCCGTCTGTTTGAGAAGGGGCTTGATCTTGCCCGCATAGAGCCATGAAGAGAGGGCGACGAGCGCCGCGCCGAGGACGAGAAGAAGAACGATGGCAAGGACGTCCCTGCCGAAGAGGGAAGCGATCCCCGCGGCGAAGAGCACCGCCCCGAGCACGATGCCGAACACGAGCAGGCCTTTGAGCGCGCGGTATTTGCCGAGCTTTCCCTCCAGCTCCGCGGCGCGTTTCCGCTCGGCGTCGTATGCCCGCACCGTGCGGCGGTTCTCCTCCGCGTTCACACCCGACTGCGCCAAAAGCCCGTCGAAATAGGCGTTGCACCTATCGGTAAAGGTCTTTGCGTAATGATTTTTGTAAGCCGCGAGCGGCTCGAGCAGCAGGTCGTCCGCGTTTTCGATATTTTTCGTCATCATCCGACAATACTATAGCACGATTTTTGCACGATGTCAAGAGGGATCCTCCGCATGCCGCCATAACGCGGGGCAAGGGGAAGAGGGGAGTTCCATAAGAAATAATAAACCTCATTTCGGTTGCATTTTTTTATAAAATCGATTAAACTGTAAATATGTAACGTTATGCGCTTCGGGGAAGTTTTCGCCCATATTTCCTCCTCCGCGGCGCCGTATGGGACGGATAAAACTATTTTATGGGAGTATAATATGAAACGTTTATGCAAAAACGCCGCTGCGCTCGGGCTGCTTCTTTCGCTGGCGCTCACGCTCGGGCTTGCCGGTTGCGGGGAAACTTCCTTCTCCGTGCAGGCGGATTTCGACGCCGTGCGGGGCAAGGTGTCCGTTTCTTCCGAGGGAAAGGGAGAGGACGGCAAATATGCGGACGGCAGCACCGTCGTCGTCACCGTCGCCGCGGGCGAGGGCTACGAAACGGATACGTTTAGCGTAAACGGCAAGGCGGAAACGCTCACGGAGGAGGGGAAATACACCTTTACCGTGCACGAGGACGTCGTCATTAGGGCGACCTTCCGCGAAAAGGCGCCCGAGCTGTTTTCGGTGACGCTCACCAAGAATTTTACGGAGGAGATGGGCACCGCCTCTCTCTCCGCACCCAAGAGCGGCGAACTCTATGAAAAGGAGGAGCTTGTCACCCTCTCCGTTACCGTCAACGACGGGTATCTTGTCGACAGCCTCACCGTCGGCGGCGAGGAGCAGGAGCTTGACGAGGACGGAAAATATTCCTTCAAGGTGCGGGGGGAAACCGCCGTCACCGTTTCCATGCGCGCGATCCGCTATTATTCGGTGTCGGTGAAGGGCTTCTTGCCGTCGGAGGGCAGCGTGGACCTCTCTCCCGCGGCAGAGGACGGCAGGTACCGCGAGGGCACCGAGATCGTCGCCACCCTCACCCCCGCAAAGGGCTATAAGCTGCGCTCCTTCAAGCAGAACGGCGCGGACGTCCCGCTCGGGGAGGACCGCGCACATTATACCTTTGTGCCGCAAGAGGACACCGAGCTGGAGGCGGTCTTTTCGCCGCTCGAAAGCTTCTCCGTCACCGTGGAATTCGACGAAACGATGTGCGACGTGACCTACATCGGCGAGGACGGGGAGGCCGTTTCCATCAAAGGGGGCGCGGAATTCGACGAGGACCGCGAACTCACGCTCACCGTGCAGCTGGTTGGCGGCTATAGGCTCGTTTCCGCCACCGTGAACGGAAAAGAGGCGACTCTCTCGGGCAACGGTTTTTCCTTGACCGTGACGGAGAAGCTTCGCATTGTCGTCGTCTGCGAGTGGGTCGTGACGAAGCTCGACGCGCTTGCGGGCGAATACGACTTAAAGGACGACGTCTGGTACACCTTCACCCTTGCCGAGGAGGCCGCGTTCGACTTTTCGGCAAGCAACTATGCGGCCTATGCCGCCTTCTATAAGACGGAGCGCGTCGAGGAGCCGAAAAAGGGCGAAAAGGGCGACAAGCCTGTCTGGATCTTCAACGAACACGAGCGCACCGCAAAGGACGTCCACGCCTTCGAGGCGGGGCTGTATGTGGCACGTTTCTCCTCCAACACGGGGGACGGCGTGGCGCCCTCCAAATTGAGCATTGCTCAAATTCCTCCGCTCGGCTTCGAGATCACGGGCTTTGCCGCGACCTCTTATGTCAGCCTCGACGGGCAATACAAACTCTATATGGGCGCCCATTATCTCGCGGTCAAGGACAAGGACGGGAATACGGTGAACGTCGAAGTGACGCGCACGACCGACGAAAAGGGTACCCATATCAACATCAAGCTCGGCGGGGAGACCTATGTTCTCGGCACGCAGAAGGCGGAACTGGCGAGCGGCAGCGGCACGTCCATCGACGGGCTTACCGTCGTGTTCTTCAACGACCGCAAGCGGATCAACTTCCGCCCCGACCCGCTCCCCAAGGACGTCACGATCGCCGAAAAGCTGGAGGGGATCTACACGGGCGAGGACGACGACGGACCCGTGGAGGGCGATCTTATCGTGAGCGGCAACACGATAACGTGGGGGGAGAAGGCCATCACCCTTCTCAAGACCCTCGAACCCGTTTTGGACGGAAAGACCGAGGAGATCTCCGCGCGCCTCTCGATCGGCTATTGCGAAGAGGAGTTCTATATCCTGTTGGCGGAGCAAAACGCCGCGGGCGCGTATGAGATCACCCTCATGACGGGGGACAAGACCATCGTCTTTTCTCCCAAGAAAGAGGAGAGCGTCGTGACGATCGACGAACAGTTCCACGGCACCTGGACTTGCCGTGTCGCAACGGCGGTGCTCTCGGGCTACACCCTCGAGATCTCCGAGCACGACATCGTCGTGAAGGACGGCGCGGGACAGACCGTACAGACCGTTTTGGGGACGTATCTCTATCGCGGTGTCGTCTACCCGACGTTTACGGTGGAGGACGTGACCTATTTCCTGTATAATGTGCGAGTTTCGCTCTATCTCACGGTCTATCCCACAACGGGCCAAATGACAGGGATCACATTTGTCAAAGTAACCTAAAAACAAACAGAGGCGCCCCGCGGCAACATTGCCGCGGGGCGCCTTTCTCCTTGCGGAGCGGAGAAGCTCAAAAAGAACGTTACGCCGCCGTATTCGTAAGCGTAATGGTGAGGACGGGGTTTTCGGCGGTCGCCGTGACCGTGTAGTAGCCGTCCTCGCCCAGCTCGTAGGTATAGCCGGCGGGGATGCCGCTCAAGATTTTCGCCTTGTATTCGTTCGGGTCCAGGCCGCGCATATAGACGTCGTACTCCTCGTCGATCACGCCGATGCTGTACGCTTCGCCCTTTGCGTTCGTCACTGCGGGAAGGGGCTGGCAACCGTCGTCCTCGCCGCTCCCCAGCACGCACAGCTCCACGCCCACGCCTTTCACGGGTTTTCCGTCGGGGTAAAGCACTTTCACCGTGTAGACGATCTTCCCGTCCTCGGGGTTCCATTCGAGGGTGACCGTCTTATCGCGGTCGCTCGCGGTCGCCTTCACGGGCGTGTATTTGTAGATCTCGGAGAACCCTTCGAGGGAAATGTCGTAATCCCCGCTCTTCAGATTGGCGGTCGCCTTGCCCGTTTCGAGGGTGGGGTACTCCGTCTTAACGCCGCTCCATTTGACTTTTACGCCCTTCATGGGTTCGCCTGTGGGGTCGAGCACGGTCACCGAATAGGCGACTTTTTCGCCCCCCTGTTCCTCACCGCACGCGGCAAGCGCGCCCGCCGCGCACAAAAGGCACGCCGCCGTCAAAACCGCACCCAATTTTATCCACGATTTCTTCATTTTCAAACCTCCTTTCCCCATTATTGTACCACGAACGGGGAGAAACGCGCAACTGTTTCCGTTCCCCCGTGCGGGAAATTTTCTTGCCAAGCCTTCTGATTTGTGATAGAATAGGTGGGAAAATATAAGGAGCGATTATTTTTATGCCGACGATCATCGAAACGCTTGCCAAGGAAACGGAGAAGAAGGAAGAGTATGTGCGGAACGTGGTGGAGCTGCTCGACGAGGGCAACACGGTGCCCTTCATCGCGCGCTACCGCAAGGAGATGCACGGAATGATGGACGACCAGACCATCCGCGTTTTGGCGGACAGGCTGCAATATCTGCGCAATCTCGAGGCGCGGAAGGAGGAGGTCAAGACGGCGATCGGGGCGCAGGGGAAGCTCACCGAAGAGCTTGCGTCGGCGATCTCCGCCGCGGAGACCCTCGCCGCCGTGGAGGACCTCTACCGCCCGTATAAGCAAAAGCGGCGCACCCGCGCCACCGTCGCCCGCGAAAAGGGGTTGGAGCCGCTCGCGGAGCTGTTGTTCGCGCAGGAGGCGGGCTGTCCCGATCCGCTCGCCGCGGCATATGGCTTTCTCGACCCCGAAAAGGGAGTGAACACCGCGGAAGAGGCCTTGCAGGGCGCAAACGACATCATCGCCGAGAACATCTCGGACGACCCCGCCGTGCGCGGCAGGATGCGGGAATTCTGGCTCGCCCGCGCCGACCTTTTCAGCACGGCGGCGAAGAAGGGGCAGGAGGATTCCGTCTACCGCAATTACTATAAATTTTCCGCGCCCGTTGCCAAGATCGCGGGACATCAGGTACTTGCCGCCGACCGCGGCGAGCGGGAGGGCTTTCTTCGGGTGACGGTGGAAGCGGACCGCGACAGCGCGCTCTCCCTCATCGAAAGGTGCGTGCTCAAAAGACCCGCCTGCGCCTCGACGGCGTTCGTGAAGGCGGCGATCGCGGACAGTTACGACCGCCTGATCGCTCCCTCCGTGGAGCGGGAAGTGCGCGGCGCGCTCACCGAAAAGGCGTGCGAGGGCGCCATCGGGCAGTTCGCGCTCAATCTGCGCCCCCTCCTCATGCAGCCCCCCGTCAAGGGATTTGTGACGATGGGGCTTGACCCCGGCTACCGCAACGGCTGCAAGGTGGCGGTGGTGGACGCCACGGGCAAAGTGCTCTCGACCGACGTCGTCTATCCCACCTTCGGCGAGCGCCAAAAGCGGGAATGTATCGAGAAATTAAAGACCCATATCAAGAAATACGGCGTCAAGCACATCGCCATCGGCAACGGCACGGCGAGCCGCGAAACGGAGGCGATGACGGTGGAACTTCTCCGCGAGCTGGGCAAGGACGCGGGCGTGAGCTACATCATCGTCAACGAGGCGGGCGCCTCGGTGTATTCCGCCTCTCCGCTCGCCGCAAAGGAATTCCCCGAATTCGACGTCAATCTGCGCTCGGCGGTGTCGATCGCAAGAAGATTGCAGGACCCGCTCGCCGAGCTTGTCAAGATCGACCCCAAGAGCATCGGCGTGGGGCAGTACCAGCACGACATGCCCGAGAAGCGGCTCTCCGAGGCGCTCGACGGGGTGGTGGAGGACTGCGTCAACGCGGTGGGGGTGGACGTGAACACGGCGTCCGCGCCCCTTCTCGCGCGGGTGGCGGGGCTGAACGCGGGCGTGGCGGCAAACGTCGTTTCCTACCGCGAGGCGAACGGCTCCTTCACGTCGCGCAAGCAGCTCCTGAAGGTGCCCAAGCTGGGCGCGAAGGCGTTCGAGCAGTGCGCGGGCTTCTTGCGGGTACCCGAGAGCGCGGACGTATTGGACAACACGGGCGTCCACCCCGAGAGTTACAGGGCGGCGGAAAAGCTGCTCGAGCTGTGCGGCTACACGAAAAAGGACGTCAAGGCGGGGGCGCTGGGGCACCTCATGGAGCGGCTCCACACCTACGGCGAAGAGCGGGCGGCGGCCGCCTGCGGCGTGGGACTTCCCACCCTCTTCGACGTCGCCAAGGAATTGAAAAGTCCGGGGCGGGACCCCCGCGAGGAGCTTCCCCCGCCCGTTCTGAGAACGGACGTTTTGGAGATCAAGGACTTAAAGGCGGGCATGGAGCTTCGCGGCACGGTGCGCAACGTCATCGACTTCGGCGCGTTCGTGGACATCGGCGTGCATCAGGACGGTCTGGTGCACATCTCGGAAATTTCCGACCGTTTCATCCGTCACCCGTCCGAAGTGTTGTCGGTGGGGGACGTCGTCACCGTCTGGGTCAAAGAGGTGGACGAAAAGAAGGGCAGGATCTCGCTGACCATGAAAAGATAAGATCCTTCCGCCCCTCCCCCTTGCCCACCCCCTGAATCCCCCTTCAAGGGAGGGGGTACCCTCTCCGTGGGAGAGGGGTAGGGGTGTGGGGCGTGTTCTAAAAGTGCCCAACCCTTGAGGTGGACTAAGGTGGGCATCTCGCCGCGGCGCCTTTCAAAAAAAGGCGCCGCGGCGTTTTCTTTTTCTGTCATAAAGTTTCGTTACACAGTTGACAACGCCGCCGAAAAATAATATACTTTGTGTATCGACTTTTTTCGACACAGAGGAAAACGTTATGAAGATCGCCATGACGGGCACGAGCGGGAACATGGGCAGAGAGGCGCTCAAACAGACCCTTGCCCTGCGCAGCGTAGAGCTGGTGCGCGTGCTCTTGACGTTCCGCAAGCGGAACGATAAACTTGCCAAGGAATACAAGCGCCTCTACGGCGACCGCGTGGAGGTCCTGCGCGGCTCGGTGGCGGACGAAGCGCTCTGCAAAAAGCTGGTCGCGGGCGTGGACTACGTCGTTCACATGGCGGCGGTCATCCCGCCCCGTTCGGACGCCGATTTCCATGCGAGCGAAGAATGCAATAAACTGGGCGCCATCGCCATGGTCAACGCCGTCAAGGCGACGGAGCCGCAGCCGAGCTACATCCACATCTCCACCGTGGCGCTCTACGGCAACCGCAACGAAAAGCACCCCTTCGGCAGAGTGGGCGATCCGCTCCCCGTGAGCGCGTTCGACTGCTATGCGATGCACAAGCTCGAAGGGGAGCGCTATTGCCTCGAAGCGGGCTTAAAGAGCTGGGTCGTCCTCCGCCAGACCGCCATGCTCCACCCCAACATGATGCACGACAACGTGAGCGACGGGCTGATGTTCCACACCTGCCTCAACGCGCCCTTGGAGTGGGTCAGTTCGCGGGACAGCGGGTACCTCATCCAGCGCATTCTCGAGCGGGACGCCAAGGGAGAGATCGGGGACTTCTGGAAGAAGGTCTACAACATCGGCGCGGGCGAAAAGGCGATGCAGACGGGCTACGACACGTTCAAAGACGGCTTCGGGATCATCGGCGGCAGCGCGGAGAAGTTCTTCAAGCCCGATCAGCTTGCGGCGCGCAATTTCCACGGCGTCTGGTTCGCGGACGGCGACGAGCTGGAAACCCTCTTCCACTATCAGCGGGACAACCCCTCGGACTATTGGAAGGAGATCGCGCGGCACCATAAAATTTATGCGCTCGGCAAGCTCGTCCCCGCAAAACTCATCGACCTGTTCCTCTTCCGGAGGCTGTTGAAACATCCCAATTCTCCATACGTATGGAAGAAAAACGCCCAAACGGACGCGCGCGCCTTCGCCACGTTCGGGAACGCCGCGCCGCCCAAATCGTGGAAAGAGGTCAAGCTGCTCTCGAAGGGGGACTTCGGCGACTTCGCCGCCCTCCGCAGTGTGGAAAACGCCAAGAAGAATGGGCTGCTCCTCTCCCACGGCTACGACGAGGAAAAGCCGATGGAAGAGTGGGACATCGCGGACATGCGCTCGGCGGCTTCTTTCCGCGGCGGGGAGTGCCTTTCGCAAGAATACGGCGACCCGTATGCGAAACTGAAATGGAAATGCCACGACGGGCACGAATTCGAGATGACGCCCTACACCGTGCTTCGCGGCGGCCATTGGTGCCCCGCGTGCTGCCAGCCCGCCCCGTGGGATTTCGACCGCCTCGCAAAGGACAGTCCCTTCCTCGCGCAGGTGTGGTACGACAGCCATGAACGGGACGAAGACGTCACCTACCGCTACGGCGAACACGGCGAACATCTCGCGGAGAAGCTCAAATGAAATTCATCGTCTACTGTTTTTCGGGCACGGGGAACACCCGTTGGGCGTGCGAAGCGCTCGTAAAGGAACTTGCGGCGGCGGGACAGGAAGCGGAGCTTTACGCGATCTCGGCGGGCGATCCCCCGCCCTCCCCCCAAGGATTCGACGGCGTCCTCGTCGGCTATCCCGTGCACGCGTTCAACGCGCCCGCGCCCGTGCTCCAATTCCTCAAAACGCTACCCGTATCGCAAAAACGCCTCCCCGTGTGGCTTGTCCGCACCTCGGGCGAACCGCTCGGGCTGAACGAGGCGTCGGGCATCACGCCCAAGCGCATTTTGAAGAAGAAGGGCTATGAGGTGCGGGGAGAATTCCACTACGTCATGCCCTATAACATCATTTTCCGCCATTCGGACGGCATGGCGGCGCGCATGAAGGGGGATGCGGCACGGGCGATCCCGCGCGACGCGGCGCTCATTGCGGCGGGCAAGGGCGCGCTCTGCAAAAACGGGCCTTTCCGCAGAATGGTGTCGTTTACGCTGCGGGTGGAACACTCCGCCATGCCGATGATCGGGCGGCGGTTCAAGGCGACGGAGAAATGCGTCGGCTGCGGCAAGTGCGCCTCGGTCTGCCCGCAGGGGAACATCAAAATGGTGGACGGAAAACCCGTGTTCGGCAAGAATTGCGCCGCCTGCATGGCATGTTCCTTCCTCTGCCCGCAGGACGCGGTGAAAATTTCCCTGCTCAACGGCTGGCGGGTGAACGGCGCGTACACCTTCGAGGGCGTCCCCGCCGCGGACGAAGAGGTCTGCCGCTACTGCCGTAAGAGCTATCTCCGTTACTTCCGCAAAATGGAAGAGAGATGAAACCCTTGGCCCTTGCCCACCCCTTGAGGTGGAGCATTGCCTTCTGCCAACGATTGATAATCGTTGGCGCAATGCGACATGAGTGAGCGCATTTGCCGCGCGAACGGTGACCGAACACGGGCTTCTACCCCGTGTGAGAAGGGTGTCTTGCCGCAACGGCGGCAAGACGGAAGGGGTGTCGTAAACAAAAACACCCCTCAGTTTCGCTACGCTCAACAGCTCTCCCTCAGAGGGGGCGCCGAGAGGCGGCCTTCGCGCAGCAAGCGGGAAAGTCACGCGCGGCAAACAAGTTTCATACGATAGGGGGAAGCATGTATATTTCCACAAAGGGCAGATATGCGGTACGGATCTTATTGGACATCGCGCAAAACGGCGGCGCGGGCGCGGTGCGCACGCAGGACATCGCTCTCCGCCAGCAGATCACGCCCAAATATACCGAACAGCTCACCGCGCTCCTCGTCAAGGGCGGGTTGCTCCGCTCGGTCCGCGGCGCAGGCGGCGGCTACTGCCTCGTAAAACAGCCGGACCAATACACGATCGCCGAGATCTTGCAAAAGACGGAGGGGAATTTTTCTCCCGTCGGGTGCGCCGCCGAAAACGGCGTTTGCCCGCGCGAAGAGAGCTGCGTCGTCCGCGGCCTTTGGAGGGGGCTTGACGAGGTGATCCACGACTATTTGAAATCGGTTACTTTGCAGACCCTCCTCGACCGCCTCCCCGACGGGGGCGATAACTATATGATATAAAGGTTTCGGAAAAACCTGAGGCAAAATTTTTCAGACAATGCCCGCAAAACGCTTGACATATGCGGGCAAACCGTTTATCATAAATCCATAGTATTCCGATAGGGAATATGTGAATAAAGGAGAAAAAAGAAGATGGCACTCTACGGAAGCGTAACGGAACTCGTGGGCGGCACGCCCATTCTCGAACTCAAACGGTATGCCAAAAAGCTCGGCTTAAAGGCGAGAATTTTCGCCAAGCTCGAATCTTTCAACCCGACGGGGTCGGTGAAGGACAGGATCGCCAAGGCGATGATCGAGGACGCCGAACAGCGCGGCGTTCTCAAAAGGGGATCGGTCATCATCGAGCCGACGTCGGGCAACACGGGCATCGGGCTTGCGGCGATTGCGGCGGCAAAGGGTTACCGCTGCATTCTCACCATGCCCGAAACGATGAGTTTGGAGCGCAGAAAACTTCTCAAAGCGTACGGGGCGGAGATCGTCCTCACCGAGGGCGCCAAGGGCATGAAGGGGGCGATCGCCAAGGCGGAGGAACTCGCCGCCAAGACGGAGGGGAGCTTTCTTCCCTCGCAGTTCGAAAATCCCGTCAATCCCGAGATGCACCGCAAAACGACGGGACCCGAGATTTGGAAGGACATGCGCGGCGCGGTGGATATTTTTGTCGCGGGCGTCGGCACGGGCGGCACGCTCTCGGGCGCGGGGAAATACCTTAAAACGCAGAACGGGTCCATAAAAGCGGTCGCCGTAGAGCCTGCTTCCTCGCCCGTATTATCGGAAGGTCGCGCGGGCGCGCATAAGATACAGGGCATCGGCGCGGGGTTCGTCCCCAAGACGCTCGACACGTCCGTCTACGACGAGATCATTCCCGTGGAGAACGAGGCGGCATTCCGTACGGGCAGGGAACTTGCCAAAGCGGAGGGCGTGCTGGCGGGCATTTCGTCGGGCGCGGCGCTCTATGCGGCGACGGTGCTTGCGCAGCGGGAGGAGAACGCGGGCAAGAACATCGTCGTCCTTCTGCCTGACTCGGGCGATCGGTACCTCTCCACGGAGATGTTTGAGTAAATTCACGAAAGATCTTGCTTCGCAATCTTTTTCCGTGAGGCTGGCCTCTTGCTGTCCCTCTTAGGGAAAGTGGCATGAGCGGAGCGAATGCCGAAAGGGTTTTCGAAAAACCCCTCAGGCTCGGCTATCGCCTCGCCAGCTCCCCTTCAGGGGCGCCAAGTGTTATATTGTCAATTGCCCCCTCCTTTGGAGGGGGGTAGGGGGGTGGGCGTCATGCTCTGTTGTCGCAAACATACCGCTTTTGTATTGTAGCAGAAAAAACGGTTTGTTAGGCGGTTTGGAACAAACTGTTCCAAAAATTTTGCCCCCTCCCACGGAGGGGGGTAGGGGGTGGGCGTCATCCGTGTGACGGAAGGGGTGTAATTCCAAATCACGTCATTCCGCCCCGCCTTTCCCAAATCACGTCATTTCGGCGCGCCTTTCCCAAATCACGTCATTCCGGCGCGCCTTTCCCAAATCACGTCATTCCGAGCGTAGTCGAGGAATCTCTACCGCATTAGCATAATGTGAGATTTCTCGACTTCGCCTGCGGCTCCGCTCGAAATGACATATTAAAAATTGTCAATTGCCCCCTCCTTAGGAGGGGGGTAGGGGGGTGGTGTCCTTTGTCCCGCATGTTTACCGCCTTCTTTCCTCCTTGCCTCTCCCCACAACATCTTGTGTGCCGCATGTTTTCCACCCCAAACATGTATATTTGCGAAAAATTTTTCCCATAATTTCCGAAAAAAGTCAAAATTTCCTCTGAAAATCGCTTGACGAAAAAATGGCAAAGTGTTAAGATGAATAAGCTGTCCGAAAGGCAGACGCCTTTTGGCATAGCTTCGGCTGTTTTGCCGGAATACCGCAGATTGACAACTGCATAGCAAACGAAGTTTTTATTATTCTGCGCTTTTTCCTGGAAAAGGAGGAGCGCGGGATGAAAAGACCAAGTATGTAAGGCAATCAGAATTCTTAGAAAGAAAGGTTAATACAAACATTTCATGGAG
>CANQWX010000027.1 GCA_947627665.1 uncultured Clostridia bacterium
ACTGGTTGATTGTCTTTCCATAATGATACTCCTTTCCTTATTTTTCTTACCTTAAAAAGTTGCACATATAGTGTCCCACACGTGCTTCTCATTCGTCACGGCAACGCCGTGTTGCCTTCGGCAGAAGGCTTCTGCCGCTTGCGGCAGACGAATGAGGGCGCGGCGGCAAAGCGATATACCCCAAGGTCCTCCCCCGCAAGCGGGGGAGGACCTTGGACGGAAGGGCGCAAAAACGAAAACAAACGCATCTCCCGCGCCAAATTGCGGCGGCAGGGGAAGGGAAAAATCATTGCTATTTCCGACGATTTTTGCTATACTGTTCCATATGGACAACAGACCTTTTATCGATAAAGTGAAGATCACCGTAAAAGCCGGCGACGGCGGCGACGGCATGAACTCTTTCAAGGCTTACAAGGGCAAGCCCGCCTGCGGTCCCGACGGCGGCGACGGCGGCGACGGCGGCTCGGTCTATCTTGTCGCCGACCGCAACACCACCGATCTTCTCGCGTTCCGTTTTACCTCCAAATTTTTTGCGGGGAACGGCGAGCGCGGCGGGACCAACCAATGCACGGGAAAGCGCGGCGAGGACATCGTCATCAAAGTCCCCTGCGGCACCCTCGTGCGCGACGCCGAAACGGGTAAGATCGTCTGCGACGCGTTTGAGGACGGCGAAAAGCTCCTCCTGCTCTCGGGAGGGAGAGGGGGTAAGGGAAATGTCCGCTTTACCACCGCGCGCCGCCACGCGCCGAATTTCGCGCAAAAAGGGGTCGTGACAAAACCGCACACCGTCGTTCTCGAAATGAAGGTCATCGCCGACGTCGGGCTTGTCGGCTTCCCCAACGTCGGGAAGAGCACGCTGCTTTCCAGGATCAGCGCCGCTAAGCCCAAGATCGCCGATTACCATTTCACCACCCTGTCCCCCAATTTGGGCGTGGTGAAGTACTACGACGACAGCTTTGTGGCCGCGGATATCCCCGGCCTCATCGAGGGGGCGAGCGAGGGCGCGGGGCTGGGGCACGACTTTTTGCGCCACATCGAGCGCACCCGCATGATCGTCCATGTCCTCGACATTTCGGGCATCGAGGGGCGGGACCCGCTCGACGACTTTGTAAAGATCAACGCCGAGCTTGCCGCCTATTCCGAAAAACTTGCCGCCCTGCAAATGCTCGTTGCCTGCAATAAGTGCGACTGTTTCGGCGCGGAGGAGAACCTGAAAAGGTTCCAAAAGAAGTACGGCAAAAAATACCGCATTTTCCCCATCACGGCTTTGACGGGGGAGGGGACGGAGGAGCTAGTGCGCGCCTGCGCGGAACTTCTTTCCACGCTGCCGCCCGCCGAGCGCATTCCCGCGGACGAGGACTTTGCGCTCGAAACGGACGAAGGGCTTACCTGCGAGATCTTCCGCGACGAAAACGGTGTTTTTGTTCTCACGGGCGGGCTTATAGACATGCTCTGCCGCAACGTCGTGATGAACAACCCCGATTCCATGATGTATTTCCAGCGCGTGCTCAAACTGCGCGGCGTGTTCAAACAGCTTGCGGAGATGGGCTGCAAGGAGGGAGATACCGTCGTCGTAGGGGAAACGGAATTCGAATTTGTGCCTTAAACCGCTTGATTTCGCCCGCCCCCGCGCGAATGCGCGGGGGCGGGCGGCACGAGCTTGACACGGCAAATGATCTTACAAGGAGAAATTTATGTTTTCATCCAAACAGCGGGCGCGCTTAAAATCGCTTGCAAGCACCTTAAAACCCATTGCACAGGTCGGCAAAGAGGGGATCTCGGAAAACCTTTTGAACGGCCTGTCCGAGGCCTTAGAAGCCCATGAGCTGATCAAGGTCAATCTCCTGCCCGCCGCGGGCGAGGACGGCGAAAATCTCGCCGTAAACATCGCCGATCTTCTCGGCGCAGAAGTCGTCGCCGTCATCGGCAGAAAGGCGATCTTTTACAGGCGGTCGCAAAGGGAAAACTTCGAACATATCGAGATATAATTTCACGCAGATAAGTTCACGCGTTTCTTTGCTCGCTTTGCTTCGGAAAGAAACGCCGTGAGGAAAAGTGCGGGAACGTCTTAACTTCTTTGTCCTCTTGTTTGTTTCATCGGACAAGAAGGCAAAAGGGTTTGCCAAATTGTGTCGCCCTACTTCGTCTGCGACTCGTGCCGCGCGCTTAGTGAAACAGAATAGCGCGCGGGGCGGCGGAAGTGAATTCCGCCTAAGGCAAGCGAGATTTAATTTTACGCGTTTCTTTGCTCGCAATGCTTCGAAAAGAAACGCCGTGAGGAAGAGGGCGGAACATCTTAACTTTCTTTGTTTTCTTGTTCGCCTTGGCTTACAACAATCGAACGCCGCCCGCGGGAAAAACCCGCGGGCGGCGTGTGTTACTGTTGCTTTGGCTTCAAGCATGCAATGATGATCAACCCGATCCAACCGATCAAAAGTCCGATAAACAACCAACCGACAATGCTCCGTTGCTTTTTATTCGCCAAAATCGGGCAAAGGATCATTGAAACGATATTTGCGCAGAGTGACAGAAGGAATATGACCGAAAAACAGATCGTAAGCCAATTTCCGCTCTGAAAAGCAGCTCCCGTAAATGTGTCTAAGATCGGACCGACAATAGGGACCCCCAAGTGTACTACCTCCTTTTAGCCCTATGGGGCTATTTTTTATTATTATACTCCCTTAGGGCTAAAATGTCAATAGAGCGGAGATAAGATTTCTATGGATATTTTCGTTGCAGAGCGCATCCGGGAGTTGATGAGGGAGCAGAGCCTGAACCAAGTACAGCTTGCCGCAAAGATCGGGGTGAAGCAAAATACCATTAGCGCATGGCTCTTAAAGAAAAAACAGCCAAGCATTCAAAGTCTTTGGTTGCTTGCCGATTATTTTCAAGTGTCCGTAGATTATTTGATCGGAAGAAGCGAAATGTAAGGCAATTTTTTTGTTGCAAGGGCTTGTCATTCCCGCCAAAATGTGGTAGAATGGCTGGTGAAATCAAATCCCCGAGGGGGATATCATGGAGGAAAATCACAATGCAATATTCTCGTGAAGTGGAAGAGATGTGCTGTGTTGCGAAAGGGCCAAAGCATGACCCCGCTCCCATTCCCGAAGAGGGCAAGTGGGTGTGCGCAAAGCAGATCACGGACATCAGCGGCTTTACGCACGGCGTGGGTTGGTGCGCTCCCCAGCAGGGCGCGTGCAAGCTCACCCTCAACGTGAAACAGGGCGTGATCCAGGAGGCGCTCGTGGAAACCATCGGCTGCTCGGGCATGACCCATTCCGCGGCGATGGCGGCGGAGATCCTGCCCCACAAGACCATTCTCGAAGCGCTCAACACCGACCTCGTATGCGACGCCATCAACACCGCCATGCGCGAACTCTTTTTGCAGATCGTCTATGGCAGAACGCAGTCCGCATTTTCGGATGACGGGCTTGTCGTCGGCGCGGGGCTTGAGGACCTCGGCAAAGGGCTTCGTTCGCAGGTCGGCACCATGTACGGCACCGCCGCAAAGGGCGTGCGTTACCTCGAAATGGCGGAGGGATATGTCACCCGCCTTGCGCTCGACGCGGACGCGCAGGTCATCGGTTACGAATTCGTTTCCCTCGGCAAAATGACCGACTTCATCAAGAAGGGGCTGGAACCCAACGAGGCCTGGCAGAAGGCGATGGGGCATTACGGCAGATTCTCGGAAGAACAGGGCGCGGTGAAGTACATCGACCCTCGTAAGGAATAAGGAGGTGCAGCATGGCTCTGTTTGAAGGTTATGAAAGAAGGATCGAAAAGATCAACGCCGTTTTGAAGGAATACGGCATCTCCTCCGTAGAGGAATGTCGGGAAATCTGCCTCTCCAAGGGCGTGGATTGCGATAAACTCGTCCGCGGCACCCAACCCATCTGTTTCGAGAACGCCGTCTGGGCGTACACCGTGGGCGCGGCGATCGCCATCAAGAAGGGCTGCAAGAAGGCAGCCGACGCGGCGGCAGCCATCGGCATCGGGCTTCAGGCATTCTGCATCCCCGGCTCCGTTGCGGAGAACAGAAAGGTCGGGCTTGGGCACGGCAACCTCGGCAAGATGCTTCTCTCCGAGGAAACCGATTGCTTCTGCTTCCTTGCGGGACATGAATCCTTTGCGGCGGCGGAGGGCGCCATCTCCATCGCCATGAACGCGAACAAGGTGCGTAAAAAGCCGTTGCGCGTCATTCTGAACGGGCTTGGCAAAGACGCGGCGTTCATCATCTCCCGCATCAACGGTTTCACCTATTGCGAAACGGTGTTCGATCCCTACACCGAAACCGTCACCGTCACCAAGGAAGTCCCTTATTCGGACGGCCCGCGCGCCAAGGTCAAATGCTACGGCGCGGACAACGTGCCCGAAGGCGTCGCCATCATGAAGCTCGAGAAGGTCGGCGTTTCCATCACGGGCAATTCCACCAATCCCACCCGTTTCCAGCATCCCGTGGCGGGCACCTACAAGAAGTGGTGCAACGAGAACGGGGTGAGCTACTTCTCCGTGGCGTCGGGCGGCGGCACGGGCAGGACCCTCCACCCCGACAATATGGCGGCGGGTCCTTCCTCCTACGGCATGACCGATACGATGGGCAGGATGCACTCCGACGCGCAGTTCGCAGGCTCCTCCTCCGTACCCGCGCATGTGGAGATGATGGGCCTCATCGGCATGGGAAACAACCCGATGGTCGGCGCCACCGTCGCCGTCGCGGTCGCCGTGCAGGAAGGCATGGGCAAATAATCGGTAAAATTTCCAAGGCAAGAGAGGTCCCCGATAAGAGGGACCTCTCTTTTCCTATCCCGTTTTCTCGGGTGCGCACTTGTTAAATTTGATAAAAAAAGAAACTTTCCGCACCTTTGGGCGGCTTTTTTATCATACAGGTGAGAAAATCGCTTCGTTTCAAATGTATAACTGCGCATAATATTCATTGGAGCCGCGGGACATGCGCCGCCGGACGGAGAGGGGACCCGCGGCGGGAGAAAATCTCTGCTCCGGACCGCGCCGAAGGCGATAAAAAAGTTCTTTCTTATTTTCCGCGCGGCGGCGCGGCGCGGAAACGCCGCCGCGCACCCCGTTCCAAAGCGGGCAAAACAGCGCTGTATTTTGTGCGCCGCGGCTTCCTGCGGCACCCTTCCGGAGGTGGCTTTTTCGCGCCGACCGATGCCGATCTTCGCGGAAAAGCGCGAAACGGGCGGGGTTTTTCGCCGAAAAATTGCGGTCGGGCGACACTCGGACCCCCACATCTTGTGGCGTGCGCCCGTGCAAAAAATTTCACAGATTTTTCATTTTTTGTTTCGGATCTTTTCGGGCGGAATTTTCCCGCCCCGCCCGATTTGCCTCTTTTTTGTTCGCGGTTTTCAGAAAGTGTTTGAAATTTTCTCTTTTTTCCCTCTCCCCGCCCACCCTTGCCTTTTTTTGCAAAAACTATTGAGGGCGGATTTGCACCGAGTTTGCATATATGCGAATATTTTGCGGAAATATAAGAAAAACTTATATCGCCACTTATGAATAAACGTGTATATTTTCACAAAATTCTCATCTTTTATGCATAAATTCTAACTATAAATGGAAAGCGTGTATTTTTGCCCCGTAGAAATGCTTGCAAAAAAAATTCCGTTCGGTTATAATAGTACGGTATAATGCTCGAAGAACGAAGATTTTCGGAGGTGACCTAATGAAGTCCAAAAAGAAATTATTCCTCGGAATGTCTGCATTGATACTCTCCGGCACAATGGTGTTTTCCACGATGCTGCCTTCGCTGCAGCCGTCGGAGCACACGTCGGTTGCCAGCAG
Source organism: uncultured Clostridia bacterium (assembly GCA_947627665.1). Classification (GTDB taxonomy): domain Bacteria; phylum Bacillota; class Clostridia; order Christensenellales; family Borkfalkiaceae; genus Gallimonas. The sequence continues at coordinate 5,800 of CANQWX010000027.1, forward strand.
TGCATCCGAAAAGGGACAGGTGAACGATATTACGGGAGCGGTCGATTTCGATCTGACCCAATATTTCGACAGCTCTACGGTAGAGAAGCTTCCCGACACCGTGGCGGGAGAGAGCGACATTTCCGTCATTTTGAGCGTGGACGCCGATACCGTCCTCGACCGCTATGACGAACTCGGCGGCGATATGACGGTGGGGGAATTCGCCTCGTCCAAAGAGGGCAAGGCCGTTTCCGCCGCGATCGAGCGGGAGAGCAGCACGCTTCTGAGAAAGCTCGACAACGCGGGGATCGTCTATGAAGTGGGCGACCGTTTCGATACGCTGCTCGGCGGCGTAGAAGTCACGATCAAGGCGAACGCTTTCGACCGGCTCTGCAATGCCGTCAAGGGCAAGGCGGGCGTCATGGTGGGCGAAGTGTACGCTCCCTGCGAAACGAAGGTCGTGGAAAACGAAGTCAACGTCTACAACACGGGTATTTTCGACAGCTCCGATTCCGAATACGACGGCACGGGGACGGTCATCGCCGTGCTCGATACGGGGCTTGATTACACGCACTCCGCGTTCGACCCCGACCGCTTCACGAAGGATGCCTCTTCGGACGTGATCACGCCGCAATCTTTGGAAAAAGTCATCGGCCAGCTCGAGGCGTCCAAGACGACCCCCGGGCTTACCGCGGCGAACGTCTATCTCAACCGCAAAGTGCCCTATGCCTACGACTATGCGGATAAGGACGACAACGTTTCGCCCATCAACAACGAGCATGGCACCCACGTTGCGGGCGTCATGGTCGGCAACGACATCGACGTGAAGGAAAACGGCATCCGCGGCGTTGCGCCCAATGCGCAGCTCGCCGTGATGAAGACCTTCTCGGAAGGCGCGGACGGCGCTAAGACGTCGTGGATCATCGCCGCCCTCGAGGACTGCGTCAAGCTCGAAGTGGACGTCATCAACATGTCCCTCGGCTCTGCGGCGGGCTTCTCGAGAGAGGTGGACGAGGACATCCGCTATGCGGTGTACGACAAGATCAAGGAGCAGGGCATCAGCCTTGTGGCGGCCGCTTCCAACAGCTATAACTCCACCTTCGGTTCGGAGAAGAACGGGAACCTCGGGCTTACGAGCAATCCCGACTCCTCCACCGTCGGTTCGCCCTCCACTTACGACGCGGCGCTCTCCGTCGCCTCCATCAGCGGCGTCAAGACGCCTTACTTCCTCTACAACGGGCAGATCATTTACTTCACCGAGGCCTCCGACAGCGCCGCCAAGCCCAAGGATTTCGTCGAAGAGATCTTTGCCTATGGCGCGGAGAAAGGCTATCTGCCCGCCAATTTGGATACCTATGATTTCGAATACGTCATCATCGACGGCATCGGCAGCGCGCAGCAATATCTTCCCTATCAGGACGGCAGCCTGGAAGGCAAGATCGCGCTGGTGCGCAGAGGCCAGACCAACTTCGAAGAGAAGGCGAGCCTCGCCCGCCAGTACGGCGCGATCGGCTGTATCATCTTCAACAACGTTTCGGGCGACATCTCGATGAACGTCGGCAGGCTCGGCAATTTCCCCGTCTGCTCGCTCTCGCAGGTGGACGGCGAAACGCTGCAGAGGGGAGGGAACGGCAAGATCACGATCAGCCGCAGCCAAAAGGCGGGTCCCTTCATGTCCGACTTCTCCTCGTGGGGTCCTACGCCCGATCTCCGCATCAAGCCCGAGATCACGGCGCACGGCGGCGATATTTACTCCTCGGTCCCCGGCAACGGCTACGACCGCATGTCGGGTACCTCCATGGCTTCGCCCAACCAGGCGGGCGTTACGGCGCTCGTGCGGCAATATGTGAAGGATAACTTCGGTTTCGAGAAGAACGATGCGGAAACGCGGCGCAACATCACCGCGATCGTCAACCGCCTCATGATGTCCACGACGGACATCGCCCTCAACAAGAACGGGCTTCCCTTCTCGGTGAGAAAGCAGGGCGCGGGGCTTGCCAACCTCGAAAAGGCCACCCATTCGCCCGCCTATCTGCTGACCTATGACAGAGATACGCAGAAGGAGATGGACAAGGCGAAGATCGAGCTTGGCGACGATCCCGGTAAGACGGGCGTGTACACCATGAAGTTCAGCGTCGTCAATTTCGGCGATTCCGCGATGACCTACGAGGTGGGTGCCACCGTCATGACGGAGGGCGTGAGCGAGATCCTCACCTATAAGGGACTCACCACCGTCACGCAGGAAGGGTACCTGCTCGAAGGAGCGTCCATTGAGGTGACGGGCGCCGAAAACTGCAACCGTTCGGGCAACAGCGTCACGGTAGACGGGCATCGGACCGCCACCGTCACCCTCACCGTCACCCTCGGGGAAGAGGACAAACACTATCTCGACGAGTCCTTTGAAAACGGCATGTATGTGGAGGGCTTCGTCACTCTCAAAGACAAGAGCGGCAACGCGAAAGTGTACGATCTGAGCGCGCCCTTCCTCGCCTTCTACGGCTCCTGGGCGGCGGCGCCTCTCTTCGACCTCGACTATTTTGCGACCAACGCGGACGAGCTGGACGACAGCAAGGAAACGCTCGAAAAGACCCTTCCCGACGCCTACGCCACCCGCCCGATCGGCGGCCTGTACAACGACTATATCGCGTACCTCGGCTCCTTCCCTTATTTGCAGGACCCCAATTCCACGAATAAGATCGCCGCGGACCGCGACCACATCTCCCTCACCAACCAGACGGGAGAATACGGCGGCATCAACTCCATCAACAGCGTGCAGCTCGGGCTTCTGCGCGGCGCGAAGCGGATGGTGGCGACCGTGATCGATACGACGACGGGTGAGATCATCTTCCAGAAGGAACAGGTCGATATTTCCAAGTCGTACAACTACGGCGGCGCCATCTACGGTTCGAGCTTCGACGTGGACTTCAGCGCGGCGGACTACGACCTCAAAAACAATACCAAATATATCTTCCGTCTGACGGGATATATCGATTATAAGAACGGCGAAGTCGCAAACAACACCTTCGAATTCCCGTTCTATGCGGACTTCTCCGCGCCCATCGTGACGGGAGTGGAGTACACCTACGAGTACGACAGGGATTCGGAAACCAATAAGCTGTACGCCAACATCAGCGTGTACGACAACCACTATGTGCGCGGGATGATGCCGGGCTATATCACCGAGAGCGAGCCGGGTGCGGACGCCCCGTACTCCCTCTACGGCTTCGGCAGATATATCGTTCCCGTCAACGGCGCGCGCAACTCCACGAGCGTCGTGCAGGTGGAACTCACCGATTACCTCCGTACCATTAAGGAAAAATCCTACAACAAGAACAGCTTCATCGTGCAGCTCATCGACTGCGCGCAGAACATCTCCACTTTCGAGCTGACGATCCCCGACGACATCAAGACCATTTCCTTTGCCGACAAGGAGATCACGATCTCGCCCAACCAGATCTACAACCTCAACCCCGAGCTTTCCCCCTCGCAGGACAAGGCATGGAAGGAGAGCATCAACTACACCTTGGATAACGATGACATCGCGCGCGTTGTCAACGGCAAGCTCATCGGCGTCAGCAGCGGCACCACAAAGCTCACCGCGACGAGCAACCGCAACCCGCAGGTCACCACGAGCGTCACCGTACATGTTCTCAAAGACGGCGAACCGGGCTACAAGGAATACGACAGACCCGTTGCGGAGAATTTCCGCTTGACGGGGTACGAAGTCAACCGCGTCTACTACTTCCTTTCGAGCGACGAGCGCGATCTCGGCGCAACGGAGGCGGGCGACGTCGTGCAGTTCGCGTCGGACAATTATTCGCTCAAGATGCTGCCCTCCGAATCGGTGACCATCCAATACGATCTGCAAGGGTATTTTGAGGACAGCAATTACAGGGTGGAATTCACCTCGAGCAACCCCGAAGTCATCCGCGTGGATAAGGAAAAGGGCACGATCACGGCATGGAACGTCGATAAGAACGACAAGCCGCTCAACTACGAGCGCAATGCCACCGTTTCCGTCAGGCTGCTCATGCTCGATCCCGTAACCAAGGAATATAAGTCGACCACGACGACGCGTACCATTTATATAACGGTAAAGCCAGCGTACACCACGAACGGGCCGTATCTCGTGAGCTACATGGGGCTTGGCGACAAGGTGGAGATCCCAGAAGATCTCGGCATTACCGAGATCCAGCAGTTTGCGTTCTCCAACTGGAATCTCGTTCCCAAGGACCTCTCCGCGGGCGATGAGATCTCGAAAGAGGATCCCCTGTACAGCAAACAGTGGTATATCGGAAACGATATCATCACCGAGCTTGTCATTCCCGAGGGCGTAAAGACCATTGGCGCCTATGCGTTTGCCAACCTCAGCAAACTGCGCAAGGTCACGTTCCCGTCCACCCTCACCAAGATACAGACGGGCGCCTTCCGCGATTGCGTGTCGCTCGCTTCGATCGAGTTCCACGGGAGCAACAACCTGCAATTCATCAACCAGCGCGCATTTGAAAATTGCACAAAGCTGGCAAGTTTCGATTTCCGTTCCATTGTTGCCATCGGCGACGCGGCGTTCCGCAACACCCTTCTCATCAGCGTCAACCTGCCCAATACGACGCAGTCCATCGGCGCGGCGGCGTTTGCGCAGAACGCGAGCCTCACGACCGTCAACATTGCGGCGAGCAAGGTCAAGGTCGGTTCGCAGGCATTCGCGGCGACCTCCGTCAAGGCGATGACGCTCAACGCCTCCGTGCTTCCCGCGGAGATCTTTGCGGACTGCGACGAGCTGTCCCACCTCAGCCTCGGGGCGGATGTGGAAGTCATCGGCGAGAACGCACTGATCGGCACCAAGATCTCCAAACTCGAGGTCAGTGCCAACAATCCCTATTTCAGCGCCTCGCAGAGCGGAAAATATCTTCTGAAAAAGGGCACGGGCGTGCTTGCGCTCGTCGCGCCTACGACGAACTCTTTCACTACGAGCGACTTGGAGAGCGGCACCACGATCACCGAGATCGGCGCGGGCGCCTTCTCCGTGGCGGCAGGGCTGACGACGGTAAATCTTCCGACCGTGACGCGGGTAGGGGACTACGCCTTTGCGGATTGCGCTTCTTTGAGCAGCGTCCAGCTCGGTAAGCTCGAAAGCGTGGGCAGCTATGCCTTCGTCGGAACGGCGATCACGACGCTTCCTCAGTTAAGCGATAACGTCACCATCGGGGAACGCGCTTTCTCGATGTCGAGCCTTACCTCCGTGACCCTTCCCACGGGCGCCGAGGTCGGCGATTACGCCTTTGCGCAGCTCGCGTTCCGCAGGATCACGACCGGGGCGAACGGCCAGCAGCAGGTGAGCGTCAACTACACGCTCAAGTCGGCCGAGGTCGGCGAGGGCGTCAAACTCGGCGCAGGTGCCTTCTTCTTCAACCCGATGATGACTTCCGCGACGATCGGAGATAACGTTGTGATCGGGGAGGCGGCCTTCTCCGCGGCGCGCATCAGCAGCCTTATGGGCGGCCTCATCGCATCGAACAATTACTATGTCTACAACGGGCAGTCGATCCAGACGGGCATCGATCCGTTCGTTTCCGGCCTCACTTCCCTCACGATCGGCAACAATGCCGAGATCGGGGATTACGCCTTCCAGGGGGCTGGCTCGGGCGCTTACAGCATTTCGAGCACGCTGACGCTCGGCGGCAAGCTGGAAACGGTCCATGTCGGCGAAAACGCCACCGTCGGTGCCTATGCTTTCAACAGCTGCCACTATCTGAAAGATATCGATTTCTCTCATCTGAAGTCGATCGGCGCCTACGCCTTCAGCGGCGAGCAGCCCGAGTATATCCTCTTCGCGTCGGGCGAGATCCTCATCCCGCGCGTGAACGCTTTCGGCGCGGCGTTCGAGGAAGCCGATCTTTCGGCGCTCGATTTCGAAAAGGGCGGAGCTATCGGCGAAGGTGCCTTCTACAACTGCACGTCGCTTCAAAGCGTTGACCTGCCCGAAACGGCGGAAAGCATTCCCGCGGGCGCGTTCATGAATTGCACCTCCCTTGCTACGATCGACTTGCAGCATGTCAAGGCGGTCGGCGCGCAGGCGTTTGCAAACACCGCGCTCACCGAAGTCACCGTCGCGGATGGCGCACAGTTCGGTGCGAACGCCTTCTCGGGCAATAAAGGCCTCTCCGTTCTGAACGGAAAGGCGGCGCTGTTCGGCGACTCCGCGTTCGCAAACACGACGCTCGGCTCCGTCGATCTTTCCGAGGCGCAATATCTCGGCAACTTCGCGTTCGCGGACACCAAGCTCCGAGCCGTCGAGATCGGCGAAGCGCTCGTCTACGCGGGCGAGAATCCCTTCGCAGGCTGCGAGATCGGCGACATCACGAACGCGGCGGGCGAAACGACCTTCACCCTCGGCGACGCCATCAAGGTCGTCGACGGCGTGCTCTATTGCAGCTGCCCCAACGGTTATGTGCTCGTCACCTATCCCATCGCAAAGGAGGAAAGCTCCTTTAACGTGGCGGAGGGCACCGTGCGGATCGGGGCGCAGGCGTTCCGCGGCGCGCATCTCTATTCCGTGTCGCTCAGCCGCCGTGTGAAATCGATCGGCGACGCGGCGTTCTACGGCTGTAACGAGCTTGCGGCGGTCGCTTTCACGAGTATCGAGGCGCCCATTCTCGAGGAACAGTACGACGCGGACTTCGATCTGATGAGCGATAGCAACGGCAGACCGTATTACCTCCTTCATAATGTCGGCTATTATGTGATGGACGAGAACACCCGTTACGGGCTGCAAGTCGTCGACTTCCGCCTCTGGAATATCGATCCCACCAACACCCTCTTCGGCGCCAACTTCGTAGCGGAGATCGGCACGCCCGAGGGCAGGGAGATCCTCAAGAACAAGACGCTCGTCATGGTTCGTCCCATCAACGGCACGGGTTACGACAGCTTCATCTACGGGCAGTACTTCGACGTCGTGCTCGACGGTCCCACGGCAGTGAGCGACGCGGCGCAGGAAGTCATCGACCTCATCAACGCGCTGCCCGCGACCTCCGCGCTCACCTTGGACGACAGGGCGCAGGTGGAGCACATCAGGACGCTGTTCAATGCGCTTCCCGAAGACCAGCAGGGCTGCGTTTATAACGAAAATCTCTCCAAGCTCACGGACGCCGAAAACAGGATCAGCTACCTCGAGGAGCAGGAAAAGAACAACGATCCCGAGCCGTCCGAAGAGGAAGGTATTCCCTATCTCTGGCTCTATATCGTGTTAAGCGTGGTGGCGGTCGCGGCGATCGTAGCGGTCGTGTTGGTCGTGCTCCTCAAAAAGCGCAAGCGCGCGGCGGCCGAAGAAGCCGAAGAGAGCGCGGACGGGGCCGAAGCGAACGGAGAGGACGGCGGCTTTGAGGAAGCCGACGGCGAAGAAAGCGCTTTGGAACCTTCGGAAGAAGAAAATCAAGAACAGAACGGGCAAAAGACGGAAGACTAATATGAAAAAGAGAACAAAGATCATGATCGGACTTGCCGCTCTGTGCGCGGGCACGCTTATTTTCGGCGCTTGCAGCTCCGATGAAAGCCCCTATAAGGAGTATGCCAAGGAGCACTACGATTTCTCCGTTTGTTTCGACGCAAACGGCGGAAAGGCGGCGGGCAAAAACAACAGCAGGATCGTGAACACCTATCGGTACGAGGATGTGCAGAAGGGGATCAAGCTGTTCAAGCCCGAGGACACTGACAAGGGCGCGATCGGCACCAAGAGCTTCAACGTGGAGCGGAACGGTTACTTCCTTGCGGGGTGGTATGCCGTGCGTGAGCCGCGCGTGAACGCGGACGGCGAACCGCTCGACGAAGAGGGGAACGTCTGCCGCAACGAAGAGGACATGCGCGACGAAGCGGGCAACCTCGTTTACGACGAGGACGGCAACGTGCGCAAGGCCTACTATTCGGATTACGGCAAGCCGCAGGGCTATACCTACGCCGAAGAATGGGACTTCAATTCCCTATTGCAGCGGGACGACTTCGTCTATGAGGAGGGCGAGTACGCCTTTACCCTGTATGCGGCATGGGTGCCCGAATTCTCCTACGAACTGCAAGCGCAGGAACGGGAGTGGGAGTGCGAGCGCTGCGGTACGAAGTATTACAGCGCCACCAAGCCCGACAAGTGCACGGCAGACATCGAAACGGGGGAGTTTGACGAAGACGGCGACCCCATCACGGCGCCCTGCAACAATACCCTCTTCCAAGACAACGGTCTGGAATGGTATTCGGTTTGCTCCTATACCTTCGATGTTGTAAACCAGGAAGCGGAGAGAACGGTCGCGGTCCCCGCATGGAACGAGGAAACGGGCGTCATGGAATACGGCAAGTTCGGCAGGCCGTTCGATAAGACCTTCGTCGCCGCATATTCCTCCGAGGAGGACCTGCAAGGCGGCACGGATGCGCTGAGCGTTCTCGAAAACCACGGCACTTGGGATCGGGCGACCGCCACCGCAACGGGGAACATCGCCCGCTTCTATGGAAAGTGGGAAGAGGGGCTTTGGTATCGGATCCGCACCAAGGAACAGCTTGCCGAATATGCGGGCGTGAACCGCAGTTTCGACATCCTTGCCAATCTCGAATACGGCGAAGAGGACGAATGGCCCACGGCGTTCAGCACCGGCACCTTCACGGGTACCTTCCGCGGCAACGGGCACACGATCTCGGGCGTCACCGTGCACCAGACGGACGTGTCCGTCAAAAAGGGCGGTCTGTTTGCCACGGTAACCGCGGCCGCTTGCTTCGAAAACATCACTTTCGAGAATGTTACTTATTCGATCGAGGCGGCCTCCCGCGGGCCGAAGGGAGATAGCATGTACGGGCTGTTTGCGGGCGATCTTGCAAGCGGGGCGACCATCACAAACATGAAGATCTCGGGCGAGCTATCGATCGCGGATGCCGTATATTACGAAGCAGGCTATGACCCCGACACAGGGCTGTCCACCCCCGTCTATCCCTATCAGGTCGGGCTTTTCTCGGGCAGTTACGTCACCTGCGGCGTTTCTGTCGCGGGCATCACCCTGAAAACAAACAGGCTCCCCGCCGCGGTCGTGGACGCCGATACGGGCGAGATCAAGCTCGGCAGATGATTTTGTTTCAAATTTATATCAAAAATAAAGAAGGAGAAGAAAAATGAAAGGTAAATTTGCGATCCGTGCAATAGCATTATCCGTTGGCACCGTGCTCACGTTGGGCAGCGCAGGACTCCTTGCAGGCTGCGGCAGCATCCCTGCGAACAAAGAGGCGCTCGTCATCATGACGGAGGATCTGAACGAGCTTTACAACCCGTTCTATTCCACCGCGGGCACCGATATGGACGTCGTGGGCCAGACCCAGATCTCCATGCTCTCCACCAACGAAAACGGTGAACTTGCCTACGGGAACAATGAACCCACCGTCGTTCTCGACTATGCGAGCGAGCATGATGACGTGACGGACACCACTTCCTATTACTATGTCCTCAAGAACGGGCTTACATTCTCGGACGGCGTGCCGCTCACGATGAACGACGTCATGTTCAACCTCTATGTCTATCTCGACCCCGCCTATACGGGTTCCACCACCATGTATTCGACGGACATCGTCGGTCTGCAGGAATACAGAACGCAGTCGAATACGGGCGACGACAAGGAGGCTGAGGAAACCAACCAAACCGCGCATACGCGGGCGATCAACCGCAGACAGACGCTCATCGACCTTTTTGAGGAAGTCGCCGAGATCAGTGATCCCATGGGCAAGCATACGGCGACCGAGGACGAGATGAAGGCGGCGATCGACGATGTGGACTTCTCGGAAGACAAATACACGAGCTACCTCGAGGCGATCGGCTTGGAGGGGAAGACGCTCGATGATGATACGATCGCCACCGCGCACCAGCAGCTTATGACCGACTACACCGACGCGCTCACGAAGTTCAGGGAAGAGCTGAGCAGCGACTATAAGGGCGCCCGCAACGCCTATTCCGACGAACCCTATAAGAGCGCTCCCATTTACTATCAGGGGAAGCAGATCGGCACGGGCTTCGATGAGATCATTTCCTTCATGTATGCGGAAAACAAGGTCGAGATCGAATATCCGCGCGACTCGAAGACGAAGGAATATGACAGGAGCAAGATCGAAAAGGCGACCCTTCTCTACAATCCCGATAGCGTAAAGACGGAAGAAGCCGCCATCAACTTTATCTATACCAGCAACGTCGTAGGTTCATTCAACCAGATCTTGCAATATTGGGCGACGGGTACGCAGCTTCTCACCGAGTACGAGGCAAAGGCGAAGGATGTCCTTTTGCACGAAAAGGTGCAGCAAACGGACCTGAGGTACAAGAACATCGAGGGGATCGTTTCTCTCGGGCACACGACGAGTGAAACCGAAAAGACGATCACCAGCAAAGAATACGGCACCACGAAGACCTACAAGATCGCGCAGGAACACAATCCGGACGGCACCCCCAAGAATGCGAACGAATACGACATTCTGCGCATCACCATCGAGAAGATCGACCCCAAGGCGCAGTGGAACTTCGGCTTCACCGTGGCGCCCTATCACTACTACTCCGACAAGGGAGGACAGAGCAAGCTGACGCAGGACAATCTTGCGATCCCCGATAACGCTTCAAACGAGGACTTGCTGAAAAGATCGTGCTGGCAAAACGTTTCCGAAATCAATATTAAAGAGAACAAATTCGGCGTCGCGTGGTCGGATTTCGATTTCCAGACCAAGATCATCCAGGGCGATAATACCCGCGGCGTCAGCAAGAACAAAGTCCCGCTCGGCGCGGGTCCCTACGTCGCTTCCAATAAGAACAACGGCGACAACCCCACCGCAGAGGAATTCTTCAACAACGATATCGTCTACTACAAGGCGAACGAGAACTTCTCGCTGGACGGCGTAAACACAACCCCGCCGGAGATCAAGAAGATGCGCTATATGGAAACGCCCATCGCCAACGCGCTCACCTCGCTCCAAAGCGGACAGGTGCACTTTGTCAGCCCGCAGTTCACCAAGGAGAACGCCGATAAGATCAAAGATCTGGAGAGCAAGGGCGTAGGCTCCGTTTCCAGCTGGCAGCTCGGCTACGGCTACATCGGCATCAACGCCGCAAAGGTGCCCAAGCTTCCGCTCCGTAAGGCGATCATGGCGGCGATGGATACCGCGCTCGCCCTGCAATACTATCAGTCGGGCACGGCGGAAAACATCTATTGGCCCATGTCCCTCGTCAGCTGGGCTTACCCGAGAAAGAACAACGCCGCCTATGACGGCGCCAACCCCACCGCAAACAAACTCGATGACAACGGACATGAGTACACCACGTTCACGACCGATGCACACGCGAAACAGCTTATCAAGCAGTATATGCAGGAAGCGAACGTCGCTGCGGGCAGCAGTGAGCTTGAGATCGAGTTCACCATCGCGGGCGCCAACATGGTCGACCACCCCGCCTATCTCGTATTCAAGAAGGCAATGGATATCCTGAACAGCGAAGAGCTTGGCTGGAAGATCACCATCAAGCCCGACGCCAACGCGCTCACCAAGCTCGCCACCGGCTCCCTTGCGGTATGGGCGGCGGCGTGGGGTTCCACCATCGACCCCGATATGTATCAGGTCTACCACAAGAATTCCACCGCGACCAGCGTGCTCGCCTGGGGCTATCCCTCCATCAAGGATACGGCGCAGGCCGAATACGCCGAGGAGCGCTCGACCCTCAACGACCTCTCCGTCCTGATCGACGAAGCGCGCGAGACCGACATACAATCCGAGCGTGCCGCAAAGTATAAAGAGGCGATGGGGCTTGTGCTCGACCTTGCGATCGAGCTGCCGCTCTACCAGAGGCAGACCCTCTACGCCTACAACACCAAGGTCATCGACACCGCCACGATGCCGCACGACGAGAACGGCAACGTCAAGATCAACCCCTACACTTCGCCCCTTGCGAGGATCTGGGAGATCAAGTTCGTGGAGGATTGATCGCCTTTTGCGGTATAAAACCTGTAACTTCAAACAAAAACCAAACAGTCCTGCCGCATTATGCCGCGGCAGGACTATGGAGTAAATCATGCTCAAATACATTCTCAAAAGATTGGGACTTTCGATCATCATTCTGATCGGCGTTTCCCTGATCATCTACATCCTCGTAAGATGCATGCCCGTGGACTTCGTCATGCGGCGTCTGACCGAGATGAACCAGGGCGGGGCGACGATCCCGCAGGAAACCGTGGAGGCGATGTACAAGCGCTACGGGCTATCCGATTCGAGCTTTTTAGGCATTCTTTCGGGCTACGGTTCGTGGCTCTGGTCGCTGTGCAAGCTCGATTTCGGCGTGAGCTTCGTTTCGGGCGGCGAGGTCGTTTCCGAGATCGCCAACCACATGGGCGTTTCCTTCGCCGTCGCCTTCATCGCCATCATCTTCGAATACATGATCGCTATCCCGCTCGGCGTCACGGCCGCCACCCACCAATATTCCATCCGGGATTATGTGGTCACCGTGCTCGTGATGATCGGTATTTCGCTCCCGAGTTTCTTCCTCGGAAGAGTGTTGCAGAAGGTATTCGGCCCCGGCGGCCTCAACTGGTTCTACACGACGGGTCTTGAAAATCCCTCTTTGCAGATGAACTTCTTCGAGAAGATGGGCGATTATCTGCGCCACATCATCTTGCCCGTTCTGTCGACGATCATCTTAGGCATCGGCGGAACAATGCGCTATATGCGCACCAATATGCTCGAAGTGCTCAACTCCGACTATATCCGCACGGCGCGGGCAAAGGGGCTGAAAGAGAGCAAGGTCATCTACAAACACGCCTTCCGCAACACGATGATCCCCATCGTCACGATGATGGCGGGCGTGCTTCCCTCCCTCTTCTCGGGCGCCATGATCACGGAGAACGTGTTCGGACTTCCCGGTATCGGGAACTGGGCGCTGCAAGCCACGCAGGCGGGCGATATTCCCGTCATCATGACCTATAACATGTTCTTGGCGCTGCTCTCCGTCATCGGAGTGCTGCTCTCCGACCTCATGTATATGGTCGTAGACCCCCGCGTCAAGCTCACCTGATGGAGGAAGACGGAATGAACGAAGAATTCAACGAAAACCTCAATACCGAAGAACCCCTCGGGACGCAGCTTCCCGAAAACGGCGCGGGCGCGGAGGACGGCGAAAAGCCTCTCGACAAAAACGTGCGGCTCATGTCCCCCGGACGGATGGTCGCGCGGCGTTTCTTCCGCTCCAAACTGTCGATCATCGGGCTTGTCATGATCCTCTCCCTCATCCTCTTCTCGTGGGTGGGGCCGCTCATCATGTCCGCCATTCCCAACGAATACGGCGGCTGGGGCGAAACGGAGACCGACTATAACGGCCCCATCAGCTATGAGAGCGAGCAGTTTGTACAGGTCCCGCGCTTAGACGAAAATGGCGATCCCGTGAAAGACGAAAACGGGAACCCTATCGTGGATAGCTTCTATCAGGTGATCGAAACGCAGTCGCTCATCAACACGCGTTCCTATCCCAGCGCCTCCCATTGGCTGGGGACAGACCAATCGGGCCTCGACGTGTTCTCCCGCCTCATGTACGGCGGACAGAAATCCATCCTCATCAGCTTTATCGCCGTGTTTGCGATCATGATCATCGGCGTCATCTTCGGCGGCATCGCGGGCTATTTCGGCGGAAGGGTCGACAACGTCATCATGCGTATCTGCGACATTTTGATGTGCCTTCCCGGGCTGCCCATTCTGCTCATATTGGGCGCCGTGCTCGACGCGATGGGGGTCAAAGGATCGGACCGTATCTATTACCTCATGATCTTTTTGACCGTGTTCTCGTGGTCGGGGACCGCCCGCCTCGTGCGCGGACAGATCCTCTTCCTCAGGGAACAGGAATACATGGTCGCCGCGGAGGCGATGGGCTATTCCACGGCGCGAAAGATCTTCAAACACCTCGTGCCCAACGTCATGCCGCAGCTCATCGTGTCGATGACGCTCTCGCTCGGCAGTATGATCCTGTACGAGGCGTCCCTCTCCTATCTCGGCCTCGGCGTGCAGGCTCCCTACGCTTCGTGGGGCGCCATGGTCAACGCGGCGGAGCAGACGGAGATCCTCGAAAACTATTTCAACATCTGGGGGCCGCCCGGGATCTGCATCATTATCGCGGTGCTCGGGTTCAACTTTGTGGGTGACGGCTTGCGCGACGCGCTCGACCCCAAGATGAGGAGATGACATGAATTTGTTCAAGAAAAAGACGGAAGGCGAGGAAACGCCCGAAAAAGAGGAGAAGCACTACCTCTCGGGCAAAGAAGTCCGCGCCATCGCCAAGGAAAACAATAAGGTGATGCGGCGGCTCGAAAAGTTCAAGAACCGCAAGGCCGAGGAATCGGAATTCGTCACCCAAATGAAGGACCCCGGCAATATCCTCGAAGTGGAGGGGCTTCACTCCTATTTCTTTACAGACCAAGGTGTGGTAAAGGCGGTAAACGGGGTCACTTTCAACGTGCCGCAGGGCGCCACGGTGGGTATCGTGGGCGAATCTGGCTGCGGCAAATCGGTCACGAGCATGTCGGTCATGCGCCTTTTGCAGGGTCCGCAGGGACAGATCGTAGAGGGAAGCATCCGCTTCAAATCTTTCGACTTCAAGCTCGGCGAGGACGGCAAGCCCATCCCGATCTGGGAGGACGACGAGGACGGCGAACCCATCTACGATCCCGTCTACGTCACCAAGGGCAAGGAGCCTGTCTGGGACGACGATGAAAACGGCGAGCCTGTCTATGTGCCCGTCATGAAAAAGACGGGCAAAGAACCCGAGTGGGAGGACGACGAGAACGGCGAACCCATCTATGATCCCGTCTATATCACCAAGGGAAAGGAACCCGTCTGGGAGGACGACGAGAACGGCGAACCCATCTACGATCCCGTCTACGTCACCAAGGGAAAGGAACCCGTCTGGGACGACGCCGAGAACGGCGAACCCGTCTATGTGCCCGTCATGAAGCGGACGGGGACCGAACCCGTTTGGTGGACGGACGAAGAGGGGAAACCCATTCTCTATCCCGTGCTCGGCAAGAACGGCAAGCCGATGCTCGATGAAAACGGCGAAACGGTACGGGAATTCAAGCAGAGAAACGACAGCAAGGGCAGGAAGATGACCCGCCCCGTGTACGAGCCGAAGCTCGACGCGGAGGGCAATCCCGTCACCGAACGCCGCCAGAAGAGGGACGAAAAGGGGAAGAAGGTGTTCAAACCCATTCTCGAACCCAAGCTCGACGCGGAGGGGAACCCCGTCACCGAACGCCGTCAGAAGAGGGATGAAAACGGAAAGAAGGTGTTCAAGCCCCTTCTCGAACCCAAGCTCGATGAATACGGCGAACCCGTTATGGAGCGCCGCCAACGCACGGACGGAAAGGGGAGGAAGCTTTATAAGCCCGTATATGAGCCTGTGCTCGGCGAGGACGGCGAACCTCTTACCGAACGCAGACAAAAGCGGGACGAAAAGGGAAGAAAGGTGTTCAAGCCCCTTCTCGAACCCAAGCTCGGCAAGGACGGCCAGCCCGTCACCGAGCGCCGCCAGAAGAGGGACGAATACGGCACCAAGCTCTATGAGATGGAGGAGAAGGTGTTCGACATCGCGCAGATGCCCATCAAGGAGATGTTCCGTCTGCGCGGGCGCCAGATCGCCATGATCTTCCAGGAGCCGATGACTTCGCTCAACCCCGTCTTTACGATCGGCAACCAGCTCGACGAGGTCACCCTTCTGCACGTTCCCGGCGCCACCAAAGAGGAGGCGAAGCGCCGCTCCATCGAGATGCTCAATCTCGTGGGCATCGCAATGCCCGAGCGGGTTTATAAATCTTATCCGCACGAGCTATCGGGCGGCATGCGCCAGCGCGTGATGATCGCAATGGCGCTCGAGGGGAATCCCCGCCTCATCATCGCGGACGAACCGACGACGGCGCTCGACGTCACCATACAGGCGCAGATCCTCGACCTTTTGCGCGGCCTCAAAGATCGCATCAACGGTTCCATTCTGCTCATCACGCACGACTTGGGCGTCATCGCGGAGATGGCGGACTATGTCGTCGTCATGTATGCGGGCAGGATCATCGAACAGGGCACGGCGAGCGAGATCTTCCACGATCCCAAGCATCCCTATACGATCGGTCTGCAAAAGAGCAAGCCCACGATGGATTCCAAGTCGGATTCTCTCTTCAATATCCCCGGCAACGTGCCCAATCCCGTGAATATGCCCAACTATTGTTACTTCCGCGAGCGTTGCTCGGGCTGCAACGAAAAGTGCTACGGCGACTATCCCGGCATGGTGCAGGTTAGTCCCACCCATTGGGTCGCGTGCCATCTGTATACGGACGGGGACGCCCAAGCGAACGCCAAGGAGAACATCGATGAGTATTAAAAAGACAGAGTCGTACGAAGAGGCGCTCGAAAAAGAGGAGCTGAAAGAAGAGCGGGAACAGGCGCAGAGCGGCGAATTCGCCTCCTTCGACGACGCCGCGGAGGCGGAGAAGGAGCAGGCGGCGCGCGACGCGAAGGCGAAAGCGGATATGGAGCTTCCGCCCGATCCCGATGTGCTTCTCGAAGTGCGGCACCTCAAAAAATATTTCCCCATCAAAAAGACGGTCACGGGCAAAGTGCTGGTTTCCCTTCGCGCCGTGGACGACGTTTCCTTCAAGCTCAAAGCGGGCGAAACGCTCGGCGTCGTCGGCGAATCGGGCTGCGGCAAGACCACGCTCGGCAGAACGATCTTAAAGCTGCACGAGCCGACGGACGGGCAGATCTTTTTCGCGGGGCAGGAGATCGCAAAGTACAAGCCCTCGCAGATGCGCCCGCTTCGCACGCAGATGCAGATCATCTTTCAGGACCCCTATTCCTCGCTGCCTCCGCGCAGCACGGTCGGCGGGATCCTGTCCGAACCCGTAAAGGTACACAAGATCGTGCCGCCCTCCGAAGTCAAGGACTACGTCCTCAAGATCATGGAGCAGTGCGGCTTGCGGGACTATTACTACGAACGTTACCCGCATGAGTTTTCGGGCGGCCAGCGCCAGAGGATCTGCATCGCCCGCGCGCTCACCGTGCAGCCCAAGCTCGTCATCTGCGACGAGCCTGTGTCCGCGCTCGACGTGTCGATACAGGCGCAGATCATCAACCTTTTGAAACAGCTCCAGACGACCATGGGCTTCACCTATGTGTTCATCTCGCACGATCTGTCCGTCGTCAAGCATATCTCCGACCGCATCGGCGTCATGTATCTCGGCTCCATGGTGGAGTTCGGCGACAAGAAGAGCATCTTCGAGAACCCCCTGCACCCCTACACGCAGGCGCTCTTTTCGGCGGTACCCAATCCCAATCCCGACGTCAAGATGAACCGCATCGTGCTGAAAGGGGACATCCCCTCGCCCGCAAATCCGCCCAAGGGCTGCAAGTTCCACACGCGCTGCCCCATGGCGAAGGAGATCTGCAGCCACATCGCGCCCGCTTACAGAGAATACGAACCGGGGCACTTCGCCGCCTGCCACTGCTATCCGCAGGGCGAGATGACGGGACCCGTGAAAGCGATCTCTCTGCAAGACGCCGCCGGGGAGAACTGATGCCCCGCAAAAAGCAAAGACAGGAACCGCCGCAAGAGGGGACGGCGCAAAAGAAGGTGAAAGTCATCTATTACGATGACGGCTCTACCGTCGCCGACATGAGCGGCACGCGGCGGGAGAAGACGCCCCGCCAAAAGGTGCCCTTCAAGGAGCGCGCGCGTACCTTTTTCACCGTGATGAGAAAAATGGTGATCCCCATGCTGGCGACGCTCGCGGCGCTCACGATCATCTATATCATCATTCTCGCCGCCGCAGGAAGGCTGTGAGAGGCTTTGCAAGAGAATACGGGGAGGGAACGGAAGGCCTTCCCCGTTTTTTTGCGGTTTTTTACAAAAATAGCGCCGTATCGACGGAAAAATTTAGAAAATGCGCATAAAATCCGTTGACAACGGGCTTGACAGTATGCTATTATATTCCAAGCTGCGTTAATGTGGCGTATAGGGTTGACGCGGGAAGTTACTGAAAAATCGAGGCAGGAAAGCCCCTCGGCAGATAATTTCCGCTGACAAGTGTGGAGGCCCGACCTCTGCGACTAACCGAGGCTTTTGCGTAGAACACCGCAAAAACAAAAGGTGTTTTTTACTGTCAAAGACCTCGATACGCACGGTAAAGTTGACGTAAGCAAAAAACAGTTAGTATAAAAAAGGAGAAAGCAACAAATGGCAGGTCAGAAAATCAGGATCAAATTGTCGGCTTACGATCACGAACTCGTCGACCAAGCGGCAAGCAGGATCGTGGAAACGATGCAGAAGGGCGGCGCCAAGATCTCAGGTCCCATTCCGCTTCCCACGGAACGCGAGATCGTCACCATCCTCAGGAGTCCCCATAAAGATAAGGA
>CANQWX010000028.1 GCA_947627665.1 uncultured Clostridia bacterium
AAGTCCTCAGTCGCCTTTGGCGACAGCTCCCCTGCAAGGGGCGCCAAGTCCTCAGTCGCCTTTGGCGACAGCTCCCCCTCAAGGGGCAGCCAAGGGCTTATACGAGTTTCCAACGCCAAAAAAACGGCTCCGGAGAGCCGTTTTTTGCATATGGGTCGGGTTTATTCTCTGCCAGCCATCTTTTTGTAGCCCGCAAGGCGCTCTTTGGAGCTTTCCTCTGTCTTCTTGAAGAGTTCTTCCGCGACCGCGGGCTGCGTCTTTTTGAGGGACGCATAACGCGTTTCGCCGAGAATGAACGCCTGGTAGTCGCCCGTCGGGTCCTTGCTGTCGAGCGTGAAGGGATTCTCGCCCTTGGCGCTCAGCTCGGGGTTGTAACGGTAGAGCTGCCAATAGCCGCAATCCACCGCGCTCTTCTCCTCCGCCTGCGACTTCGTCATGTTGATGCCGTGGTTGATGCAGGGCGCATAGCAGATGATGAGGGAAGGTCCCTTATAGGCTTCGGCTTCTTTGAGCGCCTTCACGAGCTGCGCCTTGTCCGCGCCCATCGCGCACTGCGCCACATACACATAGCCGTAGGACGCCGCGATCATGCCGAGGTCCTTCTTCTTGACGCGCTTGCCGCTCGAAGCGAACTTCGCCACCGCGCCGATGGGGGTGGACTTGCTCGCCTGTCCGCCCGTGTTGGAGTACACCTCGGTGTCGAGCACGAGCACGTTGACGTCCTCACCGCTGGCAAGAACGTGGTCGAGTCCGCCGTAGCCGATGTCATACGCCCAGCCGTCGCCGCCGATGATCCAGAAGGACTTCTTCACGAGGCAATCCTTGTCGGAGAGGATCTCGTCGACGAGCGCGAGTTCTTCGCCCTCGCACTCCTTGCGGCACTCTTCGAGTTCCTTGACGAGCGCGGCGGAAGCCGTCTTGCTGCCCTCCGCGTCGTCGCAGTTTTCAAGCCATGCGGTGAGGGGCTGTACGCATTCGGGATATTCTTTCCACATCTCGGCGAGCTTTTCGATCTTCTCGGCAAGCGCGCCTCTCCTTGCCTTGTACGCAAGGTGCATGCCGTAGCCGTATTCCGCGTTGTCCTCGAACAGGGAGTTCGCCCATGCGGGACCGTGGCCCTGCTTGTTCGTCGTGTAGGGGCAGGTAGGGGAGGAGCCGCCGTAGATGGAGGAGCAGCCCGTCGCGTTGGCAACGATCATGCGGTCGCCGAAGAGCTGGGTGACGACTTTGACGTAAGGCGTTTCGCCGCAGCCCGCGCACGCGCCCGAGAATTCAAAGAGGGAAGGGGTGAACTGGGACTTCTTGACATCCGCCATCTTGACGGCGGAGAGATCGACGTCGGGAAGATCGACGGCGTAGTTCCAATTCTGCGCCTCGACTTCTTCGAGTTCGGCAAACGGCGTCATCACGAGCGCCTTGTTGCCCTTCATGCCGGGGCAAACCTCGGCGCACACGCCGCAGCCCATGCAGTCGAGCGGGGATACCTGCATGCGGAATTCGTAGCCGGGTACGCCCGTCGCGGGCTTCGTGTCGAAGGCTTCGGGTCTTGCCTCGTCCGTCTTGACGAGCGCGGGACGGATGCACGCGTGCGGGCAGACGAACGCGCACTGGTTGCACTGTACGCAGTTTTCCTTGACCCACTTGGGAACGGTGACGGCGACGCCGCGCTTTTCGTACTTGGTGGTGCCGGTGGGCACGGAGCCGTCCGCATTGAAGGCGGAGGAAGGAAGTTTATCGCCCTCGAGCGCAAGGATGGGAGCGACGACCGAACGGAAGTAATCGTTGTCGGCGAGCTTCACCATCTCGGCGCCCTCCTGCGTCGTTGCCCACGAGGCGGGAATGTCGATCTTTACGAGATGTTCCTTCGCGGAGTCGATCGCGTTGTAGTTCATCTGCACGACGGCGTCGCCCTTCCGCGCGAAGGACTTGTATGCCATCTTCTTCATGAGGTCCACGGCCTCGGTGTAGGGCATGATCTGCTCGTTGATAAGGAAGAACGCCGATTGCAGAATGGTGTTCGTCCTGCCGCCAAGCCCGAGCGCACGGGCGATCTTGATCGCGTCGATCACATAGAGCTTTGCGTGCTTCTTCGCAAGCAGGTTCTTCATCTTGGCGGGAAGGTTCTTATCGAGTTCCTCGACGGTCGTCCAAGGCGCGTTCAGAAGGAAGCTGCCGCCCTCTTTGAGGTCGGTCGCCATGTCGTAACGGATGACGTAGGAGGGATTGTGGCAGGCGATGAAGTCCGCCGCGTCGATGAGATATTCGCTCTGGATGGGCGTCTTGCCGAAGCGGAGATGGGAAACGGTGATGCCGCCCGACTTCTTCGAATCGTAGAAGAAATATGCCTGCGCATACATGTCGGTGTGGTCGCCGATGATCTTGATGGAGTTCTTGTTCGCGCCGACGGTGCCGTCCGAGCCAAGCCCGTAGAACTTGCAGGAAGTGGAACCCGCGGGCGCCGCGTCGAACTTCTCGGAGAAGTCGAGGGAGCTGTTCGTCACATCCTCGTAGATGCCGACGGTGAAGTGGTTCTTCGGCTCCTTCTGCTCGAGGTTCTTATAGATGGAAAGCACCATGGAGGGGTTGAACTCCTTGGAGCCGAGGCCGTATCTGCCGCCGACGACCTTGATGCCGCCTACGCCCTTTTCGAGCAGAGCGGTGCAGACGTCGAGATAGAGAGGTTCGCCGAGGGAACCGGGTTCCTTCGTACGGTCGAGAACGGCCATCTTCTTGCAGGTCTTGGGGATCGCGGAAACGAACGCGTCCGCGACGAAGGGACGGTACAGACGGACCTTGATGAGGCCGTACTTCTTGCCCTGCGCGTTGAGCTTGTTGATGGATTCTTCCACCGTTTCGGCGCCCGAACCCATAATGACGATGACTTCCTCCGCGTCGGGAGCGCCCACATAGTCGAAGAGGTGGTAGGGCCTGCCCGTGAGAGCGGACACCTCGTCCATCATCTCCTGCACGATGGCAGGCGTCGCGGCGTAGTAGCTGTTCGCGGTCTCGCGGTTCTGGAAATAGGTGTCGCCATTCTGCGCGGTGCCGCGCTGCACGGGATGTTCGGGGTTGAGTGCGCGGGCGCGGAACGCGGCAACGTCCTTTTCAAGTCCCTTCTTGTCGAAGAGCGCTTTGAGTTCGGGATAGTCGATGACGTCGATCTTGCTGACCTCGTGCGAGGTGCGGAAGCCGTCGAAGAAGGAGAGGAAGGGCACGCGGGAACGGAGGGTCGCAAGATGCGCCACGGTCGCAAGGTCCATGACCTCCTGTACGGAACAGCTTGCGAGCATCGCAAAGCCGGTTTGGCGGCAAGCCATCACGTCGGAGTGGTCGCCGAAGATGTTGAGGGAGTGCGCTGCCAGCGCGCGTGCTGAAACGTGCATTACCATGGGGAGCAATTCGCCCGAGATCTTGTACATGTTCGGGATCATGAGGAGAAGCCCCTGCGAAGCGGTGTAGGTGGTGGTCAGCGCGCCTGCCGCAAGGGAGCCGTGTACGGCGCCCGCTGCGCCGCCCTCCGATTGCATCTCGGTGATGCGGAGCTTCCTGCCCCAGATGTTCACTCTTCCCTGCGTCGCCCACTCATCGGCGGATTCCGCCATGGGCGAGGAGGGCGTGATGGGGTAGATGGCTGCCACCTCGCTGAACGCATAGGCGACATGGGAGGCGGCGGTATTGCCGTCGATCGTCATCTTGGTCATTTCTGGTTATTCCTCCATAAATTTATATAATTTCCGTGTTTTTCCGCGGCAAAAAGGCGCGCCCCTTTGCCGCCGCTACCTATTATAACGATTTTCTCATCATAAGTCAATAGCGCAACGGGAAAAATTTTCGGGGAAATTTCGCGTTTTTTCCCCGCGCCGCGTTTTGCTCCGCAAAACGCGGCGCGGGAAAGAAGGGCAACCGAAAAATGTCATAATGTGGCAGAAAATATTTGCACAAGGACGCAAAATGTGGTATAATTACCGAAAAGGATCACAATATTTCGAGGTAACTATGGCACAGAGCAACTACGGCGCGAGCGACATCACCGTTCTCGAAGGTTTGGAGGCGGTGCGCCTGCGCCCCGGCATGTACATCGGTTCCACGGGCGTCAAAGGGCTGCATCATATCCTTTGGGAGATCGTGGACAACGCCATCGACGAGGCGGCGAACGGCTACGCGGACAAGATCGAGGTCATCCTGCACAAGGACGGCAGCGCCTCCGTGGAGGACAACGGCAGGGGGATCCCCACCGACATCCATCCCAAGATGAAAGTTTCGGGCGTGCAGGTCGTGTTCACCCAGCTCCATGCGGGCGGGAAGTTCGACGAGCACAACTATTCCTATTCGGGCGGTCTGCACGGCGTGGGCGCCTCCGTCACCAACGCCCTCTCCAAGTGGCTGAAAGTCGAAGTCTACAAAAACGGCACCACCTATGCGATGGAGTTCCGCTCCGCCTACGACGTAAAGAAGAAAAAAGTGGAGTCCGGGGTGCCCGTCGCACCGCTTACGGACACCAGGCAAAAGACGAGAAAACACGGTACGTTCGTGCATTTCATGCCCGACGACGCCGTTTTCAACACCGTGGATTTCCAGCTCTCGGCGGTGATGAGCCGCCTCAACGAGCTTGCCTTTCTGAACAGAGGGCTGACGATACGGCTCACCGACGAGCGCATCACAATGAACGAATACAAGGCGGAGGAAGAGGGCGAGGACGCGGAGCAGCTCGACCTTGCGGGCGCCACAACGCCTTACAGCGTGGAATTCCGCTATGACGGCGGCGTTTCCGACTTCGTCAAGTCCCTGAACGAGGGGAAATCCGTCCTCTACGGCAAGCCCCTCTATTACAAGACGGAAAAGGACGGCATCCTCATCGAATACGCCATCCAGCACACGGGGGAGTATACCGAAAATCTCTTCTCCTTCGTCAACAACATTCCCACGCCCGAGGGCGGCTTCCACGAGATCGGCTTCCGCACGGGCATCACCCGCATGCTCAACGACTACGCCCGCGACATGAAAGCGCTCAAAGAAAAGGATGCCAATTTCCTCGGCGACGACTTCCGCGAGGGGCTTACCGCGGTGCTCTCCATCAAAATGAAGAACGTGCAGTTCGAGGGGCAGACCAAGACGAAACTCGGCAACCCCGAGGCAAAGACCCCCGTCGAGAGCGCGGTCGTGGAGGGGCTGCGTTCGCTCGCGGGGCAGAACGGGTATAAAAAGACGTTCGACGAGATCCTCAAAAAGGCGCAGGGCGCGGCGCGGGTGCGGCTCGCGGCGCGGCAGGCAAAGGACACGGCGCGCGCAAAGAACAGCATCGACTCTTTGATGCTCGTCGGAAAGCTCGCCGCCTGTTCGGGCAAGAAACCCGAGCTGAACGAGCTGTTCATCGTGGAGGGCGATTCCGCGGGCGGCACCGCAAAGCAGGCGCGGGTGCGGCAGTACCAATCCATTCTGCCCCTCCGCGGCAAGCCGCTCAACGTCGAAAAGAAACGGCTCGACCAAGTGCTCGCCAACGAGGAGATCAGGACCATCATCTCCGCCCTCGGCGCGGGGCTTGGCAACGATTTCAACCTCGATAAACTCAACTATCACAAGGTCATCATCCTCTCGGATGCCGACCAGGACGGTTTCCACATACGGTGCATCCTCCTCACCTTCTTCTTCCGCTACATGCGCCCGCTCGTGAACGCGGGGCACGTCTACATCGGCATGCCCCCGCTCTATAAGGTGTACAAGCAGAACAGCTCGGTGGAGGAATACGCCTACGACGACAACGAGCTGCAGGAAAAGATCGAAAAGGTGGGGAAGGGGTATCTCATCCAGCGCTACAAGGGGCTGGGCGAAATGAGCGCCGAGCAGCTCTGGTCGACGACGATGGACCCCGCCCGCCGCAATCTCACCAAGGTGACCATCGAGGACGCCGTGGCAGCGGACAACATGATCTCCACCCTCATGGGCGACCGTGTGGAGGGCAGAAAGGAGTTCCTGAACCGCAACGCGAATTTCAACAAGGTCGATTCCTTTATGGACAGAGTAAAGGGCAAGAAGGAGAGCGCCGATGAAGAAGCTTGAAAAGCCGCAGGAGCCGCAGGGCAACCTCATAACACTTCCTCTGGAGGAGGTGCTCCCGCAGAGCATGCTCCCCTACGCGGAGTTCGTCATCATGGACCGCGCCCTGCCCCGCGTGGAGGACGGCTTGAAGCCCGTCCAGCGCAGAATTTTATACACCATGTACGAAATGGGGCTTTTGCCCGACAAACCGCATAAGAAGTCGGCGCGTATCGTCGGCGACTGCATGGGCAAATACCACCCCCACGGCGACAGCTCCGTTTACGACGCCATGGTGCGCATGGCGCAGGACTTCAACATGGGCAGGACGCTCGTCAACGGGCACGGCAATTTCGGCTCGGTGGACGGCGACCCCGCGGCGGCGATGCGCTACACCGAGGCGCGGCTCGAACCGCTCGCGCTCGAGCTTTTGCGCGACCTCGATAAGAATACGGTCAGCTTTTCGCTCAATTTCGACGACTCCTTGAAGGAGCCTGACATGCTCCCCGGCAGGTTCCCCAACCTGCTCGTCAACGGCGCTTCGGGCATCGCGGTGGGGCTTGCCACCAACATTCCCCCCCACAACTTGGGGGAGGCGATCGACGGCGTCGTCGCCTACATCGACAAGCCCTCCATCAAACTGAACGAGATGCTCAAATATATCCCCGCGCCCGACTTTCCCACGGGGGGCTACATCATTGCGAGCGAACTCAACGAGGCCTATAAAACGGGCAAGGGCAGGATCACCCTGCGCGCCCGCGTCCGCGTGGAGGCGGGAGAGGGGGACCGCAAACTCATCGTCATCACGGAGCTTCCCTACCAGGTCAACAAGGCGAATCTGCTCCGCAGGATCGCGGAACTCCGCGAGGAAAAGAAGGAACAGCTTGCCTCCGTCACCCGCGTCACCGACGAGAGCGACCGCGGCGGCATGCGCGCCGTCATCGAGGTGAAGGGGGACGCCGACATTCCCGCCATTCTGAAAATTCTCTATAAATATACCGACCTCGAAACGACCTTCGGCATCAACATGGTCGCCATCGCGGGCGGCAAACCTCTCCAGATGGGACTGATGGAGATCATCCGCTACTATGTGAACTATCAGCGCGAGGTCGTCCTCCGCCGCACGAAGTTCGACCTCAACCAAGCAAAAGAGCGCTGCCACATCCTGGAAGGGCTTATCATCGCCGTGCGTAACATCGACGAGGTGATCAAGATCATCAAGAACGCCGATAGCACCGCCGACGCGCGCGACAAGCTGCGCAAGCGCTTCGACCTCTCCGAGCGGCAGGCGCAGGCGATCCTCGATCTAAGGCTCGCCCGCCTCACCAAACTCGAAGTGTTCAAGCTCGAGGAGGAATTGAAACAGCTCAAGGAACTCATCAAAAAACTGACGGCGATCGTCGGCAGCCAGAAATTGCAGCTCGACGTCGTCAAGGAGGAGATCCTCGAGATCAAGAAAAAATACAAGACGCCGCGCAAGTCCACCCTCGTGTTCGACGAAAAGGACGCCGACGCCGAACGCACAGACATCCGCGAACCGGGCGTCAAGAGCATTCTCGGCATCTCGGGCAAGGGCACGCTGAAGTGCGTGAGCGAGAAGAATTTCCTCGCTTCCAGTAAGACGGTCAACGAAAAGACCCGCCCGAGCGGACTTTTGGGTGAGTCCATCGAGATCCTCTCCGACGAGGACGCTTTGGTGTTCACCGACCTCGGGAATTGTTACCGCATCATGGCGGGCGACTGCACCTGCAAGTTTGCGGACGCGGGCGTTGCGCTCTCCGATCTTGTCGAGGACGCGCAGAAGGGCGAAAAGCCCGTCGCCGTATTCCCCGCCTCCGCCAAGGAGGGGGAACTTCTCTTCATCACCGCCAAGGGTATGCTCAAAAAGACGGCATGGAGCGAATATTCCCTTGCCAAGAACGCCTTCCAGGCCATCAAACTCGCCGAAAAAGACGCGGTCGTGTGCGTGCAGACGGATATTCCCGACGAGGGCGAAACGGTGTTCTTCGTCACCGCGGGCGGAATGTGCCTGAACGCCAAAAAGGACGACGTCCCCACGCAGGGACGCATCGCGGGCGGTGTGCGCGGCATGAACGTGAAGGAGGGCGACCGCGTGATCTTCGCCTCCCAGATCGACGGCGAGGGCGAGATCGTGGCGGCGGCTTCGGACGGCCGCTTCAAGCGGGTCATCACGGCGCAGATCGATCCTCTGAACCGCAATTGCAAGGGCGTGCGCATCGCGGCGCTCAAAGAGGGAGAGCGCATTCTGTTTGCCGATTACGTCACCGTGCCGTATATCCTCGCGGTGGACACCGAGGAGGGGATGCTCGAGATCTCCACGGAGGACGTTCCCATCGACATCACTTCGAGCCGCGGCAGAGCGGTCAAGGCGGTAAAGTCGCTGCCCAAGGCCGTATATGCGCTCAAATACCGCAAGGAAGAATAAAGCGATAAAATGCGGGCGTTTGGGAACGGTAAAGTTTTCCGTTAAACGCCTTTCAAAGCGGAAAGCGATCGGGCGGGCTTCCTTTCGGAAGTCCGCCCGTTGTATAAAAAAAAGCAACGCGTGCCATTGCCGAAAAAGCATTAGTCTTAACTTTCAGAAAGTCGTCGTTGCTTTGATCTTATTATAAGAATGATCTGCATGAACAGTCAAGCGATTTGGCATAAGAAATTTCAGTCGGGCGGGAGAATGTTAAAATCGGTTTGTAAATAAAAAACCGAGCCGGCGTTGTACGCAAGACTCGGGGTGACGGTTCTCGCAGGTACCTACGGACCCGTCTGCCTAACTAGCAATTATATTATATGCAATTCTACGCGGATTGTCAAACAAAAATCGGAAAATTTATCGGGGGTATTTGGGGGGCAGATAAATTAAAAGATGCAAAATAAGGCAATTTTGCGTGATTTTATTAAAGAAAAACGGGGTTTTTACCCCGTTTTTCTTGGTCGAGGCGACGGGATTTGAAACCAATAAGGTTTTTAGGAAACGCAATATATAGTACTTTATGATGATAGAAATGTGTATATGTTGTATGTTCTATCCCGTGTCCCAAACTTACCCCAACCTAAAAAATTTTGAATATCGCCACCCGAAAAACTTCTCAATATCCTTTTCGATCCGACTTTTTCAAGTCGGATTTTCTGTCACAAAGAAAACCTCGGGATGAATACGTCGCTTGATGAAGAAACGTAAATTTTATTTGAAGAAATTTCATTAACATATTATGATTGTACAGTTTAATTTTGAATAAAAATGTTTCTTTTCTGTGTTGTAAAAATTACAACACTCGTGCATTTCCGTAAGGAAAGGATGCAGTTTCAGCGGTTTTTTGCTGTTGTAGAGCGGTCATACCTCGGTTTATAATATAAACACAAACGAAGGAAAAGCCTTCGAAAAAAATTTTAAGGAGTGTTTTTAGTAACAATGGAAGGAGCTAACATTTTCGGCACGAAACGCAACATCGACGTTGTGTTCTGCATTGACGGAACGGGTAGCATGAGCCCCTGTATCGAGGGAGTGAAGAGAAACGCAAGAAAGTTTCATCTTGAGTTTGTCAGCGCGATGACAGACCTCGGAAGCGAGATCGATTCTATGCGCGTAAAGGTCATCGTGTTCCGTGACTACAAGAGCGAGGGTGAGGATGCGATAGAAGAGAGTGCCTTTTTCGAACTCCCCGCCGACAACGCGGATTTCGATGAGTTCATGGCGGGCGTCACGGCGCACGGCGGTGGCGACGCGCCCGAAAACGGCATGGAAGCTCTCTATCGTGCGATGCGCTCGGATTTTACGACCGGTCCCAAAGACAGACAGGTGATCGTGCTTTTCAGCGATGCGGATGCGCTTGATCTGCAAGAGCGGAGCGGTTGCGAAGGCTATCCCGACAACATGGTCAACGAAGACAAGTTCTTTGAAACATGGGCGTGCGTCGGACAGGATGAGACGTTGAAGCTTCGCGAAAGAAATAAGCGTCTTGTGATTTTCGCTCCGGCAAACACCAAATACCAGGAGCTGAATGCACATCTAAACAGGAGCATTTTCGAACCGGTCAATATGTCAGACGGCCTTGGCGAAATCGATTTTAAGGATATCATTAAAATTCTCGCAGCTTCCGCGAGTAATGCATGACATCCTATGCGAGGCAACAGCTGTGATCTATCATAAAGAATACAAGGTATCCGAGGAGTTTTTCTCGGATACCTCTATCAAGTGGAGAACGACCGGCAACGGTGAGTATATCGTTGCAGAAAAAGACGGCACGCCGTACTTTGTCAAGCGGAACATCCATGTCCGCTATCCATCCTCGGAATTGCCCGCTTCTGTCAAGCGGCAATATCAACAGAAGGCGAACGCGCTTTCGGAAAAGCAAAAAGCCCTAAAACGGCATATGGCTTCTTTGACACTTTCCGATCATATCATAGCGGAAAAATATAACTTTTGGGATGAGGAAGGGAAATTTGTTACTGTAACGCCGTTCCTTTCGGATTTTCTTTCCGATGACAGTGATTTTACCGCGCTTGATCGAGATCAATTTCTGGCAATGACAAGAAGCGTTACGGCCGCGCTTGAAAAATTGCATGCCTGCGGAGTGATTCACGGCGATCTGAAGGAAAAAAATCTTCCGATAAGAGAAGAAAAGGAAAGATACATCCCCTATATCATTGATTTTGATTCCGCTTATACAGTCGATGGCATTCCCGATTGGGAAAATATCGGCGGTTCCGAGGGATATCAAAGTCCCGAAGTGTTGCTCTATGGATCGGATGAAGGGGCGGCTCGTAAAGAAACGATTACACCTGCAACCGACATTTTTTCGCTTGCGATCGTATTTCATCGCTGGTGGACGGGGGCATTTCCCGCCACCTCTATGGAGAGAGCAACGGTTGGCGCCGCTGTTTATCTCGGTAAGGAGATCACCCTGAGAAAAAAATTCGATTTCAAAATCGGTCCTGCGCATGAAGCAACCTTTATCTCTCTTTTGAACTGGATGCTCTCTAAGGATACGAAAGCTCGCCCCACTGCAAAACAAGTACTCGAAGTATTGAATGACGAGCTTGAAATTCCTTCCGAATATCTGAAAGGCGGCGATGGGAGAGTATTTGAAACGGAGCTTTGGTCAACTCACATCGCAGTCGCAGAACTTTACAAGGTTGCGACCTTGAAGACAAAAGGGTTGGTTTCTTTCAAGCGGATCAATGAAGGAAACGGAAGCGCGGGTTTGAAATATCTCGTGCGGGAGAAAGACGGTAAAGAGTGCCGACTCTCCGTGGAAGAACTTTGCGCGGAAGGGTATGCAAAGTGGCTGAAACCGATCATCGATGAGCCTTGGGAAGATGACCGTATTGATTTTGCGCAAGCCGATGTGATTATAAAGAAAGGGTATACGAAAATAGAACGCAACAAAGGCTTGTTCAAAAAAGGTTACAAAGTTACGGATCCGAACGGTCGTTCTATAGACATGAGTTGTAGACGGCTTATTGAAGAAGGATTGGCACTTCCTCAAAGAAGTGAGATCAAAACGGATAAGCCTTGGCCGGAACACGGGTCGGAGTATTGCGTTGAAAACATGGAACTACTCGGTGTGAAGGTTATCTGCCGTGTAGAAATAGCCGGAGAGCATCGCTATAAAATTGTCTATCACGAAATGAGAGACGGAAAAAACAGGACGAATGAGAATGTTTCGGTCAACAATATGAAACTCATGGGGTTTATTAAAAAATGAATCAAAAAACCGATTTTACATTTTATTCAATATTGAAAGGCGAGGATGCGGAACCTTATAACGGCGATTCCCTTTTGGTTGTCGCAGACGGACTCGGCGGAACGGGTTCGGCAGTCCATCATATCGCATGGGAAAATTTCGGAAACCCCGAAAACGCGTTTTATAAAGCGGCATACGGCGATTTCCGAAATGAAAATGGCATAGAAGATGCACTCAAACAATGGATGCGGCTCGTGACGGACGGCGCACCGGACACATCTGCGCTTTGGGCTTCCCGTATCGTCATTGCTCGTTTCGTCTACGCTCTGACAAACATTGATGACTTTCGTCTGGGCGATTTGGACGAAGAACTTTTACGGAAAGAGCTTTCCGAATTTATCGAGAAGGGTCTTGATTGCACGGCACAGCATTTTTCGCTTTCGGTGGGGAAATACGGGAATCAACGGTTACTCCCAACCACATTGGCGGCAATTAAGTACGCGGAAGGCGAAGAAGCTGTTACGGCAGAGGCGATTTGGGCGGGTGATTCTCGTTGCTATGCTTTGACAAAAGAGGGCGTGAAGCCACTTTCAGAGGACGATGAGGATGCATCGGGCGCAATCACCAATCTTTTTTATGCCGGCGATGATCACACGATTTTGCATTATAAGAAGGTGACCTTACCTAAACCGTGCGCACTTTTTGTGGTCAGCGACGGGACGTTTGATCCCTTTGAACCGCACGATCATTTTGGGTTGGAGTATATGTTGCTTTCCGCTATGACCGATTGCGGTTCCGTGGAAGAACTCTGCGCCAAACTTCAAGCCAATTATGAAAAAATTCATGCCGACGACACAACTATGGCGTTTGCCGCATTCGGTTTTGCCGATTATGAGAGTATGCAACTCTATTTCGGAGAACGCGCGCAGTATATCGAAGAAGTATGGAAAGATCTTTGTGCCCGCAAGGACGAACTCGAAGTGAAAAACAGCTCTGTAGAAGAAGCAATGAGTTATATTCGTTCCCGAACTGCCGATAAGCTCGATGCGATCTTGAAAACTTTGATAACGCGCTATTTGGACGGGGAACAGGACATTTGCTTCGCTCCGCAGTTTATGCAGACAGTCGAGGAGGCAAAGCGATCTGCTTCGAATGTTTCCTTAGCGGCAATCAATGAGCAAAGAGAAACGAACCTTACAAAATTGCAAGAGATTATGTACCGGTATAAGGAGAATCCCGGCGAGATGTTGCGTTCTCCCCGAAATTTTCATAAGCACAAGTGGCTACCCGCAAAAGAGTATAAAAAGATCAAAGCAATTTATAACGCCATTCTCGGCACAGCAGTATCTGTGCAAAAAGGGAAAAAGAATCTTCCTCTCTACGAACAACAAAAAGCGGAGCGCATTCGGGCGGACGCCAACGAGCTTGCAAGTGAGATCGCATCGCTCCGAAAAACAGTTGCGCATCTGATGGAAACGCAAGACTTCAGCTCGGTAATTCCCGCCATTGAAGAAGCGGTTGGAGCTTTGAACGAGAATATAGAGAGGGCCGAGCGCGAGCAGAAAAAAATGGCGGAAAGATGCGAGGCGTGGAAGGAAAACTTGAAACAAGCCGAAGCAAATCTGCATGCGCGTTTGGATGAATATATAGCTCTGATCAAAGAATCCCCCGCACTGGCAAAAGTTCTTTTTGAGGGAAAGTATCTGATGGAATGCGGATGGAAAGATGTAGAGCCAAAAACCGCAGAAGAACTTGATGAGGAAACGGTAAAGACGGCGCTTGCCATTCTGCGCAATGAAAAGATGCAAGTCGTGTGTTCAATTGCAGATTGCTTGGCTCAGCACTACCGCGAGAGTTCGTCGATAGATCCTTTTTACAATGCCACACGATTGCAAAAATTCCGCAACTGCTGCAGACTGCATCGGGACCCCGACTCCTTTCTTGAAGATTTGGAGAAGCAGATCCATGCGCTTGAAGAGGAATACAAACAGATAACCCATGAAACACCTTGAAATCGAATTGAGTGATTCTCAAAACAGCATGTTGACCGCGCGACTCAATCGAGAGTTTTACAAGAGATGTAGCTCAGAGATCATTTATCATAAAATCGATGAGGCAACTACCGTACAAGAATTGGAAGTAATCGCCGAACAATATGGGTTTTGCGATATCATCGATCTCTCGGCATTCTCTCCGTATAGCGCAAGAAAGATCATGCGCATTTTAACGAGAGCTATTTATCAATTCCCCAAAATCGTCGGTCGGGTCAATTATGTCGGATCATATAAGGGATATGAGGAACTGTTGCGCAAGATGG
Source organism: uncultured Clostridia bacterium (assembly GCA_947627665.1). Lineage (GTDB taxonomy): Bacteria > Bacillota > Clostridia > Christensenellales > Borkfalkiaceae > Gallimonas. The sequence continues at coordinate 14,053 of CANQWX010000028.1, forward strand.
GCGAGGGAGATCAGGAATGTGTGCGATCCCTTGGCTTACAGCATATTTTGGGCGCGGAAAATGCAAAGGCGCTTGGAGAGTTCGGGTTTGAACTTTGCAAGGAGCTTTGGAAAGATGCAAATATTTCTCTTGCGGCTTTTGCCCATTTGGGCGGTTGCTGCAATGGGTTTCTGTTCGACAGCACCGACTATCAGGACTACGCCTATTTGGATACGATTGCGATACTTCGCAAGAACGAGCAAAACGGCTTTCATCCGAAGGGCTGCAACACGTTTGAGTCGGTCGCTTATCACGAGATCGGTCATATCCTGGATGCAATTTGTCATTTTACGACCTCCGAAGCGGGAAAGAAGTTCTTGGAACGGTATTCTTCAGAGGAGATCGGGAGCGGACTTAGTCGATACGCCTTGACTTCTCCGCAAGAACTTGTTGCCGAGGCCGTATCCGAGGTTTTCAGCAGTAGTGCGCCCCGCAAGGTCGCGTCAGAGGTTTTTGCCAAATTGTGTGAGGTTTATCAAAACAATTAAAATTGGGCAAATATCTTGCAAAAAGGGTATATACATGCTATAATATTTTCCAATCGAACAAGGAAGAAAAACCTTATGGAACACATTGATTTTGTTATAGTCGATCGACGGGCAACGGGCGAGCGGTTACAACGCCTCCGCAAGTATAATGTTCACCTGCATCGCTATGTTTGTCATGAGTTACATCTTCACAGAAGCAAGAAATTTTGTGACGGCGTAGATTGTGACCTGTGCGAGGCAGAGGACTTCGAGGAAGAGGACATCAGCCAGCCCGAGCTTGGGAAAATCATGGGCGTGTCGGGAAGTCAGGTGGCAAATTGGGAGACGGGCCGAACTCTTCCCGATATTGAATTTTTGATCTTCTACTGCCGGCTTTGCAGAATAGACAAGATCGAAGATTTACTTGTGTTCGAAAGGTGAGTGATAAATTTACAAGAAGACTATTAAGATCGCTACACATATAACCCAATCGGAGGAAAAACGGATGCGGGAACAGGCGGAAGAAAAGCAGAAAGCAAAGACGGAGAAAAAGTCGAAAGATACTTTGTGGCACAAGGCAGCTCGACAGTTCAAAAGGCTTACAGTTACGGAAAGAGGGGCGGACCAAATGCCCCAATATCATCCAAAATGCGCCAAATCTCTGCTTGTTGTAGGAGGTTTTGTCATTCTTGCCTTATGTATAGTGGCAGGTGTTTGGATTGCGCATGGACTTGGAGTCATGTTTTCTAAATGGGGGGCTTGTTCCCAATACTATTCGGATTTCTTGGGCGGCGCTTTGGGGCTGACCGTTGGCTTTGGATTGGACAAATTTTTTATAGAAAAATGGGGTCAGATTACAAAATATAACAATTTGATAAAAATTATCAAACAAGAGTTAGAGTTTATACAAGACAATAAGTTTTATGAAGTGATAGATAAAACAAATAGAGCGATGGATAAAACAAAATATTTATCCATAAGTGGTTTTGAAGAAAAAGATTGGGATAAGGAGAAAGATGTTTTGATTAAAGTGAAAACATCCGACGACAATGAGTTACAACTACGGAAAAGTGACTTGAAGGAAGATTTGATTAAAGATGAAGATTGGACGATCATGCAAAAGTATGAGCCAACGAATCATACCGTTGAATTTATTTTTGATGACATTGTTAGAAATGCCGAAACCATGTCTGTGCTTGCCAATCTTCCCCTCGCTTATGAATATAGCAAAGAGCTGATAATTGAATTTGAGTGTATTCAAAATTATTTGGATCGCCTTGAGTCCTGTTTGGATCGCTTTGAGTATTATTTGGATCGAATTGCTAGAAAAGAAGGCGATGAGAATGAAAACCTTAAACTTAAGGATGAAAACCTTAAGAAAGCACAAATCAGATGGATATTAATGCAATATCATCTAAAACGGGTGTTGTGAGGTACTATAATGAGAGAAAACCCTAGTATAGGCGAAACTGTAGGCAACCCCACTCAAGGGAATCTGAAAAATAAGAAGGCGACTTTTTCGACGCCAAGCCCAGATCAGCATCCGTCAATTTCAGAGGCCGGAAGAGAACGTACGTTTGCCTCGAGAGACCCGGAAGGACAAGAACGAGATAAGCCCCAAAAGGAACCCGCCTCAAAGTATGTTAAAAGCGGTCAAAAAATCACGGTCACGGTATATGCGCATGACGAGAAAGGACTTATTGGCAATTGGGGGAATTATTGCGTTTATATTCCTAGTGAAGAAATCGAAGAAGGTTTTTTGCCGAATCCAAGCCAACTAAAGGCTTACATGCATAATCATCACACTCTTGAGGTGCAGGTGAAAGAATTTACATATGATTTTCGGAAAGACATCATTGCCTCTCGGAAAGCTCTTTTGACAAAAGAAGAAATACTAACTCCCATTCCTTCAATGCCCCGCCAGCCTAAGAAAATCTCGAAGGATCAAGTGACTGCACCAAAAGAAATCAAAGGTGAGGGTTTTCCTGTTCAAGTAGATGCGGACGAAGAGTTGCCATCTGAACTCAAAAATATCGCTAATGGCGAGGAGTTTAACGTTATTTGTAACGGTTTTAGGGAGAGTGGTCTTACAGCAGAGTGGAACGGCTATTCTGTTTTTATCCCCGATACAGAAATAGCGACATCATATGTATATAATTTATCGGCATATAAGGGTGACCCCTTATGTTTGAGGGCATTGAGAATCTATTATACTGAAAACAGAAAAGAGATTATCGCGTCTCGTCGTAAGGTTCTCGAACAAAAAAAGGTCACACTTCCTAGCTCTCCGAGATTTGAATCCTCAAGCGGTCGAGCGTTGTCGGGTAATCCAAAAAAAAAGTACATTTCTCTCAAAAAGGGACAAGTAGTGGAAGGAGAAGTAATTGCTTTTGAACAGGGTCAAGTGGAATGTCTGCTATCTGGTTGCTTTTTTTCTGAGGGAGGTGCTTATATTAAGTTAAATAATGGAAGAACAGGCTTCTTGCCTTACTCATCAGTACCCATCCTTGATGACGATTATTCTGATATCGTTACCCATCATTTGCGCAAAGGAGATATGATCTTTGTCAAGGTTGTTTCTAGTTCCTTCTTAGGCGGCGACATAAAGCTTTCTGTATCCGCATTGCCCGTTAAAATAAAAAGAAAAACTTTATTTTCGATGCTATATCATAAGGGCGATATCATTCAAGGCGTGGTGAGAAATGTGTCACAGCAACAAGTTGCCATTCTGTTTGAAGCAATTTTCTACGAATCTCACATGGGTTCACTAAGTACCGCTAGACTTTTTGAAGAACCCTTTCGGCTTACCACAACGGGTACAGCGGATGCTTTTAGTAAAGTCGTTTCAAAAGGGAACGAAGTAAGCTGTCGTATCTTAGATTTGGATTACGAAAATCTGACAATGAGGCTTAACATTATTCATTAACATTGCGCCAAAGAAGTTAGCGAATAAAAACGAAACGAACTACAACCCCTCGGTAAAAGCAAGATGGCTTCTTGTAAAAACCGAGGGCGTTTGCTATTGAGAGAGATGTGCGAATAAGGTATAATATTTCTAAACCCAAAGAGGAAAGGAGATATGAAATACCAAACACACAGAGCACTATATTACACCTTCGCTTCGCAGGAGATTGAGAACGAAAACACAATCAAGGCGTGGCGGCAGATTGCCGAGTTGTTCGGCGTTCCCGCTGAGGAACGGCAGTTCGAAGAAAAATTGCTATCCGACCCGACGCTTGCGGGACTCAAAACCATCGAGGATTTACGGCTGTTTCAAAAATGCGCGAGCGGCTTCGGGAGCGGACTGCAAGGCTTGACCGATAATATTGATGATGAGATCCTCGAAATCAAATACCAAGCGCTTCTCAAAATCAAGCAACTGGTAAGCGAACAAAGGACTACGCCGCTCAAAGCGATTGCCGCAGCATATCGGCGTGATCCAACGGCGGCTGTTTTGTACGCTCTGCAAGTTCTTCTCCGCAATGAAGAGAGAAAGGAGCTTGGATATCGAATTCTGTCCGAGGAACTTTCTGTAAATCAAAACAGCGACGCAGGGATCATCCTGTTGAACGGCAGACAGGGAAATGCCGGCTCTGTTTTCACCAAGCTTTCCGAAACGCCCGAAATGATCCTTCATCCGGAGGTTTTGGAGGAACTTGCAAAAGGAAATGGCGTCAATCCCACAACGGTGCAGACGAGCTATACGAGAATCGGTTTTTAAGGATACAATGGAAAAAATCAACCTGGAATTTATTAACAAAATTGCGGAGAGCATCCACGGCGAACACTCTGAACTTATATCGGCGCAGGATCTGATCGGGGAGGAAGGGTTTAGCGTACATAGGGCACTGACGCCGCATCCTGTCGGAATGCCCGTTACCTCCTTCCGCAATGAGAAAGGTGAACTTATGGTGATCCAAAAAGACGGCCTTTGCCATGCACTCGTGGCGGGAAGTACGGGCTGTGGGAAGAGTTTGCGTTATCTTGTGACCACACTCTTTAATCTTACGGGAGAACACTCCGTCATCATCACCGACGTGAAAGGCGAACTTTATCGTCTGACGGGAGAGTATTTGAAAGGGGTCTATGGAAGAGAAAACGTCAAAGTTATGGACTTCGTTCACCCGGAGCGCTCTCAAGTGTTCTTCAATCCTTTCTATTCTCTGGCAGTACAATACCGTGACGCAGAATTGTCGGAAGACAAAGAGATTATCCGCGAAGACATTCTGGTCGAAATCAAAAAGATTTTTGATCAATATTTCAAGGTGGAATACCAACAGGATCCGACCTGGGAGCAGGGTGCGGCGATGTTTATCTACGGGATGCTCATCGGCTTGCTTGAAGATATGCTGCTTACCCGTCAACAGGAAATCCAAACAAAGCGCAAGCGGGTCCTTCCCGAACAGGTAAATTTTGCAAGTTTGGCGAGGATCTTTCGCAAGTTCTCCTATGACAGCGATGGACTCTATGACCGTGGATTTTTCACGACGAGGCCACAGACCTCAAAAACATGGGATTATGTGAACGCAATGATCAATACAGCTCCAAATACAAGGGCGTGTTTCATGCAGTTTGTCGAAAAATATCTCAACGAGTTCACCTATCCCGATGTGCGAAATTTGACGCTTATGGACAATCTCGATATGGCGTCCTTTGCGGAAAAACCGCAGATATTGTTTCTTTCCTACGATTTATCGGACAAGCGGATGCGCGGGATCGTAAATAAATATATTGTTCACACACTGAATATATTGAAAGATATTGCAAAGGAGCGTGACGAACCGTTACATATTCCCGTCGTCTTTTATTGCGATGAATTCCCGACGCTCACCGCCGACGAGATCTACCCGACGATCTTCAGCATTGGACGCGGGCTTAACCTCTTCATCACAGCAATCGTGCAGGACTATTCTCAACTCGAAACGACCTACTCCTCGGGCATTGCGAAACAATTCCGTAATAACAGCAATCTTTCCTTTTTCCTCGGCACCAACGACCTCGCTACCGCCTGTGCAGTTAAAGAACAGATCGGCAGACATGTCATTGAAGATCCCGCAAGTTATCTTATGGACACTATCAAGTTTACCGAAACCTATCTTGTGAGCGAGGACGAGTTGATGCACCGTCTTGCGCCGGGTGATGCGTATATCATGATAAATAACCATATGCCCGCGAAAGGCTCTTTTGAACTGTATTTTCATGCACCCGAATATCAAACCTATCCTATTTCGAAACAGATCTCCGAAAAGATATTTGATTTTCTGGCCCCAAAATACAACTATGACGTTTCATGGATGAGGAGAGAATAAACATGGCTGAAAAGAAGGATATCGCTTATCGGATCTATCAAGCTAAGACGAAGGTGAGTGTGTTCGACCTGCTTTATGAATATGGGATCGCCTATACTGCATTGAAACCCGTCCTCGACGAATTTGTGGGGAATAAGGTTTTGGCGACCGAAGACGGCAGATATTATGAGTTTATCGGCGACGGTAGAATGTTTTCGGGAAAACACAAGAGAAAACAATTGCAGGACTTCGACAACGAAAAAGAAAAAGTATTACAAGAGCGGCGAGCCTATCTTGAAGCCCGTCGGCTGGAACTCATAAAAAGAATGCAAGCAGATTTGGATGAGGACGACGAGGAAGATGTGACGGGACACAATGACGATGAGGAAGCAGACCTCGATCTATTTGAATTGCGCATGGCTCAAAAAATAATGTTGGGCAGCAGTAGCTTCGAAGGCGAAGATGAAGACGAAGACAAAGACAATGATTCCAAACCGGACGATGATTTGTGCAAGCTTGTTCTCAAAAATATAATAGAAACCATTGCCGTGAACAAACGGGACGACCATTATTATATTGAGATCAATGGCGTCGACCTCTGCAAGACGGACGCAAAATTCGAGCTGTTCCCGTGCAACGAAAAGGTCTATGTCTGCGATCAGGGCGCAACGCTTTGCAGCTTGGAAGAAACCATTGAGGTGGATGATGAACTTCGTAAACGAATGGCAAACATCGCCGCCGAGAGCGGAGCAGTGTTTATAGATGAGAAACTTTGCGTCGAAGTCGGTTCTGCGGAACAGACGCTTGCGTGTTTATTTCGGCTTTATGCCGCGATGGAACGAGTTTATCATTTCAAGGATTCGCCCCTAAAGGAAGAAACAGAAGAAGGAGAAGCAATTCCGGAGGTATATGTCAAGGCGCTTGAATACATCGTAAAATCGGGAAAGGTGAGCATGAAGGATTTGCACCGGGAACTCGGTTTTGGCCTCAACACGATCAGATCGATGTTCGAATGGATGGAAAAAGAGGGCTTTATTACTCCGTTTCGGAATCCGGAAAAAAATCGAAAGGTCTTGCTCACCATGGAAGAGTTCAAACGCCGCTTCGGCAAGAAGTGAGCGCAATTTTCGGCTTCGGCTTGACAAGAAACCGTTTACAGTACTATAATAAAGGGCACCGCGATCTCACAAAAAAGGAATGAAAGAAGATGAAAGAAATGCACCTTGCGGATTTGCCGTTTGAGCAGATACGGGACGGAAAAAAGACCGTGGAGGTACGGCTGTACGACGAAAAACGCCGCGAGATCCGAGAGGGTGATATCATTGTGTTTTACCGTAAGGATCGGTCGGAGCGGCTTCGTGCCTGCGTGAAGGCACTTCATTGTGCGCCGACATTTGCGGAGCTGTTTGAGAGGCCCGATATGCTTGTAAAGGCGGGGTTTGCAGACATGCCTTCGGCGGTTGCGGTCGATTGTATGTATCAATATTACTCAGCAGAACAAGAGCGTCAATACGGCGTACTTGGAATCGAGCTGTGCGATGTGAAATGACCGAATAAAGGAAAAAATCAATAAATACAAGGAGAGAAAAATATGAACAAGATTGCATTTATCAGGACAGGCGGACAAACGGGAGTTGAACGTGCAGCTCTTGATTTTGCCGGGAAACACGGGATTCCCATCCTTGGTTGGTGCCCCATGAACGGTTGGGCAGAGGATATGCCTACGGCTCCCGGGATCAGGGCGCTTTTCCCCGATTTGGAGGAAATGCCCTCCGATGATGCGGTTCAACAGGCAAGGTGGAATGTGAGGGATTCCCATGCCACTCTTATCATAAATCCGAAGAAGCCTTCCTTCTCGGACGACGCAAGTGTTACGGAGAAAGCAGCCAAAGAACTGAAACGGCCTCTTTTGGAAGTTTGGAATGAAAGAAGCGCCTCTGAGGTTGTAGCTTGGCTGATGACGCTTGGCGATGGGTTAACTCTGAATGTTACAGGGCCAAAAGCGAGCGATTGCCCGAAAGCGTATGAAACCGCAAAGAGGATATTGGGCGGGACGCTCCAGCGTTTGCGAGAGGTAGAAAGACGCGAAGGCCTTGTAATGCCCGGAAACGGTACGAAGGAAGGGAAAGACGAAGAAGAGGACTTCGATCCGGTCTTGATAAAAGCTCTTAAAGTTGCAATTCAGGCCGGGCAGGTATCTATATCATTGATTCAGCGCAAATGCGACATTGGATATAATCATGCAGGCCGAATTATAGAGGCGATGGAGCAGATGGGATATGTGACGCCATTTGATCACACTGCGGCATCGCGCGCGGTCCTCATGACGCAGGCAGATTTTATCGCCAAATACGGAGAGTGGGACTCCAAACAGTAAAAAGGCAATCCCTGTATTTCGAGGTGAAAAATAGCCATGTTATTCATCACAGGCGATACGCACGGGCAGCATGATTTTGCAAAATTGTTGCTCTTCGCACATCAACATCCCGAGCTGACGAAACAGGACTTTTTGATCGTCACGGGGGACTTCGGTGCGGTATGGGATGCGAAAACATTGGAGAAAGATCTCCGTCCCTACGAAGAAATGCCATTTACCGTTCTCTTTTTAGACGGCAATCACGAAAATTTCGATCTCCTCGATGCCTATCCCGTGGAAATTTGGAGGGGAGGAAAGGTGCATTTTGTCAAACCTACCATCATTCATCTCATGCGCGGGCAGGTATTCGAGATCGAGGGACAAACGATCTTCACCTTCGGCGGCGCGACAAGTATTGACCGGTATATGCGGCAAGAGCATCTCAGTTGGTGGGCGCGGGAGATGCCGAGTTTCGAGGAGCTAGACGAAGGCCTTAGTAATCTTAAACCGTACAACCACACAGTGGACTATATCGTTACGCACTCCTGCGACGAGAAAGCGCTCTGGTATCCGCCGCTTAGAACAAAAATATATCAGATGGGCGTCTATCCCGAAAATCAAATGCTCTCCAATTTCGAGGACATTGTAACCTACAAGCATTGGTATTTCGGGCACTATCACATGGACGACGATCTGACCGATAAAAAGACGGTCTTGTTCCAACAAATCTTGCCGTTGGGACGGTCGCTTACCGAACGAAACACAGATTAAATAAGGAGTTTTACAATGGCAAAACTTGAAATGGAATTGACCGATGAACAGGGCGCGTTGCTCGAAGCAAGGCTCCAGCGCGCTTTTGATACTCGGAATGAAGCCGCTCTCATCGCTCGTAAGATCGAAAACGCGGCAACGGCGGAGGAACTCGAAAATATCGCGCGGGAATATCGGTTTTGTGACAAGGCCGATTTCTCCGGGATCGACAGAACCATCGCGCGGAAAGTGCTTCGCGTTCTCTTGAATGTCCTTTATCGCTTCCCGAAGTTGGCGGGTCGGCTGAATTATGTCGGCTCCTACCGAAACTACGAGATGTTCCTCGCAAGAATGGGGGAGGGGGATATGGAATGTGTCCGTGAGGTCGGTCTACAAGAGATTTTCGATGAATCCATGGCAAGGACGTTTGGGAAGTTCGGCGTCGAACTTTGCAAAGAGCTTTGGGAGGACGATATGATGTCCCTTTCCGCTTATGTTTCCATGGGAGGGCTATGCAACGGACTGCTTTTCGATAGCGTCGGCGGACAAGATCTCGCCTATCTCAATGCACTGTCGGTAATTCGAAAAAACGAGCAGATCGGCTTTCACCCCAAGGGCTGCAACAGCTTCGAATCGGTCGTCTATCATGAGATCGGACATATGATTGATGAAATGTGTTTCTTCTCTTTTTCGGAAGAGGGCGCGGCATTTTTGGCGCAGTATTCTTCGGAAGAGATTGCACAGGGGCTCAGCCGATATGCAACCGCATCTCCGCGGGAATGCGTCGCCGAAGCGATCGCCGAAGCATTCAGCAGCCCCTCACCCCGCAAAATTGCAACGGAGATTTATGAAAAAATTCAAAACTGCATGTAGGGTTTGAGCGTTCAAATGGACACAAAAATCTAAATTTAAGAATGAAAGCGGTCGAAATTCAATGAAGTGTAAATCGGGGTCTCTTATGGGATCCCGATATACTTATGATGAGATATTTAAGGCTTACGGACTGTTGATTGAGCTGATAGCAGGTCAATACAAGCAAAAATGAAAGTATTTAATGCGTTTATGTTGACATCATTGGCACAATATGGTAAAATCAATTTATTGCAAGGGCGTTATAAGGCACTAAAGGCTGAATATGAAAAATCGTGGGCGAAACATATATTTGTGTTT
>CANQWX010000029.1 GCA_947627665.1 uncultured Clostridia bacterium
AAGCCAGCCCCTTATTGTCCGAGCATGGCAGCGTTTCGGAGCGCACCAGCAGTACAGTTCGATGTGTCCGTACTCTTTCAGCGCATCCAGCATAGAATTTAGATACTCTTTTGCCCGATCCGAGTGTACCAGAAGCCATTGGAAGTGCAGTTCGTATTTGTTACATACAGCGTCGCGTTCGCTCTCATCGTGCATATAGTAGGGATTGCCTACGGGCGTTCCCCGGTCTACACGGAATTGCCACGGCTCATTGTGAAATTCGTGATTTCGCAGGTTCTTGATTTCGATGTTCATAGTTCTTCCTCCATGTTTACAAATTCATTTACGAGGATCCTGTTTTCCCCGAAGATGCCATACTCGAAGTAAGGGTCGTTCATATCGCCCTTCAAATCGTAAACTGTCTGCGTCAATTTGCCTTGATTGCTCACGGCAAGCGTGATTTCCCGACGTTCTTCGTTTATCTCGATGATATTAAAAATGACGGTGTGATCCCCGTCGAAGTGATGATATTCCTGCATATATCTGTTCATGTTTCATTCTCCTTATTTGACGTATTTGAACCAGACGTAGTATTCAACTTCGATGTAGTCCATTGTGTCGAAGTAGTCTTTGTCACGAGCTTTATCGACTCGGTGGATGTAAATGTTCTCGAAGGCTTGGGGAACAATTCCGCTGAACTCGTTATCTTTGCCGATGACCGGGTGGCAGTATTTTGTGACATCTTCGAGTACCCTTATGTACGGCTTATTGTCTTTTGAAATTGCAGGAATGAATAAATTATCTTCTGCGATATATCCAACTCCTTTCAATTTTCCCGATCCATTTTTCTTTGAAATGGAACAAACTACTTTTTGCATCTTTTTTCTCCTTATTTTTTATTTTTGCCTTTCGGCAGGGCAGCAGTAGTGCGGGCTTGATTGAGATAAAATAGCAATGGAAGGAGAGCGCAGAGGGATGTCAACGAAAGAGGGAGAAACAAAATTGTTGCGCAAAAAAACAGCCGGGCGTAAGCCCGGTATCGGAAATCTGGTATAAGTGGGATGTGAACGCAAGAATTTTGCCCCGTTGACTTCCCTTCAAGACTGTACTACAATAGCCCAAGACGAAACGGCAAAAATTAAGGAGAAAAGTAATAGTCGTGTTCTCATGAGAGAAAATTGGTATAAAATTGGTATAAATCTGGTATAGAAGTGATGAAACGATAGCCGCCGAGATGAAAATTAAGGCAAAAAACGCCTTGAAACTACCGCGCCAAGCCGATTTTAGTGCCTATTTTGCAAGAAAAATGCCCTCGGGAACGCTATTTTAATCAAATTCTGCTACTCCTAAGGGGCCGTTGTGGGTTCGATTCCCGCCGGGTCTACCAAAACAACGGGAGCGGAAAAATCCGCTCCCGTTGTGCATGAAATACCGTAGGCCGCTCGGCTTACATTTTTTTAGTCTAATGGCGCCCGCCCAAGCCAAACGGCTTGGGCGGGCGCCGATTTTTCGACCTGTCGGCGAATTTATGAAGTTTGTCACGCGCAAAGTTTCTCTTTGCATATCCAAGCACGGCTTCGGGAGTATCACGACAAACCTTGACTGAACTACTTTCGGCCAGGGTTTGTTTTTCTTCGAAGTTTTGAAAGAATATGAAAGGAGAAATTTTATGAAAAACAAAACATTAGCAATCGTACAACACATTTTGGTGATCGCGGTAGCATTATTCACATTGAGCGGATTGTCGTTTTCGTTGACGCAAGTATCACCTCTCTCCGACAGCGGATTTCTGATGCTCTCAAATTCAAGTTTTTTTATTGGTGCAGACTTTGCATGGGGACTTTATTTGATCGGAATACTTTGCTGGCTGCAATTTTTGTTTTCCTTAGTAGCAATAGCGCTGGGAATCATTTCGATCTTTATGAAGGAGAGCGCGAGGAAAGCGGTAGGAATGTTGGTTTTGATCGGTTCAGTTGCGTTCTGCTTCCTGTATATGTTGGAAGGCCTCATAGAAACCGCCATCTGCAAAGATGGATATTCCGACGACAGCTTTGCGACAACGGCTTTCATTCCGCTTCTTTTGAATGCCGTTTTGATGATAACTTATTTTATCATTCCGAACTTGGCGAAAAAAGCGGCGAACGATATGGGCTATTATCCCGGTGGGAATGTCGGGAATAACGGCGGATATGAAACTCCCCTCGATACGCCACTTGCCGAGGAAGTAAATGCAAGTGGTGTCGACCAAGGCGCCCCTTCGGCAAAAAAAGATATCGATTCCATTGTATTCTATATAAAAAACTACATACCGGACGAGCGAGTAATGAGCTTCCGAAATACGTTGCTCAGCTCTAATGCGACCGACCTGTCTTTCATTAATACGATTCCCTTGAAAAATCCGACGACGGTATTGTTGCTTTCGATTTTTCTCGGCGGATTGGGCGTAGATAGATTTTATATCGGCGATACGGGACTCGGCGTTGCCAAATTGCTGTTGTCCGGATTCACTTTCGGGATTTGGCCGCTTGTGGATATCTTTTTATGTTATAAAAAAGCCAAAAAACAAAACTATAACAATTTACTATATAAACTTGGAAACGAGCGCGTCGTGTCGTGACGGCTATCGGTACTGTGCGCAAGGTCTTGCGACCCATTCGGTAACACACAACGGGAGCGGAAAAATCCGCTCCCGTTGTGTGTTTTTGCTCTCTCTGGGGTTTACCGCAAACGCAGCGTCACCGTGACGGAGTCGGTTTGGGTGAGAAGATCTTTCCACACTTCCGCGGAAATGCCCTGCACTCTGCCGAGCTTCGTATAGCTCCACGCATTGCTGCCGTAGAACAGGACGATTTGATCGCCCGCATAGAGGACAACGTCGCCCGCCTCCGCCGTCATCTGCCGATCGTCGCGGGGAAGGGTTTGCCCCAAACTTCCGACCTTTTCGAAACCGCCGTAATCATGCGCGGTGTAGGAAATATCGCCCTCTTCCAAAATTTCGGCCAAGGCGGAAGTCGCAACGTTTTTTTCGAGCTTTACGGAGATATTGCGGCTCCCTATCGTCAGAAAGATCATATCTGCCGTTTCGCCGCTCCCATCGGGCGTTTCCGAAAAAACCAAACCGAGCGAATCCACCCATCCATCCACCTCGTTTTGAGAAGTCCCGGCAGGGAACCTTCTCCCCTCCTTCCACTCCGCGTTTGGGGCGAGCGAGTGTAAATTCGTCGCGCTCGAACCGATCAGGCTCGAAGCCGAAGTGCAAAACGGAATAATCGTCTTTCCCGAAAAACTGTAACTTTCGAGGAAGGTATAGATAATTTTCGGTGCCGCGCCATGCCATATCGGGTAGCCGAGAAAAATGACGTCGTAACTTGCCATGTTCTCAACGCTTCCGTTGATCGCAGGGCGGGCGTTTGAATCGCGCTGTTCTACCGTCGCGCGGGTAGTGCTGTCGTTGTAATTGAGGTCCTCTTGGGTATAGGGAACTTGCGGCACGATCTCATAAAGCGTTCCGCTTGTCGCCTGCGCAATATACCCCGCCACTTTTTCGGTGTTGCCCGTTGCGGAGAAGTAGGCGACGAGGATATTGCTCGTTTGCGTATCCGCGCAATACACGGTAATATCTTGCTTGCTCGATTTCCACATCCGCTCCTTCCCGTTCTCGTCGCGGACGGCTCTGTTCCACGCCTCTTGCGTTCCCTTATAATCGATCGTGACGATCGAACTGTCCGAAAAGGCGTATTTTTCGATAACGGTGACGGAAGCGGGAACGGTGAGGGCGGTCATCTGCGCCCTGCGGAACGCCGCCACGCCGATTTTTGTAACCGTTTCGGGAATGACGCTATGATTGCTCCCGCGAATGAGCGTCCCTGTCGCAAGTTCAATGAGGCAATTTCCCGCGCCCGAATAGCGGGGATTCCCCGCCGCAACGGTGATTGCATTGAGTGCGCCGCAGTTGTTGAAAACGTCGTCGCCAAGCTCCGAAAGCCCTGCGGGGAGATAGATGGATTCGAGCGAACTGTTGCCCGAAAAGGCGTTGTTGCCGATTTTTTGAAGTTTGCTCCCCGTGCCGATATGTACCGACACGAGCGCGCTTTGATTGTGGAAGGCGTTCCTGCCGATCTCCGTCACACTGTCGGGAATGGTCACGGAAAGAATATCCGACTTGTGCTGCGCATAGCCGAATGCGCTTTCTGCGATGCCGACAACGGGTTCGCCGTTGTACTTTTCGGGAATGACGATATTTGCCGCCTGTCCGCTATCTCCCGTGACGATATAGCCTTCTCCCGCCATGCTTTTCTCAAACGTGAGCGTATCCGAAGGCGTAGGCGTTTGTTCTCTTTCCGTCCAATGCGCGTAGAGCGTGAGATCGCCGTTTACACGGTCGGTGGAAAAATTCCAGCTTTCCGCATTTTTGTCTGCCGACTTATACCAACCGCCGAAGTCGAAATCTTCTCTCGTGGGAGAAGCGGGCGCGGCGACGGGATTGCCCGCGAGAACGCGCTTGCTTTCCACGTTGCTTCCGCCCTGCGAGTCGAAAGTGACGGTGTAATATGTACCGTCATCGTGATTTGTGTTGCCGTTATTGCCGTTGTTCGCGTTGTTACCGCCGCCCGTTTTCCCGCAAGCGGAGAGAGCAAAGGCAAGGCACAGCAAAATTGCCGTTAAAATAAATACAAACTTTTTCTTCATGGTCTGCTCCTTTTTGGGCTATTTTCCAAGACAATTTTTTTCGTTTTCTCCGTAGATTTTGAGGAGAAGTTTTTGATATTTCGGATTTTCTTCCAGATGCTTTTTCTTTGTGAGAACGACCTTTGCGGGAGAGTGCGGGAAGTCACTCCCGTACACGATCTTATCTTCGCCCGCGACAAAGAGGAGCATATCGAGCGCAACGGGTTCGGGGTCGCCCGCGATGTCGAAATACAGGTTTTGGAACTCTTTTTGTACGTCCACCTGCTCCATCATGCCCATGGAGGCGAGAATGCCCGAAACGCCCGTAAACCTCTGCAACATATAGGGCAAAAACGACCCCGTGTGCGGAACGACAAAGCGAATAGAAGGAAAGCGCGTCATGACTTTGTGCGCCATCATGTTGAGGACAGCCCGCGTCGTGTCGGTCGGGTACTCGAAAATCGCGGCGACCGTTCCCGTAATGGGCGTTTTGGGATATTCTACGGCGCGTTGCGGGTGAATAATGACGAGCGCATTGTCCCTGTTGAGTTCCGCCATAAAATCATCAAGCGAAGGATCGCCCAAATAGACGCCGCCCGCGTGCGTCGTAAGTTTTACCCCGACCGCTCCGAGCTTTTCTTTTGCATAACGGTATTCTTCGATTGCCGCGTCCGTGTAAGGCAGAGGAACGGAAGCGACAAAGGAAAATTTGTCGGGGTGCTTTTTACAAACCTCCGAGATAGACGCATTGACTTCCCTGTGTACCTTTGCCGCGAGCCTTCCGTCGTCGCTCCAAATGTGCGGCGTGGGCGAGGAAAGAATGCTTTTCTCGATCCCCGCTTGCCGCATAAATTCGAGGTGTTTCTCCGCGCTCCAATCGGGAAGCGCAAACCCGTCTACGGCAAGAGGGTCGATATTCAAAGATTTTAAGCCCCATTTATATTCGGGGGTGATGATATGTGCATGAAAATCGATCGCCATATTCTGCCTCGTCAGCCGTTCAAGCCGTTTACCCATTCTTCCACTTCGCTCTTGGAGGGAGAGGAAGAAAACCGTTTGCCCGAAAGAAAGATTGCGCCGCTTGCGAGGTCGTGCAGATTATTTGCGCTGTTGCCTATTCCGCTGCTTGCCGAGGTGCAAAACGGGATAATGGTCTTGCCCGTAAAACTGTAACTTTCGAGGAAAGTATAGATAATTTTCGGTGCCGCGCCATGCCATATCGGGTAGCCGAGAAAAATGACGTCGTAACTTGCCATGTTCTCAACGCTTCCGTTGATTGCAGGGCGAGCGTTGGGATTGTGCTGTTCTACCGTCGCGCGGGTGGTGCTGTCGTTGTAATTGAGGTCCTCTTGGGTATAGGGAACTTGCGGCACGATCTCATAGAGCGTTCCGCCCGTAGCCTGCGCAATATACCCCGCCACTTTTTCGGTGTTGCCTGTTGCCGAGAAGTAGGCGATAAGGACTTTCGACGAATCGGTTGGATCGAGTTTTCCTTTGTCGTCGCCTCCGCCGCAAGCCGCAAAGAAACCGCAAGCGCACACCAAAAACACAAGAATAAACGGTAAAAATTTCATTGGTTTTTTCATTTTTCAGACCTCTTTGATCTCTTGAAATTTTTGCACCCGCATTTTGAGGTGATACTTCTCGCGGAGGGCGGCGATTTCTTTCATCTCCGGGCTTTTATGGTGGAAGTCGAGGGCTTCCTCGTTTTCCCAAGCGTCGATGAGGAGCACCGTTTCGGGATCGTCCATCGGCAGAAAGTATTCATAGCGAAGATTGCCTTTTTCGGCGCGGATGCGCTCCACAAGCCCACTTGCTTTCATCTCTTCCGCAAATTTCCTTGCGTTGCCGTTTTCTCCCGTGTAATAAATATTGATCGTAAACGCCATACTTCACCTCCGCAGGCTCTTGCCGAGTTCATAGGCCTCTGTCATATAGCGGGAGCGAGCCGTCATGTCGGGCGTTCCGCACCCCTTGCCGAGGATGGTTCCCGCGTCCTTGAAATTCAAGTACCGCACGAGCGTTTGATAGTGCGCCGCGAGCGCTTCAAACGTCCAACTGTCTGCGTTCCACGCGACGGAGATGAGCGCCGATCTCATGTGCTTCCTTTGAATGTCCCCGTTGAACGCGCAGAAGCGGTCGATGACCGTTTTGAGCTGCGCGGACATTCCATAGTAGTAGAGCGGCGTGACGAATACGATCATATCCGCGCCTAAAATTTCCGCTTTGATCCCGCGCATCGCGCCGCTTTCAGAACCCATATCGTCCTTCTGCGCGCAGGGGCCGCCGTATCCGCAACGGAGGCAACCCGTGCATGGACGGACATTCGCCCGTGCCGCGTCGATGACCGAAACGCTGTTGCCCGCCTCGGTTGCTCCTTTGATAAACTGCTCTGCGAGCATATTGGACGAACCGTGTTTTTGCGGGCTGCCCGTGAGTACCACGATCTTCATAATACACTCTCCACCCAAGATTTGAGCGAGGCTTCGCTTGCGCCGTTCAAAAGTTTTCCGCCCTTCCAGACGGCGTTCGGAGCGCAGGGCTTCAAGGCGCTCTCCGTCTTGCCGAGTCCGCTCCCGCCGCTCGTCGCAAAGAGAACGATCTCTCTCCCCGAAAAGTCGTGCGCTTCGAGGAAGGTCTTGATGATGGTCGGCGCGGTGTACCACCAAACGGGGAAGCCGAGGAAAATTGTGTCGTAGTCCGAAAGATCATCGACGCGGCTCTTGATCTCGGGACGGGAAGCGGGGTCGTTCATCTCCAAAGAGGAACGGCTCTCTTTGTTTCTCCAATCGAGGTCGGCTGCTTTGTAAGGTGTCTTAGGTTGAATTTCAAAGAGGTCGGCGTTCGCCGCTTTTGCAAGGAGGCTCGCAGCCCGTTTCGTCACACCGCTTGCCGAAAAATACGCTACCAAAATTTTCTTGCTCATCATTTTATTCTCCTTTTACGGCGATCCTCTGCATCTTCGCCGCCAAATTTTGCAAAGTATCAAGAAGCGCTTCGGGGGCTTCTATCTCCGAATAAATTTCCCGTTCCCGTCTGTAAAGATCGGACAAAATTCCGTCGGCATACTTCTTGCCGCTTTCGGTCAAAGATACGAGCAGTTCCCGCCGCTCCCCTTTGATCTGCGAGAGCGCAATATAGTTTTTGCTCTCTAAATCCTTGATGATGGTGTTCGCGGTGCTGCGCGGAATGTCCCAATCGGCGCAGATCTGTTTTTGGCTGTGCCGCTCTCCGTCGTTTAAGGCGTACAATATCCAAAGAAGATTGGGGGAGCCGAGGTTGCAGTTCTTTCCATACGCCTCATACACGCCGTCAATTTGATAGACCAGCCTTCCGAGCCTGTAAAAAAAGATGCGTTCGTCCATAAAGTTCACCTCTGAAATCCGATTTCGTATTTTAATTATAATTCGACTTCGGATTTCTGTCAAGCGTTTGATCGCATTATTTATAAAAATTTCGGAGAAAATTTCACCATTTCCGAAAAAAATGCGATTTGACAAACTGCCAAACCGCATCGTTCAGTTCCCCTATCGCCGCCGTCCAAACGGTCCCGTCTTTTGTCCGTTATCGGCGCCTCACAAATACTTTTGATAGAACGCCTCGATTTTATCGAACGGAATGACGTCTACGCGATCGTAGAGGTCGGTATGCACGGCATTCGGAATAAGCAGCAGTTCCTTATTGCCCGCGTATTTGCTGTCCTTTGTCATCGCGGCGTAGGCGTCCTTCGAGAAGTAGCAGGAGTGGGCTTTTTCGCCGTGAATGAGAAGCACCGCGCTCCTGATCTCGTTGCTGTATGCCAAAATGGGCATGTTGATGAAAGAGAGCGAGGAGGTCTTGTTCCACCCGCCATTGCTGTTGAGGGAGCGGGGATGGTAGCCGCGCTTGGTCTTATAGTAGTCGTAATAATCTTTGACGAAGAAGGGCGCGTCGTCGGGAAGCGGATCGACGACTCCGCCTGCAAGTTCATAACTGCCTTTCTTGTAATCGACGGTACGCTGTGCGTTGAGCGCCTTTTTCGTTTCATAGCGTGCTTCCTCGCTGTCCGCCGCGTCGAAATAGCCTTTGGCGTTCACGCGCGTCATATCGTACATCGTCGAGGCGACCGTCGCCTTGATCCGCGTGTCCATCGCCGCCGCGTTGAGCGCCATTCCGCCCCAACCGCAGATTCCCAAGATGCCAATTTTATCTGCATTTACGTCCTCGCGGCAGGAGAGGAAGTCCACCGCCGCCGAGAAGTCCTCGGTGTTGATGTCGGGCGAGGCGACGTATCTCGGCTCTCCCCCGCTCTCCCCCGTAAAGGAAGGATCGAACGCGATTGCAAGGAAGCCGCGCTCTGCAAGTTCCTGCGCATACAGCCCCGAACTCTGTTCCTTGACTGCGCCAAAGGGTCCTGCGACCGCGACGGCGGGAAGTTTTCCCTTTGCTCCTTTCGGCTTATACACGTCGCAGGCAAGCGTGATGCCGTAACGGTTATGGAAGGTCGCCTTGCTATGCTCCACCTTCTCGCTTTGGGGGAATACTTTGTCCCATTCCTTCGTTAACTTCAATTCTTCCATGATTTTTTACTCCTTGATGGTTTTTATGATTTTTGCGGGAACGCCCGCTACAATGGCATTTTCGGGAACATCCTTTGTGACGACCGCGCCCGCTCCGACAACAGCCCCATCGCCGATCGTTACTCCCGGCAAGATCGTTGCGTGTGCGCCGATCCAGACTTTGTTTCCGATCTTCACGGGTGCGGGAAACATATTGCCGCGACGAGCGGGATCCAAATCGTGATTTAAGGTTGCGATCACCACCTGCTGTCCGATGAGGCAATCGTCGCCGATCTCTATCCCGCCTTGATCTTGGAAGCAACAGCCCGAATTGATAAAGACCCGCTTGCCGAGCGTGATATTCAGTCCATAGTCGGTGGAAAAGGGCGGAAACAGCCCGAACGTTTCGTCCTCTTTTTGCCCGATGAGTTCAAAAAACAACCGCCGCAGTTCCTCCGGCTCATGATACTTCCCGTTGATCTCCGCCGTAAACGTAAGCGCCCGCTGCGACATTTCGTGCATATAGCGATGCGCATCCGAACCCGCCTTTATGTAGGTATCCTCTTTCATCGCGCCTATAAATTGTGCCCTGTCCATAACTGCATTATAAATCGGGCAAAGGATTATGTCAAATACTTATATTTTATAGTTTTTCTATGCTTGACAGGTATAATTTTTCGTGATAAAATGCCTTAAAAGGAGGCCTTATGGAACTGAGAGAACTGCGCTATTTTCTGGCGGTCGCAAGGGAAAAGAGCATTTTGAAAGCGGCGGAAGCGCTGTATGTATCCCAACCAAACTTGTCGCGGCAAATGAAGCATCTGGAAGAAGAACTCGGTGGGCAGCTCTTTATCCGCGGAAGCAGAAAGATCACGCTCACCGAAGCGGGAGAACTTCTTAAAAAACGCGCCGAGGAAATTTTGGACCTATATCAAAAGACGGAAGCGGAACTTTCTTCGCCGTCTGCGGAAATTCGGGGCGACGTCTATATCGGCGGGGGCGAAAGTTACGTTCTCAAAATCGTAGCGAAAGCGGCGCGCACCGTGCGGGAAAAATACCCCGCCGTCAAGTTTCACTTGTACAGCGGGGATATGATGACGATCGCGGAAAAACTCGATAAAGGGCTGATCGACTTCGGCATCTTCATCGAACCCGCAGACCTTTCTAAGTATGACTATCTTCGCCTTCCCCTCGTAGATACTTGGGGCGTTCTTATGCGAAAAGACAGTCCGCTCGCGGAAAAGGAATTTGTCACGCCCGAAGATCTGAGGGACGCGCCACTTATCCGCTCCCGCCACTCGCTTGGGAAAAGCGTCATCACCGATTGGTTCCAAAGGCGGTCGGACGAGCTGAATATCGTGGCGACTTACGACCTCTTGTACAACGCGTCCCTGCTTGTCAAGGAGGGCGTGGGATACGCCGTGGGGCTGGAACACATCATCAACACTTCGGGTACAAGCGAACTCTGCTTCCGTCCGCTTGCGCCGAAGCTCGTTTCCCATCTTGACATCGCGTGGAAGAAGTATCAGGTATTCCCGAAGTGTTGCGAGATCTTTTTGAAGGAGTTGCAGGCGCTGGTTTGACCCCTGCCTTCCCCCCCTTCTGTGTAACGCTTAGGTATAAACGTTCACTTCGGCGCCCGTAATGAAGTTCGTCTGCCCGAAGGTATAGCGGATGCGGTAAGACGTTCCGTCTTTTGCGCGGTAAGTCACGAACTTTTCCACGTTCACGTTGACCGTTTCGGGTTCGATGAACACCGCCTCGTCCCCGCTCTTGCGGTAGAGCCGCACGTCGATGATGTCGCCCGCGGCGCAGCCCGCGTAGATGGAAAAGGCGTTACTGTGCAGATATTCGCGGGTCTTGACGATGTATTCTCCCGTGTCGAACTCGGTGTAACGCGCGATCGATTCGAGGATATACTCCGTCGCCGACGAGAAGAACCAGCGCATCGAATAGGTGACTTGCTCGCTGCCCACAAAGGCGGGGATGAGCGTTTCATACAGATCGCCGTATTCCTCGCTGTGCCCCACGACGGACAGTTCCGAACGGGCACGCACGAATTGCATCATTTCGAAATAGGTATTGTCTGCCAGCTCGTAGTTGAGGACAAAGATATACTGTTCGCTCCCCATGGAGATCGGGCCGACGCCCGCGTGCATATCCATGATGATACCGCCGTTCTGGAAGCCGCCCGTCACGGCGTCGCGGCGGGTAATGGAGGTATCCCGCGCCTCAACGATAAAGCCGTTTTCCGCGCCGCCCGGACGATATTTCATGACGGCGCAGCGGTACTCCGTTTCGCCGTACACAAGATAGGGCGTTGCGACCCCGCGGCTGTACTTCACCTGCAAGGTAAAGCCGCTGTAACCGCCGAGCGTGGCGGGCGCGCGGAGATCGTATACGGCGTTCGGGGTAAAGGAGAGCGCCACGTCATCCATGGTCTGCACCCCCTGCTGCGAGATCCAGCGAAGGGTCCCCGTCATGCGGATCTCTTCGCCGTTCCAGCGGTAATAGGTCTGGCCTTCGTACTCGTAAGTGTCGCCTGCGGGCATCGGGATCTGCGTGTTTCCGTCTGCGGAAACGAGATAGATCTTTCCATCCTCGACAAAGTAATAGTGGAGCCTGCCGTTGATATAGAGCACTTGCCCCATGACGATGGAAGCCAGATCCTCCTCCGCCAAATAGACGAGATCGTAGCCGCTGTTGTCCACCAGACGGAAATTATCGGGGCCGTCGAACACAAACAGGCCGTAAAAGTCCCCGAGGGCGGATTCGAAAGTGAGGTAGGTCCCCCCCTGCATGACGGAGCCGAGATAGCCCGTGTAGACGTTCTCTTGCATTATGGCGAGAAGAGAGTCCTCTCTCCCCCAATAGCCCATCGCTTTGGGGGTATGGATGATATATTCGCCCGCTTGGTTGCGGTAAATTTGAGCGCCCTGCAACGAGAAAGTATTTTCTTCGTTATCCCCGACAAAGCCCGTTTGAAGAAGGAACCCGAACGCGTTATTGTTATAGTAATAGCTGAGCATGTACGTTTCGAGCGCGTCTTCGCTGTACGCGACATAGAACCCGAAGCCATCCTTGCCGTTCAAAGTCGCGCGCACGTCTATCTCGGCGCCGTGTTCCGTGTCGGGAGCGCCGGGCGTAAAGCGGAGTTCCAGCCCGTTGTCACGGTCGTGCAGGACGATCTCCCCGCCGCCGTAGCGGTAATAGGTCTTGCCGCCGATCTCGCAGGAATCCCCCGCGGGGAAGGGGAAAGAACTTTTTTTGTAGCGGTAAGGCGACGCCGTTTCGTCCGCGGTGTAGAGGAAGGCGGTGCCGTTTTCCACATGGTAGTAGCTCTGTACGCCTTCGTAACGGATCTGCTCGCCCACGATGACCGCCGTAAAGTCGCCCGCATAATAGGTGCCGTAGGAGGCGGTGTTGTCCGAAATGTGGAACTTGCCGTTGCCGTCGAGCACGAAGTAGAAATGCGAGTCGCCCTCGGCGAGCATGCCGAAATCGGCGTCGAAAAGGCGGTAGGTCCCGCTGTGGCGGATACCGAAGCCGTCGATATAATAGCCTCCTCCGAGGCCGTCGAGCCGCAGCTGCGTCCACGACGGGGAAACAAAGCTCCCTTGCGCCGATTCCTCGAACACGGTGCACGATCCTTCGGAAAGGCGCACGGTGTACACCTTTTCGCCGTCCTCCCAGATGACGCGCATCCTGTACTGTCCGCCCGCCGCGTCGGACAGCTGGTATTTGCCGATCGCAACGACGTTCTCGCCCTCGCGGACCTCCAAGCTCCCAAAGCCGTCCCATGCGAGGGTGTATTGCATGCCGCGGTAGGCATCGCCGTTGATGTCGACGAGGCGGTAAGTCCCGTAGGCGGCGTCGCGGAGAACGAAGCCGTCGCCGTCGAGCGCAAAGGCGTACACTTTGCCGCTTTCGTCCGCCGTGAACTGCACCGAGGCGGGATCGGTAAAGTAGTACTCGCCGCGGATCCTCTGCCCGTCCGCGGTGTATTCGGCGCGGTGGTAGCCGTCCAGCCGGAGCACGCTGCTCCCGTCCGTAAAAGTCCCGCTCATCTCCTCGCGGAAGTGGCAGAAACTGTAGGTATCCTCCTTGATGACAAAGGAGAAGGTATGGTCCCCTTCGTCGGCGGTATAGGTATACACCGTTTCGCCAAAGACCGTGAGATCCGTCGCGCGGTAGGAACCCGCCTCGGCGTCGGTGAATCTGCCATCCTTCAAAAAGCTCGCGCCGCCCCGTCCGTCGAGATAGACGACGTCGCTGCCGTTGTAGTGCGTTCCGTCCGAGAGAAGCTCGAAGCGGAAGAGGTCCATCGGCGCGAATGCGAGCCGCGCGAACGTGTAAGTGTATTCGGCGTCCACGCCCTGCCCTTCGGTGTGCGTGAATACCTCAAAGTAGTAATTTTGATACCCCGTAGGCGTATAGGCGCGGAATTGCAAAAATCTCCGCGTGCTCATAAAGTTATTGGAGATCCACGAGAAGCTCCCCTCCAGCACGGAGCCGTCCGCAGCGAAATACAGCCCGCCCATGCCGTTCACGCCGACGGAGGCGAACCAGAGAAGCCCTCCCCGCTCGCCCTCTTCCACCTCTTCGCGCATGGGGATATAGACGGCCTCCCCGTTGGTGCGGAAGAGATAATATACGTCGTGGATCCCCGACGTGGACGTCAGCTGCGCCACGAGGAATTCGAAGGACGCCCAGACGTCGCCGTCCACATAGCCCTCCTCGAGCGAGGTGCGCGTGAAGCTGTAATAGAGCAGCCCGCCGCCGATGTCGCGGGAGGTGACGTATCCGCTTGCGATGTGTTGAAGAGCCGCATCTCCCGTGCGCTCGTAGAGTTCGGCGCGCCTGCCCTCCTCCGCCGCCTCCTCGTAGACGACGAGCACGGGCGTGGTGAGAGAGCCGTAGCCGTTGGATTCGTGGAGAAGCCAATATTCGGTGTAATTTTCATCGAAACGTTCGAAGCGCTTCTCGCCGCTCTCGCTCTCGTACAGGCGGAAGGTGAACCGTTGGCCCCCGACGGCGGTGAATTCGACCAACGTGCCGAAAATTTCGCTTTCGTGGGAGAAGAAGGTGCCGCGATAGACTTCGCCGCCGTCGCGGTAGACCGCGCTGTCCTCGAACTGTCCCATTCCGTCAAGGGTAAGGGTAGTTTCCCCGCCGTCCTCTTCGCCCGCAAAGACGCCCGTCGCGTTCCCGTCGCGGAGCACAAACGCCCACATGACGCTGTCCGCACCGCGGAGCGGGACGGTATAGAGGGCGACCTCTGCGACGTCGTCCGGCCCCAACAGATGATTGGGCGTGTTCGGGATCATGGCAACGATCTTATAGGAATACGCCGTTCCCTCCGAGGTCTGCGTTTCATAGACGGAATCGATGTAATAAGTCCCCGGGTGCATCACGAGGAAGATGAGGTAGGGAACGCCGAGCGTGCAGTTGCCGTAGCCGTCAAGTTCGAGGGTATAGTCGCCCGTTATGCCCCGTCCTTCGGCGTTGAGCGGGACAAATTGCACATAGTCCCCCGCCTCGTTCCCGAGGACGGAGAACACGGGAGTCCCCTCCCGCTGCGAGAGCATGAAGGAAAAGCCCGTGCCGTTCTCCCCATAGAAGGTGTAGACGCCCCCTTCCGAAGCGGAATAGGTGCCCTTCTCCTCGATGACCGTGCCGTTTGCATCGGGATAGGTATAGACGGCGTTGAGATAGCCGTCGAGCGTGAGCTTGCGATCGGGCAGGAGGTGTTCGTCCCGTTCGTTGTAATAGCCGCTATAAAAGAGATATTCGCCCGCGGCGTCCTCGCGCAGATAGGCGAACAGGCTGCCGTTGACTTCCCCGGCGAGCGTTCCGCCTTCCGTCGTAAAGGAAAACTTCCCGCCGTCGTGTACGCCGCGGTATTCCTCGCCGTTGCGCACGAGCAGAGCCACGCCCTCCTCCCTCTGCGGGAAGAAGATGAGGTCGCCGCCGCCGAAGCGGTCGGTATAGGCGACGTCCCACACCGCATAAAAGACGACGTCGGACTGCGGCGCGTATTGCTCGCCCGCAAAATGTTCCGGCTCACCGTTCAAAGAGGACGACCAGCCCACAAAGCGCTGCGTTTGGGGCGTTTCGAACAGCGCCCCGTCATAGAGCGTCACCGTCTTTCCGTACACGACGCTCTCCGCATAGGATTGCGTGCTGCCAAGCCCCGCCGCATAGCTGACAAAGAGGCGGTCGCGGGTGTAGTAGGCTTCGAACACGGCGCCCGCGGTGAGGCGGCCGGTGTTCAGCACGCTCTCTTCCGTGTCGAGCGTGAAGTGCTCGATCGCCTCCGAATAGGTGAACGGTTCGCCGAAGATCGCCGTACCCTCCTTTTTTTGCGGCGCCGCAGGGAAGTTCCCCTCCACGTCCTCGAGATAGAGATCAACGGTATAGCCCGCAAGATATTTCGCGCCGAGCGTGAGCGGGGCGTCGGGCATCGTGGCGCCCTCTTTCAGCTTTGCCGTGCCCGAATACCACCCCTCGAAGGAAAGCCCCTCCTGCGGCACGGGAGATTTATCGGCGAGGAAATCCGCAAGGGGGGTCCCCACCTTGACGGAATAGGTATTCTGCGCCAACGTGCCTCCCTCGCCCGCGTCGAGCGTGAGCGTCGCCGTGTTCTCCTCGGGAAGAGGCGGCTCTTTGGCGCACGCCGAAAACGCCGCGGCGCCGCATGCCAGACAGAGCGCAGCCAACAGCGGGAGAAAATATTTTTTCAAGTTTTTCATCGTGTACTCCTTTCCTCCGAACGGTACGGCGGTATGAAACGATCCATATACAATGATATCATATTCCGGCCCGCCGCGTCAAATTTTTCGGCGGTCCGTAACCCGCATCCCTCCACAGACATACGGGCCTCTCTATCAAAAGTGCACTCCGGAAAGGAGGACCCTTCGGAGTGCACTTCGTGATACCCTTCAAAAGGGCGGGTTTCAAAGTTCTGCGGCGCTCTTTTGGGGAAGAACGGCGGGAAGCGCCGCGGAAACGTTCGCCGTTGCGGCAGCTTGCTTTGCGATCCCGAAATGTACGATCTTCGGCGCAGTCGCCGTATCACTATAATAATCGTAGCCGACGCGGAAAGTATATTGTTGCCCCGCGGTCAGCGTAAACGTTTCGCTCTTGCCCTTTTCCCAGGTAAACTGCGGCGTTCTGTAATTGCCCATCGGAGAATAATTGAACAAGGCGAAGTAAAAGAGTTCATCCTCTGCCGTCAGCGTATAGGTCGCGTTCTCGGCCGCCGTATAGGTGAAATAGACGGGTTCATATTCGTCCGCGTAGGGGGGGCGCTGACAACCCGATCTTCACCGCGTAATCGTTTTCGAGCGAGGTAAGGACCCAAGGGCTATCCTTTGTTCCCGAGCCGCTCCAGGGGATCTCGGGATCCTCTTCCGTATCCCCGCCGCCGCCCGCGGCCGTCTTTTTCACGAAAAACTGATTATCGAAACTGTATTCCGAACGCTTTGCATTATAGGCCAATACTTTGACCGTTTTGTCCGATTGGAAATATACGACGACATTGTTCTCGTCCACCGCGATTACGATCCCGCTCTTTTCGCCGTCGACCTTCCAGTCGACGTTGCCGTTTGCCTCGATCGTGAAGGAACCCGTTTTACATTGATCATTTGTGGGATCGGCTTCGAACGTGCCGGTAAAGGAAGGATCGACCGCCACGGCGGTGTATTTGGCTTCCCCGACGAGATAGTAAGTGAAACTGATCCCCTGTTTCATGATGAGCAGATTGCGTACGGTCGCATGCAGGGTGAGCGTAAATGTGCTCTTTCCACTCGTAAACGTCACGCTGTCCTCTGTCGCCGTATACTTTACGGGATCTCCGTTATACGTCACGCTCTTTTCGGTAATGCTGAGCGCATGCCCCGCACCGTCGCTCCAATCCCATTGGAAACCCTCAGGGATCGGCGCAAGATAGCGTTCGTATGTCGCAAAGCCGTTGTTGTCGGCCACGGTGATATGATCTTCGTCGGAAGAATATACGAGCGTGATCTCGTATCCGTCCGCGGACGAAGCCGTCAACGTATACCCGCTGCTTGTATCGCTCTTATCCCCGTAATAGGTATAGACGACGCCGTTCACGGTGATCGAAGAACCCTCGATCTCCACCTTTTTGGCGTTATCCTTGGCGTTAAGCTCGCTCCAGGTATCCTCAAGCTCGGCGGGCACATTGACGGGCGATTTCGAAATGGTGAAGGTGACCGTCGTGCCGGGGGCATATTCGTTTGTGCCATCACCGACCATGAATTTATATTCCTTTCCCGCGACGAGCGTCGTGCTGTTGACATTGGAACGCCAAATCCAATTCGCGGCGCCTGTCGCGCTGATCTTGAGATAAAACGCATCGTACCCGGTATCGATCTTGATCGCCGTATCCTGCAAGGGCGTATAGGTGAAATACACATAGGCAAAGTAACCGTCCCCGTCATCTTCAAGCAAAATGGTGTATGTGTCGAAGATATTCTCGATGAGATACGGGTCGGCATTTGTCCCCTTTCCCTTCCAAGGCACGGAGGGCGTTTCGGCTGCCGAGGGCAGCGTGTAGGAAGCGGTCCCCGCCGCGATCTTCAGGGAGCCGTCGCTCTCCACGGTAAAGGTATACGCGGTGTCGCCGACGGTGAATTCGAGCGTTCCCTCTCCCGCATAGATCGTGAGGTCCGCAAGCGTATGGGAAGTTTCGCCTTGGTGGAAGGAGAAGGAGTTTTCCGTGATCTCCACCTCCCATTCGGCGCCGGAAGCGCCCGTACCCTTCCAATGCCCGAGGAAGGGCGCGGAGAAGGAGGAAAGCGGTTGACGGGTGGCGTCCTTCGTGAAAATCCAAGGCGCGCCGTTGCCGAGCCATTGCACGGTGAGAGTGCCGCTCGCGTATTTGAATTCATAGCAGTTCGCGCCCGCGCCGAAAAGCCCTTCGTTCGTTTGGGGATCGAAGGTGAGCCACATTCCCTCGTAATCGGTGGCGGCGCCCGGATCGATCGTGACCGAGCCGTCTGCCGCGATCTGGAGCTTCCGCGTTGTAATTCCTACCGTATT
Organism: uncultured Clostridia bacterium; assembly: GCA_947627665.1. Lineage (GTDB taxonomy): Bacteria > Bacillota > Clostridia > Christensenellales > Borkfalkiaceae > Gallimonas. The sequence goes on from CANQWX010000029.1 coordinate 18,249, forward strand.
CGTCCAAGAAGTGCCGCAGAATTCGCCCGTGACGGTAGGCGGCGTAAAGCCTTCCTTCACATAGTAACGGGTCGCGTTGTTCTGGACAAATTGCAGGATGTCTTTCGTCTTCATCGAGAGCTGATATCTGCTGCCGTCCATCGTGAACGAATAGACGCCGTCGATGATCTCGCAGTCCACGGTGTAGGTATGCGGCGTCCCCGAATAATCGTAAGTGAGCACCTTTTCCGCGATCGAGAGCGAAGTCTTGCCGCTCGTCGTCTTGTTCCAAGGCTGGATCCATTCGCCGCGGAACTCTTCGGCGAAAGTATAGTTGTTGACAAAGAGCGTGTATTCCTTCCCCGCCGTGCTGCGCCAAGGGGTGAGGGTGACGGTCTTTTTCTCCGCGGAGTAAGAAACGGAATACACCGCGGACTTCTTCACGAACAGCACCCCCGTGAAATCCGCCCCCGTTGCGGTATAGACGATCCACTCCGCCTTGTCCGCGCCGAGTTTTACCGCGCCCGCCGCGTCGATGGAGAAGCGGTCCGGATCGTCCGCAGCCTGGAATTCCTGCGCCTTGAGATCGTCTGCAAGCGCCGCAGAGCACGCCTCAAAATCGCTCTTATACATATATTCGATGGTGGTAACGCCCCGCTTTACGGTTTCGATCCAGAGCAGCGACGCCTTGCCCGCGGAGATCAGCCCGATCGTTTTGGACGTGTCGTCCACCGTGGCGGTATAGGTATTGTCGCTCCCCGCGCTCACGTCCCAGAGAACGCCGTCGACAAATTCGGTATAGGTGAAGCTGTTCTCGGCGACGTCCGCATTGTGTCCCGAACTGCTCGACCAGTGGCCGCGCCATTCCTCGGCGAAGGAAACCGACGGGCTTGTCTTAGGAACAAATTGGTAATTTGCCCCGAGCACCTCGTTGGAGAAGGTGATGCCCGTGCAGGCGTCCGCGCTCCCCGTGAGTTCGACTTCGAAGAGCATGCCCGCTTCGGTCACGAGCAGAACGCCCTTCGTGCCGTCGAACGTGAGCAGCCGCAGCGTCGCGCCCGCCATGGACGCCCAATTCATGACGCCCTCGTCGATCGTGAGCGAATCGCTCTTATCCTCCGTTTCCCACTGCGTGCCGTCGAGCGAGGCGGGAAGCTCCGCGGAGGGAAGCTCCGCCCCCTCCTTCGCACAGTAGCAGGGCTGTCCCATGTCGATATAGAGGATGAGGTCGGAAAGTCCCTCGTAAGAAACAAACGTAACGGTGTAGGCGTCCCCATCGGGATCCGTCGAGGTGAGCGTGTAGACATTTTCCTCCTCCTCTTCGACGGTAAAGGTCAAGCCGATAAACTCCGCGGTGTCTGCGTCAAGCGTCAGGCTGATTCCCGCGCCTGCCATGAGCGAAAGATAGGTGCCCCTGCGCGAGGCGGGAACAACGCCGTCGTCCGCGACAATCGTCTTAAAGGTCGCCGCAACGGTGGTGTCGAACTCGATCTCAAAGGTATATTTGCCCTCCTCGCCGAGGGTCACGGGGGTGCCGTTCACTTTGACGGACTCCACTTCATACCCGTTGTTCGCCGTTACCGTGATCGTGACGCTCTCGCCCGCGGCATATTTCGTTCCGCCGCCCGAAGGCGCCGTCGCCTTAACGCTTCCTTCCGCTTTCGCAAAGGAGAGCGTGAGCGAGTAGCTCTCCGCGGCGGCAACCGTCTTAAAGGTCGCCGAAACGGTGGTGTCGGACTCGATTTGGAAGGTATATTTGCCCGCCTCGTCGAGGGTCACGGAGGTGCCGTTCACCTTGACGGACTCCACCTCATACCCGTTGTTCGCCGTTACCGTGATCGTGACGCTCTCGCCTGCGGCGTATTCCTTTCCGCCGCCCGAAGGCGCCGTCGCCGTGATGCTGCCCTCGGTCGCGGTGTACGCGTATTGGAGCTTGTACGTCTGCGGTTCTTCCGTCGTGCAAGCCGCCGCAAACAGCGACGCGCACGCAAGAAACAGACAGCCCGTGATCAAAAGAAACGTTTTTCTTACTCTGTTCATTTTCTCACTCCTTTTCGTTCCGTATGTGGTTCTTAAAACAGTAAATTATGCAGCCGCAATGTTTTTATACAGCCATTTACCCATTATTATTCGATTATATATGATTTAATATGCTTATGTCAAGTAAAAGAGGATACAAATATACGCTGCATTCGTTAAAAATTTTTTATATTTCTTACACGAAAAGAACGCCCGCAAGAGTTTGCGGACGTCCTCCCCTTTATGCGGTTTATGCCCCGGGGGCCTCCATGAGTCCCGCCGCGACAAGATTTTGCAGCAGCTGGTTGTAGCTCGTCACGATCTCCGCCGCCGTCGCACCGCCCTCCAACGTGGGCACGTTTGCGATCGGCGTGAGCACGGCGTCCGCGCCCGTAGGGCCGACCTCGCCCTGCGGACCCGTAGGACCCGTGGGACCGATTTCGCCTTGCGGACCCGTAGGACCGACCTCGCCCTGCGGACCCGTGGGACCCGTAGGACCAACCTCGCCTTGGGGACCCGTGGGGCCGACTTCACCCATAGGACCCGTGGGACCGACCTCGCCTTGGGGACCCGTGGGACCGACCTCGCCTTGGGGACCCGTGGGACCGATTTCACCCGCAGGACCCGTGGGACCGATCTCGCCCGTGGGACCCGTGGGACCGACCTCGCCTTGGAGACCCGCAGGACCGATTTCACCCTGCGGACCCGTGGGACCTGTTGCTCTTGTGCCCTATGGGACGGTTTTTATTTTGTTTTTTCTGAATTCTTCCGAACTTCCGTCCGCAAGAAACTTGTAGTAGATATGGACCTCGCGTTCTCCGGTCTCGTTCTTTTCGCCCACCGTTATGTAGTCGATCAGCTCCATGCACATTTCGCGCGTCAGGCTTTCGCACGCACCGTAACGCTTCAATCTTCTTACATACTCTTCGGCATCTTCGTCATCTTTGCTCCTCTCGGAAAGCCTCTCTTCGATTTCGCCCTTCGCTGCCATAATCGTTTCTCTTTCCGATTGATACTTTTCACAAAGACTTTTCAGAACGCTTTCTGGCAAATTTCCCAAGACCTTTTCTTCAAACGCAGACTGCAAGAGCCGATCGAGTTCCGCAAGCCTGTTTTGATATGCTTTGAGTTGCTTTTCATCGGAATCCTTGTTCACTTCACTCCGCTTCGACCGCTCGCGCAAAAATCGTTCTTTGGCTTTCCCTTCGTCGATTTTCACAGTCGAAGCGAGCGATTGAATATCGTTTAGCACCAACCGTTCAAGCGTATCCTCGGTGATGTGATGCGAAGAACAATACCGTTTTCCAAGATCGACGTAAGTGCGGCAGACGAAGCAAGCATGAGCGTCTTTTGCGGTTTTGAGTTTGAGCTTCTTCCCGCAATCGGGGCAAACGACGAGTCCCGATAAGGAGTGAACTCTTCCCGTTTTGTCCGATCTCCCGCGCTCCGATGCGTAAGTCGCCTGCACCTTGTCCCAAATCTCTTTTGAGATAATTGGTTCGTGCGCGCCTTCGGTCACGATCCATTCGCTTTCGGGCACATTGACGATCCTGTGGTTTTTGTAGGAAACCCGCGTCGTCTTATGCTGCGTCGTGCTACCGAGGTAGGTCGGATTGGATAGAATCCAACGCACCGTCCGCGGCACCCAAAACGGGGAACAGTTCCGCTCCCACTTTTTGCCGTCGAGCCGCGTATAATGCGCTGCAGGGTTTGGAATGCCTTCCGAAGTGAGGATTCTTGCGATCGCCCTCGCCGAATTTCCTTGCAAGCGCAGATCGTAGATGCGCCGCACCACATTTGCCGCTTCATCGTCGATCACGGCAGTGCGCTTGTCGTCATTTCCCGCTTTGTACCCGTAAGGATAATTCCAATTCGTGTACTTGCCCGCACGCTGGCTTGCCTCAAATACAGCCCGTATCTTTTTGCTCGTATTCGCGGCGTGCCACTCATTGAACACGTTCATGATCGGCATCATGTCCATCGCCGTCGAACCCCTGTCCGCGGTGTCTACGTTGTCGTTAAGAGCAATGAAGCGGATCCCGTATGCGGGGAAGATATAGTCGATATACTGCCCCACCTGAATGTAGTTGCGCCCGAACCTCGATAGGTCTTTCACGACGATCGTGTCGATCTTCCCTGTCTGCGCGTCCGAAAGAAGTCTTTGCACGCCGGGACGGTCGAAATTCGTTCCCGAGTATCCGTCGTCAACGTATTCATCCACGATCGTGCCGCCGTTATCCTCGACGTACTTCTTGAGAATGATCCGCTGATGCTCGATCGACATAGATTCGCTTGCCTTTTCGTCATCACGGCTGAGTCGCATATAAATTCCGATTTTATTCAGTTGTATTTGCTTTGACATTGTACCTCCTTTTCCGTCAAAGCAAAGAAGTTATGGTACGTCTATGATACCACAACCATCGTAACTTTGCAAGAATAATACATCCCAAATTTGTCATAAGCCCATTTCTCTGCTTGCACGCCGCTCGGCAAGCCCAACGAGAAGCGAACTTAAATCTTTGTCTCCGACAAAATGTCTTATGACGAGAAACCGTTTCCCGTCGATCTCGCTCTTCCTTCGAGACGAAGGAAAATTTTTGCTGACATTTTTGTTTTGATGTCCTTTTTTGTCCGTATTTTGCCCCCATCGATCTATGTTACTTTTGATATATTATGCGCCTCTCGCTTGCCCGTGTGCGCGACGGGCTGCTCGCCGTACTCTCACGCAGAACAGCTTGGTTTTGCTAATGTCACAATTATAAAACAGAAGGCGGGTTTCCCGCTTCTCCCAAGCCCTCCCGCGGAGGGCGGATCGAAAGTGTCAGAGGCGAAGCTGTGGCACTTTCCTTATCCTGCTTCCCCTTTTTTCGCGGTTTTGTGGCATTTTGCTCCGTGTTTGCTTGCCGTTTTACGTTTCCAAGATTTCCTCATAGTGGGAAAGGATAGAGCGCAAACTCTTTGTGTACTTGTAGCCGTCGTGCGCTCGCAAGCATTCATTGAGAATTTCCCAATTCTTCCCGTTCAAGAGGTCTTTGTCATTTGCCCCGAGGTCGTTCTCGACATGGGGGTTTGCCCGCAGAAAGTCATCGAGGGAACGTACCCGCGGCGGCTGTTCCGTCGTCTGCCTTGCTGTCCCCGATATGGTGTAGGAAGGCGCGGATTGTCCCGTGCGCGTCGCTCCCGTTGCCGTGTTCGGGTATTGCACCGTGGACATTCTCGGCGGCTGTTCTGTCGTTCCTGTGGACACTTTCGGCGGCGATCTCCGCGCCGCGGTGCCGCCTTTCGTTCCCACGCGCTTCCGTGTCTGCGACAAGTT
>CANQWX010000030.1 GCA_947627665.1 uncultured Clostridia bacterium
GTGGGCCTTCACGGACTCGAACCGCGGACCAATCGGTTATGAGCCGACCGCTCTAACCAACTGAGCTAAAGGCCCGAAGTGTTGCCGCATTTGCAACGCTCGTTTATCATATTATAAACGGCGATAAAAGTCAAGTATTTTTGCGCAAATTTTCCGAAATTCCGAAAAACTTTTTTTCGACATGATTTCTTTCGCTTCCCCTATTTGCTTCTTTTTCGGCGCCCATCTTTCTGCTACAATACGGATAAATCACTTCGGAGGGCGGTATGAAGCTGCAGAGCTGTTCCCGCGGGCAAGACCTATATATCTATCTCTCGGGAGAACTCGACGAATGCTCGGTAAAAGAGGCGCGTCTGCGCGCCGACCGTTTGATCGACGAACATGCGGGGCTTTCCCGCGCCGTGTTCGATCTTTCGGGCGTCCAATTCATGGATTCGACGGGAATAGGCTTCCTTATCGGGCGGTATAAAAAGCTCAAGGGCTACGGCATGACGATGCTGCTCGAAAACCCCGACGGCAACGCCGACAAGGTGTTGACCGTGAGCGGCGTGTACAGCCTGATCCCCAAAATTTAGGTGACTATGAACAAAATGCAACTCAAAATTTTATCCCGCTCGGAGAACGAGAACTTTGCCCGCAACGTCGTTGCGGCCTTTGCACTGCCGCTCAATCCGACCCTTTCGGAGCTATCCGACATCAAGACCGCCGTGTCGGAAGCCGTCACAAACTGCATCGTGCACGCCTATCCCGAACGGGAGGACTGGATCACCATCGACTGTGAAACGGAAAAGGCCACTCTACATATCACCGTATCGGACAACGGGAAAGGGATCGAAGACGTTGCGCAGGCGCTTACCCCCTTTTTTACCTCGCTGCCCGATGAGGAGCGTTCGGGAATGGGCTTCACCATTATGCAGACCTTCATGAGCGGCTTTTCCGTAAAATCGGCGCCGGGCGTGGGGACTACGGTAAAAATGAGCAAGACCATCGGCGCAAGGGCGGATGCCGATGCTCGATGAACAAGATACCCTCCGCTATCTCCGCCTCGCCAAGAGCGGAAGCGCCCAAGCCAAGGAAAAGCTGCTCACCGAAAATGTTTCCCTCCTCAAAAGCATCATGAAGCGCTATCTCGGGAAAGGCGTGGAATACGACGACCTTTACGAGCTTGCCTGCATGGGATTTTTGAAGGCGATCGCGGGCTTTGACGAGCGGTTCGGCGTCCGCTTCTCCACCTACGCGGTGCCCATGATCGCAGGCGAGATCAAACGTTTCCTGCGGGACGACGGCAGCATCAAAGTTTCCCGCGCCATGAAGCGCGCCGCCCGCGAAATGAACCAATATATCGAATCGTACACCGCAGAACACGGAGAAGCCCCCTCGGTCAAGCAACTTGCCGAAGCCTTTTCCGTCGACGAGGGCGAGGTGGTGATGACCCTCGGTTCCTCCCGCATGCCTCTCTCGATCTATGAGCGTTCCGACTACAAAGACGAAAAATCCGTCACGCTCGTAGACCGCTTGCCCGCAAAGGATACGCAGGAGGACATGATCGACAAAATGCTCTTGAAAAGCGCGATCGAGCGGCTGCCCGAGCGGGAAAAGAAGATCGTCGTTCTGCGCTACTTCCGCGATATGACGCAGAGCGAGGTGGCGCGGGAGATCGGCGTTTCGCAGGTGCAGGTATCGCGCATCGAGAGCAAGCTCATCGCACAGTTCAAAAAGGCTTTAGACGGCTGAAATTGCTGATCGGATCTATGATAGAACGGGGACGGCGCGGGATATACCCGCCCGTCCCCGTGCCATGTTCCGCAGGCACGGATCCCGCGGGAAGCGCATATTCTGTTAAAATGAGTGTACTTGCGGTATTTTATTTTTCCGGCACGGGAAACACCCGCTATATCGCGGAATATCTCTCGCAAAAACTTTCATGCCGATACACCGCCGAAATGTTCGACATCTGCCGCGTTGACCATGCGGAAGATAAGATCAAAGCGGCCGATCTGATCCTGCTCGCCTTTCCGATCTACGGCTCGGCTCCGCCCATTCCCATGCGGAATTTCGTGCACAAGTACGGCGGGCTTTTCCGCGGCAAGCGCTTCCTCATAGCCGAAACGCAGTATTTTTACTCGGGTGACGGCGCCGCCAGCCTCGGCCGCACGGTCCGAAAATACGGCGGCATCATTCTCGGTGCGGAAATGTTCAATATGCCGAACAACCTTGCCGATTGCAAGATGTTCCCAATCAAAAACGGAGAGGAGATCGCGCCCGTCCTCGAAAAGGCAAAACTCCGCGCCGACAAATTTGCTGCGCAAATTTGTCGGCGCGGACGGGCGCACAAACGCGGTTTTTCTCCCCTCTCGTGCGGCGTCGGCTACTTTACGCAGCGCAAATTTTTCCGCAAGGGCGAGAGCGAAAAACGGCGGGCGCTCAACGTGGATGAAACGCGTTGCGTGGGTTGCGGGCTGTGCGCAAAGAGCTGCCCCGCCGAAAACCTGCTTCTGCAAAATAAGAAGGCAAAGCCGCTCGGCAAGTGCGTCCTCTGCTACCGCTGCGTCAATCTCTGCCCAAAAAAGGCGATCACGCTCGTCGGCTCCGCCCCGCCCGAAAAGCAGTACAAAGGTCCGGACAGCGGCGGGGATTCCTGATTTTCCACTTGCCTCCGTGCGGTTTTGTGTGTTATAATGAAAACAGCAAAAAGGAATTCGCGGAGAGAGCACGATGGACAAAACACAAATTTTGCAATTTATATCCGAACAAAAGACGGCGTTCATTGCGTCTGTCAACGAACAAGGGTATCCCGTGATACGCGCCATGCTTGCCCCGCGCAAGATTGACGGCAACGAAATCTACTTCACGACAAACACTTCGTCCAACAAGATCAAGCAGTATCTGGCAAATAACAAGGCTTGTATCTATTTTTATAAACGCGGAAAATTCAAGTATCAGGGCGTTTCGATGATCGGCGAAATGCAGGTCTGCACCGACCAAGCGACGAAGGACGAGATCTGGCGCTTCGGCGACAAGATGTTTTATAAGCAAGGCGTGACAGACCCCGACTATTGCGTGTTGAAATTCAAGGGGATAAAAGCCGAATATTATTGCGATTTCAAGACCGAAACGATAGCGTTATAATTTCGCGGAAAAACAATGGGGTGGTTTAATTATTACGGGTCGATTGCGGTTGCGATTTAACGAGCCATGCGGAAAGCGGGGGCAGTCTGTCCCCGCTTTCCACATAGATTAAACCATTTCAATTCTTCTTCGTGTGCGACTTGAAGATGAGTGCCATGATAAAGGAAAAGACGACCGCAGCGGACACGCCCGCGCTTGCGGCGACAAGCGGTCCCGTAAGGGCAGCAAACAGCCCCTTTTCCGCCCCCTTCATTGCGCCGCTTGCGAGCAGATATCCAAAGCCCGAAATGGGCACGGTCGCCCCCGCTCCCGCAAATTCCACAAGCGGTTGATACAGCCCGAGCGCCGTGAGCGCCACTCCCGCGAGCATGAAAATGACAAGGATCTTACCTGCGGTAAGATCGGTGAAATTGATCACGAGCTGTGCGATCGCACAGATGAGTCCGCCCACCGCAAAGGCTTTCAAAAACATCAATAAAATTTGCAGATATTCCATATTCACCTCTCCAAAACAACGGCGTGCGTGATACAGGGAATGCTCTCCCCCTGTCCCGAGGAAACCGTAGAGAGCAGCGCCCCCGTTGCCGCAAACAGAATGCGCTTGAAGCCTCCCGTCATCATCTTGGTATACAGATAAGAATTGAGTACCACGGCGGAGCAGCCCGCGCCGCTCCCGCCCTGGAACTCGTCCTCGATGACGTTGTAGATGATCTCGCCGCAGTCGACATGGTTTTTTCCGATATCCAGCCCCTTTTCCCACGTCAGGTCTTTGAGGATACGGCTGCCGAGCGCGCCGAGGTCCCCCGTGACGATGAGATCGTAGTCCTCGGGTTCTTCTCCCGTTTCGCGGAAGTGGGTAAGCAGCGTATCCGCCGCAGCGGGCGCCATGGCGGCGCCCATGTTGTTGACGTCCGTAATGCCGTAGTCGACGACTTTCCCGAGGGTCGCCGCCGTGACCTTCACGCCGTTCCCCTCCCGCGCAAGGAGCGCGCCGCCTGCCCCCGTCACCGTCCATTGCGACTGCGGAGGACGGGTGGTGCCGAGTTCCAAAGGATAGCGGTACTGCCGCTCCGCCGAGGCGAAATGACTTCCCGTCGCCGCCACCACGCGGTCGCAGTAGCCGCCGTCGAGAAAGGTCGCCGCCACTGCCAGACTCTCCGCCATGGTGGAACACGCGCCGTACACACCCAGGAACGGCACCGAAAAGTCGCGCGCGGCAAAGCTCGCCGAGATGATCTGGTTGAGAAGATCGCCCGAAACGATCATATCCACTTCGTGCCTCTTCAATCCCGCGTTTGCGATCGCGCCGTCGATGACGTGCGAGAGCATCTTGCACTCCGCCTTTTCGAACGTGCTCTCCCCGTACATGTCGTCGGAGAGCGCCGTTTCCACATATCGGCCGATGATCCCCGCACACTCCTTCGTGCCCGCGATCGTGCTCGTCGCAACGATCCGCGGCGCATTTTTGAAATAGATCGTTTGATGTTTCATAGAAAAACCCGCCCGAATGCAGTTTCCGCATTCGGGCGGGTTTTATGAGCCTTTTTTCAAGAGAGCGGGATATACGCCTCGGCATTCAGCGAAAGAGGCGAAAACAAGCCTGCGCGGTAGCGGAGCAGCCCCTCAGAGGCGATCATGGCGGCGTTATCCGTGCAGTGCTTCTTGGCGGGGAGCACGAGCTTTAACCCTTCGCGCGCACACATTTCCGTGAGCGCCTCGCGCAGATAACCGTTTGCGATGACCCCTCCGCCCGCGGTAACGGTGCCGACCCCTGTTTCACGGGCGGCCTCGGCGGTTTTCTTTACGAGGATATCGAGCGCGGCATGCTGGAACGAACACGCAACGTCCGCACGGCTCCATTCCTCCCTTTTCTGCTCCTTGTTGTGAACGTAGTTGATGACGGCAGTCTTAAGGCCGCTGTACGAAAAATGGTACCCGCCCTCCCCTTTGAGCATTACGGGAAGCGGGACCGTCGGCTTGCCCTCCCGCGCGAGCGCTTCCACCTGCGGCCCGCCGGGATAGGGAAGCGACAGTACGCGCGCGACCTTGTCGAATGCTTCCCCCGCCGCGTCGTCAAGCGTAGAACCCAAAACTTCGAATTCGGTTTCCGTCTTTGCAAAGAGGATCGCCGTGTGCCCGCCGCTTGCAAGCAAGGTCACAAAGGGCGGCTTTAAGTCCTCGTCCTCGAGATAGGCAGCCGCAAGGTGCCCGCGGATATGATCGACGCCGATGAGGGGGATCTCCAGCCCGTAGGCAAGCCCCTTCGCAAAGGAAAGCCCCACAAGCAGCGCCCCCAAAAGTCCCGCGCCGTAAGTGACGGCAACGGCGCCGAGATCCTCCTTCTTTATTCCTGCGTGCGAAATGGCGCGGTCCACCACCTCGTCGATCGCGTCGGTGTGCGCGCGGGAAGCGATCTCGGGCACCACGCCGCCGTAGAGCGCCTGCGTGGGCGCGGAGGAAATAATTTCGTCGGATAAAAGCTTCCTCCCGCGGATCACGGCAGCCGCCGTTTCGTCGCAGGAGGACTCAATTCCGAGAATGATCGGCTCTTTTTCCCTTTTACACAGTACTATGTCAGACATAATTTATGATTTCTTGAGGTAATCGATGATAAATCCCTGAATATTTCCGTCCATGACCGCCTGCACATCTCCCATTTCATAGCCCGTTCTGTGGTCTTTGACAAGGGTGTAGGGACAGAAAACATAGGAGCGGATCTGGGAACCCCACTCGATCTTTTTCGTTTCCCCTTTCAGTGCCGCCTCATCTGCCATGCGCTGTTCGATCTGCTTTTCCAACAGCTTCGAGCGCAGATATTTGAACGCCATCTCTTTGTTTTGCAGCTGGCTGCGCTCGTTTTGGCAGGTCACGACGATGCCCGTCGGGAAGTGCGTGATGCGGATGGCGGTTTCCGTCTTATTGACCTTCTGTCCGCCAGCGCCCGAGGAGCGGTACACGTCGATGCGGATATCCTCGTCCTTGATCTCGATCTCCGAATCATCGTCCACTTCGGGCATGACCTCGAGCGAGGCAAAGGAGGTCTGGCGCCGCTTGTTGGCGTCGAAAGGCGAAATGCGCACGAGGCGGTGGACCCCGATCTCCGCTTTGAGATAGCCATAGGCGTTCTCCCCTTCCACCTTGAAGTCGACGGATTTCAGCCCTGCGGTGTCCCCGGGAAGGCGGTCGATCTCCGTCACCTTGAAGCCGTTGGTTTCAGCGTAGCGGCAATACATGCGGTAGAGCATGGCGCACCAGTCGCACGCCTCTGTCCCGCCTGCGCCCGCATGGAGCGCGAGCAGCGCGTTGCTGTTATCGTACTTTCCGCGCAGCAACGCACGGATGCGCATCTCTTCGATGTCCTTCTCGGCAACGGCAAGCATCTTGTCAAGCTCGGGCACGAGGTCCTCTTCCTCGGTTTCCTCGATGAGGTCGATGATCTCGTTTGCGTCGTCCAGCGCTTTCCTGCCTGCATTGTAGGAGGCGACTTTCCCATCAATGGAAGAAATTTCGCGCGCGATCTTTTTGGAGCGCTCTAAATCCTGCCAAACTTCGGGGAGTTCCTGCTCTGCCTTCAATGTCTTGAGCTGTTCGGCACGATTGTCGATGTCGAGCGCATATTTCGCCTCGGCGAGCATTTCCTCAAGCCCTTTGAGTTTTAATCTATAATCGTCTGCTTTGAACATAATGTCCTTATGATGATGGTCTTTTGTAAGGCCCCTTCCCTACCCTCCCCCAATAATTTGGGAGGAGGCAAGAAAAGGTGTTCTCAAATTATTTTGCCTTAGGCGGAATTGATTTCCGCCGTGGGCGACTCAATTTGGCAATTACTTTTGCCTTTTTGTCCGATGAAACGAACGAGAGGTTAAGCAAGTTAAGACAAAGAAGTAAATCTCCTCGCAGAAAAGATTGCGAAGCAAGATTTTTTGCGAATAATCAATACGGTTTCCCGTGGCACTTCTTATATTTGAGGCCGCTGCCGCAGGGGCAGGGATCGTTCGGCCCGATTTTCTTCTGCTTCGGCATGGAGGCAGGATTGAACTTGCTCGAACCGCTCGTCTTTAAGCTGTCGACATCCACGGCCGTGGGGATCTGCATGCCCTGCGTTTCCACACCGCGGAGGGACTGCGGAGAACTCGGAACGGCGGGCGCAACGGCAGGACGGGAATTCGGCGTTTCCTGCGCAGTCTGGGGTGCCTGCGGTTGGGGACGAGGCGCCTGCGGGATCGTCGGCATGATCCGCTGCGCGGGTTGCTGGCGCACTTCGACGCGGACTTTGAGCAGCATCGCAACGGTATTGGTCTGGATGCGCTCGATCATCTCGTTGAACATTGCCGAGCCTTCCTGTTTGTAGGCGATCACGGGGTCGGTCTGGCCGTACGCGCGAAGTCCGATGCCCTTTCTGAGCTGATCCATCGCGTCGATATGGTCGATCCAGTTGCGGTCGACATTTCTCAGGAGGATCTGCCGCTCCACATCCGAGAAGTCGATCCCCGTTTCCTCTTTCAGATGTGCGATCTTCTCCTCGTAGGCCTTTTCGGTGCGGGCGGAGATTTTTTGGAGGGCCTTGGGATAATCCCATTTTTCGAGCTTTTCACGCGTCACATACTTTGTGCCCTCGGGCAAAAGTTTTTGCTCGAGCGCCGTATTGAGGTCATCCTCGTTCCACTTATCGGGCGAATCGTCCGCGTTGACTGCGCTGCGGACGATGCTCTCCGCATAGTCGGGGATATATTTCAAGATCTGTTCGTGGACGTTCTCCCCCTTGAGGACCTTCATGCGCTCCGCATAGATGAGCATGCGTTGCTTGTTCATCACGTCGTCGTACTGCAAGACCGTCTTTCTGGCACCGAAATGCTTGCCCTCGATCTGCTTCTGCGCATATTCGATCAGGCGGGAGAGCAGCTTGGCCTCCAGGCACTCGTCCTCCTGCATCTTGGAGCGTTCGTAGATCCCCTTCATCCGCTCGCCACCGAACCGCTTCATGAGATCGTCCTCGAGCGAAATGAAGAAGATGGAGGTACCGACGTCCCCCTGTCGGCCCGAACGGCCGCGCAGCTGGTTGTCGATACGGCGCGCTTCGTGGCGCTCGGTGCCGATGATGCAAAGACCGCCCGCCTCGATGACCTTAGCTTTCTCCTCGTCCGTCTGCTGCTTATAGGCGCTGAACAGCTTCTGGTAGCGCTCGCGGACGGCCAACGTTTCTTCGTCGAGTTCGGCATAGCTCGTCGCAAGCTCGATGGTATCGTGGTCGATCCCCTCCTCACGCAAGCGCTTCTTGGCAAGATATTCGGGGTTGCCGCCGAGCAGAATATCGGTACCGCGGCCCGCCATGTTGGTCGAAATGGTCACCGCGCCGTATCTGCCTGCCTGCGCCACGATCTCCGCTTCGCGTTCATGGTTCTTGGCGTTCAAAATATTGTGTTGAATGCCGTTTCGGCGCAGGAGGCGGGAGATCTCCTCCGATTTATCCACGGAAACGGTACCGACGAGGATGGGCTGGCCCTTTTCATGCCGCTCCACGATCTCGCGCACGATCGCCTTCTTCTTGCCCTCTTCGGTCGCAAAGATCCTGTCGTGAAGGTCCTGGCGCTTAACGGGCTTATTGGTGGGGATCTCGATGACATCGAGAGAGTAGATCGTACGGAATTCGCCTTCCTCGGTCTTGGCGGTACCCGTCATGCCCGAAAGTTTGCGGTAAAGACGGAAATAATTCTGGAAAGTGATGGTGGCGTATGTCTTGTTTTCCTCGCGGATCTTTACGCCTTCCTTCGCTTCGATCGCCTGGTGCAAACCGTCGGAGTAACGGCGCCCGATCATCTGGCGGCCCGTAAATTCATCGACGATGATGATCTCGTCGCCGATCACCATATATTCCTCATCGCGGTGGAAGAGCTTGTGCGCTTTGAGCGCCTGCTGGATATGGTGGTTGAGCGTCAAGTGGGAAACATCGGCGACATTGTCGATGTTGAACCATTTCTCCGCCTTTTCCGCACCGAATTCCGTGAGCTGCACCTGCTTGTCCTTACGCTCGATGACGTAGTCCCAATTGAGTTCTTCGGCTTTGGCAAGCTTTCTCTCCCCCGCTTCCGACTTCTTGACGCGCTTCTCGTTTTCAAGATCTTTGAGATCGTCGTCGAAGCCGCCCGTCAGCGTGCGGACGAATTTATCGACTTGCTCATAGAGCGAAGAGGACTGCTCTCCCTTTCCCGAAATGATGAGCGGCGTTCTCGCCTCATCGATGAGGATGGAGTCGACCTCGTCGACGATGGCGAAATTGAGTTCGCGTTGCACCATCAGGCGGAGATCGGACTTCAAATTGTCACGCAGATAGTCGAAGCCGAATTCGTTGTTCGTGCCGTAAGTGATGTCGCTTTGATAGGCCTTCCTCTTCAGGTCGTCGTCCATGCCGGGCACGACGACGCCGACGGTAAGCCCCATGAATTTGTGTACCTTCCCCATCCATTCCGCGTCGCGGCGGGCAAGATAGTCGTTGACCGTCACGATGTGTACGCCGCGGCCCGAAAGCGCTTCGAGATAGCTTGGAAGGGTGGCGACCAAAGTCTTGCCTTCGCCCGTCTTCATCTCGGCAATGCGCCCTTGGAAGAGGCAGATGCCGCCGATGATCTGTACATGGAAATGCTTCATGCCGAGCACGCGCCAGCTCGCTTCGCGGAGAGCCGCAAAGGCGTCGAACATGATGTCCTCGAGCGTTTCACCCTTGGCGAGCCGCTCTTTCAAGACCGCCGTTTGGCTCTTCAGCTCCGCGTCGCTCATTTTTTGATATTTCGGCTCGAGCTTTTCGACCTCGAGCGCCATTTTATCGAGTTTTCTCAGGCTGCGGCGGCTGTCGCTGTTCGCCAAAAAATTGAAAATTCCCATAGTCGCTCCATGAAATATAATTGTGCTACCCGACTATTTTACAATATTTTCCGAAAAATTCAAAGCGTTTTTACCCTGTTTTATGGAAATTAAGCAGGAAAAGAAAATTTGAGGGAAAGTTTGAAAAAAATCCGCCCTTTTTCTTTCTTAAGGAGCGGAGAGGTTTTCTGTCTTTTAAGGGCTTAGCGGCGGGTCGGGCGGCTGCCTTTCTTCCTGTATGGCGGAATATCCGCGGGAGATGTCGGCGGCGTACAATTCCTCGGCGATCTGTTCTCCCTTGCCCGTCGTGGCGCGGTCCGCCCCCGCCTTGAAAAGCAATCGGAGCTGCTCGGCATTTTCCACGCCCGAAACCTCAATGCGGATCTTCCCCATGCCCGCCGCTACCGCGCGTTCCACCAAGGGGAGTTCGCCGTGCACGCAGACCGCATCTGCCTTTCCCGCGACCGACGCACGCACGCCGAGCGCCACCTCGTCCGTACTCAGAGCGCGGTCTTCAAGGGAAACGATGAGCGTACACTTCCGCACGGCGCGGCGGACCCGCTTCACCTCCCGTTTCAGATAGGAAAGCCCCCCTCCCGTGAGCTGCGAATAGCACAGGACAAGCCGGATCTCTTTGGCACCCTGCCGCACGGCGCGCTTGGTTTCCGCTTTTTTGATGGCGATAAGGCTCTCCCCCGTGCCCCCGACAAGGCAGCAAAGCGGGATCGGCTGTTTCCCCGCAAGTTTTCGCGCGAGCGTTACATGCACGGGAGATACGAGCACGCCGCTCGCATGCAGGCGCTGTGCGGTTTCGCAGGCCTTTTTGAGAGCGGCGCGGTCGGTTTCACGGCGAGAAGCGTCGATGATGAGCTTTTTGAGCACAAAGGCGATCTCCGTTTCCCTGCGCGCGCGCTTGAATTCCCCGAACTCCGCTGCCTCCGCAGCCGATAAAACCATTTCCTCAGCCATACCTGCTATTTTTTCCCAATTCACCCAAAGTATGCAAAAATGATATAAATTGTGACAATAGCGCGTCTGCTATAATGCGGACATGACCCTTCTTTCCGTACAATGGCAAGGCTTCGGCTGGTGCGTGATGCTCTTTCTGCTCGTGTTCATTGCCGTCCAACTCGCAAAACTCATTGTAGCGGGGTATCGCGCGCTCTTCCGAAAACTGCCCGTAGAGCCGCCGAAACTTCCCGAAAAGAAGGCGGAGCCGGTCTATTATCTTGTGGAACGCAAGAAAAAGCGTCCGAAGAAGGAGTATGCCGAACCAAAGGAGATCAGCTTTCGCTAAACTTCTTTCCTTACGAAAATAAGGGGAGCCGAACGGCTCCCCTTATTTTCGGTTGCGCAGAAAAGGTACTTGTGCGCTCATTCCTCGTATTTGGTAATGTTCTTTCCGCTGTCCCAGAGGCGCTCGAGATAATAGAAGAGGCGGCTTTCTTCGTTGAAAATATGCACGACGACATCCCCGTAGTCGAGCACGCCCCAACGCCCTTCGCGCAAGCCCTCGGTACGGACGGGATAGAGATCGAATTTCTTTTTGAGTTCCTCCTCGACGTTATCGCCGAGCGCGCGGACCTGCGTCGTGCTCTTTCCGCTTGCGATGACGAAATAGGAACACACCACCGTTTGCTCGCTCACGTCCAATATGACGATATCCTCGCCCTTTTTCGCCGAAAGCGCCTTACAGCACTCGCGTGCAAGTTCCTTGCTTTCCATAAAAGTCCCTCCATTTTTGTTATTATGCCACGCATAGTATTGATTTTTGCAATATCATGTCTGAAATAATACTATGCAAATAGCGCTATTTTGCAATATCGAAGTCGGAATAATACTGCATTGCCTGCAATGTAAGCGGATACAGCGGCTTTCCTGTTGTAACGAGATACTCCACCTGCTCCTTCAAGGAACGGGCAAGACACGCATCAAGATCCTTCCAAAAGAGTTCTCGGAGCGCCGCTACGCCCTGAAAAGTACGCCCCTCTTCCAGCAGATCGGCAAGATAGAGTAGTTTTTCGAGCGTACACATATTTGCCCTTCCGCTCGTGTGATAGGAGATCGCCGAGAGGATCTCCCGATCGCCGATCCCGAATACATGCTCGGCGAGAAAGGCGCCTACATATTGGTGCATGACAGGCTCGGGTACCCCATCGGGGGCCAAAAAGCCCCGTAGCATCGGGCTGGACAGCGGAACATATTTTCCGCAATCATGGAGCATAGCGGCAAGCAGCGCCTTGTCAAAGGGTATCCCGAGGGTTTTTGCCCGCTGCGTCGCAAGTAACGCAACGCGATAGCTGTGCCGCCTGCGCTCGGGTGTTTCGAGGGCCAAGGCCTGCGCCGCATCATAGCGGTATAGCCCCTTCTCGCGGATCTCGCACAAGACTTTCGGGTCTAGCGACGGCCGCTTCGGTTCTTCGCCGAATGCGAGCGCCACCCTGATGTCGGATGAGGAAACCTCGCCGCCGCAGAAATGAAGCTCGCTAAAATCCGTTCCAAAGCGCTCCCGAAACTTTGCGTGCATTCCGCTGATTTCCCGCTTTCCGCGGACGCAGGCAACGAGCGTAACATTTTTTAATATGTCCTCCGGCTCGCGCCAGCTGAAAAAATTCTCCAACATATCCGCACCGACGAGAAAATAACGCGTATCGTGCGGAAATTTTTCTCGAAAACGGCGGCAGGTGAGATAGGAATAGCTCGTCCCCTGTGCCCGCAGCTCGTAGTCGCTGATTTCGGCGGCAGGAAGCTCTGAAAAAGCGATGCGGCACATCCCGAGCCGATCCTCCCCGCTTGCGACGGCCCCCGCCGATTTGTGCGGCGCACGGTAGGAAGGCATTACGATAAGACGGTCGAGCCTAAGCTCTTCGATCGCCGCCTTCGCAAACCGTACATGTTCTGTATGAACGGGATCGAAAGACCCGCCGAACACCGCTACCTTCATACCCACATCATACCATATTTTTTGTCTGTTTGCAAGACTAAAATCAAAAAACGGCGTCAAAAATCAGAACATGAAAAAGATACGGATCGCCTTTCTTGCCGATCTCCTGTTTTACAGCGGCAGCAGCCTGCTGTTGGCGCTCGGCATCCTACGCTTTTACCGCACGCCGATGTGGGCCGCCGTCTTGTGCTCCATCCTGATCGCGCTTGCCGTGGGCGGGATCTGTTTTTTGCTCATGTACCGAAGCGGCCGCAAGAAATACATGAACAAGAAGGAGCTGGAAGAACGGGAGGCATTGCTTTTACATCTCACCCTCGAAAAGCCCGAGCGGGTACGGGCGGCCCTCCTTGCCGCGCTCCTTGCCGATGAAAAAGCCGCCCACTGCGAGGGAGATACCCTTTCGGTGGACGGCGTGCCGCTCGTTCCGCTGTTTACCATGGAGCCTGTCGGTGCCGATCAAATCGCTTATTTGCTGCGCGAGTACGGCACAGAGCCATTCTCCGTTGCCTGCAATACGCTGTCGCACGATGCGGAAAAGCTGCTCTCCTCCTTCGGCCGCTCCGCACTGTGCGGCGATGAGATCTATCGCCTCTTTGTCAAAACAGACACGATTCCCTCCCCTCTCATCTGCGGCGAGATCCCGCGACGAACGGTGAAGCAACGGCTGCGCCGCTCTTTCTCCAAGAGCAACGCGCGCCCCTTTTTCATCAGCGGCGCCCTGCTCATGATCATGAGCCTCTTTACTTTCTTTCCCCTCTATTATGTGATTTCAGGCGGCGTCTTGCTCTTTTGCGCCATCGCCGTGCGCCTCTGCGGCTATGCTTAAAGGGACAAAATGCACTTCGGAAGAATTTCGGTCAGATCGTCCGCCGATACGCAATAGGAGCCGCGTTCTTGCTCGGCAAGCTCGCCCGCCCGCCCAAGCAGATAGCAGGCAACGCACGCCGCTTCAAAGGGAGGAACGCCCCGTGCGCAGGTGCCTGCCAAAAATCCCGTCAACACATCTCCGCTTCCCCCC
Source organism: uncultured Clostridia bacterium (assembly GCA_947627665.1). Lineage (GTDB taxonomy): Bacteria > Bacillota > Clostridia > Christensenellales > Borkfalkiaceae > Gallimonas. The sequence goes on from CANQWX010000030.1 coordinate 13,950, forward strand.
TTTGCGAGCGCGGGGCTGCCTGTTGTATTGATCGCCGTCCGCTCGCCGTCCGTGATGACCGTGTGGTTGTTTTTGAGCACCACGGTCACGCCGTACTCCCTCGCAAATTCCGCGGCAAGCCCGACGGGATCGGACAGCACTTCGGGAACCGTCTTTTTGATGAGGCGGGAAAATTCTTTGATATGCGGGGTCACGATCACGGGGCACTTTTTCTCTTGCAACAGATCCAATCCGTAAATGCCGAGCGTATTCAGCGCGTCCGCATCGAGCACGAGCGTGCCGCTTTGATAGGTGGAAAGAAGTTCTTGCAGAATGGCGCGCGTCCCTTCCCCCACGCCCGCGCCCATGCCGAAGGCGACCGCTTCGGCGAATATCGGTTCCCCATCATAGAACGTAAAGCGGCAGGCGGGATATTTCGCCGCACAAAGCGCGCGATGCAGTTCGTCCGCCATTTGAAAGGCAGCGATCTTTCCCGCGTCCCCGCACGGCAGCGACGAAGACGTCATATAAATATCGGTATAACCCACGCCAGATTTGAGCGCCGCGCCCGCCGCAAGCAGGGGCGCGCCGAGCATGTTGCACGTTGCGAGGATAGCAACGCTTCCGTAGTTCCCCTTGTTGGAGTGCGACTTCCTCTTCGGGAAGAATTTTTTTACATCCACGGATTCCCAAATTTCCGCGCCGCCCTGCGGTGCGATCCCGATGTCGAGAAGTCCGATCTTTCCCGCAATGTCCGCGCCGTCCGCAAGGAAGAGCGCATTTTTCATGCCGCCCACCGTGAGCGTTTCATCCGCCTTGACGCAGGGGGAAAGGGCGACGCCGTTTTCGGAAAGCCCGCTCGGGAGATCGCAGGAAACGACGTAAGCTCCGCTTGCATTGATAAAATCGATGAGTGCGGCAGCTTCGTCCGCAGGTGCCGACTTCAGCCCCGTGCCGAAAATGCAATCTGCGATCAACGCATAGCGGCGGCGAGGGATCCTTCCGAAGAGCACACCTTTGTACTGTTTTGCCGCCTCGGCGCAGTCGTGCGAAAATTTACGCGCAAGACAAAGGACGGCGACGTCGACCCCCTGCATCTCCAAAATGCGCGCGGCTACATAACCGTCGCCGCCGTTGTTCCCGCCCCCGCAGACAAAGAGTACATCGGGGATCTGTTTCTCTCTCATCACGCGAAGTACGCCCTCAGCGAGCTGTCTGCCCGCCCGCTCCATGAGTTCGAGGGAAGAGGTCCCCTCCCGCACCGCCTCTTCGTCGGCAGCGCGGATCTCGTTGATCGAATAGGAATATTTCATGATCTCACCGAATTTTGATTGCGATCTCGGCAGAAGAGAGCGCCCGCAGCTTGCCCCGCTCCTCGATCAAAAGCCGTCCGTCGGGAAGAATGTCGCGGGCAACGGCATCATATTGCAGGTCGCCCTCCGTCACCGAAACGCATTGTCCCAAAAAACCCGCAAATCCGAGATAATCCGAGAAATCGGAAGGGGCTGCAAAGTTTTCCAGCAGAAGGTCGCGCACCGCTTCTACCGCGGGTGGAGCGGGCAAAAGTTCCCGCATATTTACGGCGATGCCACCAAGGCCGTCCAGTGCGTTTGAAACATTCAGCCCGATGCCGACGATGCTCGCGCGCACCTTGCCGCCCGAGAGAGTGTTTTCGATGAGGATCCCCGCGATCTTTCTGCCGTTCACCAGCACGTCGTTACACCACTTGATCTCGGGCGCAAGTCCGAAGCCGCGGCAAGTCCTGCATACGGCGACCGCCGCATGCGCCATGAGTTCGAAAGCTCTTTCCGCGGGGAAATCCTGATAAAAGGAGAGGACGGAAAGGTACACGCCGCCTGCCTCCGAAAGAAAGGAGCGGCCCTTGGTCCCCATGCCGCCCGTCTGCCGCTTTGCAAAGACGGCGACATCCTCTCCCTGCGAAAGAAAACGCTTGATGTAGCGGTTGGTGGAATCGGTCGACTCCAAATAGTTCCGCTTCATTCATCCTCCTCCGCAAGAGAGCCGAGCGCCGCACGGGCGGTGTCGTGGTCGAAGCCCTTGCCGATGAGATAGGAATATGCCTTTTGCAGGGTCTTGCGGTCGGTCGGTTTTCCGCGCAAATATTTCTCGAGGAGCCTTTTTGCGCTCTCGGATTCGCCCGTTAAACCGTCCAATGCGCTCTCGATCGCCTCGTCGGATACTCCTTTTTGCCGAAGCTCGGAGGCGATCAGGCGCTTCCCCTTGCGCTTTGCGGCATGCTCCGCATAAGACGCCGCGTAGGCGCCGTCATCGAGAAAGCCGTACTCCTTCATCTTCTCCACGACATGGTCGCAGACGTCGCCGAGATATCCCTTCTTTGTCAGAAAAGCGCGGACTTCCCGTTCGGTCTTCATGGACGAAGTGATGTGCGTGAGCGCTTTATCGAGGGCGGTCGTCTTTTCGCTCTCGAGCTGCATCTTGGACAGCTCTTCCGCGGAAACGGACATCCCCGCTTTCAAACGGTTGGACACGACGGTTTCCAGCTTCATTCCGCAATAAAATCTGCCGTCGACTTCGATATTGCACCTTGTTTTGTCCTTCACCTGCGGGGTGATCGCGGTAATTTCCATCGTATGCCCATTATAGCACAGCGCGTGAAAAAAGGCAAGCGGAGAAAAAACGTATAACGGAAAAGAGGCGCCTCGCCTCTTTCGGTCAATTTTTGTTTTCCGCGCCCGCTCTGAGGGTTCCCGCGTTGGAACCGGTCATTCCTTTTATTCTTTTTTGGTGAGAACAAGCCCGTTCTCCCCGCGGCCGAGCGTGAGGACCGTGCCCGCGGGCGGGTCCTGCTCGATGAGATACCTTGCGATCGGCGTTTCCGCATGCGTCTGCAAAAAGCGCTTCAACGGCCGCGCGCCGAATACGCTGTCGTAGCCGAAGTCCACGATATATTCCTTGGCAGCGTTGGTCACTTCAAGCCCGATGTGCTCGTTTTCGAGCCTTGCGCGCAGCTTCCCGAGCATGATCCCGACGATGTCGGCGATATTCTCCCGCGAAAGCGGCTTAAAGAGAATGATCTCGTCCAACCGGTTGAGGAACTCGGGACGGAACGACCGCTTCAAAAGCGCATTTACTTCCTCGCGCGCAGAGCTTGTCACCTCGCCGTTCTCGATCCCGTCCGAGATGATGTCGGAACCCAAATTGGAGGTGAGAATGATGATCGTGTTCTTGAAGTCCACCGTTCTGCCTTGCGAATCGGTGATGCGCCCGTCGTCGAGCACCTGCAAGAGGATGTTGAATACGTCGGGATGCGCCTTTTCGATCTCGTCGAAGAGAACAATGGAATAGGGACGGCGGCGCACCGCCTCGGTCAGCGTGCCGCCCTCTTCGTAGCCGACGTATCCGGGAGGCGCGCCCACAAGGCGGGACACGGAGAATTTTTCCATGTACTCGCTCATATCGATGCGCACGATGTTCTTCTCGTCGTCGAAGAGATTTTCGGCAAGCGATTTGGCAAGCTCCGTCTTGCCCACGCCCGTGGGGCCGAGGAAGAGGAAGGAGCCGATCGGGCGGTTGGGGTCGGAGATGCCAGCCCGCGCGCGCAAGATCGCCTCGGAAACCTTCGTGACTGCCTCCTTCTGCCCGACGAGCCGCTTATGGATCTCTTCGGGAAGGCGCAGAAGTTTTGCCTTCTCCCCTTCTTTCAGGCGGGTGACGGGAATGCCCGTCCACCGCGCGACGATCTGGTTGATCTGCTCCTCGGTGACTTCGTCCTGCAAGAGCGCATTATCGCGCTGCGCCTCCTTTGCGGCATGGAGCTTCTTCTCGATGTCGGGGATCTCGCCGTACTCGAGCCGTCCCGCCGTGTTATAATCGCCCCGCTGTTTGGCGCTTTCCAACTCGCCGCGCAAAGTGTCGAGCTTCTCTTTCAGCTCTTTTTCGGCGCGGATCTCCGCCTTTTCGTCCTCCCACTTTGCCTTCATGCCGTTGAATTTTTCCTTGCAGTCGGCAAGTTCCTTTTTGAGCGCTTCGAGGCGCGCCTGCGAGAGATTGTCCCGCTCCTTTTCGAGAGCATTCTCCTCCACTTCGAGCTGCACGATCTTGCGGTGAAGGGCGTCCATCTCGGCGGGCATGGAGTCGATCTCGGTGCGGATCATCGCCGCCGCTTCGTCCACGAGGTCGATCGCCTTGTCGGGCAGGAAGCGGTCGGTGATATAGCGGCTGCTTAAAGTCGCCGCCGCGACGAGGGCGTCGTCGTGGATGCGCACGCCGTGGAAAATTTCGAACCGCTCTTTTAGCCCGCGCAGAATGGAGATCGTGTCCTCCACGGTCGGTTCGCCCACGAGGACAGGCTGGAACCGCCGCTCTAAGGCCGCGTCCTTTTCGATATATTTGCGGTATTCGTCGAGCGTCGTCGCGCCGATGCAGTGGAGTTCTCCCCGCGCAAGCAGCGGCTTTAAGAGGTTGCCCGCGTCCATCGCCCCCTCGCTCTTCCCCGCGCCCACGACGGTGTGAAGTTCGTCGATGAAGAGCAAGATATTCCCCTCCGACTTCGTAACTTCCTGCAAGACGGCTTTTAAGCGCTCTTCGAACTCACCGCGGTACTTCGCGCCCGCAATGAGCGCGCCCATGTCGAGGGAGAAGAGGGTCTTGTGCTTCAAACCCTCGGGGACGTCCCCCTTCACGATACGCTGCGCCAGCCCCTCTGCGATCGCGGTCTTACCCACGCCCGGTTCCCCGATGAGAACGGGATTGTTCTTTGTCTTGCGGGAGAGAATGCGGATGACGTTGCGGATCTCCTCGTCCCTGCCGATGACAGGTTCGAGCTTGTGTTCGCGCGCCCGCTTGGTGAGGTCCATGCCGTACTTTTCGAGCGCCTCGTAGGAATCTTCGGGATTGTCGCTCTTGACGTTTTGGTTGCCGCGCACTTCTTTCATCCCCTTGAGGAAGCCGTCCTTCGTCACGCCGAACCGCTTGAAAACTTCCTTGAGCCGATCCTCGGCGTTGTCGAAGAGGCACAAAAAGAGATGTTCGACGGAAACATAGTTGTCCTTCATGTTTGCCGCGAGTTTTTCCGCCTCGGCAAGGGTGCGCGCGAGTGCGGAAGTCGCATACGCCTGCCCCGCTCCGCTCCCCGAAACGCGGGGAAGCCGCTCGACTTCCTCTTTGACGGCGCGTTGCAAGCCGTTTACATCCGCCCCAGCGCGGCTCAAAATGCGGTACACAAGCCCGTCGCTTTCGAGAAGCGCCGAACAAAGGTGGATGCAGCTCAGCTCCGAATTGCCGTATTCGAGCGCGGTGTTCTGCGCCGATTGGATCGCCGCAAGCGATTTTTGCGTATATTTATTTGCGTCCATATTTTTTCCTCCTCCTCACGGAAAAAAGATTTTGCATCGCAAAACATTTACTATTTATTATATACCCAAAATCAAAGGCGATAAACGAAAAGGCGGCAAGCGGAGGTTGCAAAATTTTTTCAGCTGTGCTATAATGCAAAAAAATCGCAGAGGACAAACGAATGAAATTTTTGGACGTACTTCTGGTGGCGGCGTTTTTGTTCATTGTGGGGAGCATACTCGGCTGGCTGACCGAAGTGCTCTTCCGCAGATTTTTCTCGGCGAAAAAGTGGATCAACCCCGGCTTTTTGACGGGTCCCTACCTCCCCCTGTACGGCTTCGGGCTTGCTCTGATGTTTGCGATCTCCCTCATTCCCATCCATACGGGCCATGCGTGGCTCGACGCCCTCCTCATCATTCTCATCATGGGCGCAATGATGACGGTCATCGAATACATTGCGGGGCTTATCTTCATCAAGGGAATGAAGATCAAACTGTGGGACTACTCCAACCGATGGGGAAATATACAGGGCATCATCTGCCCCCTCTTCTCTTTCCTGTGGCTACTGGTGGCGGCGGGCTTCTATTTCCTCATGAGCGCGCCCGTGCTCGAAGCGGTGATGTGGTTTGTGAACAATATCTGGTTCTCTTTCTTTGTCGGCATCGTCTTGGGGATCTTCCTCGTCGATCTCGGGCACTCGCTGGACCTCTCGATGAAGATCAGAAAATTCGCCCAAGAGAAGAAGATCGTGGTCCATTTCGAGCATTTGAAGGAAAGCGTGAAAGAGCATGTGGAGAATTTCGAAGCAAAGCATGCGAGCTTCTGCTTCCCCTTCAAGTCGGCGCGGAAATTCGCCGAGGAACTCGAAACCTATGCGGAAAAGGCCGTTTCGGAACTCAAAGAACGTAAGAAAAAATGATCGCGTAATATACGGCGGCGCCCCGCAGACTTGTCTGCGGGGCGCCGCCTGTTTTAATCGGTTTGTTTGAGCAAGAGCGTATTTTCCATAAAGGAAACGAGCTTTTTCTCGCGGCTCTTTGCGCTCGTGAAGGGGAAACAGAAACTACCGCCCCACACGGGATTGCCTGAGGCAATGTAAGCCGTCATGACGAGATCGCCCGCGAGGAGCAGTACCGTGAGCGGCAGAAAGATGATGCAGGTAAGCGCGGTAAAGAAGTAGTCGTACCACCGCCACGGCTTGCCGACAAGTTCGATCTCACCGCTGACAAGACACTCGCCTTCTTCCGAGATCGTCCCGAGAAAGGCATACTGCGGCTTTTTCCCGCGGCGGCAAACGACGATCTCCACGCGGTCGCCCTTGCAGGAAACCGCCATTTTCAGCTTCTTTGCGCGCTCGGCCGTCTTTGCGCTCTCCATGCGGTTTTTCAGCTGTTTTCTATTTTCTGCCGTTGCAAATTTCATCATTTTCTAAAAGTAAAAGAGTTCTTCAAAGGTCTTATCGAGCGCGATGCAGAGAATGAGGGCGAGCTTCGCCGTGGGGCAGAACTGTCCCGTTTCGATGGAGGAGATCGTGTTGCGCGAAACGCCTACGAGCGCGGCAAGCTCCCCCTGCGATAAATTTTTTTCCGCACGCACCTCTTTCAGGCGGTTGCGGAGAACAAGTTTTTCGTCCATTTCGCCCGATCTACTTCCCCGCAAGGTGTAGCCCAAACTCCACCCAATATAAGATTGCTACACTGATCGACAAAACCGCCACGAAGATCGCAAGCCACTTCACTTTCTTGTTCGCGGTGAAAATCGCCTCGGCGGCATTCTGCGCCGCAACTCCCGTAAAAATGACCGCCGGCAAGTCGTAAGCGAGATCTCCCATACACGCCCGAACGATGATGGCAACGCCGCAGGCGAT
>CANQWX010000031.1 GCA_947627665.1 uncultured Clostridia bacterium
CTCGTTGGTACCGGCGAAGGCTCCCTCAAACAGTACTTCGACAAAGCTACCGCCCTCCTTACCAGTGCGAACGCGTCTACCACTTCGGACCACTTACATAACTGGGTCCTTACCCTCAAAAAAGCAGAGGGCGTCGAGGCGGACGCGGAGGAAAAATGGTCCTGCCTCGAGGCGCATACCTATGAGTATACCTGCGCTATCTGCGGCACCTCTATGCCTACCGTTGGGGAAAAGAAGAATGAGGTCACCCTCAATGCCACCGGACATGTGGAGAATTTCCATGCTGTCCCTTATGATGACAGCAAGCCGGTTTATACCTTCAGCGAGGAAACTAAGACCCAGTACGCTGGCCACTTCGCCGAAGCGACCTGTATCTCCCCCGCCCGCGTGGAAGCTAAATGCGCTGTCTGCGGCGAGTGGACCGGCGAATGGACCTCCGTGGGCCTCCCTACCTATAAGCATAACTATGTCGCCGATACCAAAACCGAAGCCGATCATAACCCCAACGGCTGTACCTCTAACTCCGGCGACGTCGTCCTCCACTGCGAAACTTGCGGCGGCGCTTACCTCCAGAAAGGTAGCGATACTTCTTCCAAAGAGCATAACTACTACTTCATGGAAAAAGAGGACGGCTCTAAACGCCCGATGACCGATGATGAGAAGATGGCCGAGTGGAAGAATGTCCATCCCGGCGACGAGCGTACCATCGACCAGCTCAACGCTGCCGAAGTCAAGGAACTCAACGAGCTTCTTGAAGACCACCTCAACATCGTCTACTTCTCCGAACCTACCTGCGTAGACCCCACCCTCATCGTGGTGGAATGCGTGGATTGCGGTATGCGTTATGCATACACCTTCGGTCAGCCCGACGGCCATAAGTTCGAGCAGGTAGAACCCGCAAAGGCTGCCACCTGTACGATGGACGGCACCCGTGACTACTACTACTGCGCGAAGTGCGGTTACTACTTCTTCTTTGAAGAGGGCGACCTGAAAGTGGATGCGCATGGCGACATCGTCGTCAATGGAAAGAAGGTCGACGTAGCCATTGCTTCCCTTGCCTATACGAGAAACTATATGACGGACAGCAAGGGCGCGTTCATCAACGATAAGGCCGGCACGGAAGAGCAGAACAAGCAGGCGAAGAAGACTGCTTATGACATCGCCACTGCCGAAAAACCTGTTCTCGGGCATGACTTCGTTCCCGTTTACATCAACACGGGGAACTGCGTCACTGCGCAGGATTACATCCTTGTCTGCAAGAGAGATAATTGCTTCCAGAGTGGCAAGCAGTTCACCGAACTCGTCCAGGTAGGCAAAACGGAAAAAGAAGGCGCGCTCTTCTACCAAGAAGCAGAGGGTAAGCCCATCTATGTGAAGGGCCTCGACGGTAAGAACACCGATCGCACGAAGCTTGAAAATCTTCTTAAGAGCGTTACCGAGAAGGCGACGAAGGACGACAAGTCCGCAACGGAACTTTGCGACCTGAGCCTTGAATGGAATGCACTCATCAAGACCGACAGAGTGTCTGTGTTTGCTTGGCTTGCAACGCACGGCTATCTTGTCCGCGACGCGAAAGACGACGAAGTCTTCGGCAACATCACCGTTGCAGCCGCGAAAGCTTGGTATGGCACCGACGGTCAGCTTACCGAGGACGCTACGAGCGAGATCGAAGGCTACATCGGCAAGCTCGACGCTCTTCAAGAAGGCAACTTCGACCTTGCGACCCTCTACACCGGTTACAGCGCAAAGGAAGAGGGCACCACGACCAAGATGAAGGTCGCAAGCAACGTTCTTCTGGGGCCTGCACAGGCTAAGAACGATACGGAAACCACTACTAAAGTCGTATACGCGTTCGAACTTCCCGTGGAAGGTCACCACTTCTATGACAAGTTCGTCCTCGTTGTGCACAACTGCGTGATGTACGAACGTCATCAATACTTCTGCTCCGAGTGCGGCCAGTCCACCGGCGACCCCGATGCTACCTTCACAGAGGGTAAGGTCCACACCGACGATGCGCCTTATAAGTCCGTTGTCGGCGACAAAGACCTCAAGATCGCAGGTTATGATCCGGAAGACAAGGGCACTGCCGAGTATCCGAAGGCTCCCAAGGATTACAAGACCGACCTCATGCTCTCCTGGGAAGCACAGGAAGGCAAAGATGCCCAGATCAAGTGGCTTGCAGATCACGGTTATCTCAACGATTACCGCGACGGCGCGCTCCACACCGCTGTGACGCCCGACGAGCTTGCCCGCATTAAGACCAGACTGCCCGAACTTCCCGAAGGGGAAACTCTGAAGTCCTACTACACCGAAGAGAACGTCCTTAAGCTCTATGAGATCACCAAGACGTTCAAGGCTACGGGCGATGTGGATGTCGTTCTCGGCCACACCTTCAACGCAGTGACCCTGCTTGAAGCAGAGGCTTGCGACGATCCCGGCCACTATGTCTACATCTGCTCCGTTTGCGGATATTCCGGCAGCGCGAAGCCTACGGGCAAATTGAGCTATCAGAGCGGTCCCAATCCTGTCGAAACGGGTCTTACGAAGTTCACTACAGACGAAAGAGTGTTCAAGACCGACGCGAGCCTCTTCGACGGCGCTGTTGCGAAGGTGAACCAGGGTACGGGCACAGGCAAGTACGAGAAGAACGACCTCGACCTCGAGTGGATCGAAAAGTCGAAGGGTTCCGACCAAGAAAAGTTCGAGTGGCTCCTTGAAAAGGGTTACCTCAACAGCATCATCGATACCTACTACACCGACGGCTACACGATCGGCACCGAATTGAAGGGCGGCTACCTTGCGAAGGCTTTGGCGGCTGCGAAAGCTGAGGAGGAAAAGAAAGAACCCGGCTCCGGTGAATTGGTGTTCGTGGATACCACGATGTATAAGACTGCCCGCGGTGAAGTGTATACGGGAGAGAACCTCGATGTACTCGACCTTACCGACGCTGAAAAACAGGATATCCTTGCGATCGCAAAAGACATTGCGAAGAACGCAGGTTACACCGTGACGGGCGGCGAAGGCGACCTCACCGTGTACTATCTCAAGAGCGGCGATCTGCAGTCCGGTGTGTCCGGCGTTCCCGCCAACAAGACTTTGGACGCGGCTAAGACCGAGATCCCCAACTCCGGCCACCTCTATGCAAGAGAGAACGGCAGCCTCATCAATACGGTCACCGATCCTCTTTGCGTAGGCTTCGGCAGCGAAGAACTCTACACCTTCTACTCGAACAACAAGCTGGTCAAGTGGGTAGAACCCGCTGTAGAAGACGGTAAGTATAAGGTCAACCCCAAATATGACCCTAAGACGCCTTATGAAACCGGTAAAGCCCGTTATCTTACGACTGATAATAAGGATGCAGGTTGGGTCGCGTGCGGTACGTTTGATCCGAACGATCTCGATCCCGAATTCAAGGCACAAGTAGAGAAGAATACTTATGTGGAAGACGGCGTGCACTACTACGGCATCCTCGGTGCTTGCCAGCGCGAGAACTGCCCTTACCACGCGAAGTACAACAACGCTACGCATAAGTACGATGGAAAGGATGCAAAGACCAACGGCTTCACCGCAGGTTACTATGCCGTGATCGAGCATGAGTACAACTACGAGAAGCTTGCGTCTAAGGACGGCTATCCCGACAAGACGAAGGTAGAAGAAACGAAGGTTTACTACAACAACAAGAAGGTCACGGATTATCTTGACGCCACCGTGACGGGCGACACCGCCGAAGCGCGTTGGAACAAAGCGACCACCGAGCAGAAGCAGAAGGCGCAGGCTGAGATGGATGCAGACCTCACCAACCTTCAGACGCTCCAGAAGTATTGGAACACCATCTTCATCCCCGACAACTGGCTCAATCCTAAGGATGAGACCGGTAAGGTAATGAAGGCGCTCTCCGATGAGAGAAACGCGAAGTATCCTACCTTCACGATCGGCGCCGATCATGAACTGAAGGGTGAAGAAGGCGTCAACGGCAACATCGACCTTACGAAACTTGCCGAAAAGCTTGGAGATATCCCTGAACTTTGGAATGTAAAGAGCAATACGCTTGAGTCCGCATGGCGGCCTGTGAGCGATGCCGGTTCTCCTTCCTGCTGGGTGTCCCTGCGTTGCAAGTGGTATCACTACGAATCGACTGACGCGAAGAAGGGCTTTGACGGCAAGAAGTGCGAAGGCATCTATCCTCCTGTCAGACATGACCTTCCTAAGGCGGGCGACTTCGGGTTCGATTCGCACGTTGCAAACTGCCAGCATGAAGACCTTTGCGACACCTGCGGTTCGCCTCAAGGCACCATGGGCTACCACAAGCTCCTCCGCGTGAGCAACGTTGACAGCGAGAACGAGATCATCAGCACCACGTTGCAGAGCGCTTGGATCGAAGTCCTCAAGGCTTACAAGGCCGGTAAGGTCGCATGGCTTGACGGCATCATCGAGCTTAAGAAAGACGTTGACTTCGACAACTTCGATTGGAACAACGATTGGTGGATCCTTGCGGACACCTGTATCGAAGCCGAAACGGTTCATACGGGCGGCGACCTGAAAGAAAACGAGGTCACGCACGAAGAGCGCGAAGACGGTCACGTCATTTACATCTGCTCCGGCGAACTCGAGGTCATCTACAACAAGATGGTCAAGGGCGAACTCGTAGGCGACAAACTTCAGCAGAAGGGTTGGGACGATGTCGTCTGCACGGATGCAGATCATGATCCCGAAACCTGCGATAAGCTCTACTGGGCTTCCAACCCTGCCGATAAGGATAAGGAAGAGAACACGGACACCAACTACCTTGTTGAAACCGTGGACATCAAGGAACACACGTACGAGATCAGATACTACCTCGGCGGTAAGGAATACACCAAGGATCAGTGGTTCGGCTACACGGATGATGAGGGCAATTGGCATGCAGGCGCAAGATTCAATTCTGTCCTCTGCCGCCAAGGCTACTACACCCAGATGGTCTGCGTGAACATGGCGCGTGACGAAAAGACTCGTTGCAGCCACGTCGAACCGGGTAGCAGAGTAGATTATCCTGCAGACGCAGCGCATAGAGGCCATGCTTTGGCGCCCGTCAAGGATTATCAGAAGTATACGGAAGACTACCGTGCGAAGACCGCAACCGAGAATGCGAGAATGCTTCAGGTCTGCGTCATCTGCGGCGAAACCTTCGGCGAAGTTTACGGCGCTACCACGCCCGGCGACGGCAGCAAGAGAACGCAGTACTACCGCGCTTCCGTTGCACAGATCGACGAGTGGAACGAATTCGTAGAAACTTGGAACGATCAGGACGAGAACTTCGAGAACAAGAAGTGGAAGGCGCAGATGCCTCTTGCTGAAGACCTCGTCGCAAGCAAGATCGAAGACTCGCAAGAGAAGGGCGCTTACGTCCTTGGCGGATTCAACGCCTTCCCTGAAGACAAAGAGATCACGATCGAAGCCGGCGGTCGGGCAAATGTCGGTAGAGATGAAGACGGCAACATCGTTGGCGGTACCGCGCTTGTCGGCCCCAACGCGACCCTCTCCTTCAAGACCGGTAGCCTTAGGTTCTACGGCGACTTCACCTTCGTCGGCGAAAACAGAGAAACCTCCACGGTCGAATTTGGTGATGTGGCACAATTGTGGACTGATAAGAAGAGCAGCATCCGCTTCGAGAACTGCACGGTGGACTTTGGTGACACTGTTCTCGGCCCGTGGTCGAATGAAAGCAAGGACATCACTTTCACCTTCAAGAACTGCACAGTGAAGAATGCCGGTAGCGTTCTTGGTATGAACGCGAAGTGGGAGTCCAACATGCATGTCGTCATTGAAGACAGCACGTTCATCGGTACCGTAGGCTACGGCCTTGCCTGCTGGGACAGCGCGGTTGTCATCGATGCGAAGAACAGCACGTTTGTCGGCCCGAAGGGCGGCGTCCTCATCCGTGGCGGCAACGCGACCTTCACCGATTGCACGTTCGTTGCCGACACAGCTACCAGCGCAAGCGGCAGCTGGACGAACAATGGTGACGAGGTTCCCGGCCATGGCGCACTCGTTGTAGGCCAGGGCGAAGATTTCGCAACTTACGGCAGTGCGACCGTGATCCTCAACAACTGCACGTTCGGCACCTACACCACCACTTACAGCGCAGAAGGCCAACTTGGCACTTGCGACGACACCACCCCTGCGATCGACGCGTTCTCCTCCACGGTGAACCACACGCTGATCGTTCTCGACGGAACTTCGAGCGCAAATGCAGCCAAGATCGACACGAACAGCTGCGAAGCGAAGGTGGACGATCTTCAGAACCCGACGCTCGAACTCAGGACCGAGCTTTCGAATGCAGAGGCTTCCGATCCCGATGTGCTCGCGGGCATGTTTGAGTCCCTCGGCACCAACGGCGGCACGTTGACCCTTCCCAAGGGCCTCAAGGATCCTGTTGCGATCGCGGAAAAGCTGACCATCACCAAGGACACGACCATCGACCTCAACGGCAGCAAGCTTGCCGCGAAGAAAGGCATCACGGTAGATACGGACGTTGACCTTGTCATCAAGGGCGGCACGATCGATGGTGCTCCTGTCGACTCTACTCCCGCGGAAGTCATCCGCGTTGCGAACGGCTCGCTCGATCTCGAGAGCGTGACCCTCAACGTCACCGGTGCGCGGAACCTTAAGACCGCAGGCAACAAGACAACGTGGGATTCCACGGCTGCCATCGCTCCTTTCGGAAACGCGAAGATCACCGTTGCGAACTCTGTGATCAACAACCCTTACGGGGCTGCGCTCCAGACCAACGGCGGCACGAATGCCAACAATGCGACGATGGTCCTCACCGATTCCGCGTTCATCTCCAACTTCGATGAGAAGGGCGAGGATTGCTCCACGAGCGTAGGGCTTCTGCTCAACAACGGGACGAACGAGATCTATGCAGGCGGTTGCTACTTCTACGGCGTGAACGCGGCGGCATGGCTGCGCGGCGGTAAGGCCCACTTCTATGGCTGCACCTTCGCAAGCCCCGCAACGGTCCGTACACGCAACGCCGACTTTGGTAGCGGCGCAGGCTTCAAGAAGGATGTCACCGCAGTGCTCGTCGTCGGCAACGGCAAAGGCACCGCCTATGGCGCGGTCGACGTTGAGATCGTGGATTGCGAAGTGAAGGTTGCTTCTGCTCCCTTCACGGGCGCTACCCTTCCCACCGTTCCCGCCAAGGCTGCTCCCGCTTCTCTCGAACCCGAGGTCGAGGCGGCTGTCAAAGAGGCGATGAAGGCTTACGGCACCGATTACAACAAAGAATGGCACAACACCTATGCCACCGGCGCCGGCACCCAGGATGCGAAGCCGATGACCGTTCTTGCGCTCGACACTCTGAAGACGAAGGTCAACTTCTCCGACGAACTGACCGCGAAGGCGTTCCTGCCCGATCTCAAGCTCGTGAAAGGCACCAACGTGTTCATGTATGGTACTGCGAAGCGCTCGAACTTCGATCTGAGCTACAATGACGACGAAGGCAAGCCTGTTGCGATCGAAGGCCTTGAAGAAACGATTGCAAAGGATACTCAGGCAAACGTCCAGACTGCTGCGAAGTCGGCGATCGAAGATGCTTTTACGACCGGCGGCGGCAAGGTCACCCTTCCCGAGCAGGCTGAGGATGCGAAAGCGACCGTAGAACTCAGCAGTGGACTCACTGTGACAACGGACACCACCCTTGTGCTTGACAACAACACGTTGAAGGGCGACATCACGGTGGAAGAGGGCGCGTCCCTCACGCTTGTGGGCGGCACCTATGAAGGCGTTCTCGACCTTTGCGCAAAAGAGGAAGAAGGCAGCACGGGCAGCACGCTCAACCTCAACGGCGTGACGACGAAAGTCGAAGGCAAGGGTAACTTCGGCGTATCCGTTGTACCTACGAAAGATCAGGGTTCTTCGATCACGACTCCTGTCACCGTGAACATCACCGACTCCAGAGTAGAAGGCGACATCGGTCTTTATGTCAACGGTAGAATGGACGGCGCGCATATCACCATCGAGAACTCCGCGATCCTTGGCAACAACGGCTGCGGCATGAGCGTTCTCGGCAATGCTACGGTCGAGGCAAGGGACAGCGTGTTCTTCGGTTCCGCGACGGCAGTCCAGATGGGTTCCGGCAAGGGCACCTTCACGAACTGCACGTTCGTCAGCGCCGGGGATAACTTCAGTAACTCCCAGGTATTCGGTGAGAACACGACGATCCCCACCAAGACCCTTGGTAACTTCGTTATCAACTCCAGAGGCGGCGGCTACGGCGAAACGGTCGATGTGACCTTCGCAGGCACGGCTGAGTTCATCACCGCGAAGATGGAGGATAACCAGTACAAGGTAAGCGAGGTCTTCGATGCGGAAAACACCACGAAGAAGACGGCTCTCAACTGGACTTCCTCCGACAAGCAGACGCATCTGATCGGCTACTACACGGTGGCTGATACGGCTGCGGAGAAGGTCACGGTCACTGTGGTCGCGGCCAATCCCACCATAGAGTCGAATTGGCGTGTGAATCTCGCTTCGAGTGTGAATCTTGGCTTGCAGCTTGGTAAGAACGTGTTCGTTTACAGCAGCTTCACCACCGAAAACACGACTGTTGACATCGGTGTAGTGAACAAGCTGGTGCCGAACAACAACATTGCCGGCAGAGCGTAAGGCGTAACGACACACAAATCACCCCATGCCCCTTTCGTGGCACGGTGTGATGGAAAAGCTAACTACAATCTGGTTGATTGATAGTCCAATAGCAAGGAACTTCCCGAGGGGCAACCCTCGGGAAGTTCCTTTTTGCCTTGCCCCCTCCGTGGGAAAAAGCAACGCACCCCCCCTCCATTGGAGGGGGACTAAGGGGGTGGGCAGACCTGCCCCCATTTATGGGGGCGGGTGGCGCCGTCAGGCGACAGGTGGGGGTATTCCCCAATCACGTCATGTTGAGCGGAACGAAGTGAAGTCGAAACATGGTGTCCTTATTATAATGACATCACCCATTCGACGACGCCTCGCGTTGCTCGGCTGCTCAGGGTGACGTAAAGAGGACGACACGTCATTCCGAGCGTAGTCGCCCCGCGCGCCGTTCTGTTTCTCTAAGCGCGGCACGAGGAGCGCAGCGGCGAAGTTACACGGGTTTCTACCCGTGTGAGAAAGTACCCGCGCAGCGGGGGAAAGGGTTCTCAAAAACCCCTCAGACTCGGCTAACGCCTCGCCAGCTCCCCTGCAAGGGGCGCCAAGAATACCCACACCCTTGCCCACCCCTTGAGGGGTGGGTGGATTGCCGCAACTGCGGCAAGACGGAAGGGGTGTATGTATTTTGCATTAGACACCCCCTCAGTTTCGCTGCGCTCAACAGCTCCCCCTCAAGGGGCAGCCAAGAATTATATCGTCATTTCGACCATGGGAGCGAAGCGACCGCGTGGAGAAATCTCAGCCTCTTGCTGTCACTGAAAGGGAAAGTGGCGAACGTAGTGAGCCGAAAGGGTTCTCAAAAACCCCTCAGTCACCTTCGGTGACAGCTCCCCTGCAAGGGGCGCCAAGTGCGGTGAGATGTTTCGACTTCGGCTAACGCCTCCGCTCAACATGACGTGATTGGGGAATACCCCCACCTGTCGCCTGATGGCGCCACCCGCCCCCATAAATGGGGGCAGGTCTGCCCACCCCCTTAGTCCCCCTCCAATGGAGGGGGTAAGGGCGCCGCTCCACCCCTCCCACGGAGGGGGTACCCACGGAAAAAAGGAACTTCCCGAGGGTTGCCCCTCGGGAAGTTCCTTGCTATTGGACTATCAATCAACCAGATTGTAGTTAGCTGTTCCATCACGCCGTGCCACGAAAGGGGCATGGCGTGATCTGTGTGTCGTTGCGCCTTACGCCTTACGCCTTACGCCTTGGGGCTGATCGTAGCGCCGGTCACGGTGAAGTAGGTCGCAGATTCTGCATCTTCCTTCTCGGCTATATCCCAGCGCCAACCTGCTACATCCTTATTGCGGGTCGCGGTGTAGACATGTACGTTCTTGCCCATCTGAAGCGCAAGCGTGGTGCCCATTTCTTCGGGGCAGGTGAAGCTAAGCTTATCGCTATCCTTGAACTCCACAGTACTCTCGACTACGACCACAAGAGAAACGTCTTGTTTGCTTCTCAATTCCACGTTATCGTAGGCCATCGTCTGTCCACTTACAGGATCGTCGAAGCTCGACGAACCGGCACCGACAAAGTACCACACATTGTTCGGCTCATAGCTGCTGGCTATGTATTTCAGTTCGGCAAACGTCGCCGCACTAGTGATGGTGACAGAAGGAGCAGGCCTTGTTGCTTGATTAGGGCCATTCACGAAGCTGACGACGGTGAGCGCACCCAAAGCTGTCTTAGGCATCGAATGGGGCATCCCCCAAGAGAGTTGATTGATGCCACTGTCCGCATGGTTTGTGGTGAAAATGCAATCCTTCATCGTCATCTTACCGCTCAGGACCAAGCAACCCGACCAGTGACCGAAAAACCAACAAGTATCGAAACTGCTGTTCTCGTTCACAGCTCCTTCAATGACGGCGCCGTAACCTGCCGTTCCAAAGAAATTGGTGTGCTCAGCCCCGATGACAGGACCGTTGGACGCCTGCACATCGGTAACATACAGAGCCGTTTTGGCAGTGATTTGGCAATACTTCATCGTCACATCGTCATAGATCGCAGGATCGCCGCTGCCTCTCGTGCTCCTTACGACAACGCCGTACCCTTCAGGGTTATAGAGCGTTACATACTCCAGGGTCAGCCATGCGTCGTCGGACGTTTCAATGCTCGCACCTTCTATCTGGCCGTTCGAAATAGCCAAGCTATCGCCCGTTTCGATCCCGCACGATCCATTCTGATCTACGTCTTCGAAGATCAAAGCACGTCCGCCAAGGTCCAACGTCAGGCGATAACCGCTCATCACGTTTGTCGTCAGCCTGACATCGCCGAGATAGATATTGCCGCCGTTGAAGTTCTCCCTTCCCTGGAGATACTCTTCCTTCATCGACCAATCTTCATTGTACCATTCCTCGGGTTCCGAGGGGAGAGTAAGGGTATTTTTGAACGTACTGGGTTTATCGAAGAATGCCTTGACCTTCTCTACCAACGGATCGATATGCACAAGGTCGGGTGCGTTGTCCGCATCGTCACCGTCCTCTACATAGTAAGCAACGTTGACGTTCCAATCGCTTGCGCCGTCATAGAAGAACTCGTTGACATTCTCCTCTAACTTGAGGTCCTCGCCGAGGAACTTCTGTGCGGTAGCCTTATCGGAGAAGAGGACTTCGGTGAGCTTCGCGCCGCAAGCCGATACGGTGAAGAGCTTGTTGTTCAGCACATCATCGGCGAGCGCGACCGCTTCGGGAGCCGCATAGGTGGGAACCTTAACGGTGTGCTCTTCGTCCTTCGTGACAATGTAGTAATCCTTACCTGTGTGCTCCTCGCCGACCAGTTCTTTGCCGAATTCGAAGGAGTAAGAAGGCTTCGTAACGGTCGCTTTGGGAGCGCCCTGTTGACCGTCGGCTGCTGCGAAGTAGACGTCGCAGTCGATGATGTCGACGAATACGGAGCCGTAAGCCGTGTTCTTGCCGTTGCCTACGACGACCGCCGCGAGCACGGTGTTGGGCAGTTCGGTGCCCGTAGACCATTCGGTCTTAACGGAAGCAACGCCGCCGCTGATGAAGGTGCAGCCTACGAACACCGCTTTCTTGGCGCCGCGGAGAAGAACCGCGCCGTTTGCGCCGTAGAAGGTGCAACCGCCTGCATAGATCTCAGCGTTCTCGTTATTGATGAGGGTGGCGAAGATACCGCCGTCCGCCTTGGCAGCCGTAGCGTTGACATCGCTCATGAACGCGGAGTTCACAAGGACGAACTTGGCCGAGGCGCCCGTCGTGTTGTTGGTGCCGAGCGCAATGCCCACGGAGCTGTAAACAAGGGAATTGTTCACATTGACGGTAGCGCCGGTCCCTGCGGAGATCGCGTAGATCGCACCATCATCTTCTACGGTGAGCTGTACGCCGTTGAGGGTGAGGTTTGCATCTTGGCCTCTGACCTTGAGGGCGGTGTTGGCGCCTTCGCCTTCGCGGTTAGCGACCACGAGATCGCCGCCCGAAACGGTGAGCTTGCCTTCGACCATGACGCCCTTTTCGAGTTCCAACGTGCCCTGGCTGAGTTCGATGACGACCTCTTTGCCGGTCTGGACCTCGAGGAGTTCATCGATCTTTACATCAACGGGAGCTTCTTCCGTGCCCTCGGGCAGGACGAGCGTGCCGCCGTCGGTGCCGAGAGCCTTGATGAGGCTCTGCAGCACGGTAGCGTCTTTGAGTTCATCGGCGGTAGGCGTGGTGATGACCTTGCAGGAATCCTTATCGTCGGGTTCCGTTTCCTTCACGACCTTCGCGCTTGCCTTGGTGGCAGCATTGAGCGTGACAAGGGTGCTGTCCTGCTTGTTCGCAAACGCTGCGATGGAAGGATCCGCGTCGCTGCATACGCCGAGGTCGGTCTCTGCATTGTAAGAACCGGTGTAGGTGCCGAACGTGCAGCTGTTGAGGGTCACATATGCGTCGCCATAGGACGATACGCCCGTTGCGCCGTTGCCGACGACGATCGCGCCGTGACCGGCCACGTTATCGGTGCCACCGTTCCAATCGGTGTGCTTGCCCGTTGCGCCTGTTTCGGTGACGAACGTGCAGTTGGTGAAGGTAGCGTTGCCGCTGCGGATGAGGGCGCCGCCTGCCTTACCGACGAATACGCTGTCCGTCGCTTCCACGGTGACGGTCCTATCCCAGACGGACAGGCCGTAGCCGGTGGTGTTGATGATCGTGCTGTCTTCTACGACAACGGTGCTGCTCGAAGCCATGCCGTTGTTCATCGTGAGAAGGCTATTCGAGCAATTCACGGTGCAGTTTCTGAACGTTACCGTCGCACCAAGCGTGATGGAAACAAACTTTTCGCCGAGGTCTACGGTGCAGTTCTCGAAGAGGAGATCGCCATCCATTGCCGCGACCCAATCGGGAGCGGTGAGGTCGATCTTGGAAGTAGCTCTGTCATTGCCGACGAAAGCGACGTTCCCGGTGGTCAAGACGTTCTTCGCGCTCAGGGTGAGTTTTGTATTCGCACCTACGAGCACGGTGGTGTCGGCCACGTTGCCCTTGTTGTCCATGCCGAGCATGATCGTGCCCTGGCCTTCCGAAGCGGTGAGCGTGGGATCCGTGCCGTCATAAGCGTTGACGCCAACCAGATAGGTGGGGTTACCGCCTTCGCTCACGCCGTCAAGAAGGTCTTCTGCCAAAGGCATCTGCGCCTTCCACTTAGGCATTTCGGTCTTGTGCGCCGCGTTCCACGTTTCGACATAGTTGTTCCACTCGTCGATCTGGTATGCGTTCGCGTTGGTGTACATCTGGCCGTCGATGTTGCCACGGCCGGAAGCCGCATACACGGTACCGAAGGTCTTGCCGCAGACCACGCAGACGTGCAGCATCGTGGCATTCTCCGTTGCGGTCTTAGCCTTGTAACCGGAGTGTTCACGATAATTCTCGATCGGAGCAAGGGTGTGGCCCTTTTCGCTGTAGTCGTACACGACCTTGCTGCCCTCTTCGACGTGATAGCAGAACTGGCCGTCGCGGCCCTTGTTCACGCAGACTCTCTGGGTGTAGTAGCCGCCCATGCAGACGGATTCGCTGAACTTCGCGTATTCGTCCCACTCTTTCTGCGTGTATTCCTTGCCGTCGAGATAGTATCTGATCTCGTACTTGTGGTCGACTTCGTCTACGGTCTGCACGAAGTAGTTGTTGCCTTCGGCGTCCTTGGTTTCGGAAGTCTGCCAGTAGAGCTTATCGCAGGTTTCGGGATCATGATCTGCATCCTTGCAGACGACTTCGTCCCACTCTGCCGTGCCGTCGGCACCGCCCTTGACCATCTTGTTGTAGATGACCTCGAGTTCGCCCGAGCAGACATAGATGATGTGACCGTCTTCCTTGTGATTGGTCTGGCTGCTAAGTTCATGGGTGTCCTCATCGCGGACGGAAACCTTTTCTTCCTCGAGGCAGGTGTCTTTGAGGATCCACCAGTCATTCGCCCAATCGAAGTTGGAGAAGTCAACGTCATCCGCAAATTTGACGATGCCCTTGAGCCATGCGACCTTTTCGTTGTCCGCGTGGAAGACTTCGAGGATCTTGACCCAAGCACTGCGAAGCGTGTCGCTCTCAAGATCGTTCTCATCTGCATCGGGGCTTACGCGGAGCAGGTTGTGATCGCCCTTGGTACCGATCTTGTCGCCGCAGGTGTCGCAAAGGTCCTTATGCTGGCAGTTTGCAACGTGCGTATCGTAGCCGAAGTCGCCGGGAAGCGGCCAGCTGTGGTTGTTCGGGGGTTCGATCCGGTTGCAGATCGGATCGCCGTTTTTATCGGTGCCGGCATGGTACCAGTGGCAGCGCTGGGACACCCAGCAGGAAGGCGCATCGGACTGGTCGTTGATGGGACGCCATGCGGAAACAAGATTGTCTACGGTGCCTTTCCACAAAGGTTCGACTCCCGCTTGGGTGAACGTTTCGGTAAGCTGATCAATGTCGACCTTGCCATTCTTCATGGGCAGTTTGATGACGGGGTATCTTTCCGTGCGTTCTGCCGTGTTAAGCCATTCTGCGGGGATGAACAGCGCGTTCCAATACCTCTCCAAAGTGTGGAGGTTGTGGAGGTCGGCATCCTTCTTTTCCTTCGCGGCTTTTTCTTGCGCAGGCGTAGCAAGCGTCTTGCCGGGACCTACTTTGTCCTGCGAGTCTACAACGCCTGCGTCGAGGTAGTCGCCCCAGCTATTGTTGTTGTAGTAGACGTGTACTTGTTCGCCGTCCTTCTCGATCGTTTCCACCGTCGTGGTAGGAAGTCCGGTCTTTCCATCGGCAGTGAACTTCTCGTAGGAGAGCTGGTGATCGGTCGCTGCAATGTAACCCGCGGTGAACGCAGCTTCTGCCTTATCGGCCTCAGCCTTGGTGTGAAGCGGGCAGTTCGGGCGCCTGCAAGCGGCAAGGATGCCGTACTTGTCGGCCTGTGCCTTGAAATCGGGATCGAGGTCGCTCTTGTTGAACGTCTTGCCGCTGTCTACCCACTTCTTGGCCGCATCGTCCCACTTGGCGATCTTGCCGGTTGCTTCGCCGTTGTTGTTATAGAGTGCGGTCAAAGTGGGATCTGCAAAGTCGGTGCAGAGAGGGTCTTTTGTTTCGTCGAAAGGAGTACCGTCGCCCTTGGTGAAGAGGTGACCCGCCTGAGGCGTTTCGGTCGCAGCCTTGCTCCAAGTCTTGTTGGCGGGAGCGCTTGCGCCCACGATCTCGGTTTCGCTGCTCTTGAGATAGTAGACGGTGATGTCGCCTTCTTCGCCCGACACAGCGCCGTTGGTCTTGGCGATCTTTTTCGCAAGCGCGATGATGGCAGTCTTCGCGTCTTCGGTGAGCGCGCCGTTTTCATCATAGATCGCCGCTTTCGCCTCATCGTACGCGTCTTGGTCGTGAAGCTTGAACGTACCGTCTTCTTCCTTGAGCGTACTCATGAAGTAGGTATCGATGACGTTGTTGAGATAGCCCTTGTTAAGGAGCCAATCGGTCTTCTTATCCGTGCCCAAACCCTTCCATTCGACATTAAGGTCGGTTTCGGTGAAGTCTTCGCCCTCGCCGCGGCGGCTTACGGGAACAGCTTTCTCAAAGAGATCGTTGTCGCTCTGGAAGGTCCTGTTCGCCTCAAGAACAACGGTAAGGCCTGTGTTGACCGTATTGGGGCCGCTCTGGTAGGTGAGCTTATTCGCGCTCGTGGTCGTCACGCCGCACTCGGAGCAGACGTACACATACTGGCCGGGAGCGGTGCAGCTCTGTACTTCGCCGATGAGCGTAACGGTGTCGAACTTATGCCCGAGGACATGCTCGGTAGCAACGCCCGCCTCGCTCAGATCGTACTTAACGGTGAACTCCGTGAGGGTGTTCTTGCCGGTGAAGAAGCCCTTGACATAGTCTGCCGTGACGTCACCCTCATCTTCGAGGCCGTCAAAGAGAACGATGCGGTCAATGGTAGCGTCCACATCGAGGACCTTCGTGCCCTCGGTATCGCCTGCCTTCGTCACAGCATAGTCGGCGAGGTAGGTCTTGTCATAGAGCCACCGCAAAAGGACTGCAACATCTTCTTCCTCGGAGGACACAGCGAGCCAAGCGTTCTCGAGATCGGTCTTTGTGGCAGTTGCAGCGGTATCCTCGTCCACAACGGTCTTATCGCCCGCGGTGTAAGCGTCATAGTCGCCCGTGACAACGTAAGGATCCGTGGTTTTGTCATGGTCGCCGGTGGCCTGGCCGCAGACGTCGCAGAAGTAGACATGGCGTTCATACATGACGCAGTTGCCCACCACAGTGACGAACTTATCGGTGAAGGTATGGCCTTTAACGGGCAGCGCAAGGCCGGTCACGACGTTGGAAGCCACATAGTACGCCTTGAGGTTTTTAACGGTTTCGTCCGTGAGGGCTTCTACTGCAGCATCTGCATCCTCATAGGACACGCCGTCCCTGGTGAGGAAGCCGTGGTTGAAGAGCCAGGTGATGAGTTCGGTCTTATGGGCATCGGTCTTGTCGAGAGCCGTCCACTCTTTGGTGAGGTCGGACTTGTCTTCCGCCGTGTCGTCAGCGGTCGCCTTATCGGTAACTTCCTTCGCTGTCGCTGTATCCGCAGTGGGAACGCCGGTGAGGCCCTTCACATAGATGGGCTTACCCTCTGCTTCTTGGTAGAAGAGCGTGTCTGCGACATCGGTGTCGCCAACCTGGACGAGTTCGGTGAACTTCTTTTCGTTCTGGAAGCAATCATCTCTCTGGCAGACAAGGATATACTGCTGCGCAGTGACGCACTTTACGACGTTGGTGTAGACGACCACATAGTCATGGCCGAGCGCGGGAGCGCTTTCGGAAGCTCTGTTGTAAGCCTCCTGATAGTCCTTATCGGAGCTTACAAGGTCTTTGCCTTCGAACTCGCTGCCCTTTACGCCCGTCATGTACTTACGGGTGAACTTGTTGTCGCTCTTGATGTTATTGAAGTCTTCCTCGGTGAGCACGGTCTTGGCGGGAGCGGCTTCTCTCGTAGCGATAGATGCCGTCGCGGGGGCCGCGTAATCGGGGTCGAGGTCGGATACAAGGAAGAAGTGATCGCATTCCGCACAATAGAGATAAGGAGCCAAACCGTCCATCGTGCAGTCAGCGGAACGGCCGTAGCTTACGACTTCGAACTTATGGCCGTTGGGTTCGCCGAAGGTGTATGCATAACGCATACCGCAATCCACGCATTCCACCACGATGAGGGTGGGGTCTACGCAGGTAGGTTCGGAGAAGTAGACGATGTTGAGGTGGTCTTCAAGAAGCTCGTTGAGTTCCTTGACTTCGGCAGCGTTGAGCTGGTCGATGGTACGCTCGTCGCCGGGATGGACATTCTTCCACTCGGCCATCTTCTCATCATCGGTCATCGGGCGTTTAGAGCCGTCCTCTTTTTCCATGAAGTAGTAGTTATGCTCTTTGGAAGAAGTATCGCTACCTTTCTGGAGGTAAGCGCCGCCGCAAGTTTCGCAGTGGAGGACGACGTCGCCGGAGTTAGAGGTACAGCCATGGGAGTTGTTGCCGCCTTCGGTTTTGGTATCGGCGACGTAGTGGTGCTGGTAGGTAGGGAGGCCCACGGAGGTCCATTCGCCGGTCCACTGGCCGCAGACAGCGCATTTGGCTTCCACGCGTGCGGGGGAGATACAGGTCGCTTCGATGAAGTGGGCCTGGTAGTCGGTTTCAATCTGCTCTCCCGCAGCCTTAAGCTCGGCAAAGCCCTTGCTGGTGTCATACTGGACAGCATGGAAATTCTCCACATGTCCGGTGGCATTGAGGGTGACCTCATTCTTCTGTCCCTCTATGACAGGCATTTTGGTGCCGCAGATGGCGCAGGTATACTCATAGGTATGCGCCTCGAGGCAGGACCATTTTTCCTCCTCGTTCGCCTCGACGCCCTCTGCTTTTTTGAGGGTGAGGACCCAGTTATGTAAGTGGTCCGTTTCGCTCGACGCGTTCGCACTGGTAAGGAGGGCGGTAGCTTTGTCGAAGTACTGTTTGAGGGAGCCTTCGCCGGTACCAACGAG
>CANQWX010000032.1 GCA_947627665.1 uncultured Clostridia bacterium
GAACCCCTCATCCATCAGGCGGTCGTTACCTATCTTTCCAACCAGCGCCAGGGGACCAAGAGTACCCTCACCCGCACGGAGGTGCGCGGCGGCGGCATAAAGCCGTGGCGGCAGAAGGGCACGGGCCGTGCGCGCCAAGGCTCCATCCGTGCTCCCCAGTGGACGAAGGGCGGCGTGGTGTTCGCACCCAAGAGCCGCGACTTCTCCAAGAAGATGAACGACAAGGCGAAGCGGGGCGCGCTCCTTTCCGCTCTTTCCAAGAAGGTGGCGGACGGCGAACTGCTCGTTGTGGACGAGCTTAAAGTAAACGAAGCCAAGACCAAGGAGATGGCGGCGTTCCAAAAGGCGCTCCACCTCGAAAAGCGTACCGTCGTCGTCATGGACGAAAACAACGCGGACGTGATCCTCGCGGCGAGAAATCTCGCAGGGCTTACCACCATCTCCGTCGAGGAGATCAACACTTACGAGATCGTGGCGAACGCCGTTGTGGTCCTCACGGCGGGTTCGGTGAAAAAACTTGAGGAGGCTTATGCGGTATGACACCCGAAGATATCATTTTGAAACCCGTGCTCACAGAGAAGGGCTATGACGGGATCGCCGATAAGCGCTATACCTTCGTTGTGCTCAAGAGTGCGAACAAGACGCAGATCAAGATCGCCGTCGAGCAGATGTTCGGCGTGGAGGTCAAGAGCGTGAACACGGTGACGCAACGCGGCAAGCTCAAGAGGCAGGGCAGGACGCAAGGCTACACGCCCACTACCAAGAAGGCGATCGTGCAGCTCAAAGAGAGCAGCAAACCCATCGAATACTTCAATTCGTTGTCGTAATGGGGAGGAGAAGAGAAAATGGCAGTCAAGAGATATAAACCCACGTCCGCTGCCCGCCGCTTCATGACGGTGCCCGATTATTCGGAACTGTCGGGCGACAAGGCAGAGCGCGCACTTCTGGAAGACCAGCGCAAGTCGGGCGGCAGAAATAATGCAGGACGCATCACCGTGCGCCACATCGGCGGCGGCAACAAGCGCAAGTACCGCATCATCGACTTCAAGCGGAACAAGGACAACATCCCCGCCAAAGTCAAGAGCATCCAATACGATCCCAACCGCAGCGCGAACATCGCCCTCCTCGTCTATGCGGACGGCGAAAAGCGCTACATCCTCGCTCCCGTCGGGCTGAATGTCGGCGACGTCATCATGAGCGGCGAGAACGCGGACATCAAGGTCGGCAACAACCTTCCCCTCAAAAATATCCCCGTCGGCACCCTCGTGCACAACATCGAGATGAAACCCGGCCGCGGCGGACAGGTCGCCAGAAGCGCGGGCATCTTCGCCCAGATCATGGCATGCGAAGGGAAGTACGCGACGATCAAGATGCCCTCGGGCGAAATGAGGCTCATCCCCGCAGAATGCAAGGCGACGGTCGGACAGGTCGGCAACCTCGAGCATGACATCATCCGCGTGGGCAAAGCGGGCAAGACCCGCCACCTCGGGATCCGTCCCACCGTCCGCGGCTCGGTCATGAACCCCAACGACCATCCGCACGGCGGCGGCGAAGGCAAATCTCCCGTCGGCCATGCCGGTCCCGAGACCCCTTGGGGCAAGCCCGCGCTCGGCTACAAGACGAGAAAGAAGAAGAATCCTACGAGCAAGTTCATCTTGAAGAGGATCAACTGATAGGAGGGATGAAAAATGTCGAGAAGTGTTAAAAAAGGACCTTATGTCGAAGCCAAGCTCCTTGCGCGGATCGAAGCCATGAACGAGGCGAACGAGAAGAAAGTACTCAAAACATGGTCGAGAGCGTCGACGATCTTCCCTCAGATGGTGGGACACACGATCGCCGTATATGACGGCAGGAAGCACGTTCCCGTCTACATCACAGAGGATATGGTGGGCTGTAAGCTCGGTGAGTTCGCGCCTACGAGGACCTTCAGAGGCCACACGGCTAAGACCACGTCGCCCGGGAAATAAGGAGAAGAGAAATGGCAGGTAATATGAAGAAAAAAGCAGAGCGGGTCGCCGAGATCAAGGAAAAGCGCCCCTATGCAGTCGCAAAATATATCAGGATCTCCCCGTACAAGGTGAGAACGGTGCTCGATCTTATCCGCGGCAAGAGCGTGACCGAAGCAAAGGCCATTCTCGAGCATGTGCCCAACGGCGGCGCGGCTCCCACCCTCAAGGTGCTCATGAGCGCGGTCGCCAATGCCGAGCACAACCAGGGGATGGACAGAGGCGACCTCATCGTTGCGGAATGCTTCGCAAACGGCGGCACGAGCCTCAAACGCATGCAGCCCGTTTCCAAGGGCAGAGGGCATGCGATCCTCAAGAGAACGAGCCACATTACGGTCATCCTCGATGTAAAGAAAGCGGAAGGAGATATTTGACATGGGACAGAAAGTTAATCCTCACGGTTTGAGAGTCGGCGTTATCAAGGGCTGGGATACGCAGTGGTATGCCGACAAGAAGGAGTTCAGCGTATATCTCAAAGAAGATCACACCATCCGCACCTTTATCAAGCAGAAGTACTATGCGGCTGCCATTTCCCGCATTCTCATCGAGAGGGCGGCGGGCAAGATCGTCGTCACCATCCATACGGGCCGTCCCGGCGTTCTCATCGGGAAGGCAGGTTCGGAGATCGAGGTGATCAAGAAGGATCTTGCGAAGCTCACGAAGGGCAAGCAG
The DNA here is from genome assembly GCA_947627665.1 of uncultured Clostridia bacterium. GTDB lineage: Bacteria > Bacillota > Clostridia > Christensenellales > Borkfalkiaceae > Gallimonas. Next base: position 2,679 of record CANQWX010000032.1, read on the forward strand.
GTCAGCATCAACGTGACCGAGGTGAGAAAGCCCGACGCGGACGCCCAGCTCGTTGCGGAGGGCGTAGCTGCCCAACTCGAGAAGCGCGTCGCGTTCAGAAGAGCCATCAAACAGGCGATCGGCAGAACGATGCGCGCAGGCGTCAAGGGCGTAAAGATGCAGGTTTCGGGCCGTTTGGACGGCCGCGAGATCGCGGGCAGCGAGCATTACCACGACGGAAGCATTCCCCTTCAGACCCTCCGTGCCGACATCGACTACGGGTTTGCGGAAGCGCATACCACGTTCGGTATGATCGGCGTGAAGTGCTGGATCTATAAAGGCGAGGTGCTGAAAGCCGCCAAGAAGGAAGGAGGAAACAAATAATGTTGATCCCCAAGAGAGTGAAAAGAAGAAAGCAGCACCGCGGCTCTTTGAAGGGCGCGGCGCATAAGGGGAATTTCGTGGCATACGGCGACTACGGTCTTGTCGCCGAAGAGGCGGGCAGGATCAAGTCCAACCAGATCGAGGCAGCCCGTATCGCCATGACCCGTTTCATCAAGCGCGGCGGGCAGGTGTGGATCGACATCTTCCCCCACAAGCCCATCACCCGTCACCCCGCCGAAGCCCGTATGGGTTCCGGGAAAGGCGCGGTGGAATATTGGGTCGCCATCGTCAAACCGGGCAGAGTGATGTTCGAGATGGCGGGCGTGCCCGAGGACGTTGCGCGCGAGGCGATGCGCCTTGCGGGGCATAAACTCCCCGTCAAGTGCAAATTCGTCAGGAAGGCGGACCTTGAAAATCCGGCAGAAGGCGGTGAAATCAAATGAAAGGCAATGAATTTCACAATATGACCGACGTCGAGCTTGAAAAGAAGCTCAAAGAACTCAAGACGGAGCTATTCAATCTCCGTTTCCGCCATGCTTCGGGACAGCTCGAAAATCCCCTGTCCATACGGACTTGCAAGCGGGACATCGCAAGAGTGAATACCGAGATCCGCGCACGGGAATTAAAGGCGTGAGGTAGACGAAAATGGAAAGAAATTTGAGAAAAGAAAGAGTCGGCATCGTTGTTTCCGACAAGATGGATAAAACGGTCGTCGTCGCTGTGACGGACAAGCGCAAGCACCCCGTGTACAAGAAAACGATCACCCGCACCAAGAAATTCAAGGCGCACGATGCAGAGAACGAATGCGGCGTAGGCGACAAAGTGCTTATCGTGGAAACGAGAAAGCTCTCGAAGGACAAGAATTGGCGGGTCGCCGAGATCGTCGAGAAGGCGAAGTAAGGACAAGGAGGAGAGCAGATCATGATTCAACCCCAAACAAGACTCAAAGCGGCGGATAACTCGGGCGCAAAGGAACTGATGTGTATCCGCGTGTTGGGCGGCTCCTTCCGCAGAACAGGCAACATCGGCGACGTCATCGTGGCGTCCGTCAAGACCGCTACCCCCGGCGGCGCGGTCAAGAAGGGCGAAGTGGTGAAGGCGGTCATCGTGAGAAGCGCAAAGGGGATCCGCCGTCCCGACGGTACCTATATCCGCTTCGACGACAACGCGGCAGTCATCATCGACGCGCAGAAGCAGCCCAAGGGCACCCGTATCTTTGGACCCATCGCAAGAGAACTCAGAGAGAAGGATTACATGCGTATCATTTCCCTCGCTCCGGAGGTACTGTAAGCTATGAATATCAAAGTAAATGACAACGTGCTCGTGCTGACGGGCAAGTATAAGGGGAAACAGGGCAAGGTCCTTGCCACCTTCCCCAAGAACAACACCGTGGTCGTAGAGGGCGTCGCCATCGTGCACAAGCACGAAAAGGCGAGAAAAGCCAACGAAACCAGCAAGATCGTCACCGAAGAGGCGCCCATCGACGTTTCCAACGTGGAGATCGTCTGCGACAAGTGCGGCAAAGCGACGAGAGTCGGGCACACGGTCGTCGAAGGCAAGAGAGTGCGCGTCTGCAAGAAGTGCGGCGCCGTGCTCGACAAGGCTTACGCGAAGAAGGCCAAGAAGGCGGCTCCCGCCGAAGTGAAGGAGGAAGCGCCCAAGAAGAGGACAAGAAAGCGCAGCCAAAAGAGCGAAGAAGCCAACAAGGAGGCACCCGTCGAGTAAACGTCCGCTGTTACGGGCGAAAACCATGCCGACGGTCAAGGAGTAAATATGGCAGAGAAGAAAGAACCCGCGGAAAAGACCGCGAAGGCGAAAAAAGCTCCCGCGGAAAAAGCCGCTAAGGCTCCTGCGGAGAAAGCCGTAAAGGCGCCCGCGGAAAAGGCCGCGAAGGCCCCTGCGGCCAAGAAGGCGGCTCCCGCTCCCGAAAAGAGCGAACCGAACAGAGTCCTTGCGCAGTACCGCGAAGAAGTCGTTCCCTATCTCATGAAGAAGTTCGGCTATACCACGGTGATGCAGGTCCCCAAGCTCGAAAAGATCGTCATCAACACGGGTTTAGGCGACATCAAGGACAACCAAAAGTCCATGCAGATCATCGAAAACGAGCTGAAGCTCATCACGGGCCAGAAGCCCATCTACTGCAAGGCGACCAAGTCCGTCGCAAACTTCAAGGTGAGAGAGGGCATGAACATCGGCCTCAAAGTCACCCTGCGCGGCAGACGGATGTACGACTTCTTCGATAAGTTCGTTTCCATCGCGCTTCCCCGCGTGCGCGACTTCCGCGGCGTTTCCGCGACCGCGTTCGACGGCAGAGGGAACTATGCGGTAGGCTTGAAGGAACAGCTGATCTTCCCCGAGATCACCTACGACCAGGTGGAAAAGATCAGAGGTATGGACGTGTGCATCGTGACCACGGCGCAGACGGACGAGGAAGCGAGAGAGCTTTTGAGGGCGCTCGGAATGCCCTTCAAGAAGTGAGGAGAAGAACATGGCAAAAAAGTCAATGATCAATAAACAGCAGAGAACCCCCAAGTTTTCCACGAGAGCATATACCCGTTGCTCCATCTGTGGGAGACCGCACGCGGTTTTGCGGAAGTACGGCGTCTGCCGTATCTGCTTCCGGAATCTCGCCTATAAGGGACAGATCCCCGGCGTGAAGAAATCGAGCTGGTAAGGAGGCGGAGAAAAATGACAGATCCTATCGCGGATATGCTTACGAGAATCAGGAACGCACTCATGGTCAAAAAGGAAACGGTGGAGATCCCCGCTTCCAAAATGAAGACGGAGATCGCGCGCATCCTCCTCGAAGAGGGTTACGTCGCGGGCGTTGAGAAAGCGGAGGACGGCTACAACGGGAAGCTCGTGCTCACTTTGAAATATGCGGATGGACGTTCGGTCATCGGCGGGCTTGAAAGGGCTTCGAAGCCGGGGCTGAGAACGTACAGCGGCGCCAAAGAAATGCCCAAGGTGATGGGCGGCTTCGGCATCGCCATCATTTCCACAAACCAAGGCATCATGACGGATAAGCAGGCCAGAAAGCTCAATGTGGGCGGCGAAGTGCTCTGCTACGTCTATTAAGGAGGGGAATTTATGTCGAGAATCGGTAAAATGAGCATCGCAGTCCCCGCCGGCGTCAGCTTCGGCTACGAGGACTCGGTCGTCACCGTAAAGGGACCGAAGGGGACGCTTACGCGCAAGGTCGCAAGCAAGGCGATCGAAATCAAGGTCGAGGATGGCCATATCACCCTCACCGCACTCGATAACGCTACCGAAACGGGCGCGCTGCACGGGCTTTACAGAGCTTTGATCGCGGGCATGGTGAAGGGCGTTTCCGAGGGCTTCACCAAGAGCCTCGAGGTCAAGGGCGTCGGCTGGAAGGTCGCAAAGCAGGGCAACAAGCTCGTGCTCAACGTTGGCTATTCCCATCCCGTCGAATTCCCCGAACCCGAGGGGATCAAGCTGGAATGTCCCTCCCCGACGGACATCACCGTCAGCGGGATCGACAAGGTTTTGGTGGGACAGGTCGCCGCGGATCTGCGCGCGATCCGCGTTCCCGAGCCTTATCACGGATACGGCATCCGCTACAAGGGCGAGCATGTCGAGCATAAGGAAGGCAAGACTTCGGGCAAGGGCAAGAAGTAAAGGAGCGTAAATCATGATAACGAAAATTGATAAAAATTCGGTCAGACAGCGCCGTCACGCCCGCGTCCGCAAGCACGTTTCGGGCACGGCGGAAACGCCTCGTTTGAACGTTTACAGAAGTCTGAATCACATCTATGTGCAGGTCATCGACGACGTGAAGGGCGTTACCCTCGCATCTGCGTCTACGCTGGAAAAGTCCATCCGCGACAAGGTCGCGGGCAAGACCAAGACGGAAGCCGCGAAGATCGTGGGAACGACGGTCGGCGAGCGCGCCAAGGATAAGGGGATCGAAGCTGTCGTGTTCGACAGAGGCGGTTATCTCTATACGGGTCGCGTGAAGGCGGTCGCAGACGGCGCGCGTGAAGCCGGTCTGAAATTCTAACGGGGAGTGACGATTATGGCAAGAGAAAACAGACCTCAGAGAAAACAGGAACAGGACGACGGCTTCATCAAGAAGCTGATCGGCATCAACCGCGTCAGCAAGACGGTCAAAGGCGGCAGGAACATGCGCTTTGCGGCGCTCGTTGTCGTCGGCGACGGAAACGGGAAAGTCGGCTACGGACAGGGCAAGGCGAAGGAAGTGCCCGAGGCGATCGAGAAGGCGACGCAAGCCGCCAAGAAGAACCTCGTGCGCGTTCCCATCGTGGACACCACCATTCCCCACGAGATCCTCGGCAAGTTCGGCCGCGGCGCGGTGCTCATGATGCCCGCCGCAGAAGGTACCGGCGTGATCGCGGGCGGTCCCGTGCGTGCCGTTATGGAGGCTGCCGGCATCAAGAATATCAGAACCAAGTCCCATGGGACGCAGAACCCCGTCAACTGTGTGAAGGCGACCGTTCAAGGTCTTGCTTCGCTCAAGACGGTGGAGGAAGTCGCTCTTCTCCGCGGCAAGTCCGTGGAAGAGATCGTGGGCTAAGGAGGCAGTTATGGTCAAAGTAACGCTTGTAAAGAGTCCGATCGGCGAGGTCAAGTCCGTCAAGGGGACGGTCGCCGCGCTCGGGCTTAAAAAGATCCGTTCGGAAAAGACCTTTGAGGACAGCCCCGCGCTGCAGGGCCAGCTCAAAAAGGTCGCGCACCTCGTAAAGGTGGAGAACGTATAAGGAGAAAGCAATGAGAGTAGATACTTTATCTCCCGCAGAGGGAGCAAGGACTTCCGCGAAGCGGCTCGGGCGGGGCATCGGCTCCGGACTCGGCAAGACGAGCGGCAAGGGCCACAAGGGTCAATGGGCGCGTTCGGGCGGCGGGGTCCGTCCCGGTTTCGAAGGCGGCCAGATGCCTCTTGCAAGACGGCTCCCGAAGCGCGGTTTCCACAACAAGTGGGGCAAAAACTACGTCATCATCAATCTTTCCACGCTTGCGGAACTTCCCGCGGGGACGGTCGTGGACCTTGGCTATGTCATGGAAAACGGTCTTGCGAAAGATGTGAAAAACAACGTCGGTTTGAAGGTGCTTGCGGGCGGCGAGCTGAACGTCGCGCTCACCGTGCGCGCGCAGAAGTTCTCCGAAGCCGCCAAGGCCGCCATTGAAAAAGCGGGCGGTACGGCGGAAGTCGTCGAGTAATTCTTCTTGACGCGGTATTCACGCAAATCGGCAAAACAGGAGTAAAGCCATGTTTGAAACAATCAAAAATGCCTTTCTGAACAAAGACATCAGAAAGAAGATCATCATTACCCTGTTGCTCCTTCTCGTGTTCCGCTTGGGGTGCTACATTCCCGTCCCGGGACTTGCAAGAGGTTTCATCGAAGAGCAGATCAACGGAGTGACTACGGGGACAGCGAACAGCTTCCTTGCTCTCATGAGCAGCGTCACCGGCGGTGCGCTCGCCAACGGAACGTTGTTTGCGCTCGGTATCGGACCGTACATCAACGCGTCCATTATCGTAGAGCTGCTCACAGTCGGCATTCCCGCCCTTGAGAGGCTCTCCAAACAGGGGGAAGAGGGCAGAAAGAAGATCACGACCATCACCCGTATCATCACCATTGTGCTCGCCGTCGTGCAGTCCATCGGCATCATCGTCAACTTTGCGGGCGGCTTCGGCGCAATGAGCGACAGCGACGCGGTCAACTGGGCGCTCTTCTTCGACCAGCAGTGGCTTGCCATCATTTATATCACCGTGATCTATACGGGCGGCGCGATGCTCGTGATGTGGCTCGGCGAACGGATCACCGACTACGGCGTGGGCAACGGCATCTCCCTCATCATCTTCATCGGTATCATTTCCACGGCGGGCGACAGCATCATCGGGAAATTTGCTGCGATCACGGCGAACAACCTTGCGCCTTTGTTCGAGGTGCTCGGCTTCCTCGCGCTTGCGGTCATCGTGTTCTTCTGCATCGTCTATGTCGACCTTGCGGAGCGCAAGATCCATGTGCAATATGCAAAACAGGTGCGCGGCACCAAGATGTACGGCGGCCAAAGCTCCGTCATCCCGATGAAGATCACGGGAAGCGGCGTCATGCCCCTCATCTTCTCGTTTGCGATCATCTCGTTCCCCAGCATGATCATGAGCCTGGTTCCCTCGTGGAGCGGCGCTCTCGCATGGTGGAACACCAACTTCGCAAGCGGCACCTGGGCTTATGTGCTCGTGCTCGTCGTCCTCATCTTCGTCTTCGCATTCTTCTATGCGCAGATCCAGTTCAATCCCGAGGACGTTTCCAAGAACATCCAGCAGAACGGCGGCTTCATCCAGGGCATCCGTCCCGGCAAGCCCACGGCGCAGTACTTGAAGAAGATCAACAACCGCATCACGTTGTTCGGCGCGATCTTCCTCGCACTCGTCGCGTTCATCCCGTCCTTCATCTTCAGCTTCGTCACGAAGGACAGCACGCTGCTCAACGCGTTCTCCACGACGGGACTTCTCATCGTTGTATCCGTGGCGCTCGAATTCGACAAGCAGCTGCAATCCCAGATCATGATGAAGAACTACAAGGGATTCTTGAAGTAAGAACGGAAGTTTGTCAAAACAGCGATCTGTTTTCTTGCCGCGGCAGAGCGGGGCGTCCCGCTCTGCCGCGGCGGGAAAGGTAAGACCATCGATAGGGAGTCAAGTATGAATCTTATCCTGTTGGGCGCGCCCGGCGCAGGCAAGGGCACGCAGGCGACAAAGATCTCCGACCGGTACGGTCTGGTGCACATCTCGACGGGGGACATCTTCCGCGAGAACATCAAAAAAGGGACCGAGATCGGGCTGCTTGCCAAGTCGTACACCGAAAAGGGCGAACTCGTACCCGACGAGGTGACCGTCGCCATCGTCAAGGACAGACTGACGTGGGACGATTGCAAGAAAGGGTACCTGCTCGACGGTTTCCCCCGCAACCTCTTTCAGGCGGAGGAGCTTGACAAATTTGCCCGCATCGACGGCGTGGTGAACATCAACATCGACCCCGCCCTCCTCATGGACCGCCTTTGCGGCAGAAGAGTGTGCAGGGAATGCGGGGAGAGCTATCATGTTTCCACCCTGAACGGCGCCACGACCTGTGCGCGCTGCGGCGGGGAGCTTTACCAGCGGAAGGATGACAACCCCGAAACGGTGGGCGCGCGGCTTGCGGTCTATAACGAACAGACGGCGCCTCTCATCGATTATTACACCAAACAGGGCAAGATCTTGAACTTCACCGGCACGGAGGCACCTGCCGAAGTGCTGTTCGAAGAAGTGAGAGCGGTGCTCGACAAACTCGCAGGCTGATATGATCGTTCCGAAAAGCGAAGCAGAGATCGAACTCATGCGCGAGCCATGCCGTATCGTGCGGGACTGCCTCGCCTTTGTGGGAGAGAGGATCCGCGCAGGCATGACGACGAAGGAAGTCGACGGGCTTGTATACGATTTCATCAAGGCGAGCGGCGCGGAGCCGAGCTGCCTCGGCTATTACGGTTACCCCGCCTCGGCCTGTGTTTCCGTAAACGAGGTGGTGGTCCACGGGATCCCCTCGGAGCGCGTGCTCGCGGAAGGGGACATCGTAAGCGTCGATCTGTGCGCCTATAAAAACGGCTTCCACGGCGACGGGGCGAGGACGTTCCGTATCGGGAAGGTTTCTCCCGAAAAGGACAAACTCGTGCGCGTTACGGAGGAATGCTTCTTCGAGGGCGTCAAGGACCTCAAAGCCGGCTCGCCGCTGTACGATATCGGTTACCGCGTCCAGAAATATGCGGAGGCAAACGGCTTTTCCGTCATCCGCTCCTATACGGGGCACGGGATCGGGCGGGAGATGCACGAGGACCCCTCCGTTCCCAATTTCGGGAGAAAGGGCACGGGCGTGCGCCTTGCCGCGGGAACGGTCATCTGCGTGGAGCCGATGATCGCCGCAGGGGGCTGGCGCGTGAAAGTGCTCGACGACGGCTGGACGGCGGTCACGCTCGATGGCAGGCCCGCCGCGCATTACGAAAACACCCTCGTTGTCCACGAGGACGGCGTGGAAATTCTGACGCTTTAAGGAGAGTGCAATGTCCAAAGACGATGTAATTGAGGCAGAAGGCAGAGTGATCGAGGCGCTCCCGAACGCAACGTTCAAGGTACAGCTCTCCAACGGCCATATCATCACCGCATATATCTCGGGCAAGCTGAGAATGAACTATATCCGCATCATCGAGGGGGACGGCGTCAAGCTCGAAATGAGCCCTTACGATCTCACCAAGGGGCGGATCACCTGGAGAAGCAAGAATTAAGTTCCGAACAATTCTTTGCTAACGAAAAGAATTGTTCGAGGAAACGTGCGGGGCAGGGATATAGAAAATTGTCCTCGCGGTCGCTCGTTCGGACAAGAAGCCGAAAGCGTTCGGCAAATTGTGCCGCCCACGGCGGAAGTGAATTCCGCCTAAGGCAAGAGATTTGGAACCCTTGGCGCCCCTGTAGGGGAGCTGGCGAGGCGTTAGCCGAGCCTGAGGGGTTTTTGAGAGCTTGGAGAAACCCTTTCCCCCTCGCGTTGCTCGGGTACTTTCTCACACGGGTAGAACCCCGTGTTCGGTCACCGTTCGCGCGGCAAATGCGCTCACTCATGTCGCATTGCGCCAACGATTATCAATCGTTGGCAGAAGGCAATGCTCCACCCTAAAAGGGACAGCAAGGGGGTGGGCGGAACACCGTTCCAAAAATTATAACAGAGGTATTGAAAAATGAAAGTGCGTCCTTCCGTCAAACCCATGTGCGATAAGTGCAAGGTCATCAAGAGAAACGGAAAAGTGATGGTGATTTGCTCCAAGAACAAGTCCCATAAGCAAAGACAGGGTTAAAAAACAGTTGACAAGTTGTTTTTGGCTGTGTTATAATCTATTTTGCGGTTCTATGCGAGGAACCGCCGAATATGTGCAAAAAGGCTGATTTCCGCACAAAACCGTGCGGAAAATCGGCTTGCTTTGCGCTTAAAAGAGAAAACGAAGGGGCTTTGTGCCAAGAAATATTTTCCACTGTTTCCGCACGGGTCCGTAGAAATATACAAAATTTATCCTAAAAAATTCGGAGGTTTTCAATGGCACGTATTGCCGGTGTCGATCTGCCCAGAGAAAAACGGGTAGAGATCGGACTTACCTACATTTACGGAATCGGGCTTACGACGTCGAAGAAGATCCTTGCGGAAACGGGCATCGATCCCGACACCCGCGTGAAGGATCTCGACGAAACGGACGTTTCCAAACTGAGAGAATATATCGACCACCACTATGTCGTGGAGGGCGAACTCAGAGGACAGAAGAGCCTCAACATCAAGCGGCTGATGGAGATCGGCTGCTACCGCGGCGTCCGCCACAGAAAGGGACTTCCCGTGCGCGGCCAGAGCACCAAGCGCAATGCGAGGACGAGAAAAGGTCCCCGCCGCACGGTCGCAAACAAGAAGAAGTAAGGAGCGTGTAAGAAATGGCAGATAAGAGAAGAACAGTCTCTCGCGGCAAGAAGAGAGAGATCAAGAAAATCGACAAAGGACAAGTCCATATCCAATCCACTTTCAACAACACGCTTGTCACCATCACCGATATGAGCGGGAACGCCATCAGCTGGTCGAGCGCAGGTTCCCTCGGGTTCAAGGGTTCGAGAAAGGGTACGCCGTTTGCGGCGCAGATGGCGACCGAAACCGCAGCCAAGGCGGCCAAAGAACACGGGCTTCGCTCCGTGGAAGTGTACGTCAAGGGTCCCGGCGCGGGCAGAGAGTCCGCGATCCGCGCGCTTGCGAATTGCGAGCTGCAAGTCACCCTGATCTCGGACGTATCGCCCATTCCCCACAACGGATGCAGACCGCCCAAGCGCAGAAGAGTATAAGGAGGCAAGAAGATGGCAGTATACAGAGATGCAAAATGTAAGCTTTGCAGAAGAGAGGGCAACAAGCTCTTTTTGAAGGGCGAGAAGTGCTACCTTGATAAGTGCCCCTTCAACAAGAGGCCTACCCCTCCCGGGAAGGCTCCCTCCGCAGTCCGTAAAAAGGTTTCCGAATACGGCTTGCAGCTCCGCGAAAAGCAAAAGACGAAGCGTATCTACGGCGTCCAAGAGGGGCAGTTCCGCCACTATTATGAACTTGCGGACCGCATGAAGGGCATCACGGGCGAGAACATGCTCTCCCTGCTCGAACGGCGGCTCGACAACGTGATCTTCCGCATGGGCGTGGGCGCGTCGCGCACGCAGGCCCGCCAGCTCGTTAACCATTCCCATTTCATGGTGAACGGAAGAACGGTCAACGTTCCCTCCTACAGCGTGAAGGTCGGCGACGTCATCGCGGTCAAGGAAAACCGCAAAAACAACAAATTCTTCGAACAGATCAAAACGATGAAGGTTGCGAATATGCCCAAGTGGCTGGAATTCGATCCCGAGAAGCTGGAAGGCAAAATTTTGGCGCTTCCCACCCGCGAGGATGTTGACAGCCAGATTGCCGAGCACATGATTGTCGAATTGTACTCCAAGTAATTTCATAACAGGAGGTAACTTTATGATCGAAATGGATATGCCCAAAATCGAAGTGACGGAAAACGATGAAAAGTCTTATGCGAAGATCATCGTCGAGCCGCTTGAAAAGGGCTTCGGTCTTACGATAGGCAACTGTCTCAGAAGGATCTTGCTGTCGGCGCTTCCGGGCGCTGCGGCACAGGGCATCCGCTTTATGGACGGAAGCGTAAAGCACGAATTTTGCGCCATTCCCGGCGTAAAAGAAGACGTCACCGAGATCATTCTCAATCTCAAGCTTCTCGCCATCAAGACGAAGGTCACCGATAAAGATTATACCAAAACGCTCCGGCTTTGCAAGGAAGGACCCGCGGTCATCCATGCGAGCGACATTTCGCAGGACGCCGAAGTGGAGATCGTAAACGCCGACCAATACATCTGCACGGTGGACGCGGGCGGCAAGATCGACATGGAGATCACCATCGGCAGAGGCAGAGGGTATCACCCCGCCAAGGACAATAAGCAGCCCATCATCGACTATATTCCCATCGACTCCATCTACACGCCTGTCCAAAAGGTGAACTACAATGTGGAACCGGCGCGCGTGGGGCAGAATATCGACCATGACAGGCTCACGATCGAGGTTTGGACGGACGGCACGTTCTCGGGCAAAGAGATCGTTTCGCTCGCCGCCAAGATCATGCAGGATCATATCAGTCTGTTCGTCAATCTTTCGGATAGCATCAAGGACATGGACATCCTTGTCAAGACGGACGACGACAAACAGCAGCAGATCCTCTCCATGAAGATCGAGGAAATGGACTTCTCCGTCCGTTCCTACAACTGCTTGAAGAGGGCAAACATTCATACCGTGGAAGACCTCATCTCCAAGACGGAGGACGAGATGCTCAAAGTACGGAACTTGGGCAAGAAGTCCCTCGACGAGGTGATCCAGAAGCTCGAACAGTACGGTCTTTCGCTGGAAAAAAAGGAGGATTAAATTATGCCGGGTAAATTGGGCAAGACAACCAAACAGAGAATTGCATTATTGAGAGGGCAGGCTTCCCAGCTTCTTTGGTACGGGAAGATCGAAACGACGGCAGCCCGTGCAAAGGAGCTTCAATCCTACGTCGAAAAACTGATCACCAAGGCGGTAAACACCTACGACGACGTTGTGGAATACGACGTTATCATCAAGGACAAGAAGGGCAAGGACGTCAAGACGACTTCGGTCAAGGACGGTCCCAAGAAACTTGCCGCCCGCCGCGCGATCATCGCCAAGACGTACGATCTGCAAGAGATCAAGGCGTTCAGCGAGAGCAAGAAGGATTACAAGAAGCGCACCGAGCAGATCCGTCATCCTCTCGTAGAGAAGCTGTTCAACGAGATCGCACCCAAGTATGCTCAGCGGAAGGAAGAGCTTGGCCAAGGCGGCGGCTACACGAGGATCTATCTTCTCGGCCAGCGCCGCGGCGACGCGTCCGAAACCGCGATCATCGAATTGGTGTAACCGTATTGCAGGAAAAATTTCACGCCGCCCGAGGCAAAGCCTCGGGCGGCGTAATTGGAGCTTTAGCGGAAATAAACCCCCAGTTATACTGGGGGAAGTAAAAGTACTTTAGTAAATAAAAACCTCGTGA
>CANQWX010000033.1 GCA_947627665.1 uncultured Clostridia bacterium
TGTCCGTTCGACTTGCATGTGTTAAGCACGCCGCCAGCGTTCATCCTGAGCCAGAATCAAACTCTTAAGTTTAATTGTTTAGAGTCGGCACGGGCTAAACCGTACCGACGGCTCTAACTTGAATAAATTCTCGTTATCTTTTTGCTGACTTTGTTTTGAGTACTATTGTCTGCTCAAAAAATTGACAGAAACTGCTTTTTGTGTTACAAAAAATCGTTTCTTTCTTATTCTATTTTTAATCTGCATGATCCCGCGGCAACAGCCGGGTGCTGCGCCCTCCTTCAAGGGCTTAGCCTGACTATTATAACACAGGCTTATACTTTAAGTCAAGCGATTTTTCGGCGTTTTTCGGAAAAATTTTATTTTTCTGTTCCGCTTTTATGAAATCGCTCTCCTTTCGGACAGCTTGTTCATTCTATCACACCCCAAAAAAGAAGTCAACTGTTTTTCGCGCTTTTTTATGTCTTTTTTGCAAAAATTTTCTCTTTTTTTGCCGCGCGGTTTTTGACCACAAGATGTTGTATTTTCTCTTTCATTATGCTACAATGAAAGAAAAATTATACGCGGGAATTTGTGGAATGAGAAAGGTTTTGCAGACAATTTTTTGTATTTTGGCGGTGCTGAGCGTGGCGGCCGTGCTGCTTGTGGGCATTTTGGCGGGCTGGCTCTACGCGCTCATCGCCGTTGCGGCGGCGATCCTCTTTGCCTGCCTCATGCTCTGGTGCAAGAACGGCAACCCCTTCCGTCGTCCGCCCGAGGAGCCGCACGCCGACTACATGAACACCGAAGAGGAGAACGACCGCCTGAACAAGAAGCAGTGAGGGCGGAGCCGATGCGCCCCGCCGCTTTTCCATTATATATTATATGAAAAGATAAGAAGAAAGACGTGCAGAGCAAGAAGGAGAGGCCTCGGCTGCCCCGTGAGGGGGAGCAAAGACCCGTTTACGGATAGCAAGGTATATTGCCCAAAAATAAAAAACCACCGACTATGCCGGTGGATATTTTTTTTCGGTTACCGAAATGCGGAACGTCTGCCCGTTGCGGAACTTTACGACGAGCACAGAACCTTCCTGTTCCGACTCTGCGTCGAACACTTCATCGGCGAAGATGACAAGATCGCGCAAAATATCCTGCTCGGTGAGGATATAGCGGCCTTCCTCGGCGGGAGAGATCGTAAGCCCTGCGCTGTCCTCCGCCAACCGCCGCAACACCTCGGTGATGACCCTTTCTACTTTTCCGTCGCTCATTTTGATTTTCCTCCTCGGCTGAAATTAAAGCGCGCCCCCAAAGGAGACGCGCTCCATCGGCGGTATTGTCTGCGACAACAATAGACGGGTGCTTAAACAACAAACCTGTTCCGCCCAATGGCAAAAATATAGTTTGTTGTTTAAGCCGATTTTATTCTATTGTTGTCGCATGATCATTGTAACCGAAAGAGCGGTTTTTGTCAAGGGTTTTCGTATCGTCTTTCTTTGTTTCCCCGCTGCGAGTAAAAAGCCCCCTTTGTAGGGGGGGTAGGGGTGTGGGGTGTGTTCTAAATACGTCACCCTGCCCCGCGCCCTCTTTACGTCACCCTGCCCCGCGCGAAGTTCTGTTTCTCTAAGCGCGGCACGAGCCGCAGGCGAAGTAGCGTAGTCGAATGGGTGACGTCATGATAATAAGGACCATATTTCGACTTCACTTCGTTCCGCTCAATATGACGTAATTGGAGAATGCCCACCCCCTAAATCCCCCTCCGCAGGAGGGGGTGCCCTCTCCGTGGGAGAGGGGTAGGGGTGTGGGGCGTGTTCTGAAATTGCCCACCCCCTAAATCCCCCTCCAATGGAGGGGGTACCCTCTCCGTGGGGGTGGAGCGGCGCCGTTCTCTCAACAGCCCAGTGGGCTGTGAGGGGCGCCGCGACAGGAGGCGTGGCCTCGCCGACGGGTTTTGGCGGTCCCTGCCGCCAAAACGGGTAGGGGTGTGGGGCGTGTTCTGAATACGTCACCTTGCCCCGCGTTCTCTTTACGTCACCCTGCCCCGCGTTCTCTTTACGTCACCCTGCCCCGCGCCCTCTTTACGTCACCCTGAGCCTGTCGAATGGGTGACGTCATCATAATGAGGGCCATATTTCGACTCCACTTCGTTCCGCTCAATATGACGTGATTGGAGAATGCCCACCCCCTTAGTCCCCCTCCATTGGAGGGGGTGCCCTCTCCGTGGGAGAGGGGTAGGGGTGTGGGGCGTGTTCTGAAATTGCCCACCCCCTGAATCCCCCTCCCGAGGAGGGGGTAATGGCGCCGCTCCACCCTAATGGAGGGGGTAAAACCCTTTACAACAGGTCTACGCTGTGGCGGACATATCCCGTGGAATTGGCCATGAGATTGTACTCCACCACGAACTGCACCACGCGGTGGGCGGGGATCTCCACACGGTAGTGGAACGCCTTGTCGTACCCTTCGCCGAACCTGTCGGTGCCGCGCTGGAAGGCGAAATACTCGCTCTCCTTTACCACGGAGCCGTCGGTGTTCCTCACGAGCGTACAGAGCGCACCCGTGCAATTGAGGTTGACGGTCACTTGGCGCGGACGGTCGCCGCGATTGACAAAAGTGAATACGTCCTGATAATCCTTCATCCAATTGCCGATGTTCGCCAGCTTTCCGCGGCTGTCGTACCAATCGCACCCCACCGTGATGGGAAGCTGCACCCCGTCCCCCTTGACTTTGTTGAACAGGGTGTGGAAGGAAGTCATGTCCGTCCCGACCGCCTCATGCGCCGTCTGGACGTTGATGTGCGTGACCCACTCGTCGAGGATCTGCGTGTGGGGGGTGGAAGGGATCCGCGCGCCCGGCTCTCCCTCTTCGGGAACGTCGTCCATGTAATAATTTTCAAAGGTGACGGGAAGTTTTCCCGCAGGCGTGACGTCGTTGAAGCACCACGTCGCCTCGTTGTCCACGACGTATCCCTCGTCCTCGCCCGTGTGCACCACCCCGTATCCCGCGGGATCGGTGATGCCGAGGTGATCGTCGCCGCCCTCCGTCCCCGGGGCGATCTTGGCGGGATCGTCGTACACATAGTAGGCGCCCTCCGCCTCGCCGATGACGTCGAACAGCACCGCGCCGTTCTGGCAGTTGCCGTCCGAGGAGCAGTCCGCCGTCTTGCCCACGTTATACCGCCCGAAGGCGTCCGCGGTCGTCCCGCCGAACACATAGAAGTATTTGCCCGCGGGGATGCGGTAGGTGGTGGGCTGAAAGTGCCCCGTGCCGTATCCGCCCGAAAAGCTGAAATACGCCTTCCAGTTATTCATCTGGCTCTCGCTCATGTCCGAAAAATCGGGCAGGCGGAACTGCGTGTTGTAAAAATTCGCCCACTCCTTTTCGCCGAGATAGGCGCCCGCGCCCGCCCGCTGGAAGCCGATGTTCTTCACCGTGACGTACAGGTCGTTTTCGCCCGTATTGCGCACACGGTAGCCGTAATACACCGCAGGCTTGATGTGGTCGCTCTGCTGTTCCATGGTAAAGAACACGCTTTGCCCCGAGAGGGGCTGCCGCGTGATACAGTGGTTGATGACGTGCGGCCCCTCCGTGAGCGCTTCGGGCGCGTTGCAATAGACGTACAGCGTGTTTTTCCGCTTGACGTATTCGATCCGCGCGGGCTGCATGGGGTCGGAGAAGGGGTCCTCGTCCACCGTGGAGAAGGAGGACGCCGCGGGCGCCTCGTTCACCTCGAAGGGCATGAGCTGTTCGTGCGACCCCGCCTCGACCTCGATCTTGATCATTCCCTTGACGGGGGTAAAGCGCGCATACACGAGCGCGTCTTTCTTCAAACGGATATCGAAATTCGCCTTCTCGTCCCGCAAAACCGCACCCGTTTCGTCAAGAAGCTCGACGCGGGACACGAGCTTATCCGAAAATTCGACGTGGAAGGTGTCTGTGAAGGGCACGCGCATCTTCACCCTGCGCACGCCGCTCTCCTCCGCCGAATAAAAAGAGCCGAACCGAAGCTCGGGCAGTTCACCGAATTCTGCATACATTGGATCATCTCCTCCCTGCGTCCCGCCCTGTCCGCCGTTTGAGCCGCCGAAATCGCATGCGCAGCATGCGGCAAGCGTCAGAGCGGCAACGAAGAGCGAGGCGATTTTTTTCACGGACATGTTTTCCTCCGTCGGACCGTTTTGGGGTCCTTGTTTCCCATTATACACGAAAAAGCGGCTTTGTCAAGCCGCTTGAAAAAAATTTTCTTCTTTTTTGAAAATTTACTTCATTTTTTCGCAAAATTCGGGGCAAAACGCTTCAATTTGAAAAATATTTCCGTCATCTTGCCGCTTTTGGGTCACTCTTGGCGGTCGAGAATGTCGAGCATCTCGCAGATGCGGTCGAGATCGTCGCGCGAGTAGTAGTCGATGTAGATCCTGCCCTTCTTTTCGGTGCCGATGAGGGACACCTTCGTCTTGAAGGTCGTTCTCAGGCGATCGACAAAGTGTTTCAGCTCGGCGTTCGCCAAAGCGTTTTTCGCCTCCTTCTGGCGGTTGAGCACTTCGGGCGGATTCAAAAACTGTTTGACCGCACGCTCCATTTCGCGCACCGACCAGCCCTCTTTCACGCATTCGCGCGCGAGCGCCGCCTGCTCTTCCTTGGGAACGGGCACGAGCGTCCTCGCATGGCCCGAGGAGAGTTTCCCCTCCCGCACGAGGCCGATGACCTCTTCCGAGAGCGTCAAAAGCCGCAACGTATTGGCAATTGCGGGGCGGGACTTGCCCAGCCGCTCGGCGAGGACCTCCTGCGTGAGGCTGTATTCCTCCATGAGTTTTTTCATGCCGTACGCCGCTTCGATGGGGTTCAGGTCCTCTCTTTGCAGGTTCTCGATGAGGGAGATCTCCTGTATCTCCCGCTCGCCGAGTTCCTTGATGACGGCGGGAATGGTGGTAAGCCCCGCCGCTTTGGCCGCGCGGTATCTCCGCTCGCCCGCGATGATCATGTAGGTGCCTGCGGGGTCCTTGTTCACGACGATCGGGCTGATGACGCCGTGTTCCTTGATGGAATTGGCGAGATCGAGCAGCGCGCCCTCATCGAACACCTTGCGCGGTTGGTTGGGATTGGGATAGATGTCTTCGAGCGATAGCTCGGTCGCGCCGCCCGTCAAACCTTCTCCGGTCGCGTTTTCGTAGGCTTCCTCGGTGTCGCTGAACAGCGCCGAAAGCCCCCTTCCTAAGCCCTTTGCCATCTTATTCTCCTCCTTCTGTTTTCTTCAAAAATTCTTCGGTGAGCGCCGCGTAAGCCCGTGCGCCCATGCACTTGGGATCGTGCAGCAGGATCGGTTTCCCGTGGCTCGGCGCCTCCGCGAGGCGCACGTTGCGCGGAATAACGATCTCGTACAGCTTTTTGGTGAAGTACTTCTTGATCTCCTCGGCGATCTGGCGGCTGATGAGGGAGCGGCGGTCGTGCATCGTGAGCACCACACCCTCGACTTTCAGTCCCTTGTTGAGGTGCTGCTTGACGAGCGAGATGGTGTTCATGAGCTGGCTCAGCCCCTCGAGCGCGTAGTATTCGCTCTGGATGGGAATGATGACGCTGTCCGCCGCGGCGAGCGCGTTGATGGTGATCAGCCCCAGCGAGGGCGGGCAGTCGATGAGGATGAAATCGTAGTCGTTTTTCACCTTCTCAAGCGCCGTTTTTAATACCCGTTCTCTGTTTTTCTTGTAGACAAGCTCCACTTCCGCGCCCGCTAAGTCGATGTTCGCGGGCAGGATCGAGAGGTTTGGAAGCTCGGTCGGCAGAATGTTTTCCTTGACCGGCTCGTCCTCGATGAGCACGTTATAGACCGACTTTTTGATCTGGCTCTTGGAAAAGCCAAGCCCCGTGGTGGCGTTCCCCTGCGGGTCGATGTCCGCGAGCAGCACCTTCTTGCCCGCCTTTGCAAGGTACGCCGCCATGTTCACGCAGGTCGTGGTCTTGCCGACGCCCCCCTTCTGATTGGAAAACGGAATGATTTTTCCCATAATGTTCACCTCTTTTTATATTCTCCCGTAAAAGCTCATTGCCCGTCGCGTTCCGCGGCTTCCTCCGCCTTCGTGCCGAAGGGATCGTCGGGAGCGTCCTTGTCGTGATCCTCCATGTATTTGAGGACCTCTTCCCAGCTCGCGCCCTTCATGAGCATATCCACTTCTTCGGTGTAGATCGTTTCCCGTTCCACCAGAACGCGGGACATGTTGTCGAGAATGCTCCTGTTTTCGGTGAGCAGCTTCTTCGCGCGTTCGTACGCCTCGGAAACGATGCGCTTGACCTCTTCGTCGATGATGCCCGCCGTTTCCTCGCTGTAAGTGTTGCGCTCCTCGAAGTCCCTGCCGAGGAACACGGGGCCGTCGCTCGTGTAGGCGATGGGTCCCAGACGCTCGCTCATGCCCCACTCCGTCACCATCTTGCGCGCCATCTGCGTGACCTTTTGGATGTCGTTGGAAGCGCCCGCCGAGATGTCCTGTATCACGATCTCCTCGGCGACCCTTCCGCCCAGCGCCATGCAGATGAAGTCGTTGAGCTTGTTCACGGTGTAGCGGTCGTCGTCGTTCTCGGGACGGGTGAGCGTGTAGCCGCCCGCCATGCCGCGGGGAATGATGGAAACTTCCTGCACGTTGTCGTTGTGCTCGCACAGCTTTGCAAGCACCGCGTGGCCCGCTTCGTGGTAGGCGGTCGTCTTTTTCTCCGCCTCGGTCACGACGCGGCTCTTCTTCTGCGGCCCCATGATGACCTTGTTGATCCCCTCGTAAAGCTCGAGGTTGCCGATCATCTTCTTGCCCGCACGCGCCGCGAGAATGGCAGCTTCATTCAATAAATTAGCAAGGTCCGCTCCCGAGAAGCCGCTCGTCATGCGCGCGATCGTCTTGAAGTTGACGTCGGGCGCCAACGGCTTGTTGCGTGCATGCACCTTGAGAATTTGTTCACGTCCCTTAACATCTGGAAGGTGAACATATATTTGCCTGTCAAAGCGCCCGGGGCGCAGCAACGCACTGTCGAGAATATCAGCACGGTTGGTTGCCGCCATGACGATCACGCCGTCGTTGGAATCGAAGCCGTCCATCTGGACGAGGATCTGGTTGAGGGTCTGTTCCCTCTCGTCGTGTCCCCCGCCGAGGCCCGCTCCACGCTGACGGCCCACGGCATCAATCTCGTCGATGAAGATGATACAGGGCTGGTTCCGCTTGGCAAGATCGAATAGGTCACGCACACGAGAGGCACCCACGCCGACGTACATCTCCACGAAGTCGGAACCGCTGACGGAGAAGAACGGCACGCCCGCCTCGCCCGCCACGGCCTTGGCAAACAACGTCTTGCCCGTTCCGGGAGGCCCCACGAGCAGAACGCCCTTGGGAATTCTCGCTCCCAAATCGGCGAACTTCTTGGGACTCTTCAAAAACTCGACGACTTCGGCAAGTTCCTGCTTTTCTTCCTCGGCTCCCGCCACATCGGAGAAGCGGACTTTGAGATTGGTGGACACCTTCGCCTTCGTCTTGCCGAAATTCATCACCTTACCGCCACCGCCGCTCGTCGCGCGCAGCACAAGGAAGAACGCGACGATGCCGACGACCAAGACCGCAAGATAGATAAAATTGCCCCAGCCCGCACCTGCGTTCGGATCGGCAAAGCTGAATTCGACCAGTTTGCTGTTTTCCGCCTGCATCCAGCCGTGAATGACGTTCTCGATCGCCTCTGAACTGTAAAGGCTGCCATAGTTTGCCCAATAGGTGTATTGGCGGTCGCCGACGTTCACATAGCCGTATACGGTATAGTTATCGATATAGATTTTTGCGATCTTTCCCTTGTCGAGAGATTTCTTGCTCTCATCCAGCTCTTCGCCCTTGGCAAGAGCTTCAAAGTCCGACGCGGCAAGTTCCTTGTTGTTTTTCATCAGCGTCGATAGGGTAAAATAGACGCCAATGCCGAGCACCGCCACAAGAACGACCGCGAGGACGATCTTTACTGTTTTACTCAATTTGCACTCCTTTTTGATGTTTTATAATACGCCAACAGTATGGCTTTATTACCGCTTCATTGTACCACATTCGCGGCGGAATTGCAAGTAAATAGAGGAAATTCTTTCCCGATTTTCAAAATTCTCACGCGTTTATCGCAAAAGGAAAAATGTTTCCCGTGAAACATATCGTTTTTTGCTTCGCACCCACCAAAAACACCCTCAAAAATGTTTCCCGTGAAACTATCCAAGGATTTTGCAGGGTTTTTGCCCTGTTTCACGTGAAACATCGAGTGCAAATTTTATACCTTTGCGCGAAAAAAGGACGGGCCGTTTCCGACCCGTCCTACTGCATTCTATTGCGTTTTAAGCAAACCAACCGCGGATATATTCGTCGAACCACCTGCCCGAGATGGCATAGCTCGTCGCACTCTGGAACCATTCGTCGGTATAGATCTTGCCGACGATGTTGCTCGAAGCGATGAAACTCTGCAATCCCGCAAACGGGAGCCAGTTACACACCAGGAGGAGCACAAAGATCCAGAACAGCGCCTTCGCAAGCCCCAACACCGCGCCAAGCACTTGGTCGACGATACGCAGTGGCGCCAGCGCATTTTTGATGACGCCAAACAGCTTCTGGATCCCCCATGCGCCAAGGCGCACAAGTAAGAGGAGCAGAAGAAAGGCGATGGCGACGGTGATCCACTTGGCGAGCACGCCGCCGAGCAGCATGGCGGGCGTTGTTTCGGCGGGAATGAGCGCGATCCCTGCGAAGGAGCGCTCGATCAGCCACGCCGCGATCCCGTTGAGTTTCATGCCGTCCAACACAGCTTTCAGGTCTGCGCCCGATATTCCTTCCGGGATCACCTGCGCATAGATCTCGTTATTTGCAATGGCGCCCGAAATTCCGTTTGCGATCGCCGTCGTCAGGTGAAAACATGTTTCCAGGAAATTGGCAAAGGAAATGCAGAAAACGAAAGCAAAGATGAGGGAAGCGATCTTGCCCGCAAGTTTGCAAACGCCCGCTACAAAGCCTCTGTAAGCGCCGAGCGCCGTGCCGAGGATCAGGATGAGAAAGAACGCGAGATCGAGGATCCAGCCCGCCGACGCGAGTAATGATGCCGTCAAAGAGAGCCTCCAAGCTTCAAAGGTATTCCTATTATAACACGTTTTTATACCCTTGTCGAGAAAATCTTCGCCGCGGTATAAAAAATTTTTCTTTGGCAATACTCGCGGCAAGAGAGGGGAACAACATGGAATTTGCCTTTCACGTCTGCAACACGATGGCGGAAACGGGCATCGAAGCGGCTCTGTGCCGCCTGCTCGGGGAGAGCCAAACGCCGCCCGTCATTCTCTGTGTGGGCAGCGACCTCGCCATCGGCGACAGCCTCGGCCCGATCGCGGGGACCTTGCTCCGCCAAAACGGGGCTGCTTCCCGCTGTTTTGTCTATGGGACGCTGCGCTCCCCCGTGACTGCCAAGGAGATCAAGTATCTGAGAGAGTTTTTGCGGCAGACGCATCCCGCTTCCAAGGTCGTTGCGGTGGACGCGGCGGTGGGGGAAACGACGGAACTCGGCCTCATCAAGCTCTCCGATACCCCCCTTCGGCCCGGGTCGGGAGCAAACAAACGTTTGGGAGAAGTGGGGGACGTTTCGGTGCTCGGCATCGTCGGCGAGCGGCAGGGGTTCTCCTATTCGGCGCTCAATCTCACGCGGCTGAGCCTGGTATTCGGCATGGCGCAAAAGATCGCGGGCGCGCTGGGCGGCTATCTTGCCAAAAGAGATAAAAACGCACAGTTTGCGGTATAAATTTTCAATTTTTTTCTTTTTCCGAAAGATATGAAATATATTTGACGAAAAAATCCGAAACCGTTAAAATAAAAGAAAAAAAGGAGAAAAAAATGGTCAAGAAAACCAAGACGAAGACCTTTGATACGGCAACGGCTTCCGTCGTGAAAAAGGTGACGAGCGGCTGCTTCGGCGATCCCGCGGGCTATGAGATGACGATGTATCTCACCCCCGAAGGAGATCATTTCCTTTACACGAACGGCGGCGAGGCTTCCCCTTACGCGAAGGAGAACATCACCTCTTTCACCAAGGCGAAGGCGCTGGAATGGCTCCAAAACAATTGAAGCACAGTAAATATCCCCCACTAAAGTGGGGGCTTTCATTTGCGCCCTAAAGGGCATGAATACCGGCAGGTGCTCAAGCACC
>CANQWX010000034.1 GCA_947627665.1 uncultured Clostridia bacterium
AAAGTCACGCTTACGGTGGACAATGACAGCGTGACGGCGAAAGCAGAAGCGCTCGGCGTGGAAGTCACCATTAAGCAGGGCGCGCACTTCGACACCGATACGAGCGACTACATCGAGATCGTAGACTATGCCAACACCATTGCGACGATGATCGAAAGCGGGTACCTCGCCGCCGATGTATCTTACACGGCGAACGATCTCACCATCACGGGCAAGATCGAACTCGCACTCGACACCCTTGATGTGCAGGGAAAACTTACGCTCCAATACAGAAGCGCACGCCAAGATATCAACATCATCTACGGTTCGGGCGTCGTGTATCTCGAACTCGGCGGCATGAAGGTTTCCGCCAACGTCGAGGAAGCGGTGCAGCTTATCACGCGGTTCGTCCCGCTTCCCACCGCGAATACCGAGGAACGCGATCTCATTGAAGAACTGCTCAAACTGGACTTCACGGAGGTATTCACCCTCTCGAAGGAGGGCGACGCGCTTTCCCTCGCCATTGCGGGTACGACACTCTTGAAAGCCCTCGGAATAGAATTTGATCTCGACAAAGTTACGCTTACGGTAGACGATGAAAGCGTAACGGCGAAAGCCCTCGGCGCGACCATTACGGTAAAAGCGGGCGCCAAGTTCGACACCGATACAAACGACTACATCGAAATTGTCGATTACGCCAACACCATTGCAACGATGATCGAAAGCGGGTACCTCGCCGCCGATGTATCTTACACGGCGAACGATCTCACCATCACGGGCAAGATCGAACTCGCACTCGACACCCTTGATGTGCAGGGAAAACTTACGCTCCAATACAGAAGCGCACGCCAAGATATCAACATCATCTACGGTTCGGGCGTCGTGTATCTCGAACTCGGCGGCATGAAGGTTTCCGCCAACGTCGAGGAAGCGGTGCAGCTTATCACGCGGTTCGTCCCGCTTCCCACCGCGAATACCGAGGAACGCGATCTCATTGAAGAACTGCTCAAACTGGACTTCACGGAGGTATTCACCCTCTCGAAGGAGGGCGACGCGCTTTCCCTCGCCATTGCGGGTACGACACTCTTGAAAGCCCTCGGAATAGAATTTGATCTCGACAAAGTTACGCTTACGGTAGACGATGAAAGCGTAACGGCGAAAGCCCTCGGCGCGACCATTACGGTAAAAGCGGGCGCCAAGTTCGACACCGATACAAACGACTACATCGAAATTGTCGATTACGCCAACACCATTGCAACGATGATCGAAAGCGGGTACCTCGCCGCCGATGTATCTTACACGGCGAACGACCTCACGATCACGGGCAAGATCGAACTTGCGCTCAATACTCTCGATGTAAAAGCCGCGCTTACGCTCCAATACAGAAGCGCAAGCCAAGACGTCAACATTATCTACGGTTCGGGCGTCGTCTATCTTGAACTCGGCGGCATGAAAGTTTCCGCCAATGTCGAGGAAGCGGTGCAACTTATCACGCGGTTTGTGGATTTGCCCACCGCGGATACCGAGGAGCGCGACCTCATTGAAGAACTGCTCAAGCTGAACTTCACGGAAGTATTCACTCTCACGAAGGAAGGGGACGCGCTGTCCCTCGCCATTGCGGGTACGACGCTGTTGAAAGCCCTCGGCGTGGAGTTTGATCTCGACAAAGTCACGCTTACGGTAGACGATGACAGCGTAACGGCGAAAGCGGAAAAACTCGGCGTGGAAGTTACCATTAAGCAAGGCGCGCACTTCGACACCGATACGAGCGACTACATCGAGATCGTAGACTATGCCAACACCATTGCAACGATGATCGAGAGCGGGTACCTCGCCGCCGATGTATCTTACACGGCGAACGATCTCACGATCACGGGCAAGATCGAACTCGCACTTGATACTCTTGATGTAAAAGCCGCGCTCAAGCTCCAATACAGAAGCGCAGAACAGCAGATCAATATCATATATGGTGCGGGCGTCGTCTATCTTGAACTCGGCGGCATGAAAGTTTCCGCCAACGTTGAGGAAGCGGTGCAACTCATCACGCGGTTCGTGGATTTGCCTACCGCAAGTACCGAGGAGCGCGACCTCATCGAAGAACTGCTCAAGCTGGACTTTGAGGAAGTATTCACCCTCAAGCAGGAAGGGGACGCGCTGTCCCTCGCCATTGCGGGTACGACGCTGTTGAACGCCCTCGGCGTGGAATTCGAGCTTGACACGGTCACGCTCACGGTGGATAGCGACAGCGTGACGGCGAAAGCGGAAAAGCTCGGCGTGGAAGTTACCATTAAGCAAGGCGCGAAGTTTGAAACGAATACGAGCGACTACATCGAGATCGTTGACTACGCCAACACGATTGCGACGATGATCGAGAGCGGGTACCTTGCGGCCGATGTATCTTACACCGCGAACGATCTCACGATCACGGGCAAGATCGAACTTGCGCTCGACACCCTCGAAGTGCAGGGAAAACTCACGCTGAAATACAGAAGCGCGAGCCAAGACATCAACATTATCTACGGTGCGGGCGTCGTCTATCTCGAGCTTGGCGGCATGAAAGTTTCCGCTAATGTCGAGGAAGCGGTGCAACTCATCACGCGGTTTGTCCCTCTTCCCATCGGTAACAGCGAGGAACGCGACCTCATCGAAGAGCTGCTCAAGCTGGACTTCACGGAAGTCTTTACCCTCTCGAAGGAAGGGGACGCGCTGTCCCTTGCCATTGCGGGAACGACGCTCTTGAACGCGCTCGGCGTGGAGTTCGATCTCGACAAAGTCACGCTTACGGTGGACAATGACAGCGTGACGGCGAAAGCAGAAGCGCTCGGCGTGGAAGTCACCATTAAGCAGGGCGCGCACTTCGACACCGATACGAGCGACTACATCGAGATCGTAGACTATGCCAACACCATTGCGACGATGATCGAGAGCGGGTACCTCGCGGCCGATGTATCTTACACCGCGAACGATCTCACGATCACGGGCAAGATTTTCCTCGATTTGCACGAACTTATTTCGGGCAAGGAGAATGCGCCCGCTTCGGACAAAGGGAACGCGCTTGACATGCTCCAAGTAAAAGCCGCGCTCACTCTGAAATACGGCACGGAACCGCTCAAGCAGATCGGGATCGCCTACACGGGCAACGTTCTCTATCTCACGGTCTACGGCACGGGGGACGGGGAGGACCTCAAAGTTTCGCTCGGGGCAAAGGAAGCGGCCGCGCTTGTCACCTCCCTGATGGGAGCGGGCGGAGATACCGATGCGAAAGCGCGCATCGAAGCCCTTTTCAGACTCGATCTTGAAAAGCTTCTTCCCGTATTCGAAGAGGCGCAGAGCGGCAACGTTCTCCAACTGACGCTGGCGGGCGACATGCTCTTGGAAGCGCTCGGCGTAAAGTTCGGCCTCGGCGATGTGCAGATGGAGATCGCCAAAGAGGGAAAACTCACCGTAAAGGCTGCGGGTGCGACCGTTACGGTAAAGAGCGGCGATCCCTTCTCCGTCGATACGGCGGGATATCTCGATATGACGTCTTTGCTCCAAAGCGTCGGAACGGTTCTTCAAGACGAGGCGCTCTCGCTGAGCGGCGGGATCGTGCTCACGGTGAACGATCTCGTGATCGACGTGGAGGTCGAAAACGCCGTTCTCTCCTTTGCCGACAACGGGTTGAAGTTCTATTTGAACACCTATCTTTGCTTGCAGCAGAAGGTGAAGCTCGAAGTGTTCCTCAGCTATGAGGATGGGGTGGTGAAATTTGCCTGCGGTGCGATCGGCGCCGAGATCGTGTTCGACGAGCTTGGCTCCCTCGAGGACGCCCTCCTCGCGCTCTATGGCGAAATTTACACGATCGTGGAAAACATGCTTGTGGACAGCGCCAAAAACCCGCTTCCCAAGCTCGATACCTTCCAAGACCTGCTCGCGCTATTCAGAAAAGAAGAGGACGAGGCGTCCGCGCCTGCATGGCCGAAGATCGTGCAGCTGCTCACGTTCGTGACGACGGAAAGCGACGCTTCCGTGCGCTATGGCGATCTCCTTGCGCGGCTCTTCTTCCCGTCCGAGGGCGGCTTCCTCGGCGTAGAACTGAACGGCTCTTTGGGCGATCCCGCATTCGGGCTTGACGGTACCTTCCATTTGAAGAACGCACCTTACAGCGGCAAGGACGAGCAGGGGAAGAACATCGTTGCGTTCCCCGAAATGCCGAAGCAAACCGATCTCGGAACGGAGATCACCTATCTCGGCACGGAGGAATTTACGGCGATCGTCGGCTATCTCGGCTCCGCGGTGGACATTCTCAACGCGACCGACCTCACGCTCGGCTTCAGCGGCAAAGTCACCTCGACGGATAAGGAGACCTATCCGCCCGCAGAGGGGGAGGCGCTGGGGACCAAGTACATGATCGAAGCCTCCATGACCACGCACCGCGGCAAGAGCAACCTCATCCACCTCGACGTAGACGGCAAAAACCTTTGGGTGGATACCGATGTGTTTGCGCATGCCTCCATCAATATTACGGCGGCGCACGAAGCGGACAACAGCCTCTATATCGACCTGTTTATTCTCGACGGTGCAGCCAAGAAGGGGACGGATGGCAATACCGAAACGGACGAAGAGGGCAACGTAAAATATGAAACGGATGGCGAACTCGACTTCTACGTCACCCTCTCGCAGTACGGCCCCGCAAATTCCACCGCGGAGGAAGTCGCGGGCTACGACCCCGTGCGGCTGTACGCGCCGTCGGGCGAGATCCTCACCATTCTCTCTTCGGCGCTGCCCATGCTCGGCGTGGATGTGGATATCCTCAACAACTACATGATCGCAAAGTGGCTGTCGCTCGAAAATGTGGCGCAGCTCAAGGCGTTCGGCGACCTTGTTTCCCCGCTCCTTTCGGGGCTTCTCGGCGCCAAAGACGCGACGGCAGATGCCGCAGGATCCACCCAACCCGCAGAGTCTGCGGGACCCGAAACGCCCGCAGAGCCGCTACTTTTGAAAGACTATCTCAAAGCGCTTACGGTCACGGAGGAGGAGCTTTCCATTGAACTCAATTCCGAGAAACTCTACGGCATAGCGGGGCTTAACAATGTAAAAGCCACGCTGATGCGCGAGGACACGGTGCAGGACGGCAGTACTTACGCGCGGTTTACGGAACTCGACCTTGAGAACATCTATGGAAACAACTGCACGGAGAACACTTCGCTTGAGGGCACGATCTCTTATGAGGCCGTAACGCCCGCGGTGCCGAGCGGGACATACCAAAGCTTCCTCGGCGCGGAGAAACTCCTTCTTGCCATTGCAAAGAGCGCCACGCACGGCGTCAACGAGGCGGGCGAAGTCATCTCGGGCGAGGCGGAGCCGCACCACTATGTGCTCAACAATAACTTTTATATTGACGGGACGGCGACGATCAAGCTCCACCTCGGCGGACTGAAATTGACAGACATCACGATCGAAGTCATTGCAATTTCGGTCACTGTGGATGAAAACGGCGAGCTTGGGATCAATATCCGTCTTGCTTATGATGGCTCGCGCGCGGTGGTTACGCTGATCAACGGCAGGTCGACAGTGGATATCACGATCAAGGGCGGCATGGTCTACATGAAACGCGTGCAGACGAACTATTACAAAACAGCCACTCTTACAGATTGGAGTTCTGGTTGGACAGATTACGAAACGCCCATCACGATCTACCGCGTCGCGCCGCTCAGTAGCTTCACGGCGGATATCCTTGACCATATCGGATTTATTCTCAACTTCGGCGATACGATCACGAACGCTCTCAGTTCCGCGATCGGCTCCGGTTCGGGTTCCACGTCGTCAACGGCGGTAAAGGTCGACTTTGGCAAACGCCTTTCCGATGTGCTTAGCGCATACTCATTCACGGATGAGCAGAAGAACGAACAGGGCGAAATTACAAGTCCCGCCTCGTGGGATCTCACGCTCAACGGAGATGCGCTTGTCAAGGGCGTTCTCGGTGACCTTCATGTCACGATCGCAGAAAATAACAACGGCTATATTCATGATATCACCGCGAGCACCTCGGTCGTTTCGATCATCGACGCGACGGTCGAACTCCATTGGCGCAACCCCGGCGGCACCATGGAAGAGGGCTTCGAAAATCAGACGCACGACATCATCAAAGAAGATAAGCTCGACGATCGGGCGAGCGGCTTCGGCGGCATGGCGGAAAAACTGCTTGTCCAGGGCTGGGGCACGGAGGACTACATCGGTTTTGCCACCTTCCTCGAAGGGCAGAGGCAGACCGTCACCTTCAAGCATAACGGCGCGGAAGGAGAGGAAACGCTCGGCACGCAAGAGGTCATCGCCTCCACGGGCGCCGACGGCAATTCCGCAAATACACTGTACAGTGCGCTCGAATATCCCGACATTTCCGCCGAAAAGTATGCGCCCGACGATCCCATGCAGGTCATGGGTTGGGCGGAAGTCGATCCCGGCGAAGCGCTGTCTTCCGATCACATCGTATGGACAAAGGCGCACGGACATCCCGTGGAAGTCACCTTCCGCTCCAAGACGGAACTCGGGGACAATTGGATGTATGACGAAGCAGAAGATGAATGGTACTGTAAGGTCGATATGTGGTACAATTCCACCATCACCTTCGGCGACCGCACGGAAACCGTGACGGACGAAAACAACACCTTCAACGTCGAGAGCTACGAAGTTCCCGCGTTCCCCGACAACGCCCGCGCAGGACATTGGCAGAGGAACCCCGAGATCGATTTGAACGGCGCAACCTTTGTTGCGGAATACGATCCCGACCGCATTGTCTATCGGAGCGAAGTGGCGTTTACCGTCAAGGGCGTCATAAAGAACGCGTATGAGCTTACGGTGGACTATGGCACAGATCACACCGTGTACGAACCCACCGCCAAAGGCTACACGTTTGTTGGTTGGTATGAGCAGAGAGAGGACGGCTCGTGGACAAAGGTAAATGTCGGCGCCAAATATGAACTCGGTGCGGATCATAAGGAAACGACCCTCGAAGCCCTTTGGGTGAGCAACCTCACCGTGACGCTCACAAAGACGGAGAAAAGCAATGAAAGAGTTGAAGGAGGTCGTGACATCCCCTTTGTGGGCCATGTCGGTGGAACAACGTACTGCGATTACGCTATGGAAGCGGTGCTTTCGGGCGGGAAACTCGTCGGCGCATTCGCAGATCAAGTGACGCTCGAATTGACGTATTCTTTCGAGGCCTTTACTGAAAGAGCGGTTCTCGGCGATATTGTACGAGCAATCGGGACAAAGACTACGACAGGAGAATATCCTCCGGAGGGCGTAATTTCCGCGCAACAAGAAAGAGTAGAACCCGCCGATACGCCGCGCGCACATGTGCAAATCAAGTACACCTATAACGGTGCAACGCTTTATGACACGAGTGACATTGTCATCACGGGCGAGTGGGTTGAGGCTACTTAAAATCGGGTTTCTTGCCTAAGCAACAAACCGAAAAAGGGGAGCCGACGGCAAAATGCCGTCGGCTCCCTGTTTGTTATTTGCTTTATCGGCCGAGCTGCGCGTCCTCTTGTTTTTGCAGACGATAGGCGGAAATGGCGATGTGCAGGGCGCAAAGCACGCCCGCGACCGCCGTCAGGACCCAGAACACGGCGTCCTGCGGGGCGCCCGAGCCGAGGTCGGCAACGAGCAATCCGCCCACGTCAAACAGCGCATGGACGGCAACGCACAGCCAGATGTTTTTTGTGCGGCAATAGGTCACGCCGAACATCAGCCCGAGCAGGAAAGTGTAGCCCACCTGCAGGGCGGTCGCGCCCCAATTTGCGCCGAAGAAGAGGTTGAAAAGGTGCATGAGCGCAAAGAGCGCGGAGGAGAGGAGCAACGCCCCCCAAAGCCCTCCCCGCCTCTTTTGCAGCGTTTCGTGCAATAGGGGAAGGAGCATGGCGCGGAAGAACAGCTCCTCCATGAGCGCCACGGAGAGGCATTTGAGCAAAAAGAGCCACAAAAGATCGGGCCGTCCCACGCGCGCCGTGCCCGCCAGAAGGGCGGAGTAGGGGAAGTTCGCAAGCGCCACCGCAAAGCAGGGCAGGCTCCAGAGGAGCGCCCGTTCCAAGCCCTTTCGCGGCGGGCGGAGGTTCCCCCAGAGCAGCGCAAGCAAAAAGAGGGCGACGGCAAGGCGGGACGCCGTTTCGCAGAGCAGGTCGACGAGCCGCTTCTCCCACGGGAAGATCGCGGGGAAGGAGCAGAGGATGACCGTCGCCGTGCAGAGCACGAAAAGGACGGCGGCAACGATCTTACGGCGTTTCATCGGGGTCCTCCCGCCCGAGCCGTTTTTTGAGGACAAACCGATAGAGGAAGGCCAGGGCGACGCCCGCCGCAAGCAGCAAAAGGGAGAGCAGCTGCGAGGGGGAGAGCGCGCCTACGCCCGAAGCGCCGCGGTCGTCCGCGCGGGCAAATTCGATGAAAAATCTCCATATGCCGTACACGACAAGGTAGAGGCTCGCGTTGTATTCGAAGCGGAAGCGCAAAAAGAGCACGAGCAAGACCGCCGCAAGCGCAAACAGGAAGAGGGATTCGAAGAGCTGCACGGGCACCCGTTTTTGTAAGGTGCCGCCGATGTACATCCCGATCCCGTACCACGCGTCCGTGGGGGCGCCGTAGCAGCAGCCCTCGAACAGGCAGCCGAGCCGCCCGAAGGCGTGCGCGAGCACGATGCAGGGCACCACCAGCGAGAGCATGTTGTTGAATTGCGCGATATGTTCTCTCTTTTTGCAGAAAAATTTCCCGAGGAGAAAGTACACGCCGAGATAGGCGGCGGCGGCGCCGATCAGCCCGCCGTAAAAGGTGGAACCCGTGCCCCATACGAACTTTCCCGTTTCGAGGTATTCCCAAAACGATTCCAGAAGCACGGAGCAAAGATACCCCACGACGATCCCCGCGACGGCGGAGAAGATCATGAGGTCGAACACCTTCGCGCACACGCCCGCACGGGCGGAAAAGACGCGGGCGCATACCATGGCCGCGAGAATGCCGACGAGGAACATCCAATAATAGAGATCAAGCCCCAAAAAGCGGACGTCGGGAAACATGCTCCGCCTCCTTTTCGGTTTCTGCCTCTATTATAGAGGTTCTGCGGCGATTTGTCAATGCGGAAAAACGCTTCTTCGGGGAAGATAGCGGGAAATCGGGCGGGAAATCGGGCAGGAAATCGGGCGGGGAATTTTTCGCGCCCGTCTTGACAAGCGGCGCGCAAGCCTTTATAATAAGAAACGGAAAAAATCTCCAAAGGAGCCAAAACATGAAATCTATCTATTTCCCCGAGCCTTTCCGTATCAAGAGCGTGGAGCCTCTCCGGATCCTCACCCGCGAGGAGCGGGAGAAAAAGATCGAAGCGGCGGGCTATAACGTCTTTTCGCTCGCTTCGCAGGACGTGTACATCGATCTTTTGACGGACAGCGGCACGGGCGCGATGAGTTCCGACCAGTGGGCGGGCGTCATGCTCGGCGACGAATCCTACGC
>CANQWX010000035.1 GCA_947627665.1 uncultured Clostridia bacterium
GAAGACCTGCCCCCTTTGAAGGGGGCGGGTGGCGCGGAGCGTCAGGTGGGGGAAGACCTGCCCCCTTTGAAGGGGGCAGGTGGCGCGGAGCGTCAGGTGGGGGAAGACCTGCCCCCTTTGAAGGGGGCGGGTGGCGCGGAGCGTCAGGTGGGGGAAGACCTGCCCCCTTTGAAGGGGGCAGGTGGCGCGGAGCGTCAGGTGGGGGAAGACCTGCCCCCTTTGAAGGGGGCGGGTGGCGCGGAGCGTCAGGTGGGGGTTGAAAATGTCAATCAAAATCAGAAACAGTAAACTTGTCCAAAACGCAAAATTGTTACGAAAAAATGCGACCAAAGAGGAGAAAAAGCTTTGGTATCGTTTTTTGAATTCTCTGCCTGTAAAATTCACAAGGCAAAAGGTGATCAATCGCTTCATTGTAGATTTTTTTTGCGCTGAGCGGGGGATCGTGATCGAATTGGACGGTGCGCAACACTATGCAGAGTTCGCTGCCGAGCAGGATCGCGTTCGGGACGCTTTTCTTGCGGATATGGGTTACACCGTTCTTCGTTATTCAAATAAAGAGCTGAATACAAATTTCAAGGGAGTTTGCCAAGACATTTGGAACCATTTGGGGATTTGACCCCCACCTGCCTCACTTTGTGAGCCACCCGCCCCCACCAGTGGGGGCAGGTCTTAAAGGAATTTTTATGCCGGGAATTTACATTCACATTCCGTTTTGCAAACACAAATGCACCTATTGCGACTTCACCTCGTTCCCCGACAAGCTCGCCTTTTCCGAGGCGTACATGGCTTGCCTCTACAAGGAGATCGAGCTGCGCGGCATGCAGCTGAAAAAGTACGTCTTTGACACGGTGTACTTCGGCGGGGGAACGCCCTCCGTCATCGACCCCAAGTACCTCTGCGGCGCGTTGCGGCAGATCAAACGGTGCTTCCGCCTCACCGGCGACCCCGAGATCACCGTCGAAATCAACCCCGGCACGGTCAGCGAGCAGAAGATCGCGCTCTACAAGCGGGCGGGGATCAACCGCTACTCCGTGGGACTGCAAACGGCGATCGACGAACAGCTCGAGGAGCTTGGGCGCATCCACAACGCGCGCGATTTCGTGTACGCAAGCCGCCTTCTGCGGGGGAAGAACTTCTCCGCGGACGTCATGCTCGGGCTGCGGGGACAGACCAAGGAGGACCTGTATAAGACCATCGAGCTTGCCTACCGCTGCGGGGCGAGCCACATCTCCATGTACGCCCTCACCCCCGAGGAGGGCACGCCCATCTACACCGACTACCTCAACGGCGAGCTGCCCGACGACGACGAAGTTCGCGCGCTGTACGACTACGGCTACTCCCTCTTAAAGGAGCGCGGCTACCGCCGCTACGAGGTGAGCAACTTCGCAAAGCCCGGCTTCGAGAGCCGCCACAACCTCAACTATTGGCGGCGGGGCGAATACATCGGGCTGGGCGTTTCGGCAAGTTCCCACCTTGGCGGCAAGCGGTTCACCAACACCTTCGACCTCGACGAGTACATGAAGTGCGTGATCTCGGGCTACCTGCCCGTCGTGGAGAGCGAGGACGTCACAAAGGAGGCCGCCGAGTTCGAATTCGTCATGCTCGCGCTGCGCACGGCGGAAGGAATATCTTCGCATAAATATACAAACTGCTTCGGCACCGATTGGAAGGAAGATTTCGCAGACGCCTATCAAAAAACGCGGCCGTATCTCGAAGAAGAGGGGGACGTCACGCGCATCAAAGATGAATATTTATACGTTCAAAATCAAATCCTCACCCACTACATGAACGGATAAAGCAGAGATACATGGAGCCGCCGCCCGTGCAAAAAGCACGGGCGGCGGCTCCATGTTATTGATGGGGGTCAAAGTTTTTCGAGTTTAAGCTGTAGATCGTCGGGCAGGGAAACTTCGGTCGTCCCGAACCGATCGAAGCGATAGCTTTCTTTACTTTCGACTTGCACGGTTTCCGCTGGTTGCACGCTTTCTGCCCTTGAAAAATCTTTGAGTTCAAAGGACGCAAACGCTTCGATTTTTCCAATCTTCCGTCGCGTACGACGAACTCATACTTAAATTTTTTCAAACCTTCTTTGAGGGCTTCTGTGTAACCCGATTGTCCGATCATCTTTTGGGCGATCTGGAGATATTTTTCTGCCGACATGATCCCAAATCCGTCTTTTGTTTTTTCAAAGAAAGAAAAATCAATACTCGGCACGAGGAGGTAGCGCACAAAATCACCGAGCGTTCGGATCTGCATGCCCAACGTTTCCGCCTCTTTCGGGTCTATCTTTTCTATGTGCCACTCGCCGTTGTTGTAGTCCGGGGCTGCTGCACAAAAGAAAAAATTGCCCTTTCTTTCTACGATGTAGCTGTCTGCGGCCAAGTTGCCGGAACTGTCGTTTAGACGGTATTGCAAAACATTTGCGGTAAATTTGTACGTTGAGGACGCCGAACCATTGTAAATTCCATTGTAAGTTCCCTGAGTGGTACTGAGATATTCAATGGTGCAGTTTGTGTACTTTTCGGAGGAAAAGACGTCCTCGAAATAATCTTTCGTGATCGGTTGCCCGATCTGTGTGGGCGGGACCAAATAGCGGAACTTTCCATCCAGTTCCAGCAGATATATTTCATGCGTTTTTACATTTTCCGCGTCCGAAGTAAGGGCTGCGCCGCTCTGCAATGTGGTTGCGCGATAGGAGATCGTGCCGCGTTCCGCATGGGATATTTCCTCCGCGGCGATCTCACCGAGCGGAAGGGCGGCGATCTCTTTTGGGCTGAGGTCGGCGTCTTTTTTGTACTCCACCAGTTCGGCCTGCGTGGACATTCCCTCGATCTCATCTTCGAGAAAAGCCGTGAGCGCGGCATTTTCGGTTTCAAAGCTTTCGTCCGACAGCTTTCCCTTGAAAGTTTCATGGGACCCGCCGCAGGCCGTAAAGCACATGGCGCCGAACAGAGCCGCAAAAAGCGTAAAAAAGATTCGTTTTTTGGTCTTCATTTTTCCTCTCCTGTCAATCATTTTGTACAAGTGCCTTGTACTTTTGCCTTTATTATACAAGAAACTTGTACTCTTGTCAAGGATTATGAAGCTGAAACTTGCGGAAAATATCAGATTTTATCGAAAACAAGCGGGAATGACGCAAGGGGAACTTGCCGAGAAACTCAACGGAAAGAAGAGCCTCATTTCCAATTACGAGAACGGATACAGCACGCCGGATATCTATATGCTGTGCCGTCTTGCCAAGATTTTTGAGGTCACGCTGGATGAGCTGGTGGAGTTTTCCGATGAAGCGGACGTTTGAAGGCGGACCGATGGCGATATACGGCGGCGCGGGCAGAAAAAATTTCTGCCCGCGCCACCGTTTTTATGATCAGTTCCAGAGCTTGTCCTGGTCGAAGCCGAATACCTGTATGACCTCGAACAGGCCGCAGGTCGCAATGTCGCGGGTGGTGCAGACGGGTCCGCCGTCGGGGTCGATGTCGTAGCCGAAATAATGGTACGCCTGCCAGACGAGGTGGGAACAGTGGGTGGTCTGCGGCTCGGGGCCTTGGTCCTTGGGGGAGCCGAAGAAGCCCGTGAGCACCGAATATTCGATGCCGCGCAGGTGGAGGTTGGCGTACTGCGCGATCTCCTTGCGCTTTTGCGCGTCGGCGTCTTTGAGGCGGAGCACCATGAAGTTCGAGGCGGTGGAGAACCACGCGGCGTCGCCGAGGGAGCTGTTTATCCCCGGGCCGACGCATTCGAGGATGGTGCCGCGGTCCGCGCGCACGACGATGGCGGCATGCCCGTTCCGCCAGCCGAAGGTGTGGCAGGAGGAAGTCACGAGTACGTCGCCGTCCTCGAGGGGCGCCAGCGGGACGGAGGCGGGTCCGATCCGCTCCGTTCCGTCCTCATCCGTCACGCGGTAGCCTGCGAGAAGGTCGTGCGGGGTGGTGAAGGCGGCAGGTTCGTGCCCGAGGACATAGTCCCTGTAAAGCGCTTCCTGAAAATCGAGCAGCCTTTCGGGGGTCCCTTTGAGCGCTTCGAGCGCGGGCCGTTTCAGCCCCGTCTGGTGGTAGAGCACGTCGACGTCCGCCTCTGTCCATTCCTCCTTGGCGAGGAGGGCGGTGATGTCCTCCCGCGGGCGGAGCGGAGGGGTGTAGGCGGAATTGTCCACGACGCTCTCGGCGATCGCAAGGAAGCTCACGCCGAACAGAATGAGCGATATGAGCACGGCAAAAAAGCCGAGGATGACGCGCGCGGCAAGGCGCAGCTTTCTATGCAAGGCGCAGCTCCTTTTGAAGTTTCTGCCCTTAGTATAGACCTTTTCGGGAAAACTGTCAACTCTTCGCGCGGCATTTGCGCGGGCGCGCTTGCGCGCTTACGGGCTTTGGCGGCGGGCGAGCGGCTCTCCCGTTTCGCTGTCGAGGAGGAGGGCGAGGATGTTCCCCTGCTTATCGACGAAGCCCACATAGTAGTAGTTTTTGTCCCGCCGCAGCAGACGGACGTGGAATTCCCCGCAGAACTGTCCGCCCACGGTCATTTTCTCCACCGTTTCCCGCTCCGCCTCCACCGCCTTTGTAAGCGCCTCGTGCACCGTGAGGGTGTTTTCGGTCCTGACGCTCGTCAGCACGAGGTCCTCGGAAACGCCGTCCTTTACGACGGTCAGCGGGAGGGAGCCTTCGGGGAAGCGCTCCGCGCTGCGGGAATAGAAGTAGTCCCCCGTCACGCTGCGGAAGGACATTTCGCCGCCCGTGACCTTTTCCCCCGTGAAATACAGCTCGTATTCCCCGCCCGTGGGGGTCTTTTCGCGGAGAACGGCCTCCAAAAGGTCGCTCTTTTGCGCCGCCACGCCGTCGCAGAGGTAGGGGTATTCCCGCGAAACGCAGGATACGGTCAGCGTGTACGTTTCCGTTTCGGCGCAGAAGATGTCGCTTCTCTCGTCCGAGATGTGGACGGTGTAGTCGTATTTTCCGCATGCCGCGAGGGCGGGAAGGAGCAGGAGCAGCCCGAAGAGGGGCAAAAAATGTTTTTTCATGGTGTATGGCTATGAAAAAATGAAGGTTTTTATGCCTTTTCGGTTGCATTTTCCGCGCGGGTATGGTAAAATGTAAAATATTATTTCAGTCGGGGATCTCCATCGAATGAAAAAGCTTATTTTGAAAACCGCGCTCATCACGCTCGGCGTCGCCTTGATTTTGGCCGTTTCCCTGTTCGGGATCGTGTCCTTCTGCGCGCCCGCTTCGATGATGCGTTTCTGCGAGTCCATCGGGCTTGACAACATCAGCGGCGAGTACGCCTACCAGGAGTACGAGAACACCAAAAATCTCCAATATCTCGCCCACTCCTTCGAGATCGCGGCGGCAAACGGCAGCTATTCGCGTGCGGACGAGCGCTTCGAAGAGCTGTACGGGGAGGCGGACAGCCCCGAGCGGAAGGCGTTCGGCGAGTTTTGCGCTTCGCAGGACAACTCCTCTTTGCCCGGCGACCCGCCCGACTACGACTACCGCAGCTATCTGTGCGGCAGGGCGGCGGCGGTCAAGTACCACCTCGCGCTCACTTACGACGA
This sequence comes from uncultured Clostridia bacterium, assembly GCA_947627665.1. GTDB lineage: Bacteria > Bacillota > Clostridia > Christensenellales > Borkfalkiaceae > Gallimonas. Next base: position 5,546 of record CANQWX010000035.1, read on the forward strand.
CCGGACGGCGCTGTGCGCTTTCGCCATCGAGGAGAGCGCTCCCGCGCTCATTCCCGAAAGCCCCGTCATCTCCCTTGCCTTGGAGGCGATCGGGCAGAAGGACGCCGCCTTTTGCGGCCTGCTCCTCGTGCGGGTCCGCGGCACGCAGAAGTTCGACAAGGAAAACGAGCACTATCGCAATCTCGTAAACTTTTTGGAGGAAGCAGTCAATGAGCAGTAGGATCATCAAGGAGGGGCTGACGTTCGACGACGTGCTCCTCATTCCCGAGGCGTCCGACGTGCTGCCCGCGCAGGTGGACATCCGTACCACACTGACCGAAGGGCTTTGCCTCAATCTTCCCATCCTCTCGGCGGCGATGGACACCGTGACCGAGAACCGCCTTGCGATCGCCATGGCGCGCGAGGGGGGGATGGGCATCATCCACAAGAACATGACGATCGAGGAGCAGGCCAAGGAGGTGGACCGCGTCAAGCGCAGCGAGCACGGCGTCATCACCGATCCCTTCTTCCTCGAACCGCACAACCTCGTGCGGGACGCCGTGGCGCTCATGGAGCGCTACCGCATCAGCGGCGTTCCCATCACCGAGGGGGGCAAGCTCGTCGGCATCCTCACCAACCGCGACCTGCGCTTCGAAACGAATTACGACCAACCCATCGCCAACGTGATGACGAAAGAGGGGCTTGTCACCGCCCCCGTCGGCACCTCCCTCGAAGAGGCGCAGAAGATCCTCGGCAAGCACCGCATCGAAAAGCTGCCCATCGTGGACGGCAAGGGCTTCCTCAAAGGGCTTATCACGATCAAAGACATCGAAAAGAGCATCCAATATCCCAATTCCGCCCGCGATAAAAACGGACGGCTCCTCGTCGGCGCGGCGGTCGGCACCGCCGCCAACACCATGGAGCGCGTCGCCGCCCTCGTCGAAGCAAAGGTGGACGTCATCGCCATCGACACGGCGCACGGGCATTCCGCCATGGTCCTCAAAAAGGTGGAGGAGATCAAGTCGAAATATCCCGCGCTCCCGCTCATTGCGGGCAACGTCGCCACGGCGGCGGCAACCGAAGCGCTCATCGGCGCGGGCGCGGACATCGTAAAAGTGGGCATCGGTCCCGGTTCCATCTGCACGACGCGCGTGGTGGCGGGCATCGGCGTTCCGCAACTCACGGCGGTCATGGACTGCGCCGAAGAGGCGGACAAGCACGGCAAGCGCATCATCGCGGACGGCGGCATCAAGTATTCGGGCGACATCGTAAAGGCGCTCGCCGCGGGCGGGAGCGCCGTGATGATCGGCTCCCTGCTTGCAGGCACCGAAGAAAGCCCCGGAGAGATCGAACTCTATCAGGGCAGGAGCTTTAAGGTGTACCGCGGCATGGGTTCGCTTTCCGCCATGGCGGCGGGCAGCAAGGACCGTTACTTCCAGGAGGACGCCAAGGACGCGAAGAAGTTCGTGCCCGAGGGCGTGGAGGGGCGCGTTCCCTACCGGGGGAGCGTTTCCGAGATCATCTACCAGATGAAGGGCGGCCTGCGTTCGGGCATGGGGTACTGCGGCAAGCACAACATCGAGGAGCTGCGCACGTCCTCCCGCTTTATCCGTATCACCAACGCGGGGCTGTTGGAGAGCCACCCGCACGACATCTCCATCAGCAAAGAAGCCCCGAACTATACGAGCAGAAACTGAAAATTCACGAAAAATCTTTTGCTATGCAAAATCTTTTTCCGTGAGATTGGTTTCTCTTGCTGTCCCTCTTAGGGAAAGTGGCGCGAAGCGCCGAAAGGGTTTTCGAAAACCCCTCAGTCACTCACTACGTTCGTGACAGCTTTCTCACACGGGTAGAAGCCCGTGTAACTTCGCACTGCGTGCTCGTGCCGCCCTTAGAAAAACAGAACGTGCGGGCGGGGCGGTCACCGTTCGCGCGGCAAATGCGCTACTTCGCCTAACGGCTCGTGCCGCCTAAGGAATTAGACATTAGAAAGGCGGGGCACTCATGTCGCATTGCGCCAACGGTTATCAACCGTTGGCAGAAAGCAATGCTCCACCTGCAAGGGGCGCCAAGGTGCACTGCCGCAGGGGAACTCTGCTCCGCGCAGGGAATTCAGAATACGCCCCGCCCTGCAAAAGGGGCGAACACACACGGAGAGATATGCAACATCAAAAAATATTGGTCCTCGATTTCGGCGGACAATACAACATGCTCATCGCCCGCCGCGTGCGCGATTTGGGCGTGTACTGCGAACTCCTCCCCTGGGACACCGCCACGGAGAAGATCCGCGCGTATGACCCCATCGGGATCGTTCTGACGGGCGGCCCCGACAGCGTGTACGGCAAAGACGCCCCCCGTATCCCGCACGGACTTCTTTCGCTCGGCATCCCCGTGCTCGGCATCTGCTACGGCGCGCAGCTCCTCGCCCATACCCTCGGCGGGAAAGTCGTGCATGCCGAAGCGGGCGAGTACGGCAAACGGGAACTTTCTTTGTGCAAAGCAAGCCCCCTTTCGGAGGGCATTCCCGCAAAGAGCGTCTGCTGGATGAGCCATACCGACCTCATCCAAGAGCTTCCCGCGGGCTTCGACACGCTCGCCACCACGGCGGGCTGTCCCGTCGCCCTGTTCGGGAACGCCGAAAAGAAGCTCTACGGCGTGCAGTTCCATCCCGAAGTGGCGCACACGGAGTACGGCAACAAGCTGCTTGGGAACTTCCTCTACAACGTCTGCGGCGCAGTGGGGGATTGGACGATGAAAAACTTCGCCGAGGAGCAGATCCTCCGCCTGCGGGAGAAGATCGGGGAGGGCAGAGTGCTGCTCGCCATGTCGGGCGGGGTGGATTCCGCCGTCGCCGCCGCGCTCATCCACCGCGCGGTGGGGAACAAGCTCACCTGCGTGTTCGTCGACCACGGCCTGCTCCGCAAGAACGAGGCCGAAGAGGTCATGCGGGTGTTCCGCGGGGAACTGGGCATGGACCTCGTCAAGGCGGACGCGGGCGAACGCTTCCTCCGCGCCCTCGAAGGGGTGAGCGATCCCGAGCGCAAACGGCGGATCATCGGCGAATTGTTCATCCGCGTGTTCGAAGAAGAGGCGAAGAAGATCGGCAAGGTCGACTTTCTGGCGCAGGGCACCATCTATCCCGACGTCGTGGAGAGCGGGAAAGGGAAGAGCGCCGTCATCAAGAGCCATCACAACGTGGGCGGACTGCCCGACGTCGTGGATTTCAAGGAGATCGTGGAACCCCTCCGCGATCTGTTCAAAGACGAAGTGCGGCGGGTGGGGACCGAGCTGGGATTGCCCGAAGAGGTCGTCTGGCGGCAGCCCTGTCCCGGGCCTGCGCTCGCCATCCGCATCATGGGGGAGGTCACGCCCGAAAAGCTGGAAACGTTGCGCGACGCCGACGCCATCTTCCGCGAGGAGATCGCAAAAGCGGGGCTGGCGCGCAAGATCTGGCAATATTTCGCCGTGCTCACGGACAGCAAGACGGTGGGCGTGCAGGGGGATTTCCGCACCTACGAAAACGTCATTGCCCTCCGCGCCGTCACGAGCGTGGACGCCATGACCGCCGACTGGGCGCGCATCCCTTACGAGGTATTGGAGCGCGTTTCCACCCGCATCGCCAACGAAGTGAAACACGCCAACCGCGTGGTGTACGACATCACGTCCAAACCGCCCGCTACCATCGAGTGGGAATAAAAGTTTTCACGAAAAATCTTGCTTCGCAATCTTTTTCCGTGAGATCGGCATTTCTTGCTGTCCCTTTTAGGGAAAGTGGCGCGAAGCGCCGAAAGGGTTTCCGAAAACCCCTCAGTCACTCACTACGTTC
>CANQWX010000036.1 GCA_947627665.1 uncultured Clostridia bacterium
AAAGCTATTCACCACCGGCATAGCCGGTGGCTTTCCCACGAAACTCCGCTTCGCTCCGTTTCGTTCCCTCTTTACAGGAAAAACGGCGGCAAATTTGCCGCCGTTTTCTCGTCCACAAAACATTTATTCCTTGACAAACAGCTTGCAGCCCGCGCGGAGGAACTCTTCGATCTTTTCTTGGAGCCGCTCCTCGCTCACGTCCAGCCGCTTTGCGAGGCAACCGATGCAGAGCGCCGCTCCGCCCGCCGAAAATTTTTTGTTCAACCCCAATTCGTTATAGGTGAGTTCCTTTCCGCATGTGCAGGTCATTTGTTTTTCACCTGCAATCTCCAGACGGCGCAGCTGTGCGGCGGAAGCTCCTTGCAGAGCACCCCGTTGACGGCGCGCACGGGCGCATTCGTGTACGCCTCCGTGCCGGCGAGCCGCTTACCGCTGAATTCGGGCACGCCGATGTCGTCCGTCGAGATCCAAAGGTTTGCGCCGCCGTCCGAGAGGTTGAAGAAGCCCACCGCAATATCTCCGTTTTGCAGCAAGCGCACAAAGACCGTCCAGTCGTCGTTCCCCCAATTATGGAAGAAGTACGGGCGGTTGCCGCGCTCATCCTTCTGGATGGACAGGAGCACGGGGTCCGTCAGAATTTTTTTGGTCACCGCGTCCATGGCAGAGATGTCACAGCCGATCATGAGCGGCGAAGCGAGCATACACCATGCCGCAAAGTGCAGCCGGTACTCGTCGTCCGTGCAGCCCTTGAGGCCGACGTGTCCCTTGCCGCGCATGCCGACGACGAGCATGTCCATGTCGTTGAAGCACCCCACGCCGCCGTAGGGAAGAATGGCATACTGCTGCTTGATGATGCTCTTGACAGAGTCCCATGTATCCGCGATGTCCCCCGTCGAACGCCACATATTCGCGCCCGTGGTATTGATCCACTCGTGGGTGCTGTCCGCGCCCCAGCTGCATCCGCTGAAGAGGATGTCCCTGCCGCAACCCGAAAGAGCAGCCCCCATGCGGCGGTACAGCGCCCTGCCGTCGAGGGAGAAGGGCTTGAAGCAGTAGTCGTATTTGAGATAATCCACTCCCCAACGGGCAAACGCGCGGGCGTCTTGGTATTCGCGGTTGAGGCTCGCTGGGTAAGAGGCGCACGTCATGCCGCCGCAGCAGGAGTACATACCGAATTTCAATCCCATTTTATGGAGCGCGTCGGCGACATATTTCATTCCGTGGGGAAATTTTTCGGGATCGGGCACGAGCTTTCCCTCACGGTCCCGCTCGCGGAGCGCCCAGCAATCGTCGATGACGACGTACTCATATCCCGCTTTTCTCAACCCCGAAGAAACGAGCGCCTCCGCCGAGGAGAGCACAAGCTCCTCGTTGATCCTCTCCGCAAAAGTGTTCCAGGTATTCCAGCCCATCGGCGGAACGTTTTTGATCATGATCCTCTCCGTATTTTTTTCTTTATTATAACAAAAGGCGGAGCGGGACGCAAGCGATTCAGACCATCTTGGAGATCTCCCGCTTCAATCGCTCGATGATCTTCTTTTCGAGGCGGGAAATATAGCTCTGGGAAATGCCAAGCTCGTCGGCGACGTCCTTTTGGGTCATCTCCTCCCTTCCGCCCAGCCCGAAGCGCATGTACATGATCCTGCGCTCCCGCTCGGGCAGCTTTCCCAAGGCCTCGGCGAGCAGCTCTTTTTCGACGCCGCTCTCCACGCCGCCGTAAACGACGTCGCTGTCCGTGCCCAACACATCCGACAAAAGGAGTTCGTTCCCCTCGAAGTCGGTGTTGAGCGGCTCATCGAAGGACACTTCGCTCTTGAGTTTGACGGTGCGCCGCAAGTACATCAGGATCTCGTTCTCGATGCAACGGGAAGCGTAGGTGGCGAGCTTGATGTTTTTATCGGTGCGGAAGGAACTGACCGCTTTGATAAGCCCGATGGTACCTATGGAGATCAGATCGTCGGGGTCCACCCCCGTGTTCTCGAACTTGCGGGAGATGTACACGACGAGGCGCAGGTTGTGCTCGATGAGCTTCGCTTTGATCGCTTCCTGCTCCTCTCCCGCCTCCAGCCTTCGGAGCATCTCCGCCTCCTCTTCGGCAGACAGAGGCAGCGGCAGCGCCTCGCTCCCGCACAGATAGTGAACGACGTTTTCGCTCCCCGTGATTTTTCCGATCCATTCTTTGAGCAACAACAATAACTTCATGATCTCTCCTCAAGCGACGTATGCAAAATCACCGAATATTCTCCCGAACCGACATCCCCGACCGTAAAATAGACCTTTTCGCGGACCTTTCCCTCCAGCTCGAGCTTATCGCAGACAAAGACGGGCGACACGCGGCTGCCGCTTACCGTTGAAATGCGCAGCCTTCCGACGGGCGGGGAGCCGCGGAAAAGCGCGAGCGCGCCGAGCGCCGATACTACGCAGACGGGTTTCCCGCGGAAGGAGAGGCGGTTCCCGCTGTCCGCAAGGCCCGTCCAACGCACCGTCCGCTCCCCCACCGTCATGCGGCAAGGAAAGAGATCCCGCTTGCGCAGGCGGCGGCGGTAAAAGACGCGGACAAATTTTGTGACGGCGATGAGCAGGATCCCTCCGCCCGCAAGCACGAGCGCAACGGGTGCGCCCTCCACCAGATAACCCTGCCCCTCCACATACGCGACGCCGAAAAAGGAATAGACGGCGACCAGCATCCCCCCGAGGACAAAGGTCAGCGCAAAGAACGCGCATGCAACGACAAGCCCCGTCTTTAAGCCCCCCTTCGCGGCAATGAGCGCGAGTATAAAGCCGCCGAGAAATTTGACGAGATAGAGAAGGGGCACAGGCAGAGCGAGGAGCGGAAAGAGCAGCGCCTCTCCCCCGCCTACTGCCGCCGCAAGGATCAGGCGCAGGACCCCCACTTTCGCCCGCGCGCACTTGAGCGCGAGATACAGGAGCAGTCCGTCCAGCAAAAAATTTTCCGCAAACGCAAGCTCGATGTATACAGTCATTCGTTTTTTCCCCGCGCAAGCCCGCCTCTCGGAGCCACCGCATTTGTGAGCCTATTATAGCGTGAGAAAGACAGAAAAGAGTGGCTTTTCGGGTCGCACGGGCGCGAAATTTGGCTTGCGGTTTTCCACTTCCGCGCGCAAAACGTTCTTCATCGCCCCTCTCCCGCCCGCAGGCAGGGCGGTCACGGCAAGCGTTCCCGCGAACCAAATTCAACAATTTTACCGAAGTTATCAACAAATTGTCCACATTTCGGGGGATTTCTCCACATTTCGACAAGAAAAACGAACGTTCGCAGAATATTTACGCATACTGCAATTCCACAAAAATTTTTTTCTGTGGAATTTGCGCCGTCCGCAAAAAAATCATTGACAAACCCCTATCAAACGGCTATAATGATATGGCAAGAAACGGAATTGCCGCAAACCGAATATGCGCCATTAGCTCAATTGGATAGAGCGTTGGTCTACGGAACCAAAGGCTGGGGATTCGAGCTCCTCATGGCGCACCACGTCGCAACACGACGAATTTTGCAAGCCCTTGCCATTCGGCAAGGGCTGTGCTTTTTACGTCGGTTGCTCCTCTTCCCAAAAAATCTTGCTTCGCAATCTTTTTTGGGATCCCTGATCAATGTTAGCAAAGCGGCGTTTCGAAGTGCCCGCCTATCGGCGGGCACTATCCTTTTGCCGCTTGCCGCTCCTTTTCCCAAAAAATCTTTGCTATGCAAATCTTTTTTGGGATCCCTATTTTTACACGACGTATTTTGCAAGCCCTTGCCATTCGGCAAGGGCTGTGCTTTTTACGTCGGTTGCTCCTCTTCCCAAAAAATCTTGCTTCGCAATCTTTTTTGGGATCCCTGATCAATGTTAGCAAAGCGGCGTTTCGAAGTGCCCGCCTATCGGCGGGCACTATCCTTTTGCCGCTTGCCGCTCCTTTTCCCAAAAAATCTTTGCTATGCAAATCTTTTTTGGGATCCCTGATCAATGTTAGCAAAGCGGCGTTTCGAAGTGCCCGCCTATCGGCGGGCACTATCCTTTTGCCGCTTTTGTGCGGCGGTAGCGCCCGCCGCACCCCGCCTCGCTTGATTTTCGTATGGGTTTATGTTATAATAAAAATACGACATACAAGATATCTCGTAAGGGAGATTCGTACATGAAAAAAATAAGGTGCTTTTATATAATAACAATTTTGTTATGTATGATCGGTTGTTCTGTGTGGCTTACGGGCTGTCAAAATTATTATTGGGATTATGATTGCTGTTGGGTTTCGGATGTGCCCAAGGTCGAATTGCATAAGGGCTGCGGAAGCGGGCGAATGATGATAGATGAGGTAGAGTACGAGTTTGTTACGGCGCAATCTAATAATGCGACATACATTGAGTTTTACGAAAAGGACCCGAGCTTTGAAAATGACTTGGGAAAATTACTTTGGAAAGCTGATACCAAGCTGAAAGACGGGAAACTGTATTTAACAATCACAATAGATAATATATCCGACTATGAGGAACAAACGATTATATTGAGCCAACGTCCCGTTGAAGAAATGGATTAAATATAAGAGAAATCGATATGAAAAAGCAATGGAAAAGAAAATTATTGTTAGGGCTTTCAGCTGTGTTGATGAGTTTAGTGATGCTTGCCTGTATTAGTTGTACGAAAAAAGAACCGTGGGATTATCCCAATGTTGATTGGTATTCGGACAATCCCGTGATGGAATTGCACACGGAATATTCCGGAGAGCCGTCGATAGGATATATGGAGATCAACGGACAACAAGTACAGGTATATCTATGTTGGGGACCGCCGACTTACACATTCTCGATCTATGTTTATAATTCAGAAGATGGAATATCGATTGGGACTGACGAGTTGTTATTGCGCGGTAACGTGAAATACGACTCAGAAACAGCGACCTTGCTTATAAGTACGGATAATGTGTTCGAGTTTGCCTTTTCGACCATCGTGCTAAGTAGGCGTATTACCAAGTAGTTTCAGAAAGAAATTACTTTTCTCGTTATTCTCTAAATGTCATTAGATTTCGGTCGCTTCGGTTCAAATCCGAGCTAAATAATAAAGATAGAAAAAACCGCCGACGGAGCATAATGCTCCGTCGGCGGCTGCCGCGCTCGCCCGATCTATTGCCGAAACGAACGCAAAATGCTCGATTTTTTGTAAATTTTTTCTTGACAGAAGGCACGGGAAATTTTATAATAAAGGATAGAAAAAAACAGGTCGAGGACGCTATGGGGATCCAACAAAAGCAACCTTTGCGCTATGTCATCGTTCTGCTCGTCTATCTGGCAGCGATCGCCGTCGGCGCTCTGTTGATGTACCTTCTTCCGCTGCCGCTCCCGCTTTCTCTGCTCATTGCCGACGTCGCCGCGACCGTCGTCGTATACGCTTTCAGCGTGGTGTTCCGCAACGCTTCGGTCTACGACCCCTATTGGAGCGTTCAGCCCATGGTGATCGTGACGGGGCTTGCCGTCGTGCAGGAAGTCTTTTCCCCGCCCGTCATCCTTGCGATGGTGGCGATCTATTTTTGGGGCGTCCGCCTCACGGCGAATTGGGCTTATACCTTTCGGGGACTGGAACACGATTTTCAGGATTGGCGCTATACGATGCTCGAAGAAAGCACGGGCAAGTTCTATTTTTTGGTGAATTTCTTCGGGATCCACCTGTTCCCCACCCTTGTGGTCTACGCCTGCATGCTGCCCGTCGTTTTCCTCTTCGAACAGGCGCCGCCGTTCGGCGCATGGTTCGGCGTATTTTTCGCGCTGAGCATCCTCGCCGCTCTCCTCGAACTCGCGGCGGACTGCACGATGCATCAATTCAAGCACGACGGCGGGAAGGGCTTTCTCCGAAAGGGCGTATGGAAGTATTCCCGTCATCCCAATTACCTCGGCGAGATCCTCTTCTGGTGGGGGATCGCCCTCGCCACGGTGTGCGTGCTCCCCGCCTATTGGTGGACGCTCTCGGGCGCGGTCCTCAACACGCTGCTCTTCCTCTTTGTCAGCATTCCCATGGCGGACAAGCATCAATCCCGCAAGAAGGGCTTTGCCCTCTACAAAAAGAACACGCGGCGGCTCCTGCCCATTTATAAGCGGCAATCGAAAAAATGACAAAATGCCGCGCCCGCCCGCTCTGCGCGCGGACCGCGGCGCCGTCTGCCAAATCCCTCCGACCGAAAGAGGAGAGGCGTTTCATCCCGCCTCCCCTCTTTTTTTCGCCCCGAGCGGCGATCATATTTGAATGGAACCGCGCGCAGCGTTAATCCTCCTCGTCGAAGCGGTGCCGCACGCCATTTTTGTCCTTATACGCCATGACGGTGGCGAGCGTGACGTTCTCGACGCTCTTGAAAATGTTCTGCTCGATCTGCGGGTCCTCCCGCGCAAGGGTGCGGATGATTTCTTTAACCTTCTGCCGCTTGCCGTCCGTTTCGCCGTGGGCGACTTCCGCCGTAAACTTGCACGCGCAGCGCAAGAATTGCAATCCGTACTCCTCCCGCCATGCGATGATGTCCCTTTCCCGCACATAGTAGAGCGGACGGATGAGCTGCATCCCCTCGAAATTCGTACTTTGGAGCTTGGGGAGCATCGTCTGGATCTGCCCGCCGTAGAGCATGGCCATGAGAATGGTTTCGATCACATCGTCATAGTGATGCCCGAGCGCGATCTTGTTGCAGCCGAGTTCCTTCGCCTTGGCGTAGAGGTGCCCGCGGCGCATGCGGGCGCAGAGATAGCAGGGCGACTTTTCGACCCCCACCACGCTCTCGAAAATGTCCGAGCCGAACACGGTGACGGGGATCCCGAGCAGCGCGGCGTTGTGCTCGAGCAGCGCGCGGTTCTCGGGAGCATAGCCGGGGTCCATCACGAGGAACACAAGCTCAAAGGGAAATTTGTTGTGCCGCTTAAGCTCCTGAAAGAGTTTCGCCATGAGCATGGAATCCTTGCCGCCCGAGATGCACACCGCGATCCTGTCGTTTGGTTCCACAAGCTTATATTGGACGATCGCCTTGGCAAACGGGGTGAAAAGCCGTCTTGCAAACTGTTTGCGGATGCCCTCTTCGATATTTTGCGCAAAACTCTGCATGGCGCCCTCCTGTTCTTCCATTATACCGCTTACGCGCAACTGTGTCAAGAAAAAAGCGACTCTACCCACAGTAGAATTGCTTTTTCGGCGGGTAGAGCCGTGCCAAGGAAAAAGAGAGCGGCGGACGGGGCGAGTAGGTTGTAAAATCCGAAGTTTTGTTATATGCTAATTGCAGTAACCTTTCGGAGGCTTCCCATGAAAACTTTCGACATCTATGTGGATTCCGGTGCGAACATCCCGCAGGCCTTCGTCAAGAGCCGCGGCCTTTACACCATCTCTTACCGGATGACCGTAAACGGCGAGGAGCGGTGGTGCTACGAAGAAGGCGTTCCCTTTGAGGAAACGGCCAAAAATTTTTACGACGCGATGCGGGCGGGCGCGGAGGTAAAGACCTCCCTCATGAACGCCCAGACCTTTTACGAAGCGTTGCTCCCCTCCGTGCAGGCGGGCAGGGACGCGTTGCTCTTCACCATCTCCTCCGGCATCAGCGCCACCAACAAGCAGGCGCAGGAGGCGGGAAAACAGCTCGAGGCGGACTTCCCCGGGCGGAAGGTCTATGTGATCGACAGCGAAAACGCTTCGATGGGCGAGGGTCTGCTCGTGCTCAAGACCGCCGATCTCCGTGACCTCGGAGAGAGCGCGGAGGCCTGCGCGAACTGGGCTAGGGAGAACGCCTTTAAGACCAACAGCTATCTCACGGTGGGCGATCTCAAATACTTAAAGCGCACGGGGCGCATCTCGGCGACGCTGGCGATCGCGGGGACTTTGCTCAACATCAAGCCCGTTCTGCGGGCGGACGGCAGCGCGAATACGAAGATCGTATTCTACGGCAAGGAGCGCGGCAGGAAAAAGGCGCTCATGGCGCTTGCCGAGGCATACCGCGAACGCGCCTCCGACTACGAGAAGCAGACGGTCGCCATCTGCCACGGCGACTGCAAGGAGGACGCCGAATATCTTGCGGGGCTGATCCGCGAGATCGGCGCTGGAGAGATCATCATCGAATATTACGATCTGTGCACGGGTTCGCATGTAGGACCGGGCACGGTGGCGCTCTTCTTCTTCGGCAAGGACAGGCGCGGGAACCTCCCAACGGCAGAGGCGGAAAAGAAGCCTCGCGGAAAAGTCGTGACCGATAAAATTTGACCGATAAAATTTGACCGAAAAACAATGCCGCGGCGCGCTTTCTTCCGAAAGCGCGCCGCGGCTTTATTAAAAAAATTATCGGAGTCCCCTCTCGAGCCGCACTGCAAGGAAGGCGGCAACGGCGAGTTTTACAAGGTCGGGCAGAATGTAGGGCGTGACGCAGAGCGTGAGCGCATAGCCCACCGTGCAATCGTACATCAGCACGAACCACACCGTCCCGAAGAAATAGCACACGGCAAGGCCCAGCAGATTCCCGAGATAGAAGAGCGCCGTCCTCGCCCAAAACTTTTGCACAGGCAGGAGCTTGAAGAGCGCGGGCAGAAGCGCCGCAAATAAAAAGCCGAAGATGTAGCCGCCCGTGGGGCCGAACAGCGCGACAGCGCCGCTTTTGAACCCCGCGAATACGGGAACGCCGACAAGGCCCATGAGAATGTAGACGGCGACGGCGGCGGTCCCCCGTTTCCACCCGAGAAGTCCCCCCGCGAGCGCGACGGCAAGCGTCTGCAACGTGAAGGGGATGGGGCCGACGGGCAGGGAGATCCATGCGCAGACGGTGATGACGGCGACCGCAAGCCCGATGTAGGCGATCTCCCTCGCCGCGCTGCGGAAGCGTTTGGAGGCGGTGTTGTTTGCAGGGTTTTTCATACGGCTATCATAGCACAATTTTATGAAAAAATCAAGCAGAACGGCATTCTTGCCGCTCTTTTCCCCCTTCCCCTACCCAAACCCAAAAGCACGCCGAAGCAAATGCCTCGGCGTGCCGCATTTTATCCCGCTATGCCGCATCGATCTTCTGCACGGCGTGGATGCA
>CANQWX010000037.1 GCA_947627665.1 uncultured Clostridia bacterium
AACCGCCTGCGCGAAAAAGGGGTGAAGATCACGCCCGAAAATCTGAAAATTTCCGACCGCGCGGTCATCACCATGCCTTACCACGTCCTTCTCGACTGCCTCGAGGAGGACCGTCTTGCGGGCAAGAAATTCGGCTCCACCCGCCGCGGCATCGCCCCCGTCTATGCCGACCGCTATATGAAGAAGGCCTTCCGCATGGGTGAATTGCTCGATCCCGACCGCATGTATGCGCGGGTCAAGGAGATCGTGGAATGGAAAAATCTCACCGTAGAAAAGGGGTACGGCGCCGCGCCGATCTCCGTGGAGGAAACTGTCGAATATCTCAAAACTTACGGCGAGCCGCTGAAAGATTACATCTGCGACACGGGGCTTTATCTCAACGAAGCCGCCAAAGCGGGCAAAAAGATCATGTTCGAGGCGCAGCTCGGCGCGCTGAGGGACGTCGATTACGGCATTCTGCCCTATACTTCAAGCTCGCTCACGATCGCAGCCTATGCGCCCATCGGCGCGGGCGTGCCCAACCTCAAACTCGACAGATCCATCGGCATCATGAAGGCCTACTCCACCTGCGTGGGGGAGGGTCCCTTTACCGCCGAATATTTCGGCGAAAAGGCGGAAAAATTGCGCGCGGCGGGCGGGGAATTCGGCGCTGCCACAGGCAGGCCCAGAAGAGTGGGGCCATTCGATGTGGTCGCTTCTTCCTACGGGATCCGCTGCCAGGGGGCGGACGAAGTCGTACTCACCAAGCTCGACATCCTCTCCATTTACGAGGAGATCGAGGTCTGCACGGCGTATGAGCTGAACGGCAAGATCATCCATGATTTTCCCTATCCCGACGTGCTCGACGAGTGCAAGCCCGTCTACGAAAAAGTCAAGGGCTGGCATTGCGATATTTCCAAGTGCCGCAAAAAAGAAGAATTGCCCCAAGAGGCGCTCGACTACATCGCGTTCCTCGAAAAGGCATGCGATTGCAACATCACTTACGTCGCGGTCGGAGCCGAGCGCGACGCCGTCATAAAACTCAAATAAGACCATGCAGAGAACTTTCTATAAAATGCACGGGATCGGCAACGATTACATTTACTTCGATTGCTTCGACGAACCTGTCAAAGATCCCAAAAAACTGGCGGTAAAGCTGTCCGACCGCCATTTCTCCATCGGCGGGGACGGTGTGATCCTCGTGGAGCGGAGCAAAAAAGCGGACGGAAAAATGCGCATGTTCAACGCCGACGGCAGCGAGGGGAAGATGTGCGGCAACGGCGTGCGCTGCGTGGGAAAACTTCTCTACGACGTGCGCGGCATCCGCAAAAACACCCTCACCGTGGAAACCAAGGCGGGCGTCAAGACCTTAAAGGTCGTCAAAAAGCAAAAGGGGAAAGCCGTCGCTTTCACCGTGGATATGGGCAAAGCCGTTCTTCGGCCCGAAAAGATCCCCGCGCTGTTCGGCGGGGACCGAGTCGTAGACCACCCGCTCCTGGTGGACGGCACGGCGTACCGCGTTACCTGCGTGAGCATGGGAAACCCGCACTGCGTCGTTTTCGGCGGGGATCCCTACGGACTCTGCCTTGAAAAGATCGGCCCTTCCTTCGAACGCCATCCCGCTTTCCCCGAGCGGGTGAATACTGAATTCGTACAGGTCCTCGGCAAGAACGAACTCAAAATGAGGGTCTGGGAACGCGGCAGCGGAGAAACGTGGGCCTGCGGCACGGGCGCATGCGCGGCAGCGGTCGCCGCCGTTCTCAACGGCTATGCGGAACAGAACTGTGACATTCTTGTGCATCTCAGGGGAGGAGATCTCCTGATCCGATATACGGACGAGGCGGTCCTGATGACGGGTCCCGCCGAACTTGCCTTTGTGGGCACGGTAGATCTGCGATAGTATCAGAGGTGATCTATGACGAAATACATTTTTGTAACGGGCGGCGTCGTTTCCGGGCTTGGAAAGGGGATCACGGCCGCTTCCTTGGGGCGGCTGCTCAAAATGCGCGGTTACAAGGTGGCGGCGCAAAAGCTCGATCCCTACATCAACATCGACCCGGGCACGATGAATCCCATCCAGCACGGCGAGGTGTACGTCACCGAGGACGGCGCGGAAACCGATCTCGACCTCGGGCACTACGAACGTTTTATCGACGAGGACCTCAACAAATTCTCCAACCTCACCACGGGAAAAGTGTATTGGAACGTGCTCAATAAGGAGCGCGCGGGAGAATATCTCGGGCAGACCGTGCAGGTCATCCCGCACATCACCAACGAAATCAAGAGCTTCATCTATCACGTCGGCAGGCTCTCCAACGCCGACATCGTCATCACCGAGATCGGCGGCACCACGGGCGACATCGAAAGCCAGCCCTTCCTCGAAGCCATCCGCCAGGTGGCGCGGGAAGTGGGTAGGGAAAACTGCTGTTTTATCCATGTCACGCTCGTTCCCTACATCTCGGGTTCCTGCGAATTCAAGAGCAAACCCACGCAGCACTCCGTCAAGGAGCTGCAGGGCATGGGGATCTTCCCCGATATCATCGTGGCGCGCGTGGACAAGCACATGCCCGAGAGCATCATCGAAAAAATCGCCATGTTCTGCAACGTCACCCCCGACTGCTGTATCGAAAATCTCACCGTCCCCGTGCTTTACGAAGCTCCCATGATGCTCGAAAAGAGCGATCTGTCGACGACCGTGTGCCGCATCCTGCACCTCGAGCCACACGAAATCGATCTCACCGAATGGGAGGAGATGTTAAAGCGCATCCGCGCCCGCAAGAAAACGGTGACCGTCGCGCTGTGCGGGAAATACGTCGTTCTGCACGACGCCTATCTCTCCGTTGTGGAGGCGCTCTCCCACGGCGGCTTCGAAACGGGAGCCAAGGTCGAGATCAAGTGGGTGGACAGCGAAACGATCCGTCCCGACAACGTGGAAGAACTTCTCGGCGGGGTGGACGGCGTGCTCGTCCCCGGTGGTTTCGGCAACCGCGGCATCGAGGGGAAGGTCGTCGCCTGCCGCTATGCGCGCGAACACAACATTCCCTACCTCGGGCTTTGCCTCGGCATGCACATCGCGGCGATCGAATTCGCGCGGGACGTGTTGGGGATCGCCGACGCCAATTCCTCGGAATTCGTGCCGGAAGGGAAACATTCCGTCATCGACCTCATGCCCGACCAATACGGCGTCAAGATGGGGGGAACGATGCGCCTCGGGGCATATCCATGCAAGGTGCTCGGCGAGCAGATGAGAGCCGCGTACGGCACGGACACGATCTTTGAACGCCACCGCCACCGCTTCGAATTCAACAACGAATACCGCCAAGACTTTGAGAAAAACGGCATGAAGATCGCAGGGACTTCCCCCGACGGAAAACTCGTGGAGGCCATCGAATATCCCGCAAACGATTTCTTCGTCGCCGTGCAATTCCACCCCGAATTCAAATCCCGTCCCAACAGCGCCCATCCGCTGTTCCGCGAATTTGTCCGCTACGCATTAAAACATCATCAATCATGAAGATCAATTCCAATTTTTTGAACTTAAAAGACAGTTATCTCTTTGCCACGGTGGGAAGAAAGACCGCCGAATACAAAAAGGCGCACCCCGATAAGAAGGTCATCCGCCTCTCCATCGGGGACGTCACCCGTCCCCTGGCGCCCGCCGTCATCGAGGCGATGCACCGTGCGGTGGACGACATGAGCCGCAAGGAAACCTTCAAGGGCTACGGCCCCGACCAGACCTGCTACGGCTACGAATCGCTCATCGGCTCCATCCGCGGCAGCTACGCGCGGAAGGGCGTTTCCCTCGAGAGCGCGGAGGTATTCATTTCGGACGGCGCAAAGTCCGACCTCGGCAACATCCTCGATCTGTTTGCGCCCGAGAACACCGTTCTCGTGCCCGATCCCGTCTATCCCGTCTATGTGGACACCAACATCATGGCGGGACGGAAGATCCTCTATGCGGACGCCGATCTTTCGAACGGCTTTTTGCCCATGCCCGACTTTTCGGTGGACGCGGACATTATTTATCTCTGCTCCCCCAACAACCCCACGGGAGCTGCCTACACCAAGGAGCAGCTCAAAGAGTGGGTGCGCTATGCAACGGAAAAAGACGCTGTTCTCCTGTACGACGCCGCGTACGAATATTTCATCACCGATTCCTCGCTCGCCCGCTCCGTCTATCAGATCGAGGGGGCAAAGGAATGCGCCATCGAATTTTGCTCGTACTCCAAGACGGCGGGCTTTACGGGAGTGCGTTGCGGCTACACCATCGTGCCGCAGGCGCTCAAGAGAGAGGGGACTTCCCTCAACCGCCTTTGGGCGAGGAGGCAGTCCACCAAGTTCAATGGCGTGAGCTACATCACGCAGATGGGCGCCGCTGCGGTCTTTACCGAGGAAGGGGAGAAGCAGATCTCCGAAAATCTCGGCTACTACCGCAGGAATGCCGCACGGATCGCAGACTGCCTCGACGCGCTCGGGATCTTTTACACGGGCGGAAAGAATTCTCCCTATATCTGGATGAAATGCCCGAACGGAATGGACAGCTGGGAATTTTTCGACTATCTGCTTGAAAATGCGAATATCGTCGGAACGCCGGGCTGTGGCTTCGGAAAAAACGGCGACGGTTTCTTCCGTCTGACCGCATTCGGCACCGAAGAGGACACGGCGGAGGCGTGCTCCCGCCTGAAAACGCTTTTGGAAAAGCGGGGATAACATGAAAACGGCAAGAAATACAGGCGTTTTATGCCACATTTCCTCCCTCCCGGGGAAGTACGGGATCGGCAATCTGCGGGACGCCGCGCGCTTTGCGCGCAAACTCTCTTCGGGCGGCGTCACCCATTGGCAGATACTGCCCTTGGTGCAGACCGGCTACGGGGATTCTCCCTATCAGTCGGTTTCCTGTACTTCGGGAAATCCCTATTTCATCGACCTCGACGGGCTGGGGAAAATGGGTCTGCTCAAAAAACGGGAACTCAAAACGCTGCGCGATCGCTATAAAGGCACGAAGATCGACTACGGCGCCCTATACGAAGAGCGCTATCAAACGTTGCGGCTCGCCTTTTCCCGCTATCCTTTCGACGACGAGGATTTCCGCCTTTTCGTAAAAAAAGGAGAATTTGAAGATTATGCGCTGTTCATGACCGCCAAGACGGTATATGGCGGGAGCTTCTGCGATTGGGACGAGCCGTTGAAACGGCACACAACGGAGGCGATCGAACAGCTAAGAACGGAGCACCATGAGGAATATCTCTTCTGGCAATTCGTGCAGTATATCTTTTGGTCCCAGTGGGAGGAACTGCACAAGGGCTGCCTTTCGGCGGGGCTTAAGATCATCGGGGATATCCCGCTCTATGTGGCCTACGACAGCGCGGACGTGTGGGCGCACCCCAAACTCTTCAAGTTAGACGATGACCTGAAACCCAAAAAGATCGCGGGCGTTCCGCCGGATTATTTTTCCGCCAAGGGACAGCTTTGGGGCAATCCCGTCTATGATTGGGAAGCGCACGAAAAAGAGGGCTATTCCTGGTGGCATGCGCGGATCGAAGCGGCGCTGGCGACTTACGATCTTGTCCGCATCGATCATTTCCGCGGCATCGACCGCTATTACGAGATCACTTTCGGCGAAGAGGACGCCACCTGCGGCGAATGGCAGGAAGGACCAAAGGAAAAGCTCTTCGCGGGCCTTGGCGGCAAGCGGAAAAATATCATCGCGGAGGACCTCGGCACCATCGACGACGGGGTAAGGGAACTGTTGCAAAAGACGGGCTTCCCCGGCATGAAGGTGTTGCTGTTTGCGTTCGACGGCGATCCTACCAACCAATATCTGCCGCACAATCAGCCCGAAAACTGCGTCTGCTATACGGGCACGCACGACAACGACACCGTCGCAGGTTATACGCGCGCGCTCTCCGCGGAGGAATATATCCTCTTCCGCTCCCGCGTTGCGGCGGAACTCAAGGCGTGTTCCCTCGAGGTCCCGCTCACCAACGACCCGCGCTCGTTTGCCACGGCGTTTCTTGCCATGGCCCTTCGGAGCAAGGCGCGGCTCGCTGTTCTTCCCATACAGGACGTCCTCGCACTCGACAATGCGGGACGCATGAACGTCCCCGGAACCTGCGAGGGGAATTGGCAGTTCCGTTTAACACGGCTTCCTTCTGGGCAGCTTCTGCACAGATTGAAAAAAATGATAAAAATTTATCGGAGGTAACTTTATGGCAGAAAAGAAGGGCTTCTTTAAGGAGTTCAAAGCGTTCATCATGAGAGGCAACGTGGTAGACATGGCCGTCGGCGTTATCATCGGCGGTGCGTTCAGCGCCATCGTGACCGCGCTCACCAACCAGATCCTGATGCCTATCATCAACTGGATCCTGGCGCTCATCACGGGCGGCAAGGGAATGGGCGAAGTCGTGACGATGCTCGTACCCGTCGAAGTGGAGGGCGTGATCGATATGACGCAGTCCATCTACATCGACTGGGGCGCATTCATAAGCGCGATCCTCAACTTCCTGCTCATTGCGCTCGTTCTCTTCCTCATCATCAGGGTCATCAACCGCGTACATGAAGGCGCTGCGGACGCGAAGAAGAAGTACGCGCCTCTCACGAAAGAAGAGATCAAACAACTCCGCCGCGAAGGCAAGGACCGCAACGCGATCCTTTCGGTCGCCGCCGAGAAGAGAGCGGCTGCCGAGGCTGCCGAAAAGGCGGCTGCGGAAGCTGCTGCCGCTGTGCCTCCCGCTCCGACGACGGAAGAGCTGCTTGCGCAGATCCGCGACCTGCTCCAAGAAAAGAAAGACTGATCTGTTTTGTATGAAGGAGCCGACCCAAACGGGTCGGCTCCTTCACATATTTGCCCGCTTCCCCATATCATGAACGGGGAGAATGCGATGCGTATCTGTTTTGTCACAAGCGGAAATTTGAGCGACTTTCGGGGTAGCGGGCGGGAGGCGGACATCGTGCTGTTTCCCTTTCATGCGCTCGGCGAAGTGAGCTACGAAAGAGAGCTGAAAGGGGAAACCAATCTCTTCGAGGACGTTGCGATCTTATCCAAGACGGGACAAAACGTCGTCGTTTGCGGCTGTTATACCAATGCGCGGGGCATGCGGAGAAAGTCGGTGGTCGTGGCCGAAAGGGGACGCATCCTCGGCGTTTCGGACATGGTGAACCGCGTCGACGGGAGCGAATTCCGCAGCGGCGCGGGCATCAAACTCTTTGATACCAAACCGGGGAAGCTGGGGATCGTCGTTGCGGAGGATCTTTACTTTCCCCATGTTCTCGAAACGCTCTCCCTGTGCGGTGCGGACGCCGCGCTCTGCATCTTCGAAGAACTCAACGAGGGCTTGGAGCTAAATCTCACCCGCGCCGACGCCTTTTTTTTCGGCATTCCCGTCTGCCTGTGCGCTTACGGCTATGCGGAGATCGCCGATCCGTCGGGAAAACTGCGCTTTTCCTCCCCCAAAAGCCCCTGTATCTTCGATCTGCCGCGCGAGCAGGAGTATCATACCGTCGAAACCCGCAGGCGCGGTTACTTTTTGAAGCGCAAAACGGAATATTGATCCGATAAAACCTCTTTTTTTGCCCAAACTGTTGACAGCGTCCTTCCGTTGGGATAGGATAAAAGAGAGGTGCATTTTGATGAAGATCGCATTTTTCGACACAAAGGATTTCGACAAGCCTTCCTTTTTGAAATACGGAGAGGAGAACGGCATTTCGTTTACCTTTTACGAAACCAAACTCACGGCGGATACCGCCGGACTCGCGCGCGGATATGACGGCGTCTGCGTGTTTGTCAACGACACGCTCGACGCGCCTGCCATAGACAAGCTGTATGCGCTCGGCGTGAAGGTCATCGCGCTCCGCTGCGCGGGATATAACAACGTGGACCTCGCCCGCTGTTTCGGAAAGATCCACGTCCTGCGCGTACCCGCCTATTCTCCCTATGCGGTCGCGGAGCATACCATGGCGCTGCTGCTCACCTCGGTGCGCCGCATCCACAAGGCGTATAACCGCACCAAGGAGTTCAACTTCTCGCTCAGCGGGCTAACGGGCTTCGACCTGCACGGCAAGACGGTGGGGGTCATCGGAACAGGCAAGATCGGCAAGGTGTTCATAAACATCTGCCAAGGTTTCGGCATGAAAGTGCTCGCTTACGATAAATTCCCTTCCGCAGAGGGGGTGGAATATGTCCCGCTCGACCGATTGCTGCGCGAAAGTGACGTCATCTCCCTGCATTGCCCGCTTACCGCGGAAACGGAGCATATCATCGGCGCCGCCGCTGTGGAAAAGCTCAAGAAGGGCGTCATCATTCTCAACACTTCACGGGGCGCGCTCATCGACGCGGAGGCGCTTTTGGACGGCATCAAAAAGCGCAAGATCGGCGCCGCCTGTCTGGACGTGTACGAGGAGGAATCGGACGTCTTTTTCCGCGATTTTTCGGGGCACATCATGGACGACGATGTCCTCGCGCGGCTTTTGTCCATGCCGAACGTCATCGTCACGTCCCATCAGGCCTTTCTCACGGAGGAAGCGCTCGACAATATCGCCGAAACGACAGTCCGCAACCTGATCACATTTTTCGGGGGCGGCATCTGCGAAAACGAGCTTTGCTATAAGTGCGGCAATGTGGAAACCTGCATGAAGGAAAGAAAAGAGCGGTGCTTTTGAGCCGCTTTTTCGCCGTACCCGTTATTTTGATATTGCAATCATGATCCACCCGCGTGGTTTTCTTATAGAAAAAAAGAGGAAGAAACGCGTTCGGCAGCGACCCGACTCCCGCACCACAAAAAATGCACCCTCTTGGGGTGCATTTTTTGTGGTGCACCGTCTGAAAACAAGGTTGAACTTTCAAGTTCTTCAAGCGATACAATTTCTTCTTTTCCGTTTCCGTTAT
>CANQWX010000038.1 GCA_947627665.1 uncultured Clostridia bacterium
ATTCTCCGAATCGCCGATGTTGTAGCCCCATTCTTCAAAGAGAAAAGATTTCCCTTTGCTCTTATCAAATCGGAAAATATATTCCGTAAATTTCCGAATGTCGCAATATGCCGTAATCTCGCCTTCGGAAACAGATATCGGCAGAAGCAGACAATCGCAATGCAAGTGCTGCGGATACTCCGGATGATTGTCAGACGCAAAGTAACAGCCTGATAGCGCAGTGCAAATTTTACAATGCCCCAAATCTGCTAAATCATCTCTAATTGATTCCCGTTCTTCGCCCTCTTCATCGGGTACACCGAAGTGATACCACTTGACCCAACTCATTTGTTATAGAAATTCCTCCCGTAAAAATTGTATAATTTTCTTATACACCTATATTGTAACACACAATTTCAGCGGAAAACGCTTTAACTGCCAACAATTTTATGAATTGCGCAAAAAATAATCTTAAAAGACGGTTCAAATCTTCGGAGGACACCGCAAAATGCGCTTTGGTACAGGAGCGCAGAGGGCTTTTTCGGGCGGTTTTGGGGCGTTTTTTTGTCCTTTTGCGCCCTTTTCGGCCGTCCGAAAAATTTCTTAAAAATTTTTTCATTTAGTAAAACGGTTTGCCGCTTGCAAGTCATTTTTATTTTCTGCTATAATGGGGACACGATCGGAAAGAGGTGGCAAATGAAGTACGGAGAATGGCTGGAGATCTGGGTGGAAAATTACGTCCGGCCTGTGGAGAAAGAAAAAACATACCGCGCCTATAAGGACGCGATCAGGCTGCGCCTTGCGCCGAACTTCGGGGCGCAGGAGATCAACGCGCTCGACGTATCCGAGATCCAGCGGTACATCACGGGGCTTTTGGAACACGGGAACCTCTGCACGGGCGGTCCGCTCGCGGCGAACAGCATACGGCTCATCTTCAGCGTGTTCCGCAGCTCCCTGCGCCGCGCTTATAATTTAGGCTATGCGGAAAAATACATCGGCGATAAACTCGAACTGCCCAAGGCGCCCGACACCGAAGTCGTCTGCTTCACGGAACCCGAGCAACGGCGCATCGAGGACGAGATCGCCAAGATGCTGCAAAAGCGGTCATCGCGGCACAAGCTCAACGGCATCGTCATTTGCCTGCATACGGGGCTGCGGATCGGGGAGCTTCTCGCCCTCGAATGGGAGGACATCGACTTTGGAAACGCACTGATGACCATCTCCAAGACCTGCCACGACGGAAAGGACGAAGAGGGGAACTATATGAAAGTCATCGACCGTCCCAAGACCTATTCCTCCCGCCGCGTCATCCCGCTTCCCGGCTGCCTCATGGCGCTTCTTTCCGAGATGAAAAAGGAGAGCAAGTCGAACTTCGTCATTTCGGACGCCAACGGGAACACCGTGCGCGTGCGGTCCTTCCAGAGGAGTTATCAGCTCCTGTTGCAGCGGCTCGGCATTCCGCACAAGAAATTCCACGCCCTCCGCCACACCTTTGCGACGCGGGCGAACGAGCGGGCGATGGACGACAAGACGCTCTCGGAACTGCTCGGGCACAAATCGCCCGTCATCACCTTAAAACTTTACGTCCATTCTCTTTTGGAGCACAAGCGGAAGATGATGGAGCAGGTGAACGGATAAATACAAATATATATGGAAAGGGCGCCCGCCGCGCGAGGCATCGCGCGGCGGGCGCCCTTTTGCCGCAAAAAAGCCGCCTATTATGTTATTAGGCGGCTTTTTTCATGTCAATGATACTACAAACGGCGAATTCTGTCAATAGGTTTTTCGAAATTTCTTAAAAAAAATTTCAAAACCGCGCATTTTTTGTTAGTTTTTTTCTCTCGGGCACGCATTTTGGACGCCTATTAACATATTAGGTGCACACAATTCCAAAAAATGTTGCAATTTTTCCACAAAATCGGGCGGAAACCTCACGGTTCCGTACATTTTGTGTTTTATTTGGAGCCAAGGTAAAACGGTTTACCTACGCAATAAAAAATTTCTTCAGGAGGAAAAAGCATGAGAAAGAGAAGTTTGGGCTGCATGGCATTGTCGCTCATTCTCGCTCTCGGGTGCTTTGCGGGATGCGGCGAAAAAGAAACGCCCGGACCCGATGTACCCGACAACACGCCGACGGCGAATTACACCGTCAAATTCGATGTCGGCGCGGAAGCAAGCGCGGCAGGCGTCAAGACCCCCGCCGACCAGACCGTCAAGAAGGGTTCCACTGCCGTGGAGCCGGCCGCCGAATACGAAGCGGACAGCACTTGGTGGCAGACGCATGAACTTGTCGGCTGGACGAGAAGTTCCGCAGATTGGGATTTCTCGAACGATAAGGTCACGGACAACATGACGCTCACGGCGCAATGGCAGTCCACCGAAGCGAACAACACCGCAGCGGATTACGAGGCAAAACTCGGCGGCGGACAGTTCGGCTGGGTGCAGGAAGATCACCTCTACGTTCACTATTTGAAGGGTTCGGACGATCCCGCCGAGCACGGCACCGTCAACCCCGCAAAGGAT
Source organism: uncultured Clostridia bacterium (assembly GCA_947627665.1). GTDB lineage: Bacteria > Bacillota > Clostridia > Christensenellales > Borkfalkiaceae > Gallimonas. The sequence goes on from CANQWX010000038.1 coordinate 2,503, forward strand.
ACCCATTACGACACGCAGATCGACAGCGCGGTCTATGGCGACTGGGGCCTGTGGGTATGGGAATACAACCCCGTGAACAGCGAGGGGAGAGCGTTCTATCCCGCCTTCCTCGACGAGAGCGGCGCGGTGTACGACATCGACCTCACCGCGACTTACAACGACGCGGGCTGGGATTCGGCGGCGCGCGAGAACAAGGGCATCACGATCGACTATAAGACGGCGACGTGGCTCGGGATCCAGCTCTATTCGCAGGACAGCCGCCTCTATAAGGACGGCTTCTGGCTCAACGACGGCGGCGACAACTACATCGACCTCTCCGCTTGCCGCAGAGAGGACGGTTCCTATCATTGGTTCGTCCGCCAGGGCGAAGTGCAGAGCGGTTCGCCCAAGTACGAATCGTTCGTCGTGTTCGATCCCTACGCAGGGCTGGAACCCGGTTCGGCGGTCACGCAGTACGACGTCGTTTCCAATCAGGGGAACAACAACGTCTATGTGCAGCAGAAAGTCGCCGAAGGCTGGGACGAGGACAGCGTAGGCTACGAGATCTTTATGGCTTCCTTTGCCGACAGCGACGGTGACGGCATGGGAGATCTGAAGGGCATCACTTCCAAGCTCGACTATCTCAAAGAGCTTGGCGTGGACGTTTTGTGGCTGACGCCCTTCCAGCAGTCCAACAGCTACCACGGGTACGACATCCGCGACTACTTCACGGTCGATCCCCGCTTCGGGACCCTTGCGGACTACCGCGAACTTCTCACCGAGGCGCACAGCCGCGGCATGAAGGTCCTCATGGACTTCGTGTACAACCACACCTCGACGGGCAACCCGTGGTTCATCAAGTCGCAGAAGCTCGTGAAGGAAACGGTAAAACTTGCGGACGGCAGCTACCGCACGATCGACTACCGTAACTTCTACACCTGGCAGAACGGCGACTACACGCCGAAGGACGAACTCGAACAAAAGCAATGGTTCGAGGATCCCAACGGGTACTACTACTATTCTTCGTTCAACAGCTCCATGCCCGAACTCAATTTCGACTATCAGGCGACCCGTGACGCCATTCTGGACGTGGCGCTCTATTGGATGAGCTTCGGGCTTGACGGTTTCCGTCTTGACGCCGTGAAGCACGCCTACATGGAGAACGAAAACCCCAACCATTCCGACAATATCATTAAAGATATTTCGGACGGTACGGCAGAACCCGGCGCGACGGCGGGCGACTACTCCACCGACTTCGGCAAGGCGGTGCACTTCTTCCTTGAATTCAACGCGAAGCTCAAGGCAAGCTATCCGAGCGCCTTCCTCGTCGGCGAGAACTTCAACGGCGACCCCATCAAGCTCGCGCAGCTCTATCCGGGGCTTGACTCCCAGTTCAACTTCACCTGGTATTACGACACGACGGGTTCTCTCGGTACCGTTGCCGATCCCAATGTCGAACTCACGGCGGAAGTACAGGAAGGCGGGTTGCAGAACGAAGAGAGGATCCAGTTCCAGTTTGCGGATAAGGCGATCGGTTCCTACTCCGCGGCGCTCTTCGACTTCTCCATTTACCGTACCGACTACATCGACGGTATCTTTACCTCCAACCACGACGTGGAGCGCGCACGCGAACGTCTGCTCGTCGGCTGGGGCATCAACAAGGCGGACTGGGTCTCCCGTGCGGCGGATCCCGAATCCGAAGAGGACTTCGAGCTTTCGGGCGAGCTTGCCAAGCTCTACGGCGCGATGTGCCTCTCCGTTCCCGGGATCACCTGGATCTACGGCGGCGACGAGATCGGTATGTTCGGCAGAAAGACGCTCAACGCCGAGGGCGAGGGCGCGGGCCACGAGGACAGATGGCTCCGCCAGCCCATGAAGTGGTCCAAGGAAAAGAGCGGCGACAAAGCCAATTGCGAATACGAGATCGGTTTCAACAATTACGTCATGACGTGGGACGCCAACAACCAAAAACTCGACGGCGTCAAGGAGCAGAAGGAGGACGAGAACTCCATCTATCAGGTCTATAAGGACATGATCAAAGTCCGCCACGATCATCCCACGCTCGCCCGCGGCACGGTCGAAAACAAGACCCTCAAATACCAGCAGGGCAAGGGCGCTGCGATCATGGTGTATGAGATCAAGGACGCAGATCACAAGTATGTCGTCCTCGTCAATGCGACGAATGAGGAAAAGGGCATGCAGTACTCCCTTGCGGCAGGCGCACAGCTCATCTATTCCACGACCAAAGTCGACGGAAAGTATGTCGGCGTGCCCGAAAAGGACGGCGGCGTCGGTTTCGAATTCAAGATGCCCGCGCGCACGTTCGCACTCTATCAGTTGAGTTGAATTTAAGGAGGAAATTATGAAGAAATCGACGAAAATTCTTTCTTTATTGCTCGGCCTGTCGCTTGCCGTCGGCACGACGGTGGGCATGACGATGGCAACGGCTTCCCCCGCGCCCGATGCGCCCGCGGCGCCCGCAGCAAGCGGCGCAAGCGTTTCGCCCATTGCGGAGAGCAGGGCGGCGGCGCAGGTCTATCTTGTCCCCGGGGTCGGGAACTCCCTCAACGGGACCCCGCTCACGGCGGAGGAGACCGCGGCGCTCAACATGGAGGGCGAAGTATTCAAGGCGGGAGCCGCGGGAACGGCGCTCCCCACGCCCACGACGACCAAGACGGACAGGACCAACCAGCCCTTCGTCTTTAACGGTTGGTGGACGATCGTCGACGCGACGGTCACCTACTTCGAAACGGTGCCCGCCGTCGAGGAAAATACATACCTGTATGCGGATTTCCGTGCCGCGCTCTCGCAGCACAAGGATCCCATCGCCCCCTCGGGCGGTGCGGGAACTTCTACGCCCGAGCACTACATGCTCGTCACCCGCGCCGCAACGGGCAAGCAGGAGATGATCCCGCTGCACGTTTCGGGAACGGAAGTTTCCAACGCGGTACAGGCGGGCTACGGCAAGCCCGTGCAGTGGTATAACGAATGGTTCGTCATGGAACCCGGCGACACCGTGAGCTATTGGTTCTCGGGCGTCTACGGCGCACAGCCCATGTACGGTCCCCGTCCCCGCCACACGCCCGTTTCCTGCGACATTCTGCTCAACGCGAGCGGCCAGTACGGCCAGACGGGGCAGTATATGCAGTATGTGAACGACGACTACGACGCGAACGACACCGACCACAGCAGCCGGGGGCATCAGAACCGCTACTTCTTCAACGCGAACGATGCGGACGAGCCGCCGACACTCTCCTACACGGGTCCGATGGCGACGCAGCCCTACGTTTTCCGTATCTATATCCAATTCTACGATGAGGGCGGTCACATGACCCTCTACATGGAAAATCTCAGTTTGAAATTGGGGGTGAAAGCATGAAAAAGACAAAGAAAGCTCTTTTGGCGCTTTTGACGGCGGGGCTGATCGCAAGCACCGCGTTCGGGATCGCGGCATGCAACGGCGACAAGCCCAATGACGACCGGGGAGAAGATCCCGACGTCACCCAACCCGCACCCGAGGACGCAGTCGTCTACACCGTCACTTTTGAAACGAACGGCGGCACCCTTCTTCCCGAGCAGGGCGCAAACCCCGGCGACAAGGCGGTAAAGCCCGGCGATCCCAAGAAGGCGGGCTACACCTTCGGCGGGTGGTACAAAGACGCCGCCTGCACGGCGGAGTATAACTTCGAAAACGGCGTAAATGCCGACACCACGATCTACGCCAAGTGGAACGCGGCGCCCACGACGGATGCAGGTTTCTTCCGCCTCACGCAGGAAGCGGACGGCTGGTCCGTTGCGGCAATGCCCGGGAAAATCATGCCCACGGACGTCGTCATTCCTTCCGTGATCGACGGCAAGACGATCACCTCCGTCGCGGTCAGCGGCTTTGAGGATGTGGGGAACGTGCAGAGCGTCACCCTGCCCGATACCGTGACTTCGATCGGCCAGCGCGCGTTCCGCAACTGTTCCGACCTCGAGGTCGTCCTCGGCGGCAGCAACGTCGGGATGATCGACTCCGACGCCTTCGACAACACCGTGTGGGACAACACGCTCCCCGCGGGCGAAGTGTACCTCGGCAAGACGCTGTATAAGTACGCAAGCTCCATCTTCGTGGAGACCGCGATCGCGGTCAGAGAGGGGACGCTGGGCATCGCTTCGGGGGCGTTCCTCGATCAGCCCAACCTCACCGGGATCACCCTCCCCGAAGGATTGAAGTACATCGGCTCCTACGCCTTCGGCGCATCGGGAGCGGAGACCGCCAACGCCGTCAAGGAAGTGATCCTTCCCGACAGCGTTGTGGAAGTCGGCGCAGGCGCATTCCGCTATGCTCCCATTGAGACCCTCGTCATCGGCAAGGGCGTAGAGTACATCGGGGAAAAGGCGTTTGTCGGCGGGAACATTTCCCATCTCGAATACAACGCGCCCGGTTGCGTCATCGCCGACGCGACTTTCTCGGGCATGACGGCTCCCGCGGCCGTTACGATCGCGGATGAAGTCACCGAATTCCCCGAGAACCTTGTCAAGGGTTGGGAGGGCATCGTTTCCCTCGACCTCGGCACGGGCATCACGGTCATTCCCGCGGGGGCGCTCGAAGGGCACGCAAACCTCACCGAAGTGCATTTCGGCGATCTTGTGCGGCTCGGCAACAAGGCGTTCATGGGCACGGGCCTTACGTCCGTCACCCTTCCCGCTTCGCTCAACCGCCTCGGCGACAGCGCTTTTGCGAATTGCCCCGCTCTGCAGTCCGTGACGATCGCCTCCGCAGAGGCCGCCGTTTCGGGCAAGACCTTCCCCGCCTTTGCGGGCAGCACCGCGCTCCGTGAGGTGAAATTCACCTCCACCGTGCGCAAGATCGCAGACTATCTGTTCTACGGCAGCGCGCAGCTCAACACCGTTTCCTTTGAACAGGGCGTGGAGGAGATCGGCATGTACTCCTTCTACGGGACCTCGATCTCGGGCAAGCTCGTTCTTCCGAACGGCCTTCTCAAGATCGGCGACCATGCCTTTGACGCAGGCACGGATGAAGACAACCTGTTCTTCGGCGTTGCGCCCGTCGCAAGCCTGCAAGGGGTCGTTGTCCCCGTTTCCCTCGAGGAGATCGGCACCATGGCGTTTGCGAACAACCTTGCGCTCACCTATCTTGCATGGAATGCGGAGGATTGCAAGACTTCCGCTTACACCGCAAAGCATGACTCCAAGCCCGCCGTGTACGAATCGGCGTTCAAGGGCTGCAAGGCGCTCTCCTACGTCAATGTCGGTTCGGGCGTCGACGCGCTTCCCGAGCAATTCATCATGGGCGCGACCAAGGTCGAGGAAGTCGACATCGGCAAAGTGCCCACGGTCGGCGCGAACGCCTTCAACGGCTGCACCTCGCTCGTGAGCCTCGGCTCCAACAACGGCGCGAACATTTCCGACCTCGGCGTCGACGCTTTGAAGGGCACTCCTTGGCTTGCCAACACCATGGCGGCGGCAGTCAATAAGGAATACTACATCGGCAAAGTGCTCGCGGGCTTCTCGGGCGAAATGGCGGAAGGCTATTCCCTCACCGTCGACTCTTCCAAGGTCGTCAAGATCGCCGATCAGGCGTTCAAGGGCCAGAAGAACCTCTCTAAGATCACGTTGAGCAATTGGGGCGGCGCGCTCGATTCCATCGGCACGAGCGCCTTCGAGGGCTGCACGGGTCTTACCACCTTCTCGACGGCGAACAGCAAGTTAAAGACGATCGGCGACCGCGCCTTCTATGGCTGCACGGGCCTCACGACCGTCACGCTCAACAATGTCGTCACGATCGGCAACAGCGCGTTCAACGGTTGCTCCAACCTCTACAAAGACGGTGCCGACTTCACGATCGCAAGCTCCATCGTCACGATCGGCGACGATGCGTTCGGCAGCATGGTGCTGACGGGCAAGCTCACCGCGGCGAGCGGCTCTGTGTTGAAGTCCATCGGCGACGGCGCCTTCTCTAAGGCGACCCCGACCGAGATCTCTCTCCCCGAGAGCTGCGAGCGCGTCGGTACGACGTGGGTCGCTTCCAAGACGAACACCACGATCACGAAGTACTCCGCGCCCGGACTCAAATATGCGGGCAGCCTTCCCTTCGGCGGCAGCGAGATCGAAGAGGACTTCGATTTCACCAACTTCGTCGAGATCACGGGCACCTACACCTTCCTGAACTGGACGAGAGATACCTATGAGTTCCCCAACCTCACCAAGCTCGGCGCCTATGCGTTTGCGGGCAGCAGCCTCAACAACAAGGGCATGCCCACCTCGTA
>CANQWX010000039.1 GCA_947627665.1 uncultured Clostridia bacterium
AGGCATACCATGCCCGCAAGCAAGGCGCATAAAACCCTTTTTGCGGAAATCTTCATACGCCCTCCTTAAAAGATGATCTCTGTCCTGTCGAGGTGGACGGTGGGTCCCGTCGGGGATTGAAGGGAAAAACGGATGTAAAACTTCACCGACTCGTTGTAGCTTGCCACATAGAGCGTAAAGTAAGGTTTTTCGCCGTCAAAGCCTTCGGGAAGTTTGATTTCCTTGCCGGGATGGATGAGATCCAGCGCGTCCAACATGACGTTTTCAACGCCGGTAAGACACGTCACCGTAAAGCTGTCCTCGCCCTTATCGATTCGGAAGGGCAAGCCCGCCTTTTCGCCCAACTCTTTCCATGAGGTATGCTTGCCGTCCACCGTATAATCAAAGTCCTGCTTTTCATTCGGCAGGATCTTGACGATATAGTCCCGTTTCTCCGTCTTGCCGACGTCAAAGGTGTAGTGAACCTTGTAGGTGACGGGAGTGCCTGCATAGACCACATCCGAGGTTTCCGAAGCAAGGATGTTCTTGCCGTCCTTTTCGATATAGAACGTCTTGAAATCCTCATTCCCGCCGTTGGTGAATGCCAACACGATCCCAATGATACCCGCCAGCAACAGGAAAATCAGAACAGCGGCAATGACTTTTGTAGCTGTTTTCATAATTACCTCCTTTGATAGATTGAGGGGGATGTTGCCATCCCCCTGCGTCTGGCTTAGTAGTAGAGAACGGCTTTATCCACCGACACGCTGTCCGCTTTGACGTCAACGAACTCACCGATGCAGAACGTTGTTTTCTTCGTCACGGAAATCGACGCCTGCGAGCAAGAGAGCGTGAATGCCACATTGAACAGCTTTCTGTTTGTTACTTCCGTCCCATAGGCTTTATAGTCCGCAAGCAGTTGGGAAACCGTGTACTTCGTATATTCGGGAGGTGTGCCGCGCCCCGACCTGTATCGGTAAAGATTCTCCGTCAGAAATTGAATGGAATACGGCATCCCGCTCTCGATCAATTTAAGAGATGTCCAATCATAATCGGTTACAGAGTCCGAAGGGAGCGTCTGTGTGCCGAACTGCCCCTTAACGCTACCGGTGTCGCTCGGTCTTTCATCCGAAAGGGAATGTGAGAAAGGTTCGCAACCGTTCCCGTCGAGCGCGTAAGAGATTTGAAGCGGAATCGTGTACGGAGTGGAACATTCCACAGAATATTTCAACGATGTCGGCTTACCCTGCATTGCCAGCCCCTGATACCCCGTAGCCGTGAAATCAAATTCGGTCAACGCATTGCCGCTGAAAACGCACGCCACTTCTCCAAACTTGATAGTCGTATTCTCCACCTTCTGCACATAGTGGACGGATACCGTCGCTTTCTTCTCGGCGTCGCTTCGGACGGAACAGGTGATCGTCACTTCTTCGCCAAATGCTTGCAGACATTCAACGTTTGCCTTCTTGCTGTTTTCTCCGCTCGTGGCAAGCGGCGTGACTTTGACATAGCTCGTCACGGTCTTGCCCGTCGCCCACTCCGAGGAGGGATTTTTCCACGCAGCAACCCAATCGACGTCCAGCTCGATGTCAACGCCGCTGCTCTTGACGGATGCCGTCACCGTCTGTGCCGTTTCCGCTGCGGCAGATACGCCGTAAGCCGCATACTCCGCCTTTGGAATGACCATACTCGTGAGCGATACACCGTTGCCTTCGGCTACTTCGGGAAGCTCCATGCCGCCGACTTCTGCCTGCCCGTTCTCGGACATGGTAGGCACTTCCTTCGTCTGGAACCAGCCGAGGGCAAGCCCTGCGAAGATGATGGCGATGAGTGCGAACGCCGTGATCGCCATAAGCCACTTAACTGCTCTCATGATCTTATTGCTCATGCTTTACCTCCTTTTTCAGAACGTAAACGAGGACGTTCCCAACGATACATGGGCGACTGCCGCCTGCAAAGCGCTCTTTGAGAAGCCGAACTTTGATGTGAACGTATATGTGCCGTGCGATCCGATCAGCTCGACCGTCCACGTTTCAAAGTCGGTCGTGTCATCCCACGACGCCATGAATACGGCGAGCTTTGCAATGCCGTCGTTACTCGAATGGAACGCAAGCCCATACAGCTCCGACGTCGCCCAAAAACGGGCGTCAAATTCTTCAACGGTATGCACCTTCGGATACCCGTTTACCTCCTCATACTTGCCGTTTACATAAGTAGAGTTGCTTTTGAACTTCGTGATCGCGGCAGAGGACATCTGACGGGTGAACTTCAAAGTAAACGTGTCGTCAACGGTGTATGTGGTGGAATAACTTTTCACGGTAAATTTCCCCACGCCTTGATTGTTCGTATCGTATCTGACGCCCCACGAGGACACGAGATCGCTGTTACTGAAATCATCTGCGCCCGTCATGCCTGTGAACATTGTAGGCTTTTGGAGAGAAAGCGGCTTTTTGGCATAGTCCAGAGTACATTCCGCCGTAGATTGCGGACAAATACGGCAAGCTGCCGTGACTTTGATCTGCGCTCCGAACGCCTGCTTGCAAGTGACCGTTGCCGAGAGATCGCCCTTCGGTGTGACCGTCACATAGTCCGTGACATTCTTTCCCGTCGCCCAAGTAGCGGACACGAACGCCGCCGACCAATCCACCGCCTGATATTCCTCTCCTTCGGGCGTGACCATTGCCGTAAGCGTGATCGCCTTTTCCGCATCCGCTGAAATTGCCTGCGCCGCATACTCGGAACGGGGGATGACTGCACTCATGAGCGATACACCGTTGGATGCCGTTTCGGAAGCGGTAAGCCCGCCCTCGTCGGGAGTCGTAAGCTCGAAAGCGGGTTCATTCTCGGACATGGTGGGTGTGTCTTTCGTCTTGAACCAGCCGAGGGAAAGCCCCGCGAAGATGATGACGACAAGCGCGAACGCCGTCACCGCCATAAGCCACTTGACTGCCTTTACGATTTTGTTGTTCATGCGTTATACCTCCCCGGTGAGAATTTTCATGAGATCGTCCGAGGGCTTAAATGTTCCCTCGGCTTTGAATTTGAGTTGCGCCGTAGGTGCGTCGATGAAGGACAGCTCGGTACTTTCTTCTTCTACCGTACCGAACAGCAATGTCGCAGCGTTCGCCCATCTTCCTTGCGATTCGCCCATAAGATTGACGGCGACGACATACTCCTTTTCAAGTGCCAGCCGCTTAAACGCCTGATAGCTTCCAAGCTGTTTGAGTTCCGCTGCTTCTACGTCGAACGCACGGACGAAGATTAACATACCCGCCTCGTCGCCCTCAATCTTTTTCGAGGCGTCCGTATCTTCGGGTAATACGCCCAAAAGCAAGACACACTCCTTCGTCCGCTCGTCGTAGGACACAAGCAGGAGCTTGCAAATTTCCTCGTCGCCCGCGTCGGTGGAATAGGTGAGCGACTTGCAGCCTTTCACATCGTCCTCCTTAACGGTCTTATAAGCGGACAGGGTGACGTTGAAAGTCGTTGTATCGCTGCCCCAATGGGGGATGAACGCGACGCACAGTCCGATGACGAGTGCAAATACCAGCACGAACGCAACCGCCGTTACGATCCACTTCACCCTATCGCTCTTTTTATGTTGGGCGAGATCGGGGTCGGTGTAATTCGCAAAGTCCGCATAGTCGTCGTATTCTTCGTTACTCATTTTTTACCTCCAAAAATCAATATTTGAAAACTGCGGCTTATATCGGCTTTTCCACCGATACAAGCCGCAGAAAGCTATGCTTTTTTCTTCGCCGCTACCTTAACGGAGCAGCAGTTGCAGGAGCGTCTTGTCCGACGCGCGGAACGGTTTCACGGCGCATTCGTACACTTCGCCGTTTTCGTCCACCGTGCGGATCCCGTAAGAGTTCCCCTTGATGACGCGACCCGTCTTTTCGTCCTTGATCTCAAAGGGCGTAAGGAACAGCTCCGCCTTCTCCGCGTCCCCGAAAACGAGGTCGAGGACGGCATACCCGCCGTTGTCCGGGGGAACGAGCGCAACGCGCACATCTTTTCCTCTGATGACGCCCTTGATGAAATACGAGAAATAGGTCTTATCGTTCTTCTCATACGTTTCCCGTTCTACGAACAGCGTCTTGCCCATCGGCTTCTTTACTTCGTTCTGATTTGCCATTTGTTTGCGCCCTCCTTATGCGCTTTACTTTTTCTTGGGGGGAGTATTTTTATCCCACGGTTTTTTGGACATTTCTCCCGCTTCTTTCTTGGAATAACCGAGTTCGAGCGCCTTCTTGTATTTCCAAAAACCTGCATGATCGTGTTGACATTGGAGATAGGCTGAACGCATACCCGCCTCGTACTCCGTAAGCGGCTGTCCTTTCTTCTTGCCGAGAGCATGAACTTTTTGTTTCCGCTCTGTGGCATAGAGTTCTGCTCTCTTGGACGGAATAGACCACTTGCTGTTGTCGTACTTCGTTTCCGACGACTCCGTGGCTTCTCCGCCCGACTTCCTTTTAGTTGCCATAAAATCCTCCGTTTTTGTTTTTTTGATATTCAGTTGTGCTTGGTATACGGCGCCTTTTTCTTCGGACACTTCGTCCCATGCGCGGCAATCTGCGGACGGATCCTTTCCGCATCGCTCTCACGCCAAATTTTCGCGCCGGTTTACCCAATATGAAGTTGTGACCTACTCGCCCTTAATCAACGTAACGGCGGGTATAGGCGGTAGAGGGAAGCCGTTTCCCGTTGTGGAAGCGGCGACCTGCAAAGAGCATATCGTATTGCTTGTCGCGGGCGGGCGTTCTCTTATAGAACGTGTCGTAACTCAATACATTTCCCGCCTGCTCGGTGTCATACTGAATGTCGAGAACCTGCTTGACGATATACCTCTTCGTGCGATAAACGTTTGTTGCGTCTTTCACGAATGTCGGAAAATCTTTCACCGTGCTTTCCTCCTTTTAAGTTTCGTTGAGTCTTTGCACCAGATGGGCGCAGAGCTGCCTGTTGTAATACTTGGCAAGCGCGGGGCTACACCCGCTTTTCTCGGCGTATTGCGCCTGTGTGAATCCGTTCACATACAGGGCGTAATACACTTCATAGAGCCGAGGGGGAGCATTCGCCATTGCCATGTTGTAGCGGCTCACTTTTTCCACGATGCCGCTCTCGATGATGCGCCGCGATGCGCTCTCGAACATATCCCGCTTGGAATAGTAGTAGCGTATCTCTTTGAGATCGCTTTGTACTTGCCGCAGAGTTATCATGTCAGCCTCCTTTGGAGAGCCGGGGAAAACACCCTCCATAGGTTAGCCACGAAAATCACGATTCGACAGGGTGCTTTGCGAAAAATTTTTGTAATTTTGTTATGGCAGCCCAATAAGATTCCCTCACGGTCTGTTTTCTGATGCCGAGAGCATTTCCTATCTCCTGAAAGGATCGCCGCTCTAAAACGTGTGCCAAAACGATCGTGCGTTGCCGCGCCGTCAAAATTTTTAACGCCGTTTTCAATGCCGCCGCATCTTCCGAGAGGGCAACTGCTTCAAATGAATCCTGCCCTCTATCTTCAAAGTCCAAGCCCTTGTCGATCAAGTATTCCAATGACTTGTGCCGCCGTGTTTCCGCCCGATTTTTTAAGCCCGCCAGATACTCTTCGGTGACGTATTGCAGGTACAATTCTCTGTCACCCGCTTGTTTCAAAAGCGCGTAGGTCGTATCGTCCAGCATGACGGTCACGGTTTTGCTTTCTCCATTCAGGAGAATGGTTTCAGTTACTTTTTTCATAAAAAAACCTCCGAATTGATTTCTGAAAAATCACATTCGGACGGTTTTTCCATGTGAGGGCATAGCTGTCCAAATGCGTTTCACATGATTGAACTTTGCAGCCGCAGGACAGAGTGCCGAATATAAAAAATCCCCGAGGCAATGCCCCGGGGAAATAGACTAATAAAAAAGCCCGACAGGGGGAACTACCTCATAGGAGGCGCTCCGACTGCCGGGCTGTTGTTTTATAGATGCTGAATGTCAGCCTTTTGTTGCGCCGCCCGTGATCCCTTCCACATAATAGCGTTGAAAGAAAATGAACAGGAGTTCAACGGGAATCCCCGCGAGGATAGACCCCGCGGCAAAACAGGTGAACATGGTGGATTTGTGCGTCGTGTCAAGGAACTCAAAGAGACCGATCGCCACAGTATATTGTTCTCGATTTGTACCGAGAATGACCTTTGCGAAAATGAAGTCAGACCACGGCGAGATAAACGCCATGAGCGCGGTATAGACGATAATGGGCTTACTCAGCGGCACGATGATTTTCCAGAATACCTGCCAATTCGTTGCACCGTCAAGCCTCGCCGCTTCATCAAGAGATTCTGGGATCGTGCCGAAGAACCCATGTGCCACATAAAATCCCAGCCCTGCACCGCCGGAATACACGAGAATGAGGGAAACGAGTTGCCCGTCCAAATGGAACGCCTTCAAAATGTAATAGACCGCTACCATGCTCAT
>CANQWX010000040.1 GCA_947627665.1 uncultured Clostridia bacterium
CGCTCACCGCGCAGTGGAAGGAAGTCAGCCATGCCATTACGGGCGTTACGCTTGAAAAGACGACGGACACCATGTATTTTGTCGTGAGCGGCACCTATACGGGCTACACCGAAGACGAAATGGTCGACGCGCTTGAAAACGGCGATAAGAATGTTCTCAAGATTAGTCTTTGCACTACGAAGGATTGGACATATCCCGCGCTTGATACCGAGGCGGACGCCGAGGACGGAACCTGGACCTTTAAGTTCGACATCACCGATCTTGAAAACGGTATCTATTATCCCTGTGAAAACCAAAGCGGCAAGGGCGACATCGCATGGAATGACACTTATGCCAAGACTGATGACCTCGGCGGTCACACTTTCGAAGTCAAGAAGAGAGTGGAAGAAACCGGAGGACCATTCATCATGTTGACCATTATCGATACGCCCGATCCCACTAAGACTTATGCGATCACCGCCGCGACGATTGAAGAGAAAAACGGCAAGCCGATCGTTACCATCAGCGGCACATACGAAGGTTATGAAGCAAACGAATTTAAGGGTTTATTGGAAGATGAGGACACAAATGTATTGGCATTCCATATCTTCCTTGCGGGCGGCACGGATGGTTACACTTGGACCCATCAAGACATAACGCCCACCTATACCGTTGCAGACGGCAACTTCAGCGTTGAATTCGATGTCAGCAGCCTTGCGGATGCAAATTATCAGATCGGCGAAAATCATGGTTCTTACGGCGATATCCATAGCGTAACGTGCAATGTAAACGTTACTGTTGCGGGTAAGAAATATGCGCTTAACGGTTCGGCGAGCTGCTTGGCTCTCTCGGTCGTCACCGACACGGGAGAAGAGTATGCGATCACGGGCGCTACGGTCGAAACCGAGTCCGACAAAGCTTACTTTGTTGTCAGCGGTACTTATGTAGGCTACGAAGAAGCGAAACTCAAGACGTTGCTCGAAAACACGGACAACACAAATACCACTGCTATTAACTTCAATTTCTATGCGGTAAAGGGCGGCACTGCTAATCATGACGCTCCGAGAACGGCAACGGTGAGCGGCGGGACTTGGACGCTTAAGATCAATGTCACTGATATGGTGATCGGCGGCTATACGCTTTGCTGGAAGAATGATGGGCATGGCGATGTAGACCTTTCGGCAGAACAAGCTGCAAACAAGAGCGTTGATTGCGGGGATAAGACATACGCGCTCGTCAATAAGGACGGCACTTATTGGGGACATGTAGCACTTGTGATTTCCGCTAAGACCACTCCCGAACCTCCCGCAGGACTCACATGGTCCGAACCCACTTCCGTTACGCTCGAAGTGATCAAATCCGACGGCAGGGAAGAAGGCAAACTCTTCCGTACCGAGGTCGACGCGGCGTTCCTCGTCCTCAAAGGAACCTATACGGGCGAAGCCACCGAAGAGAATGCACAGGAATATTTCTCCCAGGCAAAATACAGCTTCAAGTTCACCGCAAAAGAGTGGAAAGATCGTCTGAGAAGGATCTCTATCGATACTTCCGCCAAGACGTGGACGGTCAAATTTGATGTCACCTCTCTTCCCGTTGGCGACAACAAGTGCGTTTTGAAGGGCGCCGATCTCAAGCTCACGGTCGGCGCGGACGCCACGAAGACTGTTAAGTCTTTGGGCAGCACCTTTACGCTCACCAACCTCGAAGGCGGCGTTCTCGCGGTCAACGTGAAGCATAACTATGCGATCACGGGCGTCGACCTCGAGAAAGACGAAGACGGCACGCCTCGCCTCGTGATGCAGGGCACCTATGAAGCAAACGTTTGGACGGGTGAAGACATCAAGAAATTCCTCCTCGATGACGATGTAAGAACGCTTTGCCTCAATCTGAACACTTACATTTGGCCCATGAACGATTATTACAGCGCAGATGTAACGGCTTCGGACGGCAATTTCACCGTAAAACTTGATATTTCCCGTTTGTCCGTGCGTACAGACGACTTGGTCCTTTCGGAAGGCAGCGGCTACGGTACTATCACCATGACGGGCATCTCCAAAGAGATTTCGACCGACATCAAAAAGTACACCTTAAAAACGGGTGCAGACAACAATGTCGTTCTTACGGTTGCACTTTTGGTAGAGCAGACGTGGACTGTCACCGATGCGAACGTCGCGGCCGAGGGTGATAAGGTCTATATTACCGTGAACGGCACGCACAGCGGCTATACGGTCGACGAGTTCAAGGCCTTGCTTGAAGATTCGAACCACAACGATCTTGCTTTCCGAGTGTTCCTCTTCGGCGGAAACTGGGCGACCCAAGATACTTCCCCCGTTTATACGGTCGCAGCGGGTACTTTCTCGGTGAAGTTCGATATAACTTCCCTGCCGAACGGGACTTTCGGT
This sequence comes from uncultured Clostridia bacterium, assembly GCA_947627665.1. Classification (GTDB taxonomy): domain Bacteria; phylum Bacillota; class Clostridia; order Christensenellales; family Borkfalkiaceae; genus Gallimonas. The sequence continues at coordinate 2,382 of CANQWX010000040.1, forward strand.
ATCGGCAAAGATTGGAGCGATGCGGGCGACATTAAAACGACCAGCGGCACCTCGACTGCCAAACTCGCAGGCAAAGTTTATACGCTTACGGGAACAGCAGGCAACTTGACGGTAGAGATCAAGACAGACGGCACCGTTACTTTGATGGGCATCGACATTGCAGTGGACGCAGGTAAAGTTTATCTCACGATAACGGGTACGTTCACGGGTTATTCGGATGAAGAGGTAAAGGCGCTTCTCGAAGGAGAAATCGACCAACATAAATACTTCTCTTTCTGGGGCAACACCGTCAAAAGAGAAAACCCCACGAGTATTGTAGTTACGGTCGAGGGAAGCGGCTGGACCGCAAAGTGCGATGTTACCGATTTGCAGGTTGAATCTCTCCGCAATATCGGGTGCCCCGGCGATACAAAGGCAAAACAATTTAGCAACGGGGTCACAGATAAATCTGTTATCCTCGGTAATAAGAAATATACCCTGCAAGCACAGAACGGTAGCGGTTGGGACAACGTAGGTTTGAAAGTCGAAACAGTGACCTTTACGCCTACCGAGGTGGCTTTTGAAACAGATCGTCAGGATGATCCTACGAAGGTCTATGTTGTTGTGAAAGCGACTGTCACGGGCTATACGCAGGAAGATCTTGCGGCTACTGTTTTCTATGGCGAAAAGGAAACCATGAAGATCACGGTAGGGACCGTAACGATTGAAAACGGTGTTGCTACTTTGAAATTCGATTTCACTGAGGCGACCAACGACAATTGGTGGTGGGGGCATTACTCTATTGACGGCACCTATGCCAATAAGCAAGATTTGAAGGTGCAAGTGACCGATCAAACAATTTATGCTGGGCAAAAGAGCTATCGCCTTTTCTATCATGAAGGGATGACGGTCATCGACTGTGAACCCGCAAAGCTTACTTTCAGCAAAGCGCAACTGGTCGAAGAAGGCAATGAAGTTTATCTCGTGCTCACCGCGATCAACAGAGCAAATTATACCGAGGCGGAACTTAAAACGCTGGAGTATGTTGGGGAAGACGTTGATAACGATAAGATCACTGTTGAAACCGTGACCGTAGATGGGAAGAACGTTACCTTGAAATTCAAGTTCACCGCTGCGAAGAACGGTTGGTGGTGGGGTCATTTCGCTATCAAAGGCGAAAGGTTCAATCTGCATAGCCCCATCGAGGTAACGAGCGGTGAGAGCGTTGTCATCACCAAAAACAACAAAAAGTACACTTTGACGCATAACGATGCACCTGCCAACACCAACGATCAAATCATCGTGAAGGTAGAAGACGCATAAGCAAGTGTATTTCGGCTCAAAAAGGGGGCTGGCGCGGTTTCCGCGCCAGCCCCTTTTTTGTTTCCTTATTACCCTCTCCGTGGGGGTGGCGCGGCGCCTTTATTACCCTCTCCGTGGGAGAGGGGTAGGGGTGTGGGGCGTGTTCTGAATACGTCACCCTGAGCCTGTCGAATGGGTGACGTCATGATAATGAGGACCATATTTCGACTTCACTTCGTTCCGCTCAATATGACGCAATTGGGGAATTGCCCACCCCCTTGATCCCCCTCCGCAGAGGGGGTCCCATTACCCTCTCCGTGGGAGAGGGGTAGGGGTGTGGGGCGTGTTCTGAAATTGCCCACCCCCTTGATCCCCCTCCGCAGGAGGGGGTCCCATTACCCTCTCCGTGGGGGTGGAGTGGCGCCGTTCTCTCAACAGCCCAGTGGGCTGTGAGGGGCGCCGCGACAGGAGGCGTGGCCTCGCCGACGGGGTTTTGGCGGTCCCTGCCGCCAAAACGGGTAGGGGTGTGGTGTCCTTTGTTCTCCAACAATATCACCACCTCAGTCACCTACGGTGACAGCTCCTCCTAAGGAGGCGCCAAGATTTCTTGCTGTCCCTGAAAGGGAAAGTACCCGCGAAGCGGGGGAAAGGGTTCTCGAGAACCCCTCAGGCTCGGCTAACGCCTCGCCAGCTCCCCTGCAAGGGGCGCCAAGTGCGGTAGAGATATTTCGGCTTCACTTCGTTCCGCTCAATATGACGCAATTGGGGAATTGCCCACCCCCTTGATCCCCCTCCTGTCACAGGGCAAGGCAGGGGTTGTGCAAAATATACAATCCCGCGGGACATGTTTGTGAAATTTGTCCATTGCTTTTTTCCCCCGCACGCGGTAAAATAGTTACAGAATTCATTTTGGAGGAAATTATGTCCGGTCTTTTGCTCAAAGGCATCAACAAGGTTTATCCCGGCGGCAATCAGGCAGTGTTCAACTTCTGCCTCGAGATCCGCGATAAGGAATTCATGGTTTTTGTCGGTCCCTCCGGCTGCGGTAAGTCTACGACCCTCCGCATGATCGCCGGCCTCGAGGAGATCTCCTCGGGCGAACTCTACATCGACGGCAAACTCGTCAACGACGTCGTCCCCAAGGACAGAGATATCGCCATGGTCTTCCAGAACTACGCGCTCTATCCCCACATGTCCGTGTACGACAACATGGCGTTCGGCTTGAAACTGAGAAAGGTCCCCAAGGAAACCATCGATGAAAAAGTCAAAGCCGCTGCCGAGATCCTCGGCATCACCGAATACCTTTCGCGTAAGCCCAAGGCTCTGTCGGGCGGCCAGCGCCAGCGTGTCGCGCTCGGCCGTACCATCGTCCGCGAACCCAAAGTGTTCCTTCTCGACGAGCCTCTGTCCAACCTCGACGCCAAGCTCCGTGCGCAGATGCGTACCGAGATCAGTAAGCTCCATGCCCGCCTCGCCACCACCTTCATCTACGTCACCCACGACCAGATCGAAGCCATGACGATGGGCACCCGTATCGTTGTCATGAAGGACGGCTTCATGCAGCAGGTCGACACCCCCCAGAACCTCTACGACTATCCCATCAACCTCTTTGTCGCAGGCTTCATCGGCACCCCGCAGATGAACTTCTTCCGCAACGCCACCCTCACGCAGGAGAACGGCAAGGTGTATGTCAACTTCATCGGCGGCAACAAGATCGCGCTTCCCAAGACAGTCGTGTCCAAGATCAAGAACGTTGACGAATACATCAACACGGGCAAGGAAGTCACGCTCGGCGTCCGTCCCGAGGACATCCACCAGGACGATCTGTTCATCTCCAACTCGCCCGAGACCGTTGTCAAGGCGAAGATCGACGTCATCGAAAAACTCGGCGCCGAAATGCAAATCTATTGCGACCTCGACTACATGAACGACAAGACGACCATCGTCGACAGCGTCACGCAGATGATCGCAAAGATCTCTTCCCGTGCCACCGTGGAACTCGGCGAAGTGATCGAGCTTGCCTTCGACGCAAAGCACATCCACCTCTTCGACGGCTACACCGAAGCGACCATGCTCGAGAGAGATGAGCACTACGAGGTGATCCCCGAGAATGCGGAGGGCGCGGCGTTCGTGCCTCCCACACCGCAGGAGATGAAGGCGCAGATCGAGGCGGCGAGAGTCGTCACCAAAGAGATGAAGAAGCAGGCAAGGCGCGACGCCAAGATGGAAGCGAAGCGCGCCGCCGCCGAGGGCGCAAACGCCACGGAAGGCCCCGCGGAAGCGGAGAACGGCGACAAGCCCGACGAAGAGTAAAAACGTGAAAACACCAAAGAGCGCTCCGCAGGGAGCGCTCTTTCTCTGTAAAGAGGGAACGAAACGGAGCGAAGCGGAGTTTCGTGGGAAAGCCACCGGCTATGCCGGTGGTGAATAGCTT
>CANQWX010000041.1 GCA_947627665.1 uncultured Clostridia bacterium
AGTCGACAATTTCGATGTAGTCGCTTGTATTCGTTTCGAACTTGGCGCCTTGCTTAATGGTGACTTCCACGCCGAGCTTTTCCGCCGTGGCCGTTACGCTGTCATCGTCCACCGTAAGCGTAACTGTGTCGAGATCAAATTCCACGCCGAGCGCGTTCAACAGCTGCGTTCCCGCAATGGCAAGGGACAACGCGTCGCCCTCTTTCGAGAGAGTGAATACCTCCGTGAAGTCCAGTTTGAGCAGCTCTTCGATGAGGTCGCGCTCCTCGGTATTCGCGGTGGGCAAATCGATGAACCGCGTGATAAGCTGCACGGCTTCCTCGACGTTGGCGGAAACTTTCATGCCGCCAAGCTCAAGGTACACCACGCCCGCGCCGTAGATAATGTTGATCTGCTGTTCTGCGCTTCTGTATTGGAGCGTAAGAGCGGCTTTTACTTGGAGCGCGTCAAGCGCGTTTTCCTTGCCCGAAATAAGTTCGTGCAAATCGAGGAAAATCTTGCCCGTGATGGTGAGATCGTTCGCCGTGTAAGATACATCGGCCGCAAGGTACCCGCTCTCGATCATCGTTGCAATCGTGTTGGCGTAGTCGACAATTTCGATGTAGTCGCTTGTATTCGTTTCGAACTTGGCGCCTTGCTTAATGGTGACTTCCACGCCGAGCTTTTCCGCCGTAGCCGTCACGCTGTCGCTATCCACCGTAAGCGTAACTTTGTCGAGATCAAATTCCACCCCGAGCGCGTTCAAGAGCGTCGTTCCCGCAATGGCAAGGGAAAGCTCGTCGCCCTCCTTCGAGAGGGTAAAGACTTCCGTGAAGTCCAGCTTGAGCAGCTCTTCGATGAGGTCGCGTTCCTCGCTGTTACCGATGGGAAGAGGGACAAACCGCGTGATGAGTTGCACCGCTTCCTCGACATTAGCGGAAACTTTCATGCCGCCAAGCTCGAGATAGACGACGCCCGCACCGTAGATAATGTTGATGTCTTGGCTCGCGCTTCTGTATTTCAGCGTGAGTTTTCCCTGCACTTCGAGGGTGTCGAGCGCAAGTTCGATCTTGCCCGTGATCGTGAGATCGTTCGCGGTGTAAGATACATCGGCCGCAAGGTACCCGCTCTCGATCATCGTCGCAATCGTGTTGGCGTAGTCAACGATCTCGATGTAGTCGCTCGTATTCGTTTCAAACTTCGCGCCTTGCTTAATGGTAACTTCCACGCCGAGCTTTTCCGCTTTCGCCGTCACGCTGTCGCTATCCACCGTGAGCGTGACCGTGTCAAGCTCGAATTCCACGCCGAGGGCGTTCAACAGCGTCGTACCCGCAATGGCGAGGGACAGCGCGTCCCCTTCCTGCTTGAGGGTGAATACTTCCTCAAAGTCCAGCTTGAGCAGTTCTTCGATGAGGTCGCGCTCCTCGGTACTTGCGGTAGGCAAATCCACGAACCGCGTGATGAGTTGCACCGCTTCCTCAACGTTGGCGGAAACTTTCATGCCGCCAAGCTCGAGATAGACGACGCCCGCACCGTAGATAATGTTGATGTCTTGGCTCGCGCTTCTGTATTTCAGCGTGAGTTTTCCCTGCACTTCGAGGGTGTCGAGCGCAAGTTCGATCTTGCCCGTGATCGTGAGATCGTTCGCGGTGTAAGATACATCGGCCGCAAGGTACCCGCTCTCGATCATCGTCGCAATCGTGTTGGCGTAGTCAACGATCTCGATGTAGTCGCTCGTATTCGTTTCAAACTTCGCGCCTTGCTTAATGGTAACTTCCACGCCGAGCTTTTCCGCTTTCGCCGTCACGCTGTCGCTATCCACCGTGAGCGTGACCGTGTCAAGCTCGAATTCCACGCCGAGGGCGTTCAACAGCGTCGTACCCGCAATGGCGAGGGACAGCGCGTCCCCTTCCTGCTTGAGGGTGAATACTTCCTCAAAGTCCAGCTTGAGCAGTTCTTCGATGAGGTCGCGCTCCTCGGTACTTGCGGTAGGCAAATCCACGAACCGCGTGATGAGTTGCACCGCTTCCTCAACGTTGGCGGAAACTTTCATGCCGCCAAGCTCGAGATAGACGACGCCCGCACCGTAGATAATGTTGATGTCTTGGCTCGCGCTTCTGTATTTCAGCGTGAGTTTTCCCTGCACTTCGAGGGTGTCGAGCGCAAGTTCGATCTTGCCCGTGATCGTGAGATCGTTCGCGGTGTAAGATACATCGGCCGCAAGGTACCCGCTCTCGATCATCGTCGCAATCGTGTTGGCGTAGTCAACGATCTCGATGTAGTCGCTTGTGTCGGTGTCGAAGTGCGCGCCTTGCTTAATGGTGACTTCCACGCCGAGCTTTTCCGCTTTCGCCGTTACGCTGTCGTCGTCTACCGTAAGCGTGACTGTGTCGAGATCGAACTCCACGCCGAGGGCGTTTAAGAGCTGCGTACCGTTGAGCAAAACGGTGAGCGTATCGTTTTCCTCGCCGAGGGAGATCACCGAGCCGAAGTCGAGCGCCAGCACCTTGTTGATGAGCGCCTTGGCGTCGGGATCGCTCTCCGCACCCGTGAGCGAAGAGATCAGCGCGACCGCCTCCCGCACGCCCGCCTTGACCCGCACGCCCTCTACGCTCAGATAGACGGCGCCGTCCCCGTAGATCACGGAGAGCGTCTTTTTCGCGCTGCCGTAGCCGAGGACGATCTCGCCCGCCGCCGTTTGCGAGGCAAGACTGAGCATGATCTTTCCCTCTGCCGTAAAGCCGCCCGCCGCAAAGGAGAGCGAAAGGGAAAGCTCTTCCTGCGAGAAGAGGCGGATGAGCGTTTGGACATAGGGCAGGACCGGCGTGTAGCCTTGTGTGTCGAGCGCGACGTCTGTCCCCTGCGTGAGGCCGATCCCGGCGCCGAGCGCGGTGGCGGAAAGCCTGCCGTTCCCCGCCGTGAGCGTCACATCGCCGAGGGCGAATTCGACCCCGAACGCCGCGAGCAATTCGCTCCCCTTGACGGCAAGGAGAAGCCCGTTCTCTTCCGAAGAGGAGAACAGCGCGGCGAAATCTTCCGAAAGCAGGGTGTTGATGATTGTGCCGAGATCGGAAGCGGAAATGGCACCCGTATCGGGCAATTCGGGCAATGCGACGTACTGCCGAAGGAGCGCAACGCCCTCTTCCAAGGTCGCCTGCACCTTGACGCCGTCGAGATCGAGATAGAGCGTGCCGTCCGTATAGGAAAGCCCCACGCTCTTGGACAGTTCGACGCCGTCCAGAGAAACATCTACCTGTATTTCGCCCGCAAGGGCAAGTTCTTTGAGGCGAAGATCAAGCCCGCCCGAGACCGCGATCCCCTCGCCATGGTAGGAGAGGTCCGCATGCAGAACGTCCGCGGAGAAAAGCCCGATGAGTTCATTCACATAGGGCATGAGCGGGACATATTCTTCCTTTTCCGCCTCGCCAAGCGCGGGAAGGCGGTCCTTGCCGAAGCCCAGCTGCGCGGCGATGGAAAGATCGTCGCCGAGCGGAATTTCTGCGGTGACTTTCTCGACCGCGATCGTCTTGTCCTCGCCGACGGTAAAGGTAAAGTCGACGGAGATATTCAGCCCGAGAAGGGGCAGCACGGAACGAAGCTCCGCCCTGCCGTCCTCCAGCGTAAATTCGCCGCTCCCAAGCGCGGAGAGAAGATCGTCCCCCTCCTCTGCCTCGGGCGGGTCCGCATCTTCCGCGGGCGGCTCCGCCGTGAGATCTTCGACGAGCGAAATAAGCTCGTCTAATTTGAGCGCAAATTTCAGGCCGCCGTAGTTGAGATAGGCGTTGCCCTCCTCCACCCACAGCGACAGCGGACCTAACTTGACCTTGGCATCGAGTGCGGAAGCATCGAACGCGGCAAAGTCCGTCTTGCTCAGGTCGAGGTCGACGGTGCCGTGATAGGGCGTGTCGCCGACCGTGAGGTCGAGTTCAAGAACGGTGGGATCGGTGAGCACGCTTCCGAAGCCTTCGGCAAGACAGTCGAGCGCCGTGATCTCTTTCTCGACGGGCGCGTTGTTCACTTCGCCGTCGGCGTATTGGTAGAAATACTCCCGATACGCGTCGGAATGCGCCTTGTCGGTGTTATACTCGTATTCGGTCGTGGACGTGGACACGCAGGGCGCCGCGATGGGACCGTATTTCGCCGAATATTTTTCCTCGATGTCCGTGCGGAATACCTGCCAATTCTCGTCGAAGGTAAAGGTGACGGAGATGGAATCGAACTCGGGCGGCGTGGTAAGCCCGCCCGTAAAGATCATCTGGTTGACGTAATAGGCGGTCGCGCCCTTTGTGGTGAGCACGCCGTCCACTTCTTCCTGCCACGTTTCGGGCTTCAGATCGTAAGTGATTTGGAATTTGCCGTCCTCCGTCATCGTCACGGGGCTTGCGGCTGCCACGGTGTCCTCCGCGATGACGTAGACGCTCAGCTCGTAGGCGGGCAGACCGTTCGTCGCCTTGAACCCGTGCTCGCCGCCGATCGTCATGATGTTGTAGGGCGCGCCCGTCTGCCATTCGGTGTTCAGACCGTCATAGTTTTTGGAGGCGGGCTTGCGCCAGATCACTCTGTCCTTTTCTTTGAGGTAACAAAACTGGCTGGCACCCTTGATGAGCGAACTCTCCGTGAGGTCGGCGGAAATGAGGATGCCGTTTTCGTACTGCTTATAGGTCGAAACCGATTGCTGGATGACCGTATCCACGGTGCCGTGCATCTCGGCATACCAGAGGGATTGCTGGGAAAATTTCCAGTTCAGGCGGGCAAAGACGTCCACGGGGGCATAGCCGCCCGTGAGGGAATACACTTCCCCTTCCGCCACGGGGACGGACGGAGAGCCGTAGTTGAGGTCGACGTTGTTCCGCTGCGCATCGCGGAAAAAGGCCGACCCGACGCCGTACACCCCGAGCACGAGCACGAGCACCGAGCACAGCGTTACGATCGCCTTCGACGTGCGGGACATCCGCCTTTTGGCATGCAGATGCAGGCCTTCCTTCTTGTTTTTTACGGCACGCGGACGGCGTTTGTTCTTGATCTCATGCATTCCGCTTTCGGTTTTTTTCATATTTTTTCTCCTCTCCCGCGCGCGGGCGAAGCGCCGTCACGCAGGGAAATTACAAATATCATAAAAATCTATGACAATATTTTATCAAACCTATGACAGAATGTCAATGAAATCTTGAAAATTTTTCCATAAAATAGGGTAAAAATCAAAAATAATACAATAAATTACGCCAAACGCCCCGCCGCCAAGAGAAAAAATAATCAAAACCACCAGTGAACTGGTGGTTTGCACAACCCCTAAAAGGGGATGATGCCGGCTGACCCGTAAACGGGCAC
>CANQWX010000042.1 GCA_947627665.1 uncultured Clostridia bacterium
GTTTGTGACGGCTTTCATGTTTGCCGTTTTTTGGATGAATTACAAGACTTGCTGAATAAATAAAATCCCAGTTTGTTCAAAAAACAAAAAAAATAATAGGTGATCAAAGATAAATTCGAATTGAGCGAAGTACAAAAAGGCGAGGCTTGTTTGTCCTCGCTTTTTGCATCAATAATGCCCCAACCCAAATCAAAGTTCTTCCGTCTTTCATCGTTTGCCAGCGGCAGGGCGTTCCCGCCGCTTTGTCCTTCTAAAATGCGATGTTTCTGCTATTCAGATTTCAAAGAAATCATTTCGCCGTTTGTTTCAATTTCTTTTGAAAGCAATTTTAAGGCACTTTCAAGGCGTTCCGTGATCGCATCGCCCACACGATTAAATCCAAGGAGCTGTGTTATGAGCCTAAAAAGACCTTGCTTTTCAGCAGAGATATTTCGCTTTAATATTTCTTTCAACCCTAAAGCCAGCTCAGTGATGTCAATATATTTGATTTCGCGCGGTTCGGCATTTTCGGCAGGGACACGAAGCATCGGCGTTTCTTGTCCTTGTACATAAATAAATCCATTCTTTCGTATCAGCCCATACCGCGAGCAATTCCACATCTGGCTTTCAAATTCCCGTTTAACGACATTCGTGACCTTCTCCCGCCCGCCAAACAAAAACACAATGCGCTTTAATAGCCATTCTTCGGAAATGGGGGCTTCTGCGCGCGCGATCGCTAAGACCACGGAAAAGATATTATTTCTGCATTGGCGCGCAATGGAATAAACATCCGCCATTTTATACTTCGGAAATTCAAAGTGAGTTTCCTCGGCGACTTGCTCAAAGCTGTCTGTTGTTGCAATTTCGCTTTGCAAAGCCGTTTGAGAAGGAGCGCCTTCCATAGCGCTTTCAACGGCTTTCAAGAGGCGTTCTTTTTCAATCGGCTTATTTCTGAACCAATCGGTAGACCAAATTCGGTAAAACTTCCAACCCATTCGCTCCAAAATATCCTGCCGCAACCGGTCCCTGTCGCGGGCTGTTTTAGAAGAATGGTAAGTCGCTCCGTCGCATTCGATCGCCAATAAATAATCGGAGGAATTGGGACGCTTCAACGCTAAATCAATTCTGAAAGAGGAGCATCCGACCTGCGTATCCACAGTGTATCCGTTTTCCCGCAAGAACTCGCATACTTCCATTTCAAATTCCGAGTCGAACTGTTCAAACGGATTTACTTTAACACTTCTCTCCAGCGCGACCGTGCCGTTTTCGGCATAGTCCAAATATTCGCGTAGCAGTCTTGCGCCTTCCGATTTTGTCCGCGACAAGTCGATATCGTAATAATGGATAGACGCAACCAACTGTACATTGAGTTTTGCACGGGTAACTGCAACATTCAACCGCCGTTCTCCGCCTTCACGATTGATAGGGCCAAAATTCAAAAGCAATCTGCCTTGCGAATCTCTTGCGTAAGCGATGCTGAAGATGATCGTATCGCGTTCATCGCCTTGCACCGTTTCCAAGTTCTTCACAAAAAACGGCTCCGCGCGGTCAGTTTTGAAGAACTCCTCGAACTCGGCGTTCTGTTGCCTGCGTTTATAGATCAATTTGTCGATCAAATTTTGCTGAGAAATACTAAATGCGACGACCCCAAGGCTTCTATAGGGGTACTTTTGGATATTCTCAAATACAAGATCCACGATGCGCTCGGCTTCATCGCGGTTGGTTTTGCTTCTCCTGTCAAACACGCCGTTTACATAATAGAAATCAACGCCTACGCCTTTTTCGTCCGCTTTTGACGAAGGGAAGGTGACCAGATCATTGTCGTAAAAATTCTTGTTAGAGAAGGAGATGAGCTGCTCGTACCTACTGCGGTAATGCCATTTTAATCTGCGTTGCGAAAACGCAGTCGAACAGAGGTCGAGAATAGACTCAAAATCAGTAATATCCTCGTTTTCTTCATCGTCGTCATCGGAATCGATGGTGGAATTAAAGAAATTGCTGGGAGGCATTTGTTTGGAATCGCCGACCACGATCAACTGTTTCCCGCGGTAGATCGCTCCGATCGCATCTTGCGGGAATATCTGCGACGCTTCGTCGAAAACGACAACGTCGAATTTCATATCGGAGTCCAAATAGGTGCTTACGCTTAGCGGCGACATTAAGAAACACGGCTTTAAGGTAAGCGTCAAATCTCCCAATTCGTGCAAGAGCTGCCGTATTCCTTTCTTCTTGCGTTTCTTTTCGTTCTCGCGCAACAAAATCGAGATGGCGCTTCCCTGTGCGACCATATCAAGACTGGGACGCTGCGCAGACAGTTTGGCCTTGATTTTCGCTTTATTGATCTCAAAGTTCAAAGTGTCTTTCTCTTTGAATCGCGCGATCATTTCATCGTGCGGAACACGCGCCAATTCGATCAAAATAGGGGACTGATGCAGAATGCAATCAACCCATTGTGTAAAGAAAGCTCTTTTATAGCAAAGAGTTATTTTGTCAGCGGGCAGCTGCTTTGTGATCGCATAGTCAATATAAGCACGCAACGACAGCGCTTCTGCCTTCTGCAAAAGTTTAACGAAATCGCACCAATTATCTAATTTATCCGTGTTATCAATACAACCCAAGAATTTCGCCGTCAACGATTGCATCGAGGCGCCGCAGACATTGTATTCTTTGGCATCAAACCCCACAAGAATGCGGTCAAGCGCCTGCTGATATTCGCCGAAAAGTTTGCAATATTGCTCGGCATACTGTTTGAATTTTGCCCTCTGCTCCGAATATATATCTCTTGCCAGAGCGGAAAGCGCACCGATACCGGGGAATTGCGAAAGCGCATCCCGAACGGCACGAAGCTCTTGTAGCAGCTTATCGAAATCGGTGTTCACCCCCGCATAGGCATCTCCGAGGCGGGAACGCAGGATCTCCTCGCCGCTTTTGAACTCTCGTTCCTGCTGCTGATAATTTTTGAGTATCTCCGAGGCGGTAACCATTGACGTATATTTCGGCTTTTTGCCGTCTTTTTTACACAGTTTAAGGTCGTTCACGATACGGCGATACTCTTTTCCAAACAATCTGGAAAACCATCCGCGAAATTGCTTTGTGAGTTTTTTATAGAGCAAAGAGCCGTCCTGCTTATAAATATCCTCGTCAAAATCGGCATCGAGGTTTCGTTTATTTTGCAGAATATTTTCGGCGACAGATTTCAGCTTTTCCGCTGTTGCGATCACGTTTTCGAGTTCTGACGCATTGAAAACCGCAGGCGTCATAAATCCGCTCACGCCGATCAGTTCCATGATGTTTTGCAACAGTTTTGAATCGGCGAGGGTGTGCGGCTCGACGTTATATGCGCGATTGATTTCCGCGCCGACCGATTGAAGCGCATGGCACAAATCAACAACCGATTGCAAATCGGCTTTCAGCTGCATAACGGTTTGATAGGAAGAGTCCGGCACGGTGTAGCCATACCAAACATTGGCATGATAATCGGTGCCGACGGAAGGGGTGTATTCCGCATAATGATTTAGGCAGTTTTCGGCTTTTTCGATATAATCCTCGCCTTTGGCGTCGATCTTCTCAATAACGAAAGAAAGGTCGGGAACCGCTCTGCATGCGGAAACTTCCTCATAAAGCTGATATAGCGTCTTGTTGATGACGGGGCGGATCTTGTGCAGCTCCAAGGCGTATTCGTCCAACTGCCGTTGTGCATCTTTCTTGATTTTTAACTCCCGCTCCGCTTTCTCCGAAACGCCGCTTTTTGCCAATTTAAGCGTTCTGCAAAGCTCTTCAATGATCAGCTTTTTATTGGCTTTATGGCTATGTAACTCCAAGCAGAATTCTTCCAGCCCGACTTTTTTCAATTTGTCATAAACGACATTCAGAGCGGCAAGCTTCTCGGAAACGAAGAGAACTTTTTTCCCGTCGGAAAGGCATTCGGCAATGATATTGGTGATCGTTTGGCTTTTCCCTGTACCGGGAGGCCCTTGCAAAACAAAACTTTGTCCTTCTTTCGCCGCTTCGATCGCCTCGGCTTGGCTGGAATCCGCATCCACGACGTTATGCAGATCCAAAAGATCCGTCAGTTTTTCATCGCCGAGGGCGGTGGCATTGGACGAAACCGCTTCACCGAGCAGGGCGCGTACATTATCGTTCTGAATGATTTTTGCGGCATTCTCTTTGATGTCCTTGTACATATTTATCTTCAAAAAAGAGAAGATGCCGATTTTACATTCGGGGACCACCGTCCATCTCAGCTTGGCAAGCAAAGAGGATACGGCATGAATGTACGACTCGATTCCCGCATCCTCGTCGTATTCCGGAAGTTTGATGCCGTAATCGTTTTGAAGCTTGAAGGCAAATGTCGGGTTGACGATCATATCATCTTCCAACAAACGAATATAGAACGGCTCGACCGCCGATTGATTTTCTATTGAGATCGGTGCCAACAAAAGCGGCGCACGCAATTCATACTGAGAAACCTCGTTCTCTGTCCAATGTACAAATCCAAACGCCAAATAAGCAATATTGACGCCCGTTTCTTCCACGGCAGATCTCGCCTGCTTCCCAATTCTTTTCAACGCCTGCATAGGCTTTCCGGAGATGTTATAAATCAGGATCTGATTCTTTTTTAATCTCTCCGCATAGGTTCCCATGAAAGCCTGCTTGGACGGTTGTCCGCTTGCGGATGCATCGTCGTCCGAGATGAACAGGTCATCTTCTTTTTCAAGCTTTGGATCGAACACCTCAAAGACCGCGGCGTGTTCCGCCTTCTGAAAGACGGTATAAA
>CANQWX010000043.1 GCA_947627665.1 uncultured Clostridia bacterium
AAGACCTAAAGCTTCTAATCTGCGAACTCGCTCCTTGTTTAGTTCTGTCCATTTGCTCCCCTTTTTACGGGGCGTAAAGCGCTACAACCTCTTTCCGTCAATGATTCGGTGAGTGCTGTCTATCCAACCATAGCAAAGTGCCTCTTCCACAGCATCAATATACCAAAAGTGGGTGTTGTCAACAGGCTTCCCGCGCTTTACATTAACCCAGCATTCTATCTCTTGTTCTGAATAAACGCTGAGCCATTCACGAAATGATTTGCGGCAATCGACTTGTAAAATATTCTTATACTCCATTACTTACTTGTTCTCGCTAAATTCCTGTTTATCATAATATGATTATACCATAGAAGCGCACACAAATCAAGTCCAAACAGGGCAAAACTCAAAATGGCATTTAGGCGTGAGCTTGTCTTGACAAGCGCGCCGCTACGCGGGGTGGGGTCATCATCCCCTTCGTTACGGCACCAAGAGAGGGCACCCTAAACGGGTGCCCTCTCTTGGTGCCGGTGGTCGGGGTCGAACCGACACGGTATTGCTACCACAGGATTTTGAGTCCAGCGCGTCTGCCAATTCCACCACACCGGCGTGGTAAACCGATTATATAATAATCGGCGGAAAAAATCAAGCGATTTCCTCTAAAATCTTGCAAAAAAAAGCGCCGCGTGGTACAATATCCGCATGGACAAGTATATTCTGATCGACGGCAACAGCCTTCTGAACCGCGCTTTTTACGCAATGAGCGTCTTTTCGACGAAGGATGGGCTGCCCACAAACGGCATTTTCGGCTTCGTAAAACTTCTTTTCAAAATTTTGGAGGACGAAAAGCCGTCTTACCTCACCGTGGCATTCGATCTGCATGCCCCCACGTTCCGCCATAAGATGTACGGCGACTATAAAGGCACGCGGAAGCCCATGCCCGAAGAGCTTGTCCGTCAGGTGCCCGTCCTCAAAGACCTGCTGCACGCGATGGGCATTCATACCGCAGAGCTTGAGGGATACGAAGCGGACGACCTTATCGGGACCCTTTCCCGCGCTTTTCCCCAAACGGAGGTGCTCATCTACACGGGGGACCGCGACGCTTATCAGTTGGTAAACGAACGCGTTTCCGTTTGTTTCACCAAGCGGGGCGTGACCGAGCTTGAGCGGCTCACGGGAGAAAATTTTTACGAAAAAGTGGGGCTTTGGCCCTATCAGATCATCGAAGAAAAGGCGCTGATGGGCGACTCTTCGGACAATATCCCGGGCGTGCGCGGCGTCGGGCCAAAGACGGCGCTCGAACTGCTCCGCCGCTACGGCACTGCGGAAGAGGTGTTCCGCCACGCGGAAGAACTCTCCCCTGCCCTGCGTAAAAAGTTCGAGGGACAGGAGGAGATCTCCCGCCTTTCGCACACGCTTGCCACCATTGATACGAACGTTCCGTTCACGGTTACTCCGGAGGATTGCCGCGTAAAGTTGCCTTTCCCCGAAGAAGCGCGGGCGGCATTTGCAAAACTCGAATTTCGCTCCTTGCTCGGGAACGGGCTTTTTGCGGAGAGTGCGGCGCCCGTCCCCGTGGCGGAGGCGGTCGTCTGTACGGAGCTTTCGGAGGCGCTCGATGCCCTCTCTTCCTGCGACGTGCTTGCGGTGGACCTTGCGGCGGACGCCTTTCATCTCTGTGCGGGGGAACGGGAGTTCATCTTCCCGATGCGGGACGGATTGCTCTCCGCGGGGTTCTTTCCCGAGGAGCTTCTTCCCCTCTACCGCGCCGTCTTTGCGGGAAACAAGAAGGTGCTTGCGGTGGACGTAAAGGCGCTCCTGCACCGCATGCGGGAGTATCGGGCCGAGGTCACCTGTCCCTTGGAAGATGTTTCCCTGCTCCGCTATCTCGCCGATTCCAACCAGCGCGCCTCTTCCGCTTTGGATTTTGTCCGCGATCTTGCGTTGCCCGACACGCACAGGGCCTACGCCGTCAAACGCGCTTACGCCGAAGCGGTCGCCCGTACGCAGGGAACGGCGGAGGAGAAACTTTACCGTGAATTGGAATTGCCCTTGGAAAAGGTCTTATTCGACATGGAGGAAACGGGGATCAGGGTGGACGAGAAGATGTTCCCCGTTTTTTCGGAGAAATATTCGGCGGAGCTTGACGCGCTCTCCGAAAACATTTACGCGCTCGCGGGGATGCGCTTCAATCTCAATTCGCCCATCCAGCTTTCGGAAGTCCTCTTCGAACGGCTCGGCTTTGAAACGAAAGGGCTGAAAAAGAACTCCCGCGGCTATTCCACCAATGCGGACGTCCTGGAAAAACTTGCGGAAAAGCACGAGATCGCCCGCGTCATCCTGCGCTACCGCGAAGTGCAAAAGCTGCGCTCCACCTATATCGACGGTATCCGTCCCCTCGTCAGGGAGGGCGTTGTCCACACTACTTATAACCAGACCATGACGACCACGGGGCGGCTGTCGAGCACCAATCCCAACCTCCAGAATATCCCCATCCGCAGGGAAGAAGGCAGGGAATTGAGAAAACTGTTTATCGCGCGCGAGGGCAACGTCTTGCTCGACGCCGACTATTCACAGATCGAACTGCGGCTGCTCGCCCACTTCTCGGGCTGTAAGCCGCTTTTGGAGGCGTACCGCGCGGAAAAGGATATCCATGCCATCACGGCGGCGCAGGTGTTCGGCGTAAAGGCGGAAGAGGTCACTCCCCTCATGCGGCGGCGCGCCAAGGCCGTGAATTTCGGCATCATCTACGGCATCAGCGCCTTTGGGCTGGCGAAGGACGTCGGCTGCACCACGTCCGAAGCGCAGGCGTACATCGACCGCTACTTTGCGACCTATACCGACGTCAAAGAGTATATGGACGAGAACGTGCGGTTCGCAAAGGAAAACGGCTATGTGAATACCATTTTGGGGCGGAAGCGGTATATTCCCGAATTGAAGTCCCCGAACTATTCCGTGCGTTCCTTCGGCGAGCGTGCTGCCATGAACATGCCCTTGCAGGGGAGTTCTGCCGACATCATCAAACTCGCCATGCTCGGCGTGTCCCGGCGGCTCGCGGCGGAGAATATGCGCACGCGGCTTGTGTTGCAGGTGCACGACGAACTCGTCCTCGACGCGCCGCTCGAAGAGGCGGAGCGCGCGGCCGCCATATTGAAAGAGGAGATGGAACACGCGGTTTCCCTCAAAGTGCCGCTGACCGTGGAGATCTCCCCGGGAGCGAGCTGGTATGACGCAAAGTAAACGGATCGCCGTCACGGGCGGCATCGGCAGCGGAAAATCCACCGTGCTCGGGCTTTTGAAAAAGCACGGTTATCCCGTTTTTTCGTGCGATGAGATCTATGATGCCCTTTGGGAAGAAACGGGCTTCTCTTCGGAACTTGCCGCCCGCTTTCCCGCGGCGGTTTTCGGCGGCCGTTTGGACCGCGCCGCCCTTGCGAAGATCGTCTTTTCGGACAGCGGGGCGAGAAACGCCCTCAATGCTTTCACACACCCCCTCATCATGGAGCGCTTGCTGGCAAGCATGGAAGGCCATCCCCTCTCCTTTGCCGAGGTCCCTCTTCTGTTTGAGGGGAATTATCAGAGCCTGTTCGACGGGGTCATTGTCGTGATGCGGGAAAAAGCGGCGCGGATCGCTGCGGTGCAGGCGCGCAGCGGGCTTGAAAAGGAAGAGATCCTTGTACGCATGGAGAGCCAATTCGGCTACGATACCTTACCGGGCGGCTGCACCGTGCTGCCGAACGACGGCCCCATATCCGGGCTGGAGGAAAGGCTTCTGCGGATCGTGCGGGAATTATAGTTTTGGTTGCGGCTTCTATTTTTGTGAGGTTTGCGCATACTCTATCCTGCATGAAAAAGGGTATGCTTGCCGTATTTTGGGCGGTGGCGGGAGCGGTCTTGATTTTCCTTGTCGGCGTGGGCTGGATCGGCGCGGGTTACCGCCGTCCCTTTCGTACCGCCGTGGAGGAAAGCGGGCTTTCCCCCGCTCTCGTGTATGCCGTGATGAAGGCGGAGAGCGGCTTCCGTGAGGACGCCGTGAGCCGCGCGGGCGCCGTGGGACTTATGCAGCTGCTCCCCGCGACGGCGGAGTTTATCTGCCGCGAGAAAGGAATGGAGTTCTTCCCCGAACGGCTCAAAGAGGGCGAGTACAACGTGCGGCTCGGCTGCCTGTATCTCGGGTACCTGTCGGAGCGCTTTCCACAGACGGAAACGGCGCTCGCGGCATACAACGCGGGCGAAGGGACGGTGGCGCGCTGGCTCGGCGACGAGAGATATTCCGCGGACGGAGAGGCGCTGAAGGCGATCCCCTATCCCGAAACGGAGCGTTATGTGCAAAAAGTCCTTCGATTTCGGAAAAATTATCTGTTTTTTTATCATGAAAGAACTTGACATTTGTTTTCGGATGATGTATGATAATAAAGCTGTTGCGTGAGAAACGCTCGGAAAGCGGGTTTTTTCCCTCGGGAACAGCAATCGCCTTTCAAAAAACAAGCGGTCGTGGCGGAACTGGCAGACGCGCAAGACTAAGGATCTTGTGGGAGACCATGCAGGTTCGATTCCTGTCGA
>CANQWX010000044.1 GCA_947627665.1 uncultured Clostridia bacterium
TATAAGGGGGTGACGCCGTAAATGCCAAGCCCAGAGTGTAAAGTCTACTTCGACGGCAGCCACTATATAGCGATCCCGCATACGACGCGCCCATACCGCCCTCGCAGAAAGCGGCATGAGGAGAAGATCACCGTAAAGCCGCCCGGTGCGAGCGAGGAGAGCAACGAGGAGAGCGAAAATGCCGATACCATGTCCGAGGATAAGCCTGCGGAAAGCATTTCTCCCGCCGACGAGCTGACGCCACCTGAACAAATCGCAGAACAAGGCACGCTCATATCAAGCGCGCCTTCTCCGCCTGCGATTCCCGCGCCGAGCGGGATATTAAACGAAAACGGCGACGTCCGCGTCATGACAAGGCGGGAGCTTTTTAATGAAGTCTATAAGGAGAATATCTACAAAAAATATAAGGAACGCAAAGCGGCACTTTTGAAGGAGATGCGCCCGTATTTCAACACAGACGAAGCTACAAAAAACTATGTGGAAAGCAATCTGGAACGGAAAAAGCGCAACTTGATTGCCCGTAGAATACGGCTGACACGAAAGGCGAATCTGCAAGATTTTAACTATTTCGTTACGTTCACCTATGACGGCGAAAAGCACACGGAAGAGAGCTTCCGCAAGCAACTGAAAAACTGTTTGCGGAACTTTTGTAACCGCAAGGGTTGGAAGTATATCGGCGTTTGGGAACGCTCTCCCGAAAAGAAGCGTTTGCATTTCCACGGGATATTTTATATCCCGAACGGAACGATGCCGGGACTGCTCTTTGAAGCGAAAGATTATAACTTCAAATCGCACCGCCGCGTCACGACGGTACAGAATACCTATTTCAATGAACGGTTCGGCAGGAGCGACTTTGAGAAGATCGTTGATAATCACCGTATTGGCGACGCGCTCGCCTATCTCATGAAGTATATGGAAAAGAGCGGAGAGAAAATCGTCTATTCCAAAGGTTTGCCGCAATTCTTCATCTCCGACATCATGGACGATGACGTGGTGTGTCCCTACGGACAAGAAGATAAAAAACTACTCCTGTTCGACAACTTCACCTGCTGGGACGAAGGCGAGTACATCGGCACGGCGAGCAAGGAAACGATAGCGCACCTTCGCAAATGCAACTGAAACGTGCGCGGAGCGTTAAAATGCGGCACAAAAAGCAAAAAACAGCGGAACGGGAAAAGCGGGGCGGGTCGCAAGCGGTTCAGCGGCGAACGCCCCGCCCGGACGCTTTGCTTTTCGGATTTTCGTTCCGTTCGTTCGGTTGCGTGGCGTGTGCTTGTCTGGCGGCGCGTAGCGCCGCCACTTGTATCAAGACAAGCACACGCCACGATCTCAATAGGGATAAACAAGGGATAAACAAGGGATAATCAAGGGATAACTGAGGGATAAACGAAAAAGCGATAAAAATATTTCGCAGAAAATGTTGACAGCCCCTATTAAATAGGGTATAATGATAATGTACGAAGGAGGGATAACATGACACGCACTTTTATTGAATTGCCGTTGTTTCGTTCCAAGTGGGAAGATTTGGGGCTCAACGACAATGATTTGAAGCGTTTGCAAATGGAACTGCTTGCCGACCCGAAAGTCGGTGCGGTGATGCGCGGAACAGGCGGCGTCCGAAAAATGCGTTTTGCTTTCGAGGAACGCGGGAAGAGCGGCAGTGTCCGCGTGATCTATGTGGACTTTGAAGTTTACGAGAAAATCTACTTAATAACCGCATATACAAAATCGGAAAAGGACAATTTAACGGATAAAGAAAGGAACGAGATCCACCGTCTTATTGACATCTTAAAGGCGCAATTAGAGGATAATCAAAATTGAGGGGGTGATAAGAATGGGCGTATATGATGATATTCGGCAAGGGTTGGAACAAGCAATCGAGTATGAACAAGGGAAAATCCCCGCGAGAAAAACGACACTCACAATTTTGCCGCTTTCTACATTCACATCGGAAGAGATCAAGGCGATAAGGCTCGGTACGGGCTTAACGCAGGCATCGTTCGCAAAATTCATGGGCGTATGTGTAAAAACCGTAGAAGCATGGGAAGCGGGAAGAAATCGCCCCGACGGCTCGGCAAGGCGGCTGCTTGCGATTGCAAGGAGTGATCCTTCCTTCCCCGTTTCATCGGGAATTGTTTCAAAGTAAAAAGCGCACAAAAACAGGGAGGACGTTTTCGTTCTCCCTGTTTTTGTTTTGGCAACTTCTTCGTTACGATTGATAGCGTTTTCCGTTCACTTCTAACTCTTTACCTATGCGGATCGGTTTCCCTTGTCCGCAAGCGCGGAGAATGATATGCTCGCTGTCCTCACTGACACGGGGAAGATCGCCGTCGTCGAAGCTGTCTATGCTCACGGCAATGATTTTAACTCCCTTCTCCGTCAAGTAAGACGTGAACTCCCAAAGATCGGGGAAGCGACCGAAGCTGTCTGCGATAAAGCAAACATTGGCTTGGGGGTAATAACCTGTAACTCTCAAATAAGCGTTCATTGTAATTTTCTCCTTTATGCTGCCATCATGATTTTTTCGATTGTGCGGTTTGCGTATGGCTGCCACACGCGGTTTACATAGTCAAGAACTTTCTCGTCGGGTCGGGTGTCCCCGTTCCCGTAACATTGCAGAACTTTCCGCTCGGAGAGAGAATACTCTACCGTCACGAAGGGCGTTTCGGGCGTTTCCCTGCGACGGACAAAGAAGATCAGCGATTGTTCCCGTACCACTTTTCTGTCATAGCCCATGCGCCCGACGCAATGATGCAATGCTCTCCCTTCCTGTGTCAGCTCACGAGGGCTGCGGGCGATGATGCAAACATAACTCCCCGAACGGTCATATTGCAGGGATTGATACTTCTTTGCGACTTCTGCGAACTGCGCATAGAACTCTTTGCGTTTTCCCTCGTCCAAATCGTCGAGCGCGGATTCGTATTCATCCGTTCGGATGTCGTGCCAGCGTTTGAAATCGTGGGGATAGCGGTTTTTCGGAAGGCTCATATCAAGGCGCAGAAAGCGGCAGGCTTTGAAGTAGTCATTGTAATTGCCGATGCTCGTCTGCTGTTTCCCGATATAGGCGAAAAGCTCGTCGAAATCCTCCGCATAGGCGACGCGAAGCTCTTTATAATCGCCCCCCGAAATGTTCTTCTTCGCGGAATCGAAAGCATAAACCTCCGCAACCGGTCTGCCTGTTTTGTATCTCATTCTACTACCACCCCGTAAATATCATCCGCATAGTAGCATCCCGTGAAAAAGTTAAAAATCGCGTGACATTTGATCCCGTTATAATCGACGATATAATCATTGTCCCCGACCTTTTCCAAGACGGTGATCTCTGCTTTTTGGGTAGAACGCATTGTGCCTTGATTGAGCGAATAGATATAAGCCATTGTTTTGAACATGAATTTTTCTCCTTTTTCAATTATCGTATTTGTAAAATCTTGTGTACTGCATGACGAACGCAGGCGTTTTCCATACGTCCCATACCTCGTTTGTCAATGTGTTTTGGTGTTTGATAATAGCAGGAACGCCGGCGAGGGAAAGTTGCAAATATGCCATATAGACGCATCGGATGTCGATGTCGCTGCATTCAATGAATACGTTTCGGGCATAGTTCACGCCTCGGCTTTGAAGCGTTTCAAGCGCAGCAAGTGACATTGCACCGCTCCCGCAGCAGGGATCGCAAATAGTAAGGATTTCATCTTCCTGTTTTGTTTTCTCCGCTGTTCCGTCACCGATAATCATTCGCGCCATCATACGGGAAATGTTGAAGGGCGTAAATACTTGTCCCGCTTTGTCGCTTGCGATATTCAGACGCATGAATATCTCTCCGAGGTAGTCATTGAACGCTCCGTTGTCATAGACCACAGAAGATAAAAGAGCGAATACCTTTGCGAAGAGTTCGGGAAGTTTCCG
>CANQWX010000045.1 GCA_947627665.1 uncultured Clostridia bacterium
CCGTCGTCACCGATACCCCAGCCGCTTCCGCTACTTGCTTGATCGTTACTTTGTTGTTCTCTTTCTCTTCCATATGCCACCTCGCCTATCGCCCGCTCCTTCTATAGAGCAGCCTTAAGGGGGGAAACCCCTCACGGCGGACGGCTTTTTGCCGCACCCCGCCGTGAGGCCGTATCTTACAGGGCGCTCTGCAAATTGCCGATAAAGTCGTCCAGCGACTTCTGCAAACTTGCCGTGTCCCCGTCCAGCGAACCGTTATAGATCGACGAACCTACCGACTTCGCCGCCTCCCAATACCGCGAGATCTCGGGGATCACGGGCACGGGCACCGACTGATCCAGCTGTTCCCGGATCACCTGGAAGAACGGATCGTCCTTTACCGCCGTGTTCTGCTGCGCCGCAAGATTCGAAGGGTAATACCCCCGCTCCGTTGCGTACCGCAGCTGGTTCTGCTCGTTCGTGATGAACGCCGCAAGGCGGCTCGCCGTTCCCTTGTGCTCGCTCTTGTTGTTCACCACATACACCTTGCTGTTCGAGAAGGAGATCAGCGGCTTCTGCTCCCCCTCTACCGTGATCGCGGGCAGCGTGCGGTATTTGATGTTCTTCGCCCCCTTAAAGGTGTCCTTCATCTCCCAGCCGCCCGAAATGCACGCGCCCAAACGGTTGTTGAGCACCGCCGTTGCCAGATTCTTTGCGTCATCCGACTTGAACTTCCCCCCGCTCTGGCGGAAGTTCTTCGCCGCATACTGCATGAACTTTAACCCGTTCTCGTTGTCCCAGTTGCAGGCGTTGACGTCTGTGCCGTCCTCGCCGAACAAGGTACAGCCCATCGCAAAAAAGCCCATGTTGAGGTAGAATCCGTCCCCGATGTTGAACCCGAACGCCGTTGCCTTCTCCGTGCTCCCCGGAATATTGGGCATATCCGCCGCAAGCATCTTGTCTACGCTGGAAAGAAAGGCGTCCATCCCCGGCAATTCGTCGTTGAATATGCCCGTTGTGTAATACATGATGTAGGTGTCCATCGTGAGCGGGAAACCGTACAGCTTCCCCTCATACGTCACCTGCTGCACCACGTTCTTGTCGTTGTTGTTGCGGATGTCCGTGGCAAAGGTCGCCGCCGTACCGTCCCTGATCTCCGCAAGCAGACCCGCCTTCGCCATTAGCCCGATGTGGTCGTTCTGCGCAAGGATCACGTCCGCCGCCGCCTCGGGATCGTTCGCTACCACCGACTGCGCGTTCCACGGGTCCTGCACCACCACTTTGATGCTCTCCGTAACGTCCGGGTTCTGCTCCTTGAAATCCTTTACGATCTCCTTCAGCAGCGTCTGGTCCTCCGCTCCACCCCAGACAACCACTTCACCCGCCGTCTTTTCTCCGCAGCCCGCCAGAGCGCCAAGCCCCAAACAGGCACACAGCGCTACCGTTATCATCTTCTTCATCCTTTTCATCTTCTTTCCTCCTTTTTTCTCTTTTCCTCTCCCCTGCTGTCGATCGTCCGGTTTCGCCGTAACAAAACACCCCTCCGTCACTCGCAAGCCGAGAAAGCTGTCACGCAAAAAAGGGGTAAAAACAGACAGACCCCCTCCCCTATCCCTCCCCCCTGCGTGAGGGGGGAGAGTGGGTCGGGGGGTGGGAGGAGGACTTATTCAGCTTCGATCGCAGAGATCACTCCCGCATGATCTTTCCAGCCCGAGGCCTTCTTGTAGGTGTCTACAAGCTCGCTCGGAACTTTGATCGCCGCGGGACTCTTGAAAGCAGCCGCAAGCGCTCTGTTCCCGAGCGTGGGAGGCGTAGCCGAACGGATCGTCATCGTGTAGCTCCCTGCGTTGAGAGCGTCGCCGTCGATCTTGGTGCACTTGTCACCGATGTCCACGGTCGTAAGCGCACAGCCGTTGAACGCGTAGCTACCGATCGTCACGACATTCGTAAGCGTAAGCGCGGTAAGTCCTGCGTTGCGGAACGCGCTGCCTCCGACCGTCGTCACGTTGCTCAGATCGAACGATGTGATCTGCTTGCAGCCCGAGAAGGCATTGCTGCCGATCTCTACGATCTTCGTAGGCCCCGTGACGCTTGTGAGCTTGGAGCAATTCTGGAACAAGCTGCCGGGGATCGCCGTGAGCGCGCTGTTGAGCTTGACAGACGTGATCTCGGTGCAGGACGAGAACACGCCCGTGCCGACCTTCGCCGCGTTGGAGATGTCCACCGCGCCCGTGATCCCTTTGCAGCTCGAGAAGGCGGAATTGCCGATCGAGGTGAGCTTGGTGAGGTCGAGGCTCTCTTTTGTGATGAGCGTGCTCGAGAAGGCGTTGTTGCCGACTTCGGTCACCTTGGGAAGGGTGACGGTCGCAAGCGCGGTGCAGCCGTTGAAGGCGTTGTTGCCGACCTTGGTCGCATTCCCCGCGCTGAACGACTGGAGCGTCGTGAGCTTTTCAAAGGCGGAAGCGCCGACTTCGGAAACCGCGGGCACCGTGATGTCCTCGACGCTCGTCCCCTCTACCATGCTCGCGCCGAGGCTCGTCGCCTTGTTGAGGGTGAGATGTTTGAGCGAGGTGTTGTAACGGAACGCATACGCCATGACGGTTTCGATGGTATTGTCGGTGAACGTTTCATCGCTGCCGTAGTAGTAATACAGCGTCTTGCCGTCCGCCGAGGTCACCATCTTCTTCGCGTCGTCGACCTTGTAATTGTTGTTGCCGGGTTCGAGGGAGAAGGTCTTTTTCGCCGCATATTCTTCCTGCGTGGTGAGGATCTGTCCGATCGAGAAGCTCGTGACTTCCTTGGGAATGACGATCTCCGTCTTGCTGCCCTTGTATTGAAGGAGCTTGCCCGCGCTGTTGAGATACCAGCCGCCCTTTACGCCGTCGGGACCGACAAATTGATTCTTGTAGGCTTCCCAAATGGGGCTTGCCTCGTACTTTGCACGGTCTTCCTCATTGTTGATGATGAGCGCCGCCGACTTGGAGAACGGAGGCTCAAGCTCGTTCATATCGGTGGGTTCGATGAAGCCGTTGAGCTTGATGAAGGCAAAGCCGTTGAAGCCCGAGCCGAGGTTCGGCGTGCTGTAGCCGCCCGCCGACGTCAGGGTGGAAGGAAGGTTTGCGGTCTCGCCTGTGCGGGAAACAAACGCCTGAGGATCGACGCTCTCCACGCCCTCGTTGATCACGATCTCGGTCATGTAAGGTCTGGGAGAACGTTCCAAACTGTTGTTGCGGTATTCGCTCGACCAATAGCCGAAGGCACGGAAGCCGAGGATCTTGATGTCGCCGCCGATGACGATCTTGGTGAACGGAACGTTCATGAAAGCACGTTCGGGGACTTCTTTGATCTTGCCGCCGATCGTGAGGGTGCCCGTGATATCGTTGCTGAGCTGGAAGGCATGGTTGCCGAGATTTTCGAGGTCCTCGCTCAAAGTGAGGTTCTCGATCTTGTAATAGCTTCTGCTGAACGCATCTTCGCCGAAGTCGATGACGTGAGAGACGTCGATTGTGAAGCCCGTGCCGCCCTCGATGGGACCGTTCCTGTCTGCGGTGGGATTGCCCGCCTGCACGAAGCAGTACTTGCCGATCTTCTTCAAAGCCTCGGGGTGTTTGAGCTCGATCTCTTGCAGTGCGCTCGTACCGATGAACGCGCCCTCGGGAAGCTCCTCGATCTCCGCACCGAATACGACCTTTTTGACCGCGGTGTTATACGAGGTGGGCATGCCCTTGTTGTTGAGGCTGCTGCCCGCAAACGCATAGGCGCCGAGCTTGGTGAGGTTGGGGAA
>CANQWX010000046.1 GCA_947627665.1 uncultured Clostridia bacterium
CTTTTGACGGACAGCGGCACGGGCGCGATGAGTTCCGACCAGTGGGCGGGCGTCATGCTCGGCGACGAATCCTACGCGGGCGCGGACTGCTACTACCATGTGCAGGAGAACGCCAAGGAAATTTTCGGGCTTCCCTATGTCCAGCTCGTCCACCAGGGGCGGGCGGCGGAGAAAGTGCTTCTCCCCGTGCTCTTGCAGGGCAAGAAATATGCGATCGCCAACATGCACTTCGATACGACGCGGGCGCACGTCGAGCTGGCGGGCGCGCGGGCGATCGACTGCACCGTCCCCGAGGCGCTCGATACGACCAAATATTTCGCCTTCAAGGGGAATATGGACCTTGCCAAGCTCGAGCAGTACATTCACGATCTGGGCGCGGAAAACATCGGCGTTGTCATCATGACGATCACCAACAACTCCGCGGGCGGCCAGCCCGTTTCGGTGGAGAACATCCGCAAGACCCGCGACCTCGCGCATAAATACGGCATCAAGTTCATGATCGACGCGGCGCGCTATGCCGAGAACTCCTATTTCGTCAAACAGCGCGAACCCGAGTTTAAGAACAGCTCCATCCAAGAGATCGTAAGGGCGACCTTCGAGGGCGCGGATTGCTTCACGATGAGCGCCAAGAAGGACGCGATCGTCAACATGGGCGGCCTCATCGGCTGCCGCGACAAGGCGGTCTTCGAGCTTGTCAAGCAGCGCTGCATTTCGTTCGAGGGCTTCGTCACCTACGGCGGCATGTCGGGGCGGGACATCGAGGCGCTCGCCCGCGGCCTCAAAGAGGGGATCGACGAGAACTATCTCCGTTACCGCATCGGGCAGATGGAGTATCTCGCGGCGCGTCTGGACGAGGCGGGCATCGCCTACCAAAGCCCCGTCGGCGGGCACGCCGTGTTCGTGGACGCGAAAAAGCTGCTGCCGCACATTCCGTACTACCAATTCCCCGCGCAGGCGCTTGCGATCGAGCTGTATAAGGAGGCGGGCATCCGCGCGTGCGACATCGGCTCTTACATGCTCGGCAACGACCCCGACACGGGCAAACAGCTCGAAGCGGACTTCGAGTTCACCCGTCTTGCCATTCCGCGCAGGGTGTACACGCAGAGCCACCTCGACGTCATCGCCGACGCACTCATCAACATCCAGGAGCGCGCTTCTTCGATCAAGGGCTATAAGATCGTGGAGGAGCCGCCCATTTTGCGGCACTTTACGGCAAAGCTCGCCCCGCTCGGATAAGAAATCGGAACGAAATCGGATAAAGCGAAGCTGCCCCGCGCAAATTCTTTGCGCGGGGCGGCGGTTTAGAAAAAACGTTTTCAATATTCCTTTCTGCCCACCAATTCATCGAGAGAAATGTGATAGAAATCCGCGAGCGTGATCAAGTCCCTGATGGAGGGGAGATTGACGCCTGCTTCCCAACGGGAGATCATGCATTGATTGATCCCTGTCTTTTGCGAGAGCGCCATTTGCGTCAAATTTGCCGCTTCCCGCCAATATTTTAGGCTCTTTGCCAATTTTTCGTCCATATTTCTACCGCAATTCTATTGACATTTTATTCTAATTCGCATAAAATATGTGGTGATATGCGAATTCGCATAAACAGACAAAGGGGGTAGCTATGGGACTGCGTTTTCGAAAAAGTTTTAATTTGGGGGGATTTCGTATCAATCTGAGCAAATCCGGGATAGGTTACAGTTTTGGCGCAAAAGGCGTTCGCTTTACGAAAAAAGCGGGCGGCGGCACGCGGACGACACTGCATATTCCTCATACCGGACTTTCCTATGTAAAAGACAGCAAAAAACCCGCTCGGTCGGGTGGGTCGCATGCGGCGCCCGCCTTGCAGGATAGGGTTCAGGAAACGGAGTTTTATGAGGAGGAGATCGTCGAATCTACTCCCAATGAGATGATCGAAAAACTGAACCGTGCGGATAAATTGAGTCCGATCTTTAAGGTATGCCGCATTATTTTTCCGATTTTGGCATTTGCTTTCTTGGTAACGACTTTTTCGATCATAGCGAACGGGAATGCGGTAAAGCTTGTTTCCGAAGGGGTGGAAAAACAGGTAGACGGCACGGCATTTGCGATCATTTTAGGGATCCTCGGGGCGCTCTCGCTCGGGGCGACTTTGTTTTTCGCCTTGCAAAAAATAGAGATCGAATTGCAATACGATTTAGCAGATGAAGCATACGAAAAAAAATATAAAAGTTTATCGGCAGGGCTTTCGGCGTTACGGAAAAATGAAAAGCTATGGGAAGTTCTTGCAGACGGGAATTCCGTGGAAACGATCACAAGGGTAGAGCGAGAAGAGATAAAATTTGTGCCGCTGGAATCCTACATAAAAACCAATTTAAGCATTTTTGAAATGCAAATTTATCATAAAAAACTTTTGTTTTTGCCCGACCTTTTGGCTGTGAAACAACAAAGCGGTTGGGTGGGCATAAAATACTCGGAAATTTCCGCAACGATGCAGGAAGTGCCGTTGGAAGAGCTGGCAGTTCCCGAAGACGCCGAGGTTATTTCCCAAAGGTGGTTTTATGCCAACAAAGACGGAAGCAGAGATCGGCGTCGTCAAGGGAACAACTATGAGGTGTATCAGTGCCGATATGGCGGGATTTACATTTCGTCCGAAAATGGCTTAGGCATCAATATTCTGTGTTCATCCTTAAAAAAAGCGAAAGAATTTTATGACGCTTTTTACGGCTACATACAATTTTAACGATCTGTATTGCAGCTGTGCTTATTATAGCACAAAACAGAGATATATCTCTCATATTTGCAAAAGTTTTTTGGTAG